>JAZQCN010000161.1:0-3512 GCA_045546315.1 Clostridia bacterium | reverse complement strand
TTGCTTGATGCCGGAAAGCGTGCTTAAAAACTCGCTGCTTTGCGCCAAACCCTGTGCGTGCGAGTAGACCTCTTTTATATCAGAAATCTCTGCATCAACCATTCCCAACAAGCAATGATTTATCTCAATTACCGTCTGACCCACGACATAGAGACCACCGGACGCAAGTAAATCTAAAACATCGTCAATCGCACCTGTTGATGTATTTTCAATCGGCACAACGCCGTAATCCGCCTCGCCACTATCGAGCGCACTAAACACTTCGGCAAAAGAGGAAACGGGCACCGCATTTTGTGTGCCGTCAAAATACTTTTTCATTGCCTCTTCAGCGTAGCATCCGGGTACGCCGCAATATGCCACGCGCGGATTTTCTATCGGTTTTGCCGATTTAAAATCACGAGAAGAAACGGTGTCATTCTGCAAAGAACGTGACAGACCCATTATGCACTCAAAAAGCTCTTCTACAGAGCTTTCAATCTCTTTGTCAGACAACCAGCTCTGACGCGACCTTATCACTTCTGCCTCTCGTGATGCCACAAAAACGGGCATATTATTTGCTTTTTTATAATCGCCGACTGCCTTTGAAATCGCCATTCTCTTCTCAAAAAGACTGACTATTTCTTTATCAACGGCGTTTATCTCATCTCTTAAATCGTCGAGTCTTGTCCTATCTGCCATAGGTTTTCGCCTCCAGAACCAAATCCGCCATAACCACGCTCGCCGCCGCCTCAACTACGCTCACCGCGCGATGTGCAATGCACGGGTCGTGACGACCATGGATGCTCATTTTACATTCAGCCATTTCATCAATATTAACAGTCTCCTGCTCCGCAGCAATTGACGGGGTAGGCTTTATCGCTGTGCGGAAAATTATCGGCATAGAGTTGGTTATTCCGCCGTTTATTCCGCCGTTATTGTTTGTTTTTGTGCGGATTTTATCTCCGTCTAAATAAAAGCTGTCATTAGCCTCGCTTCCGCGCATTTTTGTAATACCAAAACCTGCACCGAATTCTATACCCTTAACCGCAGGAACAGAGAACATCATCGAAGCCAGCCTGCTTTCAACCGACTCAAAAAATGGTGAGCCAAGTCCTGCTCTAGCGCCAATAACAGCACATTCCACCACGCCGCCGACAGAATCACCCTCTGCTTTAGCAGAAAGAATTGTCTCTTTCATCTTGCCAATAACGCTTTCGTCTATAACAGGAAGCTCATAAGATAAGATTTTTTCTGCCAAATCCTCAGCAATATCGCACGGCGAAAAGCTCTCATCGCAAACTTCGCCGACACTTTTTAAATGCGCCATAACTGTTATGCCCTCACGCTCTAAAAACTGCTTGGCAACTGCACCCGCAAAAACAAGCGACGCCGTGAGTCTGCCCGAAAAATGACCGCCACCACGATAGTCATTAAAGCCATTATAGCGCACTTTTCCCGTAAAATCAGCGTGCGCAGGGCGAAGAAGCTCGGGCGAATAATCCTTTGAACGTGTATTGGTGTTTTCTATAATAGCACAAAGAGGCGTGCCGGTCGTTTTGCCCTCAAAAAATCCGCTTACGATGTTAGGTAAATCGGCTTCCTTTCGGGGCGTAGACAGATTATCCTGCCCGGGCGCACGGCGGCGCATCTCTTTATTTATTTTATCCATATCAAGCTCTATGCCTGCCGGCACACCATCAATAACTACGCCGATTGCGGCAGAATGAGATTCGCCAAAAAGCGTAATGCGAAACAGTTTTCCAAATGAATCAGCCATAAATTCTGCCTCCTAACTTAGCATAATCTTCCCAGAAATGACCGTACGATTTTTTAACACAATCGGGTCCTTTTATCGTAACCTCACCGTCTGCAACAGTCGCCGCAACAGCGAGCGACATCGCAATTCTGTGGTCGTTGTGAGCCTCACAAACTGCGCCGGATAAGTTTGTCTTACCACGGATTATGAGCGAATCAGAAAGCTCTGTGATATCTGCGCCCATCTTCTTAAGTTCTAAAGTTATCGTCGCCAATCGGTCACTTTCCTTAATCCTTAACCTTGCTGCATTTATAATTTTTGTCTCACCCTCTGCCTGAGTTGCCAAAACCGCTAAAACAGGCACCAAATCAGGAATCTGACTCACGTCAATCGTCCTTGCAGCGAGCGGCGAGCCCATGCTTTTTATAAGATTTATTATTTCCTTATCTCCCTGTGATGATTTTTCGCTAAGACCCAAAACAGAAACATCGCTTCCCAACGCATTCGCCACAAGATAAAATGCCGCCTGAGAATAATCTCCCTCAACCACGCAGTCGTGCGGCAGATATTTTTGCCCGCCTTTTATTTTAAATTCCCTGTAATCGCGGTTTTCAACCAAAATACCAAATTCCGAAAGCGCTGAAAGTGTCATATCAATATATCCTTTAGACTCGAGCGGCGTGGTAATTTTTATCATGCTGTCAGCATCTATAAGAGGAAGCGCAAACAAAAGCCCTGTTATAAACTGCGAGCTCACGTCTCCTCTTAAGGAATATTCGCCGCCTTTTAGCTTGCCGCTAAAATATATCTCACTATCTCTTTTTTCAAACGAAATACCGTCGTTTTTGCATATATCAAAATATGCATCAAGCGGTCTGTCGAGCAGTCTTCCTCGACCGGTAAACCTGAACGAGCCGCCAAAGGCAAGCGCTATCGGAATTAAAAATCTCATAGTGGAGCCGGACTCAGCGCAGTCAATTAAAATGCCGTCTTTATCAGGCAGGTAGCTGCCGCCACGGCACAAAAAGCCTTCGCCTTTTTGCTCTAAGCTGCTGCCGAGCGCACGCATAGCAGAAACAGTCGCAGAAATATCCTGCGATAAATCCACGTTATCTACAAAGCTTTCGCCCTTGGCGAGCGCCGCACAAATAAGCAGCCGATGCGCCGCACTTTTTGACGGTGGCACGATTAGACTGCCCGATAGCTTTGTCGGTGTAATGACTACCTTATCCATAACTCCTCCGAAATGCTGTTTTAAATCCTATAAATTGCTAATGTGCTCTATCATTTTTATAAACACCCACGCATCATCTTCTGCGTTATAAAGTTCGCTGCCGGCACTTATTTCCCTTTTAGCAAAGGTAGATGAAACCGAGTACGAGTGTACCTATGGCATTCTGCGCAACAGGAATGCCCGCACTACGCACGAGGGGTTCGGGGCGATGTCCCGATGACTTTTTGCCTCTTTTTCTTCATAGAAAAAAAGGTCCTAGGGGGTCAGGGGGAAGGAATCGCCCCCCCTAACCTTATTTTTAAAATTAACTACTCTACAAATTATCTCAGCTCTGCACCCAATTTACTCTTAAGTGCATCTAAAATCTCATTTACGGTTTTAGTTGTATCCTCATCTGTCAGGGTCTTTTCCTCTGACTGCAGAGTAAGGGTGTATGCCATAGACTTTTTGCCCTCCGGCACCTGCTTACCCTGATATACGTCAAATAAAACTAAGCCTGCAAACAGGTTTTTAGCTTTTTTCTTTATGATTTCTTCAATATCA
>JAZQCN010000160.1:0-8024 GCA_045546315.1 Clostridia bacterium | reverse complement strand
GTGCATAGTATAATACCTGCATATCCGCTTCGCCCTGCTTCGGGTTTGCAATAATTGTATTATTCGCTTCACCGCGTGTATGATAATACTGGAATCTGCCGCTGTCTTGCTTGTCGATTGCAAAGTAGCCATCCCAGGCATAGAGTGTGCCTGCTGTGAGACCTGCCGGCTCTCTGCCGTACATATGCACCCAACGTTTGCCTGCCCAATCGAGGACAAAGCCGCCTGCATCATGGTTGATGTGACCCGTACTTGCATCACCGGCGTGCGCCATTACAACAAGCGAATTCTGATCTGTCCAGCTCGAACGCATCGAAAGACCGTTTGCGCCGTTCGGCTCAGACGAGCTGTAGAATTTATCGAGTGCCGCCACCGGGTCTGCGCCTTTTGCGTGCTCTGCATCGTACCAAAGGATAGACAAAATTGTGTTATGATCCTTCGGATGGTCAATCGCCGCATAGTTGTTAATCATATACAGGTTATACCACGCATAACGCGGCTTGTCATACTTTGTTGCAAGCCAGTACAAAATCGACGATGATTTGAGCGTATCGTCAGAGTCCCCATAGTTAAACGCCGCGGTTGTGCCGTTATAGTAAATCGGGAAATCACCAGTGTTGTTTAAACCGACATTATTGGTATAATCGAGTCTTGCCGGGAGTGATTCGCCATCCTTCAGAGAAGTTTCCAGCGCAGACATCATCTTAACCTGATAACGCACACCATAGTCCCAGTAGCTGATGGTCTCCGCATACGCGCCATCTGCAGAGACTTCAATAAAGGAGTCCTGCAATGCCAGATTCGCCTTTGCAAAGATGTATTCGGAAAGCTCCGGATATTCGTCTGCAACCGCAATCGCCAGAATGGTGTTTGCACCGTTACACACGTTGTTCCAGTTGGAAACAGCGTTAATCCAGCTGCCTGTACCGCTAATCATCTTTTCATAGCCGAGCACTGCCTGGGAGGCACCTTTTTGTACGAGCCAATTCAAAATATTGGCGCGCTCTTCCTCTGTCCAGTCATTGTATAACCAGTCATAAGCAATGGATGCACCTAAAATCAAGTGTGCCGTACACAGATAGGTCTTACCATCCCAATCCGGCCAGTTACCCACGTTTTCAAGTTCCTGATAGAGTCTGTCCTTATAGCGCTTGTCCCCTGTAAGACCATAAGCACCCGCAAGCGAAATCATATACGTTTTTGCGAGTGTAGAAGCTTCATTGATGTTATTACGCGCATTCACAACATATTCCACCGGTGCACTGCGCACGATATTGTCTGCCGTTTCAATCGTACGCTTGTACCAGATTTTATAGTTTTCATCGGTATCAATCTTTGCACGCACCTCTGCCCAATCCGTCAGCATAATACGCGGATGCGTCTTGCGCATTTTGTCCACCATACCGATTTTTTCAGCTTCCGGCAATTTCACCTGATCAACCATGAACTCACCTGCGAGGTTCACGATGCCGCCGGCATTCTTATCCGGTGTGGACAGCAAAAAATTATCAATCATCCAGTCGCTACCGTCGGAATACAGCTGCCCCGTAATACGGAAATCGCCGTTCACCGTAGCGCCAAGATCTGCCTTAAATTCCCTATATAATTTGCCGCCGACATACACCTTGGCAACCTTGTTTACAAAATCAAAACGCACTTTGATATGCATCCAATCATCAAACGATGTCGGTACAATAACGGATACCATTGTTTTATTCGTTTCGCAGTCTGAAATACTCGCCGAAAGCGTAGACTTACCATTTTTACTGCTCTTGATATCCATATCCAGAACGAGGTTGTTCACACCCACAAACGAAATAGTCTTACCAAGACGCTGACCCTGGATGGCATCCGGCGTATCCGGATTACCGTGGTATGCATGTGCATATTTATTGCCGTTTGCCTGTCGAACGTAAATCGGCGCAGTCGCCTTGATTGCAGAAGTACCAAAACCGCCGTTTAGGCGCTTCTGTACCAATGCATCCACTGTCTGCGATTCAAAATCCTCATCAATGATTGCAAAGATATCGCCACTCTCTTCCACGGCATCTGCTCTGTTTACCGTACCGGCAATATCATCTATGGTCAAGCCTGCATTCGGGTTATAGCCTGGCTGCTTGGTATAAATTTTGATATTGTCCAGCATCGCATAACTGCCATCGAGCTTGACACTCGAGCCAAACTGAATCGTCAATATCTCTGTACTGATCGACTCAAGCGCAGTTTCGCTCACCTGCTTATCGTCGGCATAAACAACAGCTGTATGCTTTACAAAATCCGCTTCAATGCGAATACGTGTCCAAGCCGTAAAAACCGAAGCCGCCAGACCTTTTTTATTCAGACTTGTCTTACTCGTCTTATCGTAGAGGGTCAAAGAAACAACTGACTCGCCGCCGATCGTCTTAACATCATACTCAATCGTCATTTGCTTTAAGCCGCGCGTCGAAATAAGTTTTTCTAAACGAGGACCGCTCGGACGCTCCGCATTGTCTACCCAATACTTGGCAACCTTGTTACCCTTTTCTTCATCTACGGTTATTCTTGCCACAGCCGTGATGGCGCTGCCGTCAAAGCCGGCTTTCGGCGCTTCGCCGATCTCGAAGTTTTCGAAATTCTGCTCGTAAAACACCGTTTCTGTCGTTTTGCTGTCTGCCGCAAATGCCATTGGCGCACATATACCCAAAAGCATCACCAACGAAAGCAATACACTAATGATTTTCTTCATTTCACTCACTCCTTTGAATCTGTATAATTATAGTCGATACCTACCTATATGTAACCGTGGAAAACTTACTTTTCGTGGCTGAAAATCACATCATCATTGAACACGCCGTCTTTGAGTATGCATTCACCATCAACATATACAGAAGGATCATGCACATCAAAGTCAACATGCTCATCGGAGTGAATGATCTCTCCGCGCCGTCTGTTATTGCCGATAGCAACATGGATACAGTTAATCTGATGGCTTCCGTCTACCTTCCAGCCGTACATATTGTTTTCATGAGAAGATGTACATACAAGACCGATTTCATCGCACAGGTCAGGCTTCGGGGAAACTTCATCCATCAGCACTCTCAGGCGTTCTTCCTGCACAGGGTCGCCGGAGAATTCAACTACATAGCTATCCTTGAATACAAGGCGCATGGGTTCTTTGTACAGCTCGTTGCAGGTGGGCATATTGGGACGAATGGGGAAACCGCGCTGGTTTCTCGTTCTTTCGGAAGCACCGTCTGCAACCACAACACCATTTACAGTATCAAAGGAAGGAATTACCGCAACTTCCGAGTAGAAAGGAATAATGCCCATGACCGGGTACATAGCATCAATGCTCTTGCCGATGTTGACAGTAAGATCTGTGCCTCTTCTTGTTGTAATTCGGATTTCCTTGGCAGATTTGAGCCATTCGTAAAGTACGAGAGCGCGCTTTCTGTTTGCAAGAACTTCCTCCTTATTAATATTCCATTCCTCCATGCCGCCGCTTTCAAAGGTGAACTGCTTATTCTTGCCAAGAAGAGAAGCATCCCCTTCATCGCGGGAACCTAAATATGTAGAAAATCCGGTTTTAATTTGGGGTGTTGTCATAAAGCAGATGTCTGCATGCAAAATTGCCTGGCGCACAGGTTCCATGATGGGAATATTGTCATACCCTTCTGCGCCGCCATACATATCCACATCCAAAATTACAACACCGCATCCCATTTCCTTCGCAGTATCGCAAAGTGCACGTGCATTGGAATACGACTCTGCATCCGCAATTACCACGATATTATCACCAGCTTTTGCTTCTGCAATGTCTTTTAATACAAACATGGCATTTTCGCGGATTTTTGTAAGGTCTTTATAAATGTACATTTTTATTCCTCCTAGTTTTAGAGATCAACATCTGTATTTTTAATTTTACCAATAACGGTTTTCCCAGTTACGCGTTGCACGAATTAATGCTTCAAGGAAAAAGTAGTCTGCATAGGTTGCGCAGCAGGGTTTGCCACCGTGCGGTTTTGAACCGATAACTTCGCGGATCAAACCTTCTTCTCCCGTATCGGGCGTGATGCGGTATCTCTTTGTGAGAAGAGATTTCATCATCTTCTTTGCTGCTTCAATATATTTTTCCATATTGCAGATGTCGTGCGGAATAAGGCGTGCCATTTCCATAATACCGCAACAAGCAATCGCTGCTGCAGATGAGTCTCTATCTTCGCCCGAACCGTCATTATAGATGAAATCCCAGTACGGAATGCTGTCGGATGCAGGAAGATTTCTCACAAAGGCATCCGTCACCTTAACAAAATCGTCGAGAAGAGATTTATCGCCGGTGTAGTCATAGGCGACAGCCAGACCATAGATAATCCACGAATGACCGCGGCTCCAGAAGGATTCGTCGTGCGCTCCCTGAAGCGTTAAACCGCGGATTGGTCCGCCGGTTTCGTGGTCCATAAGGAAGTGGTGATAGCTTGAGCCATCTTCGCGGATACTATATTTCATGCAGGTGCGAAGATGACGCATTGCTTTATCTTTATAGGTCATATTTCCCGTTTCTTCTGCTGCCCAGAAAAGAAGGGGCAGATTCATCATTGTGTCAACAATGAAACGGTAGTTCTGCGGGCAATAGTTGCCATCATCACCCATCGACTGAATGAATTCACCTTTAAATCGAAAACGACGCGAAAGTGAATATGCAGCCATTAAAGCCGATTCTTTTGCGATTTCGCTGCCTGTGAGTTTGTAGGGTGCAACAGATGAGAGAGAGTAGAGAAAGCCGATGTCGTGATGCCAGTCGATTTCGTCGTTTGTCACAACTCTTTTGTGGAAATCGAGGATATTTTTTTCAGCTATATCACGATAAGCTTCATCGTTGGTTACTTCATATGCAAGCCAGAGCTGACCGGGATAAAAGGATTCTGTCCAATAGTTTGGCTGTGCATTGGGGGTTGGTGTGTATTGACCGTCATTATATCTGTACTGATACACATCACCGCTTGCATATTTATGAAGGTGGTTTTTAAGGATTGTGCATGCGTCGGAAAGTGCCTGTTTTAAATCGGCAAGAAATTCCGGATCGCCGTCTGAGAGTAAATAGTTTTTGTTTACTTCGCTCACTTTGATTGTCCTTTCTATGTAGTGTTTTCTGTCGGCAGGAAGGATGAGGTATTACACCTCACCCACATTCTTTTCTTTACTGAATTGATAGGTCATTCCGCCACGTGCTTCAAAGCTTTGGCTTATTCCAAACTGTGCAACTGAGAGATTTATGGTTTGTGTGCCTGTCGGGTTTGTGAGCCAATCTCTCGAATAAATGCTCACCTCTACCTGATTTCCATTTTCATCAAACTGAGATAAATCTTCTTTATAAAGACGAAGGTCAGGATCACAAATTGAATAATTTATTTTATCTTCCTGCTCTTCAATCATAAGAAGAACGGGAACATTTACTGAAACTATATCGGCATTTTCCGGCTCAAAGATTGCCATATAGGTTGTGTTGCCGATTTTTACTGCGTGTACTGAATCGTCCAGTTGCAAGACAGTATAGCTTTTTTTCGGCGCTCCGTTTATGCCTATTGCATATTCATATGAGGCATTTTGAGGCGAAACCCCGTGCTTTATGACTGCACAAGAGAAGTTTCCTTTTGTTTCGCTGCAATTTTCAGAGTGTCGGGATATTTGCTGCCCCGAAGATATGAAGATACTTGTGCCGGGTTTGATATAATAGTTATTTCCGCAATTATCTTTTAAAATATCACTTTCTTTTATGCGGCAAGTGCCAATTTTCTCCTCATCGTTTAGTGTGTGCTTATCCGGAAAGGCGTCAAGACTTATCTGCCAGAGGGTGGTTTCTGTTTCATAGGTGCAGTCGTTTGAAATTCCACTACCCAGAAACAGGATAAAATCATCATGGAAGAAAACGCTTTTTCTCGCTCTGTGGCTTCCGTTGTATTTTGGATGCTCGGAAAGTATCATAGAAAACATGCCGTTATCTCCAAGGTTTACAGCGCCGGCAAAGCTCTGATCTGAAAGAAGCATTTCTTCAAACCCTGATTTATCGTCTACATTTCTCACATCGGCCTTTAAATCATCTATGGGGATGTTGATTGTTGTGGCACCCGGAAATCGATTCCAGTTGTAGCCATCGTGGGAAAACGGGGATTTGTTATTTATAATCTCAACGACTCCATAGGAGCGGTAGCGCCCGTAGAGATTGTCTGCTTTATATATTTCGCTTCCCCAGAGATATTTTGAATATCCTTTTGCTACAGCCATAAAATTTTCTCGCTTATGGACACTGCAACAGGCGTAGGGATAAGTTTTATTGCCACGGGAATTGACACCTTTTTCTGCACACTCAAAAATTTTCTTATCGTATTCATCTTCGGGAGATGATTTTACTGAAAAATAAAGCCCGGCTGATGCATAGTCACCTTTTTCAATGCAATAAAGGGCGAAATATTTGAATATGACAGGATCAATATCTTCTTTACCGGTGGGGTGTCTGCCCGAGAGCGCGATCGGAACATAATTGCCATTACACTGAAAATCAAGCGCATACATAACATTTTTAAGATTTTCATAAGCCACATTGCTGATTTCAAAGGGCGTGCCGGAAAGCATATATGCTATGGATGTAATACCCTCAAGGCCGCCTTTTCCATAGCCTATATAATGACCATGATGATGGAAAATGCATCCATCTTCTTTAAACATGCCGCATAGGCCGGGGCTTATATCAAGGCTTTGGGAAACCCAATCGCTATAGGCCGCCAGGAGCTGACTTTGCTTTACTTCATCCTTCAGCATAAGGATTGCAAACAAAAGACCTCTTGCGCCATTGGAGAAATCATCACTTGTTGCTTTCTTCATTGGTACGCCTTCAGCAAAGCCTTTCTGAGCGGCATGAAGAAACCAGAGCATTAAGTTTGTTACTTCATCCGTGAGGTTTTCCTTTTCTATTACCTCGTGCATAGCTATAGCAGATGCATAGAAAGAGCGGATGCCATAATCAAGGATTTTATGGGTTCCGAAGCTTGAGCCTTCGCTAAGCCCCTGAACGATTAAGTAGTTTAATATATCCAGATACAAATCAGCCGCTCTTTTGTCCCTCGTTTTAAGATAGTATACGGATATATCCTGCATAAGGCGAGCTGCTATTCTTAAGTGGATATATTCTTCTTTCTCAAGAGGTGTTTCATAAACTATGCAGCGCTGATAAGTCACCTCTATCCTTTTACCGGTTGTGCCATATTCATTTTTGGTGATTTCAAATTTTTCAGCCCTTCGGCTCAGTTCTTCAAAAGTATCGGGAACGCCCAAAGTCAATTCGGATGCAATATACTTGAGTGCTCTTTCTTTTATACGGTTAACTGATTCTGCATCGGGTTTTGCCAAAGTATATTTTTTGGCAACTTCCCACGCTTTGTTAATGAGCAATTCATTGTTTTTAATAAACGGAACCTGATAGCTTTTTAAGACATAGCGCCGGTCTACTCTGTTCGCTGTGATGAGTTCGGAAAAAAGAAGACTTCCTGCGGAATTGGCTGTTATGACCATTGAATCCATACCGTCAACTGCTTTTCCTTCCATATCTCTGTCGAAGCAAACAGTTACAGAGCGCCAGTTTTTAAATCCAAGCTCAACATCAAACCCCGTCTGCTCGATGCCGTTTTTCATAAAACCAACATGTAGACTCCCTTCTGCCCCAAAACCAAAAAGGAACATTCCGAACACATAGGCTCTGGAATCTCTTCCATCGTGCGTAAGCGTTCTATAACCTATGTCGGTATTTATTATTAATTTGTCGCCAAAGGAAAAGTCCCACTTAAGGCTTCCTGTTCCCTGTTTTACCATAAGGTGGGTGACACAAAGTTTACCACCTTCGGTTTTGAAACATTCGGGAACGCCTTTCCCGAAATCAAAAGTTGTCATAAGATATCACCCTTGCCAATACTATGTATTGTTTTTACTCTGATGAATGTGCGCTTTAATGAAGAGTATAACACATTTACCATATGTACATAATTCTATCAAAT
>JAZQCN010000159.1:0-5546 GCA_045546315.1 Clostridia bacterium | reverse complement strand
TTTTTCATTTTTTCTCCTCCTCTTACATGAAAATATGCTTAATGCTATTTTAATTATTTCATAAAAACAACCTCGTGTCAATCTGCACAGAAAGCGTTTTTTGCATCAAGTTCATTTTGTCCAACTCAAAGTTCATTTTGTCCTTATTTCAATTAGAAAACCTGCACAAAAACCGAGCCGATTTTTGTGCAGGTTGCTTTGTTGATTATTTCTGATACATTGTAAGGTATGCCTTTGTATTTTCTATCATTTCATCAAAGAGTTTTTTAGAGGTTTCCATATCCAGATTGTTTTGCGGGTCGTTGATAAACGCTTCAAACGCGATATCCAAATCCTTCTTTCTTACCGCTTCCACCGTCAGCATCTGGTTAACAACGATTTTCTCTGTAAGTCCGAGGATGGCTGCCGGCATTTCTCCTGCAAACATCGGCGTTACGGTATCTGCCGTAAAGTATGCATTGGTTTCCACTACAGCGCCGAGCGGCAAATTCGGAATCTGACCGTAGTTCGGGATATTAACATTCGTAATCAAATCACCGAGACCGAGCAGCGCCTTCATCTGCGCTACACCCTTTTCGCTGGTCGGCGCAATTTCAAACTTGCGCTTGCCCGCCGCGAGGTCCTTGCTCTTTTGAATCAGTTCCTTCGCGCGGTCCTTTCTCCATTGCACCGGCGTTAAGCTAAAGCCCCAACGCTCCACCATCTCCGGCGACTGCATATACCAGTTTGCCGGGCAGAATTCCGCCAAATGACGGTCGCCCGCCGCTGCGATGTAGCCATAGCGCAAAAACAGGTCGATTTTCACGCGCTGATTGCACTTAAAGTAGCGGTTCATCCAGTTTTCCGATTCCTTCTCGCGGCCGTGCCCCGTAACCTTGTACTTTTCGCAGAAGCTGCGGTAAATCGGGAAAATATCGATGTTTTTGTAGGTTGCCTTTGTCAGCCATGTAAAGTGGTTGACGCCTGTGACCTCTACCTTGATGTCGTCAAGCTCTATATCTTTCAGTCCGCATTCTTCCTCCAGCGCATCGCGCAA
The DNA here is from genome assembly GCA_045546315.1 of Clostridia bacterium. GTDB lineage: Bacteria > Bacillota > Clostridia > UBA1381 > UMGS1253 > RGIG2041. The sequence goes on along the minus strand of JAZQCN010000159.1, from coordinate 4,510 downwards.
CACCATCTGCGTGCCAAACACCTCGTGGCAGCAGCCGATGGCCTTGATGCTCGGGAAGGTTTTATATAAAATATCCGTGCATACCGTCATCGGATTGGTATAGTTAATGACCCACGCATCCGGGCAATACTTTTCAATCAGCCTTGCGTAGTCTTCATAAATCGGAAGCGTGCGCAATGCACGCACCAAGCCGCCCAGGCCGACCGTGTCGCCGACAGACTGATAAATGCCGTACTTTTCCGGTGTGTGCACATCCGATTCCATTTCGTCAAACGTGCCCGGTAAAATCGACATAATCACAAAGTCCGCACCCTCGAGTGCTTCCTCTGCCGTCTTGGTTGCAACATAGGCAAAATTGTCATACTCCGGATAATCTTCGCGGATGCGATTGCCGATTTTTTCATTGATTTTTGCCGCCTCCGTATCAATATCGTACAGGTAAACTGTACCCGACAAGGCAGGCTCGAGCGCAAGGTCGCTCATCAGATTCCATGCCCAACCGCGGCTGCCGCCGCCGATATAGGCAATTTTAAGTTCCTTTGCTTTTCCGTTTTCGTAATACATATCTATCACCTCATAAGCCGATGGGCGCCGATGCCCATCATTTTATCCACAGAATACCGAAAACAGATATCAATTTCAATATAAAATATTGACTGTTTTTGTTTTTTATTATACTATATTGATATCAAACAAACAAAAGGCGGTTAGAGCGATGGAAATACTTTTTCAGGATGTGGAACGTGATTTACAAATTGACTATACACACAACACGCATGGCGGGCACATGCCGCTGATTCATTCCCACAGTGCTTACGAAATCTATATTTTAGAGTCCGGCGAGCGCACTTATATTATTGATGATACCATCATAGAGCTTTCTAAATACGATGTGGCTTTCATCAAGCCACACGAGCTGCACACTACAGACGGTGGCGCATACAGCAGACATCTTCTGTATTTCAAAGATGCTTACTTAAACCGTTTTTTTACCACCGAAGCCAAAATGCAATTGCTTACACTCTTTCAGCAAAAAAAGCTTTCTCTGACGCAGGATGAACATACAAATCTCTTAAAGCTTTTGCGCACACTTTCTGTAAACCCAGACGACTTTTTGGTGTTCTGCCGGATTATGCAATTGTTTCTCCACGCCAGCGCAAACACGCCAAACGACACTGTCCGACGAAAAAGCAAGCTTTTTTCCGCCATTATGGAATATGTGGCAAACCACTATCTCGAAATCGAAAGCTTAGATGCGCTTGCCGCTCAATTTTATATTACCAAACCGCATCTGTGCAGGCTGTTTAAAAAAGAAACCGGCATCACGATTGTGACCTATATCAATGCGCAAAAAATTCAGCTTGCCTGCGAAAAGCTCAAATTCACAAAATCGGGCGTTGAAAAAATTGCTTTTGAATGCGGATTTCACTCCTCTATGTATTTTTGCAGACTGTTTAAAGAAACCTTCGGCCTAACACCGGGTGAATACAGAAAACGCAATCAGATATAAAAAATACCGAACACAATCGTGTTCGGTATTATTTTTAGACTTTTATGTTATTTTACTTCAATGTCCACCGTTACGCTTGCGCCGTAACCATCCTGCGTTGCACGAACGGTCAGTGTTGTCTTACCTGTCTTCAGTAAGGTAATGTTGCCTTCTGCCGATACGGTAGCGATGCTCTTATCCGCTACATCGTATACAATTTCTGCATCCGCTCTCAAATCGAACTCTGCACGTCCGGCGTCAAGACCTCTTACCTTCAGCGGCATCGTTTCGCCAACCTTGCCACCGATGCCGACACTGCCAAAGTATGCCGGCCAGTAGGAAATATCCTCTGCCTGCTGTGCGGCGGATTCATAGAAACGCACCTCTGCGTAAGTGTTCCACGCATTGATGTTGTTGCCCTTACCGGTAATCTTAACGTATCTTGCCTGCACATCGCCGAGCGGAATAATGCTCATTTTATCCGTTGTTGTCGGTGCGCCGCCCTCGTGAATCAGTGTCCACTTTTCACCGTCGAGCGAAACCTCCACATCAAAGATATACGCTCGCGATGTCTGCGTTACGCCGGCAAAGCCCATGGAATGCAAATTCTTTGCGCTGCCGAAATCCATCTGAATCCAGCCAATACCCTGGGCAGCCCAGCGGTTGGAAACCGACTCATTGATTACACCGTCTACAATACCACGCTTCGGATAGGTTGCCCAACCGGTGGAGTCTAACAAATCTTCTACATAGATAAATGTGTTATGATCCGGCAGCTCTACGCCCGCCCTGACAACACTTACGCCGTTAATCACACCCGGATCCTTGCTACCAAACAGCCCTTCAAACGGGTCGTTTTCAATCTTAATGTTGTATACCTTACCGTCTACCGTTACAGTTGCAGTTTCACCTACTGCAGCGGCCTGTGTTACCGAAACGGCTTCACCGCCAATGGTCGTTACACCGATTTGTGGCACAGCTTCGCCGCTCTTTACATTCAGCACATAGTTTTCGCGGTCAAGCTCAAAGAAGGTTAAATCGCTGCCATTGACGCTCACGCGGACATTTAATTCCTTAATGAGTCTGTCGACTACCTCTGTCGGGTACGGCGTAGCATCGTCTGCGATGATAATGAGACCTCTGTCGTCCCAGAACACGTGCTTTCCAAGCGCTTCCACAAGCGCACGAAGCGGAATGAGCGTTCTGGAATTGTAGGTATTCGCCGGCACATCGAGCGTTACAATCTGGTCGTTTACATACATAATGTTCGAGCCGATTTGCAGCGAAATGTTTTTGTCCTTATACTGTACGGTAACGGCTTGTGTTGTATCCTCCCAGCCGACCTTTGCACCGAAGGATTCGGAAATAAATCTTACCGGCACAAGCGTTCTGCCGTTTTCCGTAAACGGAACAACATCATAGTTTGCCGGATCGACATACGTCTTTTCGCCCTTTGCAATCGCATTCGGGGAATTGAGTTTGAGCACGGTTGCCGTACCTGCCGCCGCAACGGCGGTCATACCGTTGTCGTCTGCTGTCCAGCTGTCCATCGGTACAAATACGCTCGGCGCAGGAATACCCTCGCCCTTTTCAAGACCAACATATTCAACTGCGAGGTTTAATGTCTTCGCCTTCGGAATATGAATTGCGAGCTTTACGCCGCCCTGATTGCCCTTTGTAATTTCGCTGAAAAGCGAATTTCTTTCCATTACGGTGAACTTTGCTTCTGCCGGTCCTTCAATGATACGCACAAGCAATTCTTCGCCGTCATTGTTTAAAATAACACTCTTGCCGTCTGCGGAAAGCTTAATGCCTGCCTTTGTATTTGCAAACCAGTAGAATTCCGATTCCTTCTTGGCAACCACTTCATCCTGCACGATCACGCGGTTTCTGTTGTCCGTCATCATCATGCCGCGCTTTGCGGATACATAATCATCGTGCACCGGTGTCATATCCAGAATACCAAATGCCGTATTGTCGCTTGTGCCGCTCTTTACGACCTTCGCAATCGCTTTTGCATTCTGGTCCGGCGCAGTGCTTGGATTAATGACAAGTGTATTGTGCGCTTCTGCGCGCTTATAGTAAATCGTTTCCTTGCCACCCTTGAGCGCATAATCCGTAGTTAAATCTTCATCAATGAAACGCTTCTTGTGATAGTCAATTACATAAGTACCGAGCGACCAATGCATATGGTTTTCGGCGTTGTTACCGCCCTGCATTGCCGCATACAATTCCTGATCGCCTGCCCAGGTGGAACGCATTGCAATACCGTTTACATCCTCCTCGGAGACATAGAACTTATCGAGACTGAACACGCCCGGTGCAACGGTTGCGTTGTCCTTATCGTAGCTTGCAAGCGCAAAGATTGCACTGTAACCGCTCAGGTAGCTGCTTCTGTCAAACTGCACCTTGTTCTGATACCATGCATACTGCGGCTTATTAAAGCGGTTAGCCATCCAGTAGAACACCTCGCTGCTTACGCTGCCGGAGGATGCATCACCATAGTCAAACTTACCTGCAGAGCTGCAGTAGTAAATCGGGAAATCACTCGTTTCCGCAATACCCGGATAGTTGTAGTATTTATACTCTGCCGGGATTTCAAAGCCATCTTTAAAGCCGTACTCCAGCATATCCATTGCAAAGCAGAGGAAGGTTGTGCCGTAATCCCAGTACATTGTACCCTCCGGATAACCGCCCGCCGGTGCATACGGCGACAACGAGTGTACGATAAAGCCCGGTGCCTTTTCTAAAATGTACTCCGACAGATTCGGCTCTTCATCTGCAAAGGCAAATGCCGTACCAATCATACAAGCATTACATACCGGGTTCCAGTTGATGGTGCCCGTGGTAAAGTTGGTGCTTGTTCTCTTACCCTCATAGTTATAAATCATATCCGGAAGTGCCAGCTTTTTCACAATCGCACGGATTTCATCGCGCTGCGCCGGGGTTAAATCGTAGTACAGCCAGTCATATGCACAAGCATAGCCAAACATAATCTCCGCCGTTACAAGCGAGGAAATA
>JAZQCN010000158.1:0-7303 GCA_045546315.1 Clostridia bacterium | reverse complement strand
AGCAAGTGCCTTCTGATATTCTTCCTCGTTGTAGATGCCCTCTTCCATACGGCGCAGGATTTCAACCTCGTCTACGGATTCAACGCGCATACCGAAGTAGCTTTCCATCATATCCTGGTCGATAATCGAGCCTGCGATACCCATGCACTGGGAACCAATCTGCAAATAGGACTTACCGCGCATGGTTGCAACTGCAACAGCGGCACGGCCGAATCTGAGCAGCTTTTCCTTTACATCCTCCGGAATGTCCGTAATCTGGTCTAAATCCTGTACCTCGTGACCGTAGATGCCGAATGCCGGCAGACCCTTCTGTGCGTGACCTGCCAAAACAGCTGCAAGGTATACTGCGCCCGGACGCTCTGTGCCGTTAAAGCCCCAAACGCCCTTGATGGTTCTCGGGTCCATATCCATAGTCTCCGAGCCGTAGCACCAGCACGGTGTAACGGACAGCGTAATGTCTACGCCTTCTTTTTCGAATTTCTTTGCGCAAGCGGCTGCCTCCGGTACACGACCGATGCAGGTATCTGCAAGCACAACCTTTACCGGCTCGCCGTTGGAGTAGAAAAGGTTTTCCTCAAAGAGCTTCTTTGCGGCATTTGCCATTGCCCATACCTGCGGCTCTAAGGATTCGCGCAGCATCATCGGGCCGCGTCTGCCGTCTACAACCGGACGAATACCGATCACCGGATAATCACCGACATATCTGTTTTTTGACATAGTTTTATACCTCCGTAAAAATTATTTTAAATATAAAGCTTATACTATAATCATATACTTGAAAAAGGGATAATACTTGTGTTATAATGGAAAAAAGTATAAGAATATTCAGTTTTTGGTGATTATATGATTTATAATGAACTCAAGCAGCGCGGTACGGCGGATTTTCCGATAGAGCTCTATCGGATTGACCGTGACCATACGCGTTATGAAATGGCGGCACACTGGCATGGCGAATTGGAGATTATTCGCGTGCTGCGCGGTGTGTTGCATGTAAAATTAAATAACAATGCCTACACTGTGCGCGCAAATGAAATCGTGTTTGTCAATCCCGAAACCGTGCATCAGGCAACGCCGGAGGATTGTGACTACGAATGTATTGTATTCCACCCGGATTGCCTGCCTGCACCGGTGCAGGGCGCAAACTATTTTATTGAGTGCTTAAAAAACCACGAGTATGCCTTAATCGAGCACCACGAGCAGCCGTTGCCTGCACTTGCAGAAGCGGTGGACGCGCTGTTTGGTGCATTGGCACAGCCGTCCTCGGGCTATAAATTCAAGGTCATCGGTGCGCTGTATCAGCTGTTCGGCGTTTTGGTGGACGCGCATCTGTACCGCGCGACGGAAAGCGCGGCGCTTGCGGCGGATAAAAATGTACCGAAGCTAAAAGCGGTGCTTGCCTTTATCCGCAGTCATTACGACAGCGCCATTTCTTTGCACGATATGGCGAGCGTGGCGGGGATGTCGTCAAAATATTTTTGCTATTTCTTTAAGGAAATGACGGAGAAAACCCCGGTGGAGTATTTGACGCACTATCGCATTGAAAAGGCATCGCGTAAGCTTATCCATTCCGATGCGAGCGTAACGGCGGTTGCCTACGCCTGCGGCTTTAACGATTTAAGCTATTTTATCAAGACCTTCAAGCAGATCAAGGGCATCACGCCTGCACAGTACAGAAAGGCATCGCAGAGATAAAAAAAAGACAAGCCTTCCCCTTGAGGGGAAGGGGGACCGCGTAAGCGGTGGATGAGGTGAAAAAGCCGTAGCGAATATTTGAATGCTACGGCTTTTGTTATTATGATTTTTAAATGCGGAGATGCTGAGCGTTTCCTACACCGCATCAGTCACCTTACGGTGACAGCTTCCCCTCAAGGGGAAGCCTTTAAAATTTGCTGTTTAATATGGTTTTATACGGTCTGCCGTCTTTGCCGTCGCAGAGGTCGTAGCGAGGTGGATTGCTGTAGCTCAAGCGTTCCATCAACGGAATGGTTAATGCGTTGTGCATCATAAGTGCAATGTCACCTTTGGTCGCAGGCGCATTCGGGTCGGTGATTGTGACATTCTTTGTCAGACCGATTTCCTTCGCAGATAAAAGGTAGCCTTCAGGATAGAGCGGCACATCGTAAGCGGCGGCGTGATACCAGTAACCCAGTCTTCCAATCAAAGTTTTAATCGCTTCGGCATAGGTGATGTTTTGATCGGGACGGAATGTGTCGTCGCCATAGCCCAGCATTATGCCCATGCCCTTTGCAAATGTAATACTGTTTGCATAATAGTGGGTACTGCTGACATCTGTAAACGGGTCATGGTTTACCGGTGTCCCGGGCGCAATATTTGTGTTGTATAATCTTGTCAGAAAATATGCCATTTCGCCGCGTGTTACGGTTGCTTCGGGGTGAAACATGCCGTCTGTCGGAACATCGACAATATCAAGTGCCTGCAGTTGCTTTACTGCAGCATAGAGTGCTTCGTTTTCTGCGGGGACATCGGAGAACAAGGCAGAGGCATTTGCGTTGCAGGTGATGGTGCCGTTTGCAGTGTTTTGCGGCGTGATATCCGTATAGCGAACATCTGAAATAGAAAGCTCAATTTGATAGGCTTGCCCCGCTTCAAAATGCAGGTAGCCAATGTGCTTTTCTTGTACACTATCCTTCAAAACACGGACATTGGCAGTATATACCGCTTCATTTGTATTGATGTTTCTGATTGTAATTGCAAGAACATGCGAGTCTGCAGCTGTAGTATAGCTAAGTTTCAGTCCGGTCATCACCGCAGTTGGTGTGAATGTGAAATCGGAAACGGTTGTTTCGCCGTTGTTTACGGTATAATTCCAGATTTTGCTTTCGGCGGGCAGGGAAACGACTTCCTTTTCCTGCGCAAAGCAAAGACCGGCTGTAAGCTGCAGCAGCATGGCGAGCGTGAGTAAGATTGTCAGAATTTTTTTCATTGGAGTACCTCCTTACGATGTGAAAATATATGCGTTTTTATCTGTAACGCATATACAGTTTAACATATTTATTTTAATTTGTCAAACGCAATTTGCACGCGATAATATGCGTGCAAAACTGATGTATGTATATTTATGCTTTTTGCATTTATAATAGGGGTTGAGGGAGTGATATCATGTTTAAAGTGCGTCATACCGAGGAAACCGCAAACCGCACCTTCAGATTTCCCAAGCCCCTGCTTGAGAAAATGTCCGTTGTTGCGCAAAAAGAAAATGTTTCTTTAAACAGCTTTGTTGTACAGTGCTGCGAGTATGCAATGAGTAATTTTAAGCAATCTGAGAATAAGACGGAAAAATAATGCAAAAAGGGCTTGCGCAGCAAGCCCTTTTTGTGTTATTTTTTGGTAGGAGATGTATAATATCTTCTAAACATTTTCGGCGAGTAGCCGCTGTAGGTCTTAAAGTACTTGGAAAAATGGCTGTAGTCCGTAAAGCCGATGGATTGCATCACCTTATGTACCGGCATATCCGTTGTTTCCAAAAGCGACTTTGCCATTTCAATTTTAATGTTGTTGATATATTTCATCGGCGGAATGCCGAGCTTTTCTTTGAAAAAGCGAACAAAATAGTTCGGGTGAAAATGTGCCAGTTCCGCAAGCTCCTCCACGGTGATGTTGCGGTGTAGATTCGCGTGGATATATTCAATCACGCGGCGCAAAACCACAGCCCCCTCGTCTGTGCTTTGCGACTCCTTGGCAACGGTGGTCGTAAAATAATACGACATCATTTGCAAAATGGTTGCTGTCAGCTCTAAGTTTGCCGAAAGTGTTTCCACTTTTTCCAAACGCAGAATTTTGCGAAACATCGACACGAGTTTTTTGTCTGTGCCGAAATTGTGACAGTACGGTGCGGTGATGGTTTCGGTAAAAGAGCCACCGCCGATTTTGAAATCGAAGTGGAACCAGTATTTGGTGATATAGTTTTCGTTTTCGTGATAGAAGGAGTGGCGCACATTCGCGGGAATCAGGAAAAAGTCGCCCGGCTTTGCCTCGTAGCGCACATCCTCGATTTCGATAATGCATTCGCCGTCAATAATGTAGTACACCTTTGAAAACGGGCAAACGACATCGTGTGCGCCCCAATAGCTGCCGAGATGTACGCGGCTGCCGTAGTAATAGTTGATATACAGATTCGATAAATATTCTTGCATAGTCTGTCCGTCCTTTTGAGGTTAATAATATACAACTAAAATAAGTTGTAAAATTGGAAAATGCTGTATCATCAACCATCATTATACAAGATACTGTCGAAAAAAGCAAGTTATTTTTATACAAAAAAGCAAGACTTTATAGCAGAGAGGTGCGTTTATGGAATACAGAGTGCTCGGAAAAACAGGTGAAAAGGTGAGTGTGTTGGGCTTCGGCTGTATGCGCTTTCCGCAAAAAGACGGAAAAATCGACCGCGCAGTAGCCACAAAAATGCTGCGCAGCGCCATTGATGCCGGTGTGAATTATCTGGATACGGCGTATGTATACCAGAACGGCGACAGTGAGGCGTTTTTGGGTGAAGCGCTGAAGGACGGTTACCGTGAAAAGGTGCTTTTGGCAGACAAGTGCCCGCCGTGGTGCGTGAAAGAAGAGGGCGATTTTGATAAGATATTAAACACTTCATTGGAACGGCTCGGCACGGCGTATATCGACTTTTATCTTCTGCACGCGCTCGACAAGGAAAACTGGGAAACGGTGAAAAAATTCGGGCTTGTGGAAAAGATGCAGGCGGCGAAGGCAGCGGGAAAGGTGCGCCACATCGGCTTTTCCTTCCACGATAATTTTGATATGTTCAAGGAAATCATCGAAAACTACCCCGGCTGCGAGTTTTGCCAGCTGCAGTTTAATTATGTGGATGTGCACAATCAGGCGGGTTTGGAAGGTCTGCGTTATGCGGCAAAGCAGGGACTCGGCATTATCATTATGGAGCCTGTGCGCGGCGGCGTGCTTGCCGAGCCGCCAACAGCTGTGGCAGATTGCTTAAATCCCGATGTGCCTTATGCGCGTCAGGCGCTGGACTTTGTCTGGGATTTTGAGGAGGTCAGTCTGCTCCTGAGCGGTATGAGCACGCAGTCGCAGGTCGATGAAAACCTTTTGTGGGCATCGGAAGCAAAACCGCACAAGCTGACAGAGGCGCAGAAAAAGGCGTATGCGGCAGCGGAGCAGGCATGGAAGAATTCGTATCTGATTCCGTGCACCGCGTGCGGCTACTGTATGCCTTGTCCTGCAGGGCTTGACATTCCGGAGCTTTACAAATACTACAACGCGGCGGCGCAGCGAAAGCATCACGAAAGCAAGCGCTACAACGAAGCGGAAAAGAAAGCATTTGATTGCATTGGTTGTGGCAAATGCACGAAACTTTGCCCACAGCAGATTGATGGAAAGTCCATGATGCAAAAGGTAGCAGATTGGTTTAAATAATAACGGGCAGGGCTTTCCCTGCCTGTTATTATTTGATATCTTCGTTGGTTTTAATGGTAAAAAGGTAAATTTTGTGTAATACTTCGTTATCAAGACCGACCCGTACACGAGTACTGTGTCGGTCTTTCTGCCTTGTCTTACAGCAAAATTTCCGCTTTTTATGCTGGTTGTATATTTAGTATTGGTTGTGGCGTGTTTGTAGGGCAATGATTCATCATTGCCGTGGTTTTTGTGTAGACTTTCGGACTGTTGGGGACACCAGCCTTTACATGTGTTTTAACGAAACAATCTTTTTTAAAATGCTGTGCAGCTTTTCAAAAAGCGCTTCCGGAACAGGGGCAGCATCAGCTTGGTGCTTTTGAATTTCCTTTGTAACCTCATCTAAAAGCGCATAAAGCGCTTTTAACTGTTCTTTCTTTGGAATTGTATTGCTGTTTTGTTTCATAGTGCACCTCATGGGATATATTTCAATTTTATCATAACACAATTCGTGTTGAAATGCAAACAATTTGTTTGCTATTCGAAACAAATCGTTTGTCGATAAAGCACGCGCTTGAGGATATAATATTTATGAAAGCGAGGTGCAACGCCAATATGAGAGATATTGATTTGTGGAACAGTATTGGATTGAATATTTTGTATTTCAGAAAAGAACAGGGTATGACGCAATTGCAATTGGCAGAAAAGTGCAATTTAAGCAGTCAGTATATACAAAGAATTGAAAGCGGAGCAACCTCGTGCAGATTGGAGCGTTTGGATGAGATTGCAGAGGCGCTTCGGATTCCGTTATACAAGCTGTTTCAGTTTCGTGAATAAGCGGTAAGGCAGGGGAAAATCCTGCCTTTTTTATTTGTGTGAGTTGCTTTGCAATCCGACTTCCTGCATCAGGGAGGCAGATTTATTACTTGTGCTCTAATGCGACCACCTTTTTCAAAATGCTGTGCAGCTTTTCAAAAAGCGCTTCCGGAACAGGTGCAGCATCAGCTTGGTAATTTTGAATTTCCTTTGTGACCTCGTCTAAAAGCGCATAAAGCTCTTTTAACTGTTCTTTCTTTGGAATTGTATTGCTGTTTTGATTCATAGTGCACCTCATGGGATATATTTCAGAGTATATTTTATCACAATGAATTCACAAATGCAACATGATATATAACATTTGAAATGTGTGATGTTGTCGATTCTTTTTGATAAATTGTTTATAATATTCTCAAGAGGTGTAGTGTATGGAAAATAGGAACTACAAAACATGGGAATATATCGGCTTGAACATAACCTATTACAGAAAACTAAAGGGCATTACGCAAATGGAATTGGCGGAAAAGTGCGGCATCAGCAGAACGCATATGCAGCGTATTGAGTCCGCGAACAGTGCATGGTCCGGTGACTTAATTATGGATATTGCAAGTGCATTGGAGATTCCGTTATATAAACTGTTTCAATTCAGAGATTAAAAGCAAGGCAGAGAGGGCCTTGCTTTTTCTTTTCGGTCACATAAAAGCGGATTGTTTCGTACATATTACATTTTACCTGCTTATTGACATTTTTGGGAAAATATTATACAATATAAAGTGGTATAACGCGATTTATACCTCAAGAGATAGTGAAATGATTATGCGATGAACAGGAGATTATATTCATGGCAAAGAAACAATATGATAATACCAGTATCACCTCGCTGAAGGGTGCCGACCGTGTGCGTAAGCGCCCGGCGGTTATCTTTGGCTCGGACGGGCTGGAGGGCTGCTGCCACTCCTTTTTTGAAATTCTGTCCAACTCCATCGACGAGGCGCGCGAAGGGCACGGCGACCGCATTGAGGTAACGCGCTTTATGGATAAGTCCATCGAGGTGGCTGACCACGGGCGCGGTATCCCGGTGGACTATAATGCCAAG
>JAZQCN010000157.1:0-12949 GCA_045546315.1 Clostridia bacterium | reverse complement strand
AGCACCTTAAAAAATAATAGTTTGAATGAAGAACAAGGCAAAAGCGACCAACATCCTCGCGGATTTTGGTCGCTTTTAACGCAGTTATTCGGCAAAATATTGCTTTTTAAGGCGTTTTATCCCTAAGGTGCACGCCCTCAGAAAAGTGCTTTTCTTTTTGCTTTTTTTGTGGTAAAATGTCGTAGATGAAAGGATATGACGAATTTATGCAAAGCTTATTTATCAAAGACCAAGCCTTTTATAAAAAGGTCGCGGCGATTGCGATTCCGATTGCGCTGCAGGGCTTAATTACCAATGGTGTCAACATTATGGACACGCTGATGGTCGGGTCCTTAGGTGAAACACAATTATCCGCTGTTTCGCTCGCCAACCAGTTTATCAGCATTTTTCACATCTTCTGTATGGGCATCGGTATGGGTGCATCCGTGCTCGTTGCGCGCTACTACGGTATGCGCGACAATCCGTCGCTCAAAAAGACGCTCACGATTATGCTACGCCTCTGCATTGCGATGGCTGCGCTGTTTTTCGTAGTCACACTGTTTTTACCGAAGCAGATTATGCTCATCTACACCACCGAAGCCGACATCATCGGCTATGGCATACGCTATTTGCAGTATTCGGTAATCAGCTATTTCTTTTTCGGTCTTTCGCTGACTTGCACAATTGTACTGCGCAATGTCGGACAGGTCAAATTGCCGCTCTACACCTCCATTGCTGCCTTTTTTGTCAATGTCGGCGCAAACTACATTTTCATTTTCGGCAAGCTCGGCTGCCCGGCAATGGATGTTGCCGGTGCGGCGCTCGGTACGCTTGTGTCGAGAATATTTGAATTTGCCGTCATCTGCGGCTATCTGTTTGTTTGCGACAAGGAAATCGGCTACAGAATCCGCGATTTATTTACAAAGGTCGGCAACCTGTGGCGCGAATACATACGCATCAGCATCCCCGTTTTAATCAGCGACGGCATTTTAGCACTTGGCAACAACTCGGTTGCAATGGTTATCGGCAGGCTTGGCAAGGCATTCGTTGCTGCCAATGCCGTGACAGCAGTTACACAACAGTTAAGCTCGGTTATGATTCAGGGCTTTTCGCAGGCAGGCGCTATCGTTACCGGCTACACCTTAGGTGAGGGCGACAAGGAAAAAGCGCACCGCCAGGGCTATGCCTTCTTAGGCGTCGGTCTGGTATTCGGCTTAATTGCGGCAGGCATTATCCTTTTACTCGGCGAACCGATGATTCAGGCGTATAACCTGTCTGTCGAAACACAAATGCTTGCGCGCCAGCTGATGCTCTCCATCAGCATCATCGTCGTGTTCCAGGCAACGAACAGCATTATGACCAAAGGCGTTTTGCGCGGCGGCGGTGACACAAAAATGCTGATGCTCGCCGACAACATCTTTTTATGGGTGGCATCCGTACCGCTCGGTATTCTGGCAGGCCTTGTGCTGCACCTGCCGGCGTTTTGGATTTACTTTGCATTAAAGATTGACCAGGTGTTAAAGGCAGTCTGGTGCGTCATTCGTTTAAACAGCGGCAAATGGATTAAAAAAATTCGCACGGAAAGCGAATTGGAAAGCTAAATGAAAAGACTGCGAAGGGCTCCCCTTCGCAGTCTTTTTCTTCCAATGCTATTTTTACAGCATATCAAAATTACAAATAAAATGTTTAAACGGCACGAAAAAATTCGAGCTATGCTGTACAGGATATTTCACATCCCAATCCTCCAGATGAAAAATCCGGTAGCCTTCAGCATTCACTGCTTGCGTGAAATCACCGTAAAAATAAAATGTGTTGCCCGCTTGCGCAAACTCGTACGGATAATGACTGTAATATAGTCCGATATTTTCTACCCATATGCTTTCTTTCCATGCACCGCTGAACTCGTCAACAATGATTGCATTTACATCCGTAGATTTTTCTATCCTGCAAACAATATAGTTATCCTTTGCAGGTGCTATGGCAGCAAGCTCTCGAGGCCAATATCCCAAAAGCAAAAGCAACAAAATCGCGGCGGCTATAATATACCAACCCTTTTTTCGCACTTCCTCACCTTCTGACACTTTATCTTGCATACATATTGTTTAATTCTCTGAAGCGTTTTCTGTCGATGCTGTCCAATTGCTCACGCGTTAAACGGTACGCCCAGTTGCCGTCCGCCTTGCCCGGGATATTCAGGCGCGTATCCGAGCCATAGCCGAGCAAATCCTGAATCGGCAGAATAGCCAGTCGCGCGTGGCTTGCAAATATCGTTCGAAGGATGCTCGCACAGCCGCTCTCCCAGTGCCCCTCGTGGCCGCAATACGCGAGCATCTTGGCGCGGGAGGCATCGTCCAACTCCCAAAGGTAGCCAAGCAGCGTATTGTTATCGTGCGTGCCGGTATAGGCAACACAGTTTTCCGGATAATGGTGCGGTTTATGTGCGCTGTCGCCGTCCGACAAAAAGCCGAACTGGAACACGCGCATCCCCGGAAAGCCGCTTTTCTCAACGAGTGCGTGCACCTCCGGCGTAATATCTCCCAAATCCTCGGCGATAATCTCCGTATCGCCCGCAGCCGCCTTGATTGCATCTACAAGCTCCATACCCGGGCCCTTTTCCCAGTGCCCTTCCCTGGCGGTTTCCGCCTTGCCGGGCACTGCCCAGTACGATTCAATACCGCGGAAATGGTCGATGCGCACAGCATCAAACATTTTCGACATATGGCGGATGCGGTCGCACCACCATTTGTAGCCGTCCTTTTGCATTTCTGCCCAGTTGTAAATCGGATTGCCCCAAAGCTGACCGTCCGCGCAGAAATAATCCGGCGGCACACCTGCCACCCATGCCGGCTGATTTTCACCATCCAAGCAATACTGCTCTTTATTACTCCACACATCACAGCTGTCGTGCGACACATAAATCGGAATGTCTCCGATGATGCGGATGCCGCGCTCATTTGCATATTTTTTAATTTCTGCCCATTGCGTGAAAAATTCATACTGGATAAACTTCCACATAAAGAGCACATCTTCGTCAATAGCATCGTTTGTCCACGAAAACCACGGGGCTTCGTTATTTGCCGCTTTGCGCGCCATAAACTCGCAGAATTTGGACAAATATGTATCCCCTGCGATAAAGCTTTCGATTTCGCCGCGATTGCTTACGCGCTTGGATGCGAGCATCAAAAGCTCTAATCGCGTGTGGTACAAACGCACAAACTCGCAGACATACGGATTCTGCTGGCGGTATATATCCAGCTCCTCACGCGTTACAAGCCCCTTATTGCGCAGAACATTTAAGTCTACAAAATACGGATTGCCGCCAAAGGTCGAATACGACTTATACGGCGAGTTACACTCGTCCACCATACAAAACGGCAACACCTGCCAATAGTGAAAGCCGCAATCGGCTAAAAAATCTATAAAATACTTCGCCTCGCCGCCGAAGCTGCCGATGGAATACTCACCGTACAGCGAGGAAATATGCATCAAAACACCGCTTCTTCTCTCCAATTCTAAAACCCCTTAAGCATATTTTTCAACGAAATTGATAATCGGCGTCGGATCCTCCAAGCCGTGCGGATGATGTCCGCAGCCTGCCTTGCCGTAGGTTTCGATAATGCCGCCGTTTGCGCGGTACTTTTCTGCAAATACTGCACCGTTTTCATCGTACGGTACAACAACATCACTGTCGCCGTAGACCATAACCACCGGAATGTTGTTTGCCAAAAGAATATCCGTTTTGTCAATCGGATGCTCGCGGTAGTTGATTAAATCGATAAGCGTCATACCGGTTGCATAAACAAACTCGGCATAAATCTTTGCACCCGAGGTTCTTGCACCGAGACCGCACGGACAGGACAAATAGTTCATAACCGGCGCATCGATGTACATACACGATACAAGGTGCGGATACTTTGCCGCAAGCTTTACGGCAATCTGACCGCCACAGCTCATACCGACCGGCACACAGGTCATATCTAAATCATAAGTCTTGCTGATATACGCACAAAAACGCGCCTTTGTATCAATTTCTTCCTCTAATGCCCAGCGTGTCGGGTTGTGATTAAACGCAACACACCATCCACGCTTGAGCATCTCAATTTCGAAACCCGGAAATGCATCTCTGTATTCTGTTTTCAGTAGCCACTTACCGTTTCTTTCCCCCTTCGGAAATACGATTGAAGCCGATTTCCCTTCAAATTCAAATTCTTCAATTTCAAAGCCAAACCAATCTGCCATAATATAAACTTCCTTTCCTTTAGCATCATACACAGTATAGCAGATTATATGCGCAAATGCAATGCTTCATATATAAAAAAAGAACTAACCATTTCGGATTAGTTCTTTTTTGGAGCGGAAGACGAGATACCGTGCGCTCTCGCTTTTGCCGACGGCTCCGTACCGTTCGCGGCAAAACCTTCGTGCTCCTGACTCCACAGTGCGCAAGCGCTGTCGCGCGCTTGCGCCTGCTCCGACGAACTCTGCTCGTTCTCATCTCGTCCGCATATACAAAAAAAGAACCAACCCAAATGGATTAGTTCTTTTTTGGAGCGGAAGACGAGATTCGAACTCGCGACGTTCACCTTGGCAAGGTGACGCTCTACCACTGAGCCACTCCCGCATTTCTTTGGAACATTTGATATTATAACACGGGATTTTTGATTTGTAAAGTCTTTTTTTCATTTTTTTAAAAAAATTTTCAATTTTCCATATTTACAGCGCGCACCTTCCCCAGACACACACCTCTCCCCAGCGCCGTCATTGCGTCAATGACCTGTGTTTCCGTCAGGCTACCGACCGGTCGCTGCGCCTCATCAAACAAATGCACAATATGATATTTATCGTAGGAAAAATGTGCCGCGATTTCCTTTGCCGGCGTATCTGTTTGTGCGGCGAGGTTTTTTACAGGCATAATCCTGCGCGTGGACAGCTTGCGTTTATACTCTGCAAGCTGGCGCATCACCAGGTATTGATTGTTGTTTTTCTCCGCGCTCATATTAAACAGTAAAAACGCGACCAAAACCATTAAAGAAACATTAAAGCGCGCCTGCCACAGCATCAAAACTGCACACAAACCCACGCCCAACACGAAAAACCAAGTGACAGCTTCCGTAATGCGAATTGCGCGCACAAGCCCGAGGCGCGCGGTTAAGTAAGCTTTTAATATCCTTCCGCCGTCGAGCGGCAGAATCGGCAAAAGGTTAATTGCCGCCAGGGACAGGTTCGAAAACAACAGATATCGAACACCTTCCCCTGCCATACCGCACCCGAAATAGATACACGCCGCCGCACACAGATTTGCCATAGGACCTGCAAGGCACAAAATAATCTCATCGTACGGCTCTGTAATGCGATTATCCTTCAAACGGAGTGTTATTCCGAATGGCTGCAGCACAAGCCCCCTGCACGCAATTCTGAGCCGTTTGGCAGCAAAATAGTGCGCACATTCATGTATACTCAGCGCCGCATAGGACAAAAGCAACCATTCAAGCGCGCCGCACAGCGCGCAAAACAACACCAACACACCAACCCAAAGGCTGACATAAAAACTGCCCGCCTTAATCATTGCTAATCTGCCCCTCTACGATGCGGTCACAGAATTGATTAAAAGCCTCTACAGATTCTGCATACGCCTCCGTTACGCTCGGCGCGCCCTGCATATAATACGCAAGCCGGCTTGAAAGCCACGCATACTTTTCGCCGCCGCTAAACAAAAACATAGCTAAACACAAAAACACCACAAGACAGACAAGCACGCGCAAGATAAAGCCGCCGCCGACGGTTTCCGTCTCCGCCTCTCTTCTTTTATGCAGTTTCGCGCGTAGTTTCCGATACGCCTTATCCATATGCATCACCTCTGTACAAGCTATGCACAAAAGCAAGCAAATATGAAAAAGCGAGAGCAATTCGCTCTCGCTTTTATGTGCAATTAAAGTCCGGCTTCGGAACGGAGAATGTCCGCCTTGTCCGTTCTTTCCCAGGTCAAATCCAAATCATCACGACCCATATGACCGTAAGCAGCGGTCTGCTTATAAATCGGGCGTCTGAGCTCGAGATTTTTGATAATTGCGGATGGGCGCAAATCAAAGTGCTTGTCTACAAGCTCTGCGATTCTTTCCTCCGGAATCTTTGCAGTGCCGAAGGTTTCTACTAAAACAGATACCGGCTTTGCTACGCCGATTGCATATGCAATCTGGATTTCGCACTGGTCAGCAAGACCAGCCTTAACAATGTTTTTAGCAACATATCTTGCCGCATAAGCCGCCGAGCGGTCTACCTTTGTCGGGTCCTTACCCGAGAACGCACCGCCGCCGTGTCTGCCCACGCCGCCGTATGTGTCAACGATAATCTTTCTGCCGGTGTGACCGGAGTCACCCTGCGGACCGCCGACAACAAATCTGCCGGTCGGGTTGATTAAAAACTTTGTATTTGCATCGACAAACTCTGTCGGAAGCGACGGCAAAATAACCTCTTTTACAATGTCAGCACGCAATTCCTCCAAGGTTACGGTTTCATCGTGCTGGCTGGATACAACAACCGTATCAATACGCACCGGCTTGTTGCCGTCGTATTCAACGGTTACCTGCGTTTTTCCGTCCGGGCGCAGGTAATCCAAAATGCCCTGTTTGCGCACCTCTGTCAAGCGAAGCGCCATCTTATGCGCAAGATAAATCGGCATCGGCATCAGCGCGTCAGTTTCGTTACAAGCATAGCCGAACATCATACCCTGGTCGCCTGCACCGCCGTTAGAATCATCCATCTCGCCGGCCTTTGCTTCAAGCGCTTTATCTACACCAAGCGCAATATCCGGTGACTGCTTATCAAGCGCTGTGATTACGGCGCAGGTATCGCAGTCGAAGCCGTACTTCGCTCTGTCATAGCCGGTTTCACGCACGGTTTCACGCACGATTTCCTGAATATCAATATCCGCCGTTGTCGAAATTTCGCCGACAACCATTACGAGACCGGTTGTTGCAGTTACCTCGCAAGCGACGCGCCCCATCGGGTCCTGCGCTAAAATCGCATCAAGCACCGCATCGGAAATCAAATCGCATATTTTATCCGGATGCCCTTCGGTTACGGACTCGGATGTAAAAAGTCTTCTTGCCATTTTTAAATACCCCATTCTTTAAAGATTCATAAAACTCTGTTAAAACCAATTATACAATATATACTTACAAAAAGCAAGCAAAAAGCTGTTTTTCTATTGTTTTTGCCCGGATTTTGTGATAAATTGATGTAAGGAAGGTGATTTATATGAAAGAAGACAAAAAGCAGCTGATGCTGGCAGCATTTTCGCAAAGACTGCGCGAGCTGCGCAAACAGCACCATCACACACAGGCATACCTCGCAAAAAAGCTGCACATCTCCAAAAGCTGCATCTCCAACTGGGAGGCAGGCGTACGCATGCCGGACGCGCAAATGCTTTTAAAGCTTGCTGAAATCTACTCTGTCACCTGCGCATATCTCGCCGGTAGCTCCAAACGCCCGACGCCCTATGTGCCAGAGGATAAATTCATCGACAAAAACCGCTATCTGGATATGCATACGCTCTGTGAGACCGACCAATACGCGCTGAAATCCTTTTATGAATTTCTTTTAAGCAAACATAAAGGCCGACTGTAAAAGTCGGCCTTTATGTTTTATTTCCTTTCGTCTGCAATGACTTCGATTTCGCCGCGCAGCAATATGCCGTTTACGGTAGCCGTTACCTGCACGCGCGTTGTTCCCTTGCCCACCAAAGAAATCACGCCACTTGCATCTACGGTTGCCACCTTCGTATTCATGCTCTTATAAACAACATTTTCGCAAACCGCCTCAACCTCGCCGCCGTCTGCATTCATAAACTTCAGCTTGAGCGGGAAGCTTTCGCCGACAGCATCGTTAATTGAAAGTTCGTGGAAATACATATCCCACGCCGCCAGGTCGTCTGCCATCATTTGTGCACTGTCATAGAAGCGCACCTCGGAAAGACCGCACCAGGTGGTATTGGTTGCGCTTGTACATGTCAGCTTCACATAGCGCGCCTGCACACCGCCAAGCTCAAACGGTGTATGGTCAATACCGATTTGCGTTACGGCATCCGTTACCTTTGTGAAATTCACACCGTCATTCGATACGGAAACCTCGTACACATACGAACGAGAAAGCGCCTTGTAGCCTGCGATATTTAAGCCGTGAAGTGTTTTCACTTCACCGAAATCGTAGCATACCCAGTTACCGGCACCTTCTGCAGACCAGCGGTTTGCTGTCTGCTCGTTGATGATGCCGTCATAACTGCCGGTCATCGGATATTTTTCCGACCATGCAATCGAGCTGGTTGCGCTCTGCACAGTCATATATGTCTGATAATTTGGCAGTGCGCTTGTGGTTTCTACCGACGGAATCAGCTTTTTCACCATCGCAGCATCATCCGTTGCCGCTCTGCCTTCAAATAAATCTTCTGTAAAACGGATTATGTAGGTTTTGTCCCCTACGGTTACGGTTGCCGGATTGCCCTGTACAACGCTTGCACCAACTGTAGCGCTTGCAGTTACAACCGGAATCGGCGCACCCTTGGCAATTTTAACCATATAATCGTACACTTCACTGTCAAAGAACTTGATTTCCTTGCCATCTGCCTGCACGCGGATGTCCAACAAATCAATGATTTTATTGATTCTGTCTGCGTCATAATCAAGCACATCGTCGCTGATTAAAATCAAACCTCTGTCATCCCAGAACACCTGCTTGCCGAGCGCCTCAACGAGCGCGCGGAGCGGAATCAAGGTTCTGCCGCCAATCGTCTGTGCCGGCACATCCAGAACGGTTTCCTTGCCGCCTGTGTACATCTTGTCCGAGCCGATTTGCAGTTTGATTACGCCAATATCCGTCGTAACGGTTACAGTCTGCGTTGCAGCATCCCAGCCAACCTTTGCGCCGAATTTTTCAGCGATAAAGCGTACCGGTACAAGTGTTCTGCCGTTTTGCACAATCGGCGCAATCTCAAGATTTGCTGTGTCTACATAGGTCTTTGCACCCTTTGCATATGCATTCGGATTATCCACCTTTAATGCTACAACATCACCGAGGCTCTGGCTGGTGATGGCTTCGCCTTCATCTGCCTTCCAATCCGCAAGCGGCACTACCGGAAGCGGCGCTAAAGCACCCTCATCCTCACCGAGCGGCGTAAACTCAACTGTTAAATTCAGCTGGCTGTGTCCCTGCATATGGATATACATCTTATGCTCCGGAATGTCTGCCTGAATTTCCGGGTCCGGGCTCGTCGGCAGCGGTATGGTCTGCATGATACCGAATTTCGCGTCTGCCGGCCCTTGTGTGATGCGGACAAGCATTTTGTCCTCGCCCAGTGTCCACAGCGCGCTCTTGCCATCCTCGGAAATGGTGATTTCGGCAAGTGTATTTGTAAACCAATAAAACTCGCTCGCCTTGCTTGCCGTGATTTCATCCTGAATCACGAGGCGGCTGCGGTTGTCCGTCAGCATAAAGCCGCGCTTTGCATCCGTAAAATCTGCGTTTGTGCTGGTCATATCAATAATACCGAACGCCGTTTTGTCGGAAGAGCCATTACGAAGCATCTTACTAAACGAGCTCATACTCATATCTGCCTTATCCTGCTGCGGATTCGCGATAATGGTATTGTTTGCTTCCGCACGCGTATGGTAATACGCAAAGTGCCCCGTTTCACTCTTGGTATGATAATCCGGCCAGGAATACACGCCACCCGGAATGTCGGCTGCCGGCGTTCTGCCGTACATATGTACCCAGCGCTTGCCTGCCCAGTCGAGCACGAAGCCGCCGTGGTCCATCGACGCGTGCGAGCGCGCAATGTCGCCAGCGTTAATGCCAACATACATACCGTCGTTATCTGTCCACGACGAGCGCATACTCATACCGTTTGCGCCCTTCTTTTCGTCGGACTTATAGAATTTATCAAGAGAGAAGCCGCCCTCCGGCATAGCTGCATTGTCCGGATCGTACCACAAAAGCGAAAGCACTGCTTCTTTGCCTCTTTCCGTGGATACGTTCGGGTTATTCTTAGTTGTGTATAAGTTGTACCACGCATATTGCGGCTTGTTAAACTTATTTGCCAGATAGTACATAATCGGCGTTACAATCATCGTGCTTGAACCGTCGCCGTAGTTAAACGCAAGCACCGTACCGTTGTAGTAAATCGGGAAATCACCCGTTGTGTCGATGCCCGTTACATCCTTAAAATCAAGCGCCTTCGGCAGCTGTTTACCGTCTGCCAAAACCGTATCGAGTGCCGACATTGCCTTCACCATATGACGGATACCATAATCCCAATAGGACAGCGGCTCTGCATATGCGCCGTCCGGCGCCATTTCAAAAAAGCAATACGGCAGCCCCTCTGCTGCCTTAGAGGCAATATATTCCGTAATTTCCGGATACTCGTCTGCAATGGCAAGTGCACCAACGAGGTTTGAGCCGTTGCAAACCATATTCCAGTTGTTATTGCCCTTCGTCCAGCCGGAGGAAATCTTGCCCTCATAAGCGAGCACCGCCTGCGTCATACCCTTTTCAATTAACCAGCCCGCAATGTTTTCGCGCTCTTG
The DNA here is from genome assembly GCA_045546315.1 of Clostridia bacterium. Classification (GTDB taxonomy): domain Bacteria; phylum Bacillota; class Clostridia; order UBA1381; family UMGS1253; genus RGIG2041. The sequence continues at coordinate 2,393 of JAZQCN010000157.1, read as the reverse complement.
CTCTGTCCAGTCATTGTACATCCAGTCATAGGCAAGACCGAATGCAAAGATGATATGCGCCGTACACAAATAGGCATCCGATCCCCAATCCGGCCAATTGCCGACATTTTCAAGCTCTGCATACACGAAATCTCTGTATTTTTGCTCCTTGGTCAGGCAATATGCCGCAATCACCGGCACAATGTTTTTCTTAAACGCCGTAGAGCAATCGTTGATGTTATTACGCGCATTTCTGAAGTATGCCGTATGCCCGATGCGCATCGATTCATCCGCAGAGTCGATGATGGCTTTGCTCCACACAAGGCAGTCGGTATCCGTATCAATCTTTTTTTGTATATCTGCCCAATCGTGCAGGTAAATACGCGGATGGCTCTTGCGCATTACATCCGTAATACCGGTGCGTGCATCCCCTTCAGCAGTAACCGCATCAAAATTGACTCTTGTACCATCCAAGCTGACGATACCTTCATCAAGTGCCTTGTCCGGCGATGTCACCTTAACATTGTCCACCATAATCCAGCTCCCATCCAGCGCAACCGTTACTGCGAAGCGCAAAAGGAAGGACTCAATATCGCCTACATTGCTTTTCTTTTCAGCAACCAGCTTATCATCTGCATAGGTATACATTCTTTGTTCAATAAAATCCATTTCCACGCGGATATGCGTCCAATCCCTAAAATCGTACGGCACATCGGCATTTCCCAATGTCTTTCGTGTTTCTTCGTTTAAAAGAATCAAACGGAAAACAGAATCGCCACCCGAGCTTTTTATATCATACTCCACCGTCAGCTTCGTAAGACCCTTTGTCGGCACACGAATCTCCATACGCGGTGAGCGCGCTGCCGCCCCCTCCGCCTTCGGGTCATTATGATACATTTTCGCTACCATATTGCCGTCATCATTATAGGCAACGATGCGCGCCGTATCATTTGCGGCGTGCGCCGTCCACTTGCCCGTCTCCTTTTTCGGAAATTCGCCTTCCTTGTAATCCTCGAAATCATCCGAAAGCAAAACAAGCAAATCCTCATCCCCCTTTGCTGCGAACGCACCCAGTGGTAATACGCCCAAAAGCATTACCGCACACAACAAAAGGCTGATAAGTTTTCTATGCAATTTCATACAAAAACCCCTTCCGTAGTTTATTCCTAATTTCATTTTAGCATTTATTTCTATTCTTCGTCTATATATATTCCTGCTGTAATTTAGCATAATTCTGCTACAAAAAAAGAGACCCGAAGGTCTCTTTTTTTGTATATTACTGCACGCGAACATCAATGGTGTAGACTCTTGCAGTGCCGCCAATCGTGGCTTCCACACTGATTTTCGCACTGCCTGCACCGACAAGCGTTACATTGCCGTAGCCGTCTACGGTTGCAACCTTCGTGTCTGTGCTTGTAATCTTTAGGTCAGCAAGGTTCATTTCAACTTCTTCGCCCTTGCCGTTTACGCCGGTAATAATCACCTTACGCGTATCGCCGACAAGACCGTGAATTGTACCTGCATAGAACTCGCTCGACCAGCTTGCCTGATCGGCAGTTTCCGCTTCAGTGCTTCCGTAAATGCGCACCTCGCAGATACCGAGCCATGTCGCACCTTCAAATGCGATACCGGTCAAGCGCACATAACGCGCCGGCTTATCGCCAAGCTTGAATACATTTCTGTCCGTACCGGAGGTGGTCTTCGCACCTTCATGTGCAACCTCCCAATTTTCGCCGTCGACGCTGACTTCTACCTTATAGGTGTAAGAACGCGCCGCGGTCAGATAACCGGCGATTGCAATGGAATGTACGTTCTGAACAGAACCGAGGTCGTATTCAATCCAATGACCAAGCCCCTGCGCCGACCAACGGTTGAGCGTGATGCTGTCGTTGATAACGTTGTCATATGTACCATGCATCGGATACTTATCCGCTGTCCATTCAATCGAGCTGGTTGCACTTTGAATCTGCAGATGATTCTGCCCTACCGGCTTCGGACCGTTATCCGCTTCGAGTGTAAGCTTACGAACGGCATCCTCACCGCCGAATACGTTCGAGAACACGCTTTCAACAAAGTGGATGTTGTAGTTTTTATCCCCCACGGTGACAACCGCCGGATTTCCCTGTACAACGCTTGCGCCGCCAAACGCACTCGCCGTTACGGTCGGCGTTGTACCTGCAGAGGCTGCAACATAGTAGTCGTAAACTTCGCTGTCGAAGTATTTAAGCTCCTTGCCGCCAATCTGCACGCGGATATCCAGAAGGTCAACAATTTTTGTAATCGTTTCTGCATCGTAAGTTACCGCTGCGTCGGAAATGATAATCAGTCCTCGGTCATCCCAGAATACCTGCTTACCAAGCGCCTCAACGAGTGCACGAAGCGGAATAACCGTTCTGCCGCCGATGGTCTGCGCT
>JAZQCN010000156.1:0-11988 GCA_045546315.1 Clostridia bacterium | reverse complement strand
ACTCGGCAAGCTTGCCTGTGGCATTACGGACACCGCAGTAACTATGGCTGTGAAGGCACATCTTCGCAACGAGCGTCCGGTGCTGCTTGCGGTTTCGACCAACGATGCACTCGGCGCAAGCGGCAAAAATATAATGAGCCTTTTAAACAGCAAGGATTTCTATTTTGTGCCTTTCGCACAAGATGATGCGTATAACAAACACAAGTCCCTGGTTGCCAATATGCAAAAGCTACTGCCTGCTGCCGCAGCAGCGCTCGACGGAATTCAAATTCAGCCGATTTTAAATGTATGACAAATAAAAGCCCGTATGCTTACGGGCTTTTATTTTATACACGCAAGCCAATTGCGAAGCAACATAGTAAATACATTTTTGTAGCTCAGGCGTTTAACGGATTCAGCGGCGCGCAACTCCACAGTATGCACCGGTGTTTCGCCGTCATATATCAAGGCCTCGCCGAGCTTTTCTCCCTTTTCAACCGGTGCCTGCACGCTTTGAAAAAGCTCTGTTTCTACACGAAGCTGTTCTGCCTCGCCTTTTTTACCGACATATATATAGTCCTCGGCAGCGACTGCGCAAACCTTGTCGGAAAGTCCTTTTTCCACAGGCACTGTGCCAATGACTTCTTCGCGCTTTACGAGTTGTTTTTTTCCATACACCGCAAAGCCGTAATCCAAAAGCGAGGTTGTTTCCGCAAAGCGTTTTGGCGAGCTCGGCGCTGCAAGCACAACAGCAATTAAACGCATGCCGTCACGCTCAGCCGCACCGGAAAGACAATAGAGTGCATCGTCGGTCGAGCCGGTTTTCAGCCCGATTGCGCCCTTATAGAAGCGTATGAGCTTATTTGTGTTCGCAAGCTGGAATTTTCCGTCACGCAGGCTATCCATCCAAATTGTTGTATAATCCAGTATTTTCGGATGCTTTAAAAGCTCGGCTGACATTATTGCAATATCTCTCGCCGAGCTGTAATGTCCGGGCGCATCCAGGCCGTTCGTGTTTTTAAAGACCGTGTTTTTCATACCAAGCTCACCGGCGCGCGTATTCATCATCGAAACAAAGCCCGCCTCTGTACCGGCAATGTGCTCCGCCATCGCAACGCAGGCATCATTTGCCGATGCAACAGCAATGCCCTTGAGCATATCGTGCACGCTCAGCTGCTCTCCCGCATCTAAAAATATCGTCGAGCCGCCCATGCTCTTGGCACGCGCGCTGCCGGTAACCATATCGTCTAAACTGATTCGTCCGCCGTCGACGGCTTCCATAATTAACAGCATCGTCATAATTTTCGTAACGCTTGCCATCGGCAGCGGTACATCGGCATCCTTTTCAAAAAGCACCTTTCCGGTCGATGCTTCAATCAATATTGCACTCCTGCTTGTAAGCTCGCTCGCAAAATCATTCGCACGCACACGCACAATGCTTAATCCGCAAAACAAAACACAAAAAGATAATACAAATGCAATCCAACGCTTCAAAGCATTCGCCTCCTATCACAGTATACCTATGCAAAACACTGCGATAAAATGCAAAAAAGCAATCTGAAATCAGATTGCTTTTATAAATGCAAATGCTTATTTACTTTCACGAGAAGGTCATTCGATGTCCATGTGCCGAATATGGTAATGCGCTTCATTTTCGCAAGGTCATCCCCTTTTCGGTTCGATCCGTATTCGCCGACCAAATTTATGATTTTGTAGCCGGCCTGCTTTGCAGCCTCTATCTCACGCGCCTCGGCTATGCCGTTCGGGAACGCCAAAACATTGCACTTTTTGCCGGTATAGCGCTCGACAAGGCGCTTAGAAACCGTCAGCTCATACACAAGCTCCGCGTCGCTTAAGGTTGTGGAAACCTGATGTGAATGCGTGTGGCTCTGAATATCAATGATACCGCTGTCGACCATTTCCTTTGCCTGGTTCCATGAAAAGTGCGGGTTAATACTCAGCGCCTTGCCGCGGCGGTCAGTGATTACAAAAATCGTTGCTTTTATACCGAGCTTTTTCAAAATCGGATATGCATACAGGTAGTTGCTCAAATAGCCATCGTCAAAGGTAATCATAATCGGCTTATCCGGCAACGGCACACCTTCGGTTTCGAAACGGTAATACATTTCATAGGTAATTGGCGTATAGCCAGCATCTAAAATAGCTTGCATATGCTTTTCAAACACGGAAGCCGGAATGTTCAAGCTTGCGTCATACGCACCTTCGGGTATATAGTTAATCACATTATGGTATAATAAAATCGGTACCGCTACACCCTCCTGCGCTGCCGGCTCAAAGGCATACACCACGCCACTGCCGAGAAGCATCACACAGATAAGGCAGACGGAAATCAGCTTCTGCATAGGCAACTCCTTCTACTTAATCCATCGCTATTATACAACTTTTATCGCCTTTCTGTCAACCTGGCAAAATATATTTGATGAAATTTAAATAATTTTGTTGACAATAAAAAAGTTCTGTGTTAAAATAATTTTCGTTGTCATGCTGCCTTAGCTCAGTAGGTAGAGCACTTCCTTGGTAAGGAAGAGGTCGGCAGTTCAAATCTGCTAGGCAGCTCCAACAAACAAAAAGCGCTTGCGATTGCAAGTGCTTTTTTATTTTATTTCGTTGTAATTTTTACCGTCTGTGTTGCATCTATCCATTCTACAGTGCAATCAAAGCTTTCCGCGATTGCGCGCACCGGCACAAGCGTGCGTGCATCAACGAGCGCCGCGCCGACATCCAATGGCACAACAAGGCCGTTTTTCAGCATTTGCTTTTCGCCGATAGTGATGTGGATTTCCGTGCCGCCTTTGCTTGCAATTGCGGTTTGCGTCGCATCATCCCAAGTTACGGTCGCGCCGAGCGCTTCGAAAATTGCGCGCACAGGCACGAGCGTTCTGCCATCCAGCAGAGTCGGCTGCACATCAAATGCAAGCATTTTTCCGTCTAATACAACCTCTATACCATCTTTATCCGGGAGCGGCGGCTCAAATACAGTGCCTGCTGCACAGATTTCATAATTCAATGTCTGATGCTCCGCTTTAAGCACAAACGAAAAGCCGTCCTGCGATTTCATCGTCTCAAGCTTTTCCTTGCGCTCGCCGCTGCTGCTGAGCGCATAAACATCATAATCTCCGCTAAGCTTTACGGTCACCTTACCTGTTACCGGCTCCACCAATACCGGACCTTTACCGTTTTTCACGATGCTTGTGTGGTCCTCGCTTACTTCGCGATCTGTGTTATGACAACGCGCCGCAACACTGAGCAGTAAGCGGTTCGAGGTCGGAATCTCTTCAAGCGTCATAGAATTCAAAACACCGGTATAATAGGCATTGTCCATATCAAATACAACATAACCAAGCTCTACCGCTTCGCGTCTAAAGCCGGCAACGCCTTGTGTATATTCCGTTTCTACCCTGAAATCACCTTTTTTCAAATCCCAGTATATCTGTTCGGAAATTTCTGCATCGCCGTCTTTTGCTTTTTTCTCAAGCGTCTCCAGAACAGAGGCGTCCGCAGCGGAGGAATTTTTAACAATATCGTCATACATTAAGCCGCTTTTTGCATAGATGCCCGTGTTTTGGTATGCCTTCAGCGTCGCTTCAGTCGGTGCAGTCGCGTCGGCATAGGTTTTCGGATAGTAATACTCCATTTTATTTTCCACCACTGCACCGCGCAGATAGTTTTGCCCGGTTGCAGGTGCAAGCGCTGTTCGCACCGGATGCTGATATTCAACAAAAGTTGTGTTAATCGCTGCCTGCGCAGACGGCAAGCTGTTTTCGTGCCACATCTGGAAGTGAATCATATTCCAGTCCTGGAATTGCGCATAAGTTGACATCAAAAGCGTGCTTTCGGCTACAAACGGATTCGGCTCATAGCAACACCACTCCGTTATAATATACGGCTTGCCGTAAATGCGTGCAGAGGAAATACCTTCCACATGCGTTGCATTATACAAAACGGAGCTTGCCGTTCCGTAGTAGTTGTTTCTCGAAACATAGTCCGTGTATTTTGCGTTCGCATACAGATTTGCATTGTTTGCCGCACTGCCGCCGAGCGCCGTTCCCGTGCACGGGCACTTGATGCCGACCTCTTCTTTAAGATATCTGCTCATCTCTGTATAAAATTCCTGCTCGAGCGCCGTTAAAAACTCCATCGTATCGCGGCGGCGCTGCTCGCTGTAATTGCTCGAATTGTTAATATCTTTGCGCACCTCGATTGTACCGTCTTCCAGGCTTTCCCCCGGAAGCAAGCCGGGTTTGCTTGTATTGTTCCACGCGGCACTTACCTTCGCGTTTGAGGAATACTTTTCTTTCAGCCACGCATTGAATTTCGCATTTAAAACACCCTGGTAATGCTCGGTTGACGGATACAAACCGTTGTTTAAAATAATACTGGTTACGCTGCTCTCGTTTGTAATGCCGACCATTGCCATCTGCGGGTCGTCCTTAAATGCGAGATCTGTATACGGATTGACACGCGTTAAAATATTATAGGCAAATTCCTTTTGTAAATTAAGCAGATTTTCATCATAATGCGACTCGGACTGCCAGCCCTTGTTGTCAACATCCTCTACTGCCTCAATCCCGTCTGCGGCATACGCCTTTCTGTGCACAAGCAAATCCATATAAACATAGATGCCGCGCTCTCTTAAAGCTGCAGTGAAATAGAAAAAGCGGTCTAAATAGGTTTCGTCAAAGGTGCGCGATGTGCCGGGCGCAAAGATATTCGGCTCACGCGAGGTGTCAAACATATGCAATCGCACAATGTTATACCCGCTGCGCGCAATTCTGTCTGCTAAAACATCCGAATCTGCATAAGACATATAGTTTGCGTTAAACACGACATTCGTTCCCCAGAAGCGCGCTTCCGTGCCGTCTTCAAACACAAACTCATCGCTGTCCACCTTTACAAAGCCGTGCTTGCCTGCCGGCTTCTCCAACAAAAACGAAGCATCAATTGCCGTGCCCTTCGCCTTGCTTTCGTCCGGGATTGTCCAGGCAAACCAATTCTCCTCCGAACTCTCCTCTACGCCGAGTGCAGTTTTACTCGTTATTTTCACATCATCCCAATAGCCGAATTTTTCGGAGGTAATGACCTGCTTGAAGCGCACCATAAACTGTGCCGGGTTCAAAAAAGCGTTAATCTCCTCGTTTTTATGCGTGACCGTGCCGTCAATCTTCGTTGTGTAGGTTAACTTTTTTAAATCAATTGCAATTTCAACATCTGCCCAGCTCTCGCTCGAAATTTTCGCAAGCGTTACATTCATCGCGCCGTCCGTGAAAAGGTTGATTTGCAAACTTGCACCGCCCGCCTGCTTAGCGCGGCAGGTAATCGTCAAATCCTCTAAACCGCTGACATCAAGCGTTTTACAAAGCTCCGGTCCCGAGGACTTGTCCGGCGTAAGAATCGAAAAACAGCCAACCTGATTGTCCCCTTCCTTTTCAATTTTGCAAGAGGACTGCAGTGTATCATTTTTTACATGTGAGCTCCACGGACTGCTTGATGCCTGAAGCACGCCGCCGACCGCATAGCGCTCGAAATCCTCAAAAAACAGAACAGTTTCTGTTTCCGCCTCGGCATACACTGCCGGTGCGAGACCGAAAACCAAAACAATACACAAAATACAAGCTAAAAATCTTTTCATGCTGCACCTCCGGCAATCAATTTATTAAATTTTATCATTTATATAAAACCCTGTCAACAAATAAAGGACTGCGAGATATTCGCAGTCCTTTATTTGTTCAATTATTCTTTTTCAAGCGCAAGCGTTCTTGTTGTCAGGTCGCAAACCTCAGCCGGACCGTAGTACTGAATCGCACCCGGATAGGTGTACGAGGTTTCGATTGCCCATGTATCCCTGTTCGCTTCGAAGACCTTAAACGGCTTGCCGTCGAGCTCAACGAGTGCCTTCTTGATAACCGGCTTGTCTTCACCGTGTCTTCTTTCAATATTCATCATCTTTGTAATCGGCATACCACCTGCAACCCATTCCGTTGCCGGCTTGGACAGATTGGAAATCTTGGAAAGATAACCGGTATAACCGTACTGAATCAGCATAAACGCGTTGTAGCCGAGCGAATAGCAGTAGTCAGCGTCGAAGTTCGACGGGAATGCACATCTGCCCTCATAACCGAGGAAGTGATGCAGCGCGGAGAACTTACCCTTAAATTCACCTGCTGCCTTCTTCGCCGCAAGCTTATCTGCAACAAGCGCGGAGAACAGCTTTTCAGACTCGATGAGCGAAACCTGGACATTACCGTGCGGGTCTCTTTCCAGGAACAGTTGCTGCTGAATGCCCTGCGGCAGAATTGCAAAAACATCCATCGATGCCTTGGTAAGACCTTTTTCGATGAAGGCATACTTGTCTGCCCAGCTCGGGAGCGCGTTAAACTCTGCAGCCTTATTGCCTGCCAAAAGCTCGTTGATTTCAGCAATCAAAACGGAGAATTCAGGAACGAATTCCACAACGCCCTCCGGAATGATTGCCACGCCGAAGTTCATGCCCTTTGCAGATCTTGCCAAAACTGCATCTGCAATGTAGTCTGCAATCTGAGAAAGCGACATCTTCTTTGCAGCAACCTCTTCGGATACCAGGCAAATGTTCGGCTGTGTCTGCAGTGCACACTCGAGAGCCACATGGGATGCAGAACGACCCATTACCTTAACAAAGTGCCAGTATTTCTTCGCGGAGTTCGCGTCTCTTTCAATGTTACCAATCAATTCGCTGTAGGTCTTTGTTGCCGTGTCAAAACCAAAGGAGCATTCGATGTCCTCGTTTTTAAGGTCGCCGTCGATGGTTTTCGGACAACCGATAACCTGAATACCGGTGTTATTTGCTGCAAAATACTCTGCAAGCACTGCCGCATTTGTGTTCGAGTCATCGCCGCCAATGATTACAACCGCTGTAATGCCGTGCTTTTTGCAAACCTCGGCAACAACCGCAAACTGCTCGTTTGTCTCGAGCTTTGTTCTGCCGGAGCCGATGATATCGAAGCCGCCGGTGTTTCTGTACTGATCGATGTATGCATCGTCAAAAACAATATAGCTGTCCTCCAAAAGACCGCTCGGACCACCCTTGAAGCCATAAAGCTCGTTTGCCGGGTTGGTAGACTTTAATGCATCATAAAGACCGCAAATGACATTGTGTCCGCCCGGAGCCTGACCGCCGGAAAGGATAACGCCAACCTTCTGAAGCTTTGCCTCAGCGGTGTTTTGCCCCTTCTTAAAGGTAATTTCCTTTTTACCGTAGGTATTCGGGAACAGCGCCTGAATCTTTTCGCAATCTGCAGCGCTCTTTGTTTCAGCGCCTTCGGCTACGCTGATTTCAGCGATGCCGCCTCTGAGCATCTGCGGCAGCTTCGGTGTGTATTCATATCTTGCCTTTTGTAATGGTGAAATTTTCATGGTACTTCTCCTTTGTTCAAAATATAACAATATTATAATACAATTATATCAAAAGGTAAAGAGTTATTTTGAATAAATTTCTTATACCGTAGAATAAGCAATTTTGTGTGTTTTATGTATGCAGCTGCGCTTTCCTTACTGCCGATGCGAATGCCGAGTTCTTCCGCGGTTGTTTTCAAGTCGGTAAGATATTGCCTCGACCGGCTCGTAAACGAAGCTTTTGCGCGCCAGAACGGCTTTTCGATACGATTGCGCCAAAAATCACGCACGCCGGGCATCTTGTCGCACACATAGTCCAGAACGCGCGAAATATCTTTAAAAAGCATCGAATTCTTTCCCTTCAGGCGCTGTGAATATTGCAGCTCAATATCATCGGTGCGTTTATTTCCTTTGGCATCTACGACTGCGGCAACATCCGCATTGTCCGTCGGCGGTTCTTTCACACCAGGTGCAGGTGCAAAATCCTGCTGCTCGTTCTGATGAGCGACCTCGGCCTCGGTTGCCTGTGCAGTTGCCTCCTGCTCAGCCCGATACTCCGCATAGGTGCGCACGCTGCCATCGATGTGGAGCATCGGCACATCGGCATCAAAAATGCTTTCTTCCGTGTCGGATTTTGGGGACGAAAAAGAAAACTGATTCTTGACAGTTGGGTCGGATTGTGGTATATTGACATTAGGAGTTGTTGTCGGATTATTTCCGGCTACCGCAGCAAGTAAAGTCTGTGGGGCAACTCCTTTTTCTATTGCAAACGAGTAGAAGTAATTACCATCTCCGCGTTGTTTCACATCAATATTCATGTGGCAGGGAATATGCTCACCCTGTTCATCTTCGTATATTAAATTGGTTACAAAATACAACCAATTCCGAACATTGTCGTGTGCAACACTGTCCTTACCACTCTCGCTCTTTGAACCGTTATACCTTGAATCACTCGCAATCAAATACAAATCTGCTGACATATCTAACGTCATTCTCTTTTCAGACGCCTTACCTTTTTTGTTTCCGAATGCAATCTTCGATAAATCGCTTCGCTCATCGAGTTCCGGATTAAAATTAGCTACTATCTCTTCTCCTTGTGCAATAGATAAAGTTATTGGTCTATGTTGCCATATATTTTGCACAAAATTGATGATATCTTCGCTTTTTACACGGCTTTCGGTACCTTTAGGGTAATTCGTCTTGTAAACCTTGCGGCCATCATAATAAGTACCAACAAACTCATACACACTTTTTCCGTTCCTGCTCACACCCTTCGCGCTTGCCAGCGCCAATCTGTACTTTCGCTGTGCCTGCTCGAGGTCGGCGTGGATTTTCGCATCGCCTTCTAATCTGCCGAATTTATTATTGAAATGGTAGATAAAGCTGTCGATGATATCCAGGATGCGCTGCGCGAAGGTGTAGTCTGTTCTGACGAGGTTGTCCACATCCTTTTTAGACTTGAAAATCACTTCTCTGATATTCTCGGCAACGAGCTCTCTTCGCGCCTCCTCCGGCGTTAGCTCGATGCCGTTTTTTGCATATGCGGCAATCTTTTCTTTTACAGCCTTTTTATATGCATCGCTGTCCACGCCTTCGAATTTCTTGTTGAGCACAAAATCACTGACATAAGCATAATGCTTAGAGCTTTCGGCGAAGTGCGTCAGCTCATGCACGGCCGTTTTGTAGATGATTTCTGCCTTGGATGCACCTTTGCGGAAGTAAATGGTCTTTGTTGTCGGGTCATAGTGACCGTTGTAGGCAGCGTTTTTCTTGCCGTTCTGATAATGCTCGGCATAACCGAATTTGAGACCGGTACGCTTGCTGAGCACATCCGTTACCTTTGCGATGCCCGGTGTAAACGAAGCATCGACCGCCACTACACCGTTTGTGTCTGCCGTAATCACGGTATCAGAAGGCATTGTTGCAGAAACTTTTACATCCACGCCGTTCGGCATCGATTTCTTCTTCCCATAAATCACATCCGTAGCATCGTCGATGATTTTTTGGTCCTGTGCCTCTCCCGCCGTAGTCGAGTTCTCCGCCTGCGCAGCTGCATCCTGCTCCGCCTTATACTCCGCATAGGTGCGCACGCTGCCATCGATGTGGAGCATCGGCACGTCGGCATCAAAAATGCTTTCTTCCGTGTCGGATTTTGGGGATGAATCTCTATTGACAATTTGTTCTTCACGTGATAAACTATTTACAAATGAGGATTCATTCCACACGTCACGGACGTACACCCGAGGGATAGCTTTTTCGCTATCATTTGGAGAGGAATCGGATCCCCATTTTTTATTAATTGCTTCTTTTATTCCTTTGATATCAGGAATCGTTCCTGTTGAAACCTTTATCATCTGTTTATTAACCAATGCATTTTCATCTTCACGCACGGCCTCTAAGTAATATGTCACACCATTATGCCTTTTTACATAGACAATCCCTTTTTTATCCCCTCCATCCACAAAGAGAATGTCATCATAATCCCTGATGATTTCAGGGATTTTTTTTTGGTCTTCCGCTGTTACTGGGAATTTTTCATTTGTGTCTTCTCCGTGAGATTTTTTAACATGTCGGATATCGTTATCGCGGAGGACGTGTGTCATATTAGAAATATCAATCCCAGAAGCATTTTTGATATATTCCGCCTCCGCAGGCGCAACCGGAGCAATAGAAATTCTATCCTTTTGTTTCGGAATTGGTTTCTCGGTTTTTGCGTAGATACCAAATTTGTATGAATAGTCGACAAATTCATCGATTTCTTTCTGAGTCGCGATATTTTCAGGCGTTCCAACCTTCTCATCGAAAATTCCTTGAGCATGATCAAATCTGGTATCAATAGGCTTTTCCTTCTTCCCATGAATTACATCCGTGGCATCGTCGATGATTTTCTGTGCATCGCTCGAAATTGAGCCGGTCGGGCTCTTTCTCTGGATAAAGTTCTGCAGCTCCTGCGGACGGTCGGCAAATTCCTTGCGCACGATTGCCTGCGCTTCCGGGGATAAATCGTCAAACTCCTTCTGCACCGGCGCAAGCATAACACACAAAAAGTCCGTCGCAGAGACAAGCTCTGCGGCGGGCCTTTTAATTTTGGTTAAATTTCCAATGTCTTATTTCTGATAGTACATCTTTTTATGCTTTCCCTTTGTGATTTTGTCGAGTGCTTCGCCGAAGCGCTGGAAGTGCACAACCTCGCGTTCGCGCAAAAACTTGATAACATCGTTTACATCCGGGTCATCGGAAAAGCGCAGAATGTTGTCATAGGTTGCTCTTGCCTTCTGCTCCGCAGCCAAATCCTCAGTTAAATCCGTAATCGGGTCGCCGGAGACTGCAAAGCTGATTGCATTAAACGGATAACCCGATGCGTCTACCGGGAACACACCACGACCGTGGTCGATAAAATACTGTGCAAGCGGACTGTTTTCAATCTGCCCGGTTGTCGCATTCTTTGCAAGCTGACGCACGAGCGTGCCTACGATTTCTAAATGTGCAAGCTCTTCCGTGCCCACATCTGTGAGCAAGGATTTAGACACTTCATCCGGCATCGAAAAACGCTGTGAAAGATAACGCATAGAGGCACCAAGCTCGCCATTCGGACCACCGTACTGACTTACGATAAAGCTCGCAAGCTTCGGGTTCGGCGTTTTGATTTTAACGGGATACTGCAAAAACTTCTGATATTGCCACATTCGCCATTACTCCTTCCTACTGAAAATCCCAGGGCCACGGGTTTTCAAGCCATGCCCATTCGTCCTGCGTGTTGTCCATTGCGGTGAGCGGCCCGAATTCCTTCATAAAAGCCACATAAGCTTCCTTGGCTTTGCATGTTACCTCTCGAAACATCTCAAGTGCCTTTTTATCGTGCGGATGCGTATCAAGATAGAGATTTAAATCGTACGCCGCAAAATGGTAGCTTTGTAACTTTTTAAGCATTTCCTCGCGTCTGTTTGTTTCGACTACAAATTCCATCAGCGCACCTCCCTCAGTGTTCCCTCTTTGCCGTAGATTTCTATCGGCAAATCGAGCTCGGGGAAAATTGTGCCGCGCTTTAATCCTTTTTGCGGCTCGTAGGTCTCGTCTAAAACCTGCACCGGCACATACGCATAGCCGACTTTGCCGCATTCATTTACTGCATTTGCCATATCAAACTCCCCTATTTCAATATTTGAAACCGATCGATCGCGTTTCGTTACATTTTATGCCGCTTTACGACAATTTGTGTACAAAAAAAGAGAGCAGACACCTTTCTGCTCTCCTGTTTATTTATTTTACCGCAAAGGCAACCAAGCCTGCACTTTCGGGAAGAACATCCGTCTTCGCCGTTACCTTATAAGTCGCTCTGTGCGACAGAAGATTGTCCGTAAAGAATTTTTGCTTTACACCTTCCGCAATCAGCGTATAAGTCGCCGCGCTGCCCTCTGCTTTGTAAATGTTAAAAGCAGCCGCCTTATCCGCACAGCGCCAGGAAAGCTGTGCAACACCGGCGTTTACAACCGCTTTCAGCTGCTCGACCGGTACACAAGTCACAACCGGACGGATGCCGACAAAAGTGTACTGCGTATCACGCTCAGCTTCAAAGCACGCGACTCCGCTTGCATCCAAAGTGAAGGAAACTGCATTGCC
>JAZQCN010000155.1:0-1879 GCA_045546315.1 Clostridia bacterium | reverse complement strand
GGCCTGGTACGCTCTGATGCCGAAGGCGTGTGAGCTTTGTGCATTTGGTGCTTTTACGGCGATACTTCCCCCGGAAACAGTCAGAGAACTGTTTGTGGAGTTGATGGAGACAGCTTCAGGATAGGGACTGTTCGTGTTTGTATTTTCAGCGTACACCTCGCCACCGCTGATATTCACTGTGGAGGAACCGCTAATATAAAGGGCGATTGCATTTCTATCATCGCTTATACTTTCCAGCCTGCCGCCAACGAGCTTCAGTGTACCCCCGCTGATATAGACGACGGTACTGCCGGATGCGCCGGAAATCTTGCCGTTTTCGCTTGTGTCATCAATGGTAACAGTGCCGCCTGTAATATCAAATAAATGGGATGCCGTACCGGATACGGTCTGACCGTTCAGGTCAAGGGTAAAGCTGCCGCCGGTGATATCGAGAGTATCTCCAAGCGTTACACCGCTTTGTAGTTGAATATATGTGATGCTGCTGTCAGTTGCAGCTGCCTCAACAGCCTCCGCTAACATACCGCTTCCGGTCAAAGCATCAGCTGAAGCACCCCACTTGGCTTCGGGAGCAGGCTCCGCCAGTTTCAGCTCGCCGGAGGTGTCCTTGAGCACCACAAAATCAGGGTATGCGCTGACAAAGTAGTCACCGTAATCTGCGTTGGCCATATGGGTGTCCCAGCCGCTGGTGAAGATGCCGCCCCCCGGATACATCACACTGTATTGCGGTGCATCCGCTGTCAGTTCGTCCACAATATTGATAGGTGTTTCAATATAAATATCATGGGAATATTCTGACGTAGAAGCATTGGTTATCGTCGGCGCGCCGGACATGGATAGCGTTGCTTGTGCTCCCGAAATACTTATAACGCTTCCCCATTCGTTAGGCGTTGCTTCGACAGTACCGCCATACAAATTGTAGGTGCCGGAAACGCTTTTATTATACACCTCTACCGCAGAATACGTGCCGTTCGCCTGAACCGTGCCGCCGTACTGGTTGAAAGTGCTTTCTCCGTCGGTTCTGTAAAGATAAATTGCGCAGGAGCCCTCCGACACGATCGTACCGCTATAAAGATTCACGGTGCCGTATTCAAAATCGATCGTATTTGCCTCAAACTCATAAGTGGTAATCACGCCGCTCTCCCCGTCGGAGCAGTCGCAAATGTTGAGCGTCGCGCCATAATCCACAGTAATGGCCTCATCTCTGGCTCCGTAGGTCAGAGTGTTTCCATTAAGACAGAGCGACACATCGGCTTGTATGGTTAATGCGTCACTATCCTTGAAAGTAATGTCTGTGTCAAGATAGTATTTTCCGGATTGTGTGATGGTTGCGCCCGAATACTTTCCGTCTTCATCGGGCTCGCCGAGCAAATTGCTCAGCGGTAACCACTCGACCGCCGTGCAGTTACCGGTATGGTCGCCGATGTTTGTGTGCGCCGCGCCGCAGATGGGGTGGCTGTGGGGTGACATCTCCACGGCAAATGCCGACATCGGCATAAGTGTCATCAGCATAGCAAGGGTTAAAAGCCATGCCGTTAGTTTGTGAAATCGTTTTTTTGTTTTCATAATTTCAGTCCTTTCGATATATATTCGTGTTTATACTTTTTCTACAAATTTTTCAAGCATTTCGTTTACCAGCTTTTCTGATATATGCCCAAAATCCATTTGCGAAACAAATTCGATTGTTTCCTGTATCTTTTTTTCAGGCACATCATACAGCTTAAAGGTTGTTTCCAAAAAGCGCTTGATTTTTCTTATCATGGAACCACCCCTTTAAGCGAAAATAAAACACATAATTATTTATCTTATTTTACCATATTTATATTATACTTTTGTTGCCCTGCACTAATTTTGACACTTTTTGCACTAAATTTATTTGAGT
>JAZQCN010000154.1:0-24903 GCA_045546315.1 Clostridia bacterium | reverse complement strand
AGACCGCTTGGCCTCCGACTTAGAACAGAATCGTGTGATTCTGTTCTTTTTTGGTAGGGGCTTAAAGGACTTGAAGTGCTGCGCACCCCGGCTTGCAGTACCCGACATATCCCAGCGGCGATGAATCGCCTTGTGCTCTGTCGATCGCTGCGCCAGCCGCCCCTCGCTTAATCCGCCACCGGCGGCGCTCGGTGCTGCTGCCCGGCACTTACCGTGCCTCGGGTTCAAGTCTATCTATACGAAAATAAAAAATAGAGCCGCTAATGCGACTCTATCTTTTATTTTGGCAGGGGCAGAAGGACTTGTACCCTCGGCACGTGGTTTTGGAGACCACTGCTCTACCAACTGAGCTATACCCCTATATGCAGTTTTGCGCTACTAATATATTATACTCATATGCGCTCGTAATGTCAAGCGAAATTTTGAATTTTTTGTGAAAAAGCGGGCATTTTTTCTTCGCGCGTTGCGCCCGAATGTGGGAAAACTTGACAAATTAGCCAAAAACTGATAAAATATAAAATGCATTGCTAAAAAAACGCGGTTTTTTCTAATGAGAAACAAGGAAAAAACAAAGCGAGAAATGGGGATTTTATGAAAAAGTTGATTATATCACTTTGCCTTTGCATTGTGATGATTCTGCCGTATCATACATCCGCGCAGGCAATTTACAACGACAACGATATGCCTTTGGATTTGGTAATTAACGACACCTATGTGACGCCGAGCCTGCCGCTGATTGAATACAGAGGTACGGTTTTCATTGCGGTACGCTCGCTCTGCGAGCTTTTGTGGGTAGAGGATTATTCGTGGAACGCAAAAAGTGAAACGCTTACGGTGCGTCATTACGGAAACGAAGCCAAGCTGAAGGAGCACTCGAATGTATACACAATCAACGGTGTAGAGCACTATCTGCCGCAACCGGCAGAAACGGTGAATGGCAGAATGTATGTACCGGTGCGTTTTGCACAAGCTATGTTTGGCATTGAGGTTGGTTGGGATGCAAAGTATTATAATGTAACCTTTAAGCTTCCGGCTTACACGCTTCCTGCAAAATATGTAAATAACTACTATCAGCAGGAGGATGTATTCTGGTTGGCACGCATTGTATATGCAGAAAGCCGCGGTGAGCCTGCTGCCGGCAAGCTTGCGGTAGCGAATGTCATTTTAAACCGCGTAAAGAGTCCGCAGTTTCCAAATACGGTGTACGGT
Source organism: Clostridia bacterium (assembly GCA_045546315.1). GTDB lineage: Bacteria > Bacillota > Clostridia > UBA1381 > UMGS1253 > RGIG2041. The sequence continues at coordinate 23,694 of JAZQCN010000154.1, read as the reverse complement.
GTGATTTTTGACCGTAAATACGGCGTACAGTATACACCGACGATTAACGGCGCAATTTACAACACGCCGGATACGGCAAGCATTATGGCGGCAAAGCGTGCCCTGCACGGCGAAAACAATGTCGGCGGCAGCCTGTATTTCTACAACCCGCGCATTGCCGGCACAAACTGGATTTCGCGCAACCGTCCGTATTATACAACCATCGGCAACCATTCATTCTATTTATAAAACGAGCAATGCGTATTTATGAATAAAAGCTGAAACAAAAGGCGCCTGAAGGCGCCTTTTGTTGTTTGCTTTAAACGGATGCTATCCGAACTTTTTTTATAAAACTCTATCTGAAATCATCTTACAAATTTGAGATACATTTGCCTGACTTACAAATTCAAATTTCACTTTGCCCAGCCCAGAAAACCAAATTTCCAATTCACTGTCTAAATCAAAAACGCCTGCAGTTTCAACAGAAAAGGATTGGATTTTGCTGTACGGCAGGGAAGTGAAATCCTTTTTGGTTCCCGTTAAGCCTTGAACATTAATTGCGATGATTCTCTTGTTTGTAAACACAACGCCGTCTCTGATACCTTTAAATGTAGCGATAATTTGCTCACTATCTACAAACATTGGTGTAAGTATGTTTGCGTACGCATTGTTATCTACCGGCTTTAATTTGAAGAAGCCTGCATTTTTAAAATCAATCATTTTTTGTTCTCCTTTGCGTTTGGATTTATAAATAAATAATACCAAAAAACATATGGAAAATCAATGATATTTCAAAAACTGACAAAAAAGAGTCTTTTAAGAATTAAAAAAGCCCTGCTTGTCAGGGCTTTTTGTTTTTGGTATTATTCCCACTCGGTGCGTTATAACGTGATTTACAGTATTTTGCCTGATTTTAAGCTGCTTTTTATTCCATCTCTACTTAAAATCTTTCTATTATTTGGTCTTGATTGTTTTTTGTTATCAATTTGTTATCAACTAAATATTAACATAATCTTGTTGATTTGGCAAGGGTAAAGGATGAATTCGCTTGTAAATAATAGATTTTATAATAATTACAACAACCTTTGAGTCATCGGAAACTTTAGTACGAATTAAGTGCTACTTGCCCCAATATTTTGGGGGATACTGCGAACTGTAAATGGTAACAATTGGGCAACGTTAAAAAAGAGCGAACAGACATGAAATCTGTTCGCTCTTTTTTCTTTGGTGAAGTGGGGAGGATTTGAACCTCTTCAGGCTTGCAAAATCGGGCACCGCAAGTGTAAACCTGACTTTTAATCAGGCGAACACGGTTCGAATGCGTGTGCGTGTACCAAGCAGGAAGCCGCTAACTCACAAGGTTAGCGGCTTTTTTGTATTCTTTTTTCCTCTGTTTTTGTTCTGAATTTTTTCCTTTGACAGCTAAATGACAGCTAAATGCTTTTGTTCTGTATTATTGAAGACCTCTCCGTTTTTTTGCAGAATGTAGATTCAGAATCGATCTTTACTCTCCGCATTGCATCTTCAACAGTAATAATCCCTTCATCAAACGCCCCGGCAACTTGACTCAAAGCATTTTCAACCTCAAATGCTTACATAAATTTCAACATTTCTTTGTCATTTTCTTTCAGATACCGTTTGTACATCTTGCAAAAATAACTGGCGTCAAAAAAGCCGAGTTTTTCCGCGATTTCGTTTAAAGTCAGATTTTGCTCGTGCAGGCGCATTGCGTGTCTGAATCTGATTTTGTTGCGGTATTCAATCGGCGACACACCCGTGTACTGGCGGAAAAGCTTGCGAAAATGACTTTCGCTTAAGTTGCAGGTGTCGGCATATGTTTTCACCGGCAGATTTTCACAATAGTGCTCGCTGATATAATCAATTGCGCCTTGCACCGGGCAGAGCGCAGCGTCATCTGCCAGCTTTTCAATAAGGTAGTAGAGCAATGATTTGATTTTTACCATTGGTGCAGGCGCTGTGTTATACAGTCGTTCGAGCAAAACAAAAATATTTTCATCTTCATATCTTATATCTTTATATTTGTAGTAAATCTCTTTCTTGATTAAATTTTCCGGAAGTCCTTCAAAACGAAAGGCGATGGCGATGGCTGTGTTTTTTTCTTCCGATGTTTTGAATTGTGCTTTATACTCGGTTTTCGCTGGTATAAAGACGACGGCGCCTTTCTCAATTTCGAGCTTTGTGTTGTTGATTTCATACGCTCTTTTTCCGGCTAAAACATATTGAAGTATGCAAAACGAACGGCCACCGTCGAGATAAGAAAAAGCAATATTTTCTTCATAGGTTGCCTTAACGATATCCAAAAGCTTGAATTCTATGTCGTGGTAGAGCATTTCTTTGGTCATATACGCGCGCCTCCTTGTGATTAAATTATACCAAATGCAATATAAATATGTCAATAATCTAAAGAAGTTATCGAAATTTTTAAATAATCGAATACTACAATTTTATAATCAAATATTATATTGGTTGCAAGAAAAATGTGTAGTATGATTAGAGTAGAAATACTATGGCATATACTGCCGGGCAATGCTTGCATTTTTCCGGTAGAAGTTCATATAAAAGGTTCAGGAAGGAGATTAAAATGTTTACTTTGGATGAAAAATTCGATTTGTTAAACGATGGCGGTATGCCGTATTCTATGACAGAAGAAAACCTGCATTCCTATGCAAATGCCTCCGGCAAGGTGGAAAGCGGCAAGCTTCTCTTACTGAGAAGATACGCAAAAATGATTCTCAAAACGCCGAAGCTGCAAGCCTTTGATTTTTCGTGCAAACTGGGCTTTTCTCCGCTTGCATCCTCGGAGGGGATTCCGGTTATATGGGGCATTCATTTCGGTTATGATCCGGAAAAGCGCACGGGCAAGCTGTTGCACGTCAAGTATTCCGAGGACGAGCGTTTGCTGAGCTTTGAACTTTACAAGCAGAGCGGCATAGATAAAGAATTGCTCTTTACGCAAAGTACAGAGCATGTAGAACTCTTCGGAAATACGATGTATGATTTGAATTTTTCTGTACAAAGTGGGAAATGCATCGGCCGTTTTAACGGCGTAGATTTCGGCTTCGATTGCGGCGCGGTGGACGGAAAAATTGCCCTTGTGCACATCTTGTCCATCCATGGCGTTCTGTTTTCTGATATCCATATTGAAAGCAACTGCGCGCCGTATGAAATTATCCGAGATGAAAACTATATTATGCCGCATTACGATGGTGGCTCCGAAGACTACGCTTTGCATCTTACGGTAAAAAAATATACCGGCGGTACATACGAGGTTTCTTATGAATTAACGGGCGGTGCAGGTTCAAAACACACACAGGATTACAAGATGGGCGTTTGGTCTATACAGTATGACATTATTACAAACGCTTATATACGCTTTTACGGCGCAAAAAATACGGATAAGCTCTATCTTAAAAACGGCGAGCTTCGTTTTGTGGAGCAGAATGAAAAAATTAAAAAGCCGGAGTTATACCTTCAGGGGCATAAGATGCCTTATACCGGCAGTTTCTTTCTGGAAGAATTTGACGAATCGGCAAAGTTTGCTTACGGCTATGAATTGTTCCGCAGTTTGGGTACGGATTTGCAGCAAGGTCGGCGTGAGTTTGTGTATGCCAAAAATACGCTCGTATACAGTGGCGCACCTTTGACGGACGATTGTATCATTACGGTGCAGTCGCCGGAAGATAAGAAAATGACTGAGAAAATCCCGAAGGACATTGATCAGTATAGGCATGCGCTTTTCCACGCACAGAAGAATCATTATTTCATGCATGATGAAGATGCCGTATTTAAAATCGAAACACATATACAAGAGTATGCGGAGCTGACGACGGCAAAGTTTTATCTTCTCGATGCGTTTTATGATGTCATCTGCGAGTTGCACCCTTCACAAGAAAAGACGGATACCCTTGCAGAATACGGCTATGTTTCGAGGGGCTATAACATAAACTTAGGCAAAAAGACGCAGGGGGTATATCACATTCAATGCAAGGTGCTGCTCGGCGAACAAGTGCTTCAGGTACATACATCGGCTTTTGAGGTTTTGGACGACAGCTCCCTTTCGCCGAGAGAAAGCTCGGGCTTTCCGTTTATGTATTCCGGCGAAGCGGCACCAATCAAAGTCGAATACAACTGCCCGGACCCTTGGATGATTAAGCCGGACCACAATGAAGTACACTATGTGGATTGCATGCAGGCGGTGCCGGAGATTACGGAACATCGTGCGGGCTGGGAACTATTGAAAACCTATAAAAGAAAGATGTTTTTATGGGCGAATTCCAGAAGCATACCAAAAGGAAAAACATTTAAAGATTACCCCAAAAGCCTGAAGCTTGCAGATTTTGTGTGCATCGATGTGCCGGAGCGTGCACCGCTGACGTACTGCAATGTACTGCCGAACACATTTGCATCCGAAGCGGTACGCAAAATATACAATCAATTCAAAGAAGCGCATCCGGACTATGTGCTTTTTGATATGCCAGAGGACGGCAAGGTTTCAAAGGAAGACTTTATTGACCTTTTCAAACGCTATGGTACGGAGTGGCTTGCGTATCTGAATGATAAAAATACGGACAATCTTATGGAACTGTATGATGAAGTACGAGCGGAATATCCGCAACTTAAATTTTCACACTATGGCCCGTACAATCTGTATACAATGAAACATTCGGGTATCCGTCGCACAAATATGTCGTTTAAGCCATACAAGCGCGCAGCCGAAATGATGGACGGTTTCTGGATTTTTGAAGACTATCCGTTCGTAACGGGACAGGCGACATACAATTCGTCCTGGGCGATGATGGGGCTTTTGCAGAATATGCCGGATGCCAATATTGCCATTGAGCTTTACAGCAGCTTTGACCCGGTTTGCCCGGATGGGTTTCTCTTTTATGCAAATCCGCCTATGGGGTCCATATACGTCGAAAGTTATCGCACGGTAACGCAGGTGTATGAGTATATGTACGCACCCGTGTTTATGGACGGAAAGTTTAAATATTATGACAGGCCGGGATTTCAGTTTATGCCGTCCTATAATACCGAAGCAAGTCAAAGATTTGCGGAGTTTTTGAAGGGTTGGGGTACCTATCTGAAAAACAAGCCGGCAAAACCGTTGAAATCGCCGGTGTTTGTAGCAGAATTTCCGGATGAAGATGACAGATTTGACTTCGATTTTTCGGAGCGCGATGCCAACAACATCAGCCAGGCGGGGCAATCGTACATGTATGAAACAATGGCAGAAGCAGGCATCCCGAAAGGCTTTAGTACAACGCTTGAGGGCATTTTGGATTTGGATGCTTCCATGACGGATATATGCATACTGCCGTCGCTTAAAAATGCCTCGGATGCAGTGAAGCAGAAGATTCGCGCGCTTTCGCAGGAAGGTGTTGCTTTGATTGCCGTAAGCGATGTTGCAGATTTGTGCGACCTTTTCGGCGTAAAGTCCGATAAAAAATCAGTTAAACTTGCCGCCCTGCAAACCAATACAGAACACGAGAGTATTACGCGCCGCGACACGGAGCTAAACTACAGCGCCGACGGTGCAGAGGTTGTGCTTTCCGTTGTTGCACAGGATGGTCAAAACTATCCGTTTGTGTGCAAGTGCGGAAAAAATATATTACTCAACGGCTACATCTGTCACGTTGGTTGCGCGCAATATCAGCATGATTTTCATGGCATTGCAAATATAAGTCAGCTTTTGAAAAAAGTAATGATGCAGGTGACAAAAGAGGTTGCCTCTCCGCTTGCAACTGCGGATAACAACTGCGGCATCAGCGTTTTTGAAACCGAAAACGGCGAGAAGAGAATCCTTTTGACAGACTTTACCTTGTGCGGAAATACTATGCCGAAGCAGGTGATGGTTCAACTGAATTTCGATGCAGAGGATGTTGTCAATGTTTGCCATAAAGACATGGCTGTAGCACCGGAGATCATCCGTGTGGACGGCAAGGTAAAAGCCTTTCGTGTTACATTGCGCCCGGGCGAGAGCACTATGTTTGCGATAAAGTAGGAGGCGAAAAAGGTTGTTGTTTTTTTACATAAGACACGGAGAGCCGATATATGTACCGGATTCGTTGACACCACTTGGGGAACGGCAGGCAGAAGCTTTGGCTAAAAGGTTGGCACTTTATGGTGTAGACAGAATATATTCGTCTACGTCAAATCGCGCAATTCAAACCGCAAAACCAACATGTGAGCTGTTAAAAAAGGATATGGAGATGTTGGATTTTGCCAACGAAGAATATGCATACAAGGAGTTTTCTGTAGAAAGAAACGGAAAAAGGCCCTGGCTATTTCAAGATGACAGAGCCAAAATGCTTTTTACGGACAATTCAATCATTTCATTAGGTCATAATTGGTATGAACACCCTGAAATGACGGCACATAAAAGCGGTATAGATCGAATTTACTGCCAATCCTTTGCATTTTTCAAACAATTGGGCTACGAACATATCAGAAATACGGGTAAATATAAAATTGTGCAATCCAATAATGAAAGAATTGCATTGTTCGCGCACCAAGGGTTCGGTTTTGCATTTTTAAGTGTCATTCTCGACATACCTTATCCGATATTTATGAATCATTTTAACCTGTGCCACACAGGTATGACCGTAATAGAGTTTAAGGAAGTTGACGGCTATGCAATACCCAGGATATTGACATTATCATCAGATTCTCATTTGTATCGCGAGGGGCTTCCGACAAAATACAATAATCAAATATATTTTTAAGCAGAGGGGAATTATGGAAATGAACAGCAGTAAAAATTTGAAGATTCCACAAGCAGCGCAGTATATCCAGGATTTTGAAAAGCTGGGCTTTGGCTTGTTTGTGCATTTCGGATTGTATTCACATATCGGGCAAGGCGAGTGGGCTGCAAGACTCGGCGACGTAGAGAACAATCCGTTTCTGCAGGAGGGGGAATATAAAAAACTGATGAACGCCTTTAACCCGAAAAGTATGGAGCATATGGTAGTTGCCGCAAAAGCCGCCGGTGCAAAATATATTACACTGACCACACGCCATCACGACGGATTTTCGCTGTTTGATACGTGCGGCCTCAGTACATACGACTCGGTGCATGCGCTTGCGGGCAGGGATTTGGTGCGCGAGTTTGTGGATGCGTGCCGCAAGCACGATATCGTACCGTTCTTTTATCACACTATATTTGAATTCTGGCATCCGGATTTGAAGGTAAACTTTAAAAAATACCTTGAATACTTAAGAGAAAGCGTAAAATTGCTCTGCACAAATTACGGCAAAATCGGCGGTCTGTGGTTCGATGGTATGTGGGCCAGAGGTAAGGATTGGGACACAGATTACGAAGGTGATGTGTGGGAGCAGGATAAGCTCTACAAAATGATTCGAAAGTATCAGCCGGAGGCAATGATTATCAATAATACGGGTTTAAGCAAACTCGGGGAGACGGGGCATCCGGAGCTTGACTCCGTAACCTTCGAGCGCGGCAAGGCGTTTCCGATGCAGCGCGAGGGCATGGCCAAATATGTTGCCGCCGAAGTGTGCGACAGCGTGAATATGCATTGGGGCATAGCAAATGATTTTAATTTCAAAAGTCCGAAAACACTGATTGAGCGACTTTGCAATTGCCGCAAGGTCGGCGCAAACTTCTTATTAAATATCGGTCCGAACGCCGATGGTACGATTCCGGAATATCCGATGGCGACGCTGAATCTGCTTGGTGAATGGTTAAATATTTTCGGCGAAGCGATTTACGAGGCAAAACCTTTGTGGTGGGAGTCGGAGAAAAACTTTGCCCTGCAAAATGGCGACAATGTGTATCTGTTCTGCTATGATTTGTGCAGAAAAGGCTCGGCAGATGTTACGTATAATGGCGGCAGTGAAGGCGATTTTGTGTTTGAAAACTTCCCGTACGCACTTACAGACGTACATTGGATGGACAACAATGAAGCATTGGCATCGAGCTATGCCGACGGCAATCTGACTGTGAATTTCACGGGCTATCCGTACGGAACGGATTACTGTGTTCGTGTTGCAAAAGCAACGATTGTTCGATAATCAAAAGAGGGTTTGAAAGGAGAAGATGAACGATGCAGGCGTATTTTATGTATGCAGACGGCAGAAAAGAGGCTTATACGCCGATTGTGCAGGAATGTACAGATAAGACAATTGTAAGAATTCCGCGCTATGTTATGCTTGGCAAAGGCATAAACAAGGTGGAAATTGATACGGGGTTATTTCACGCCGAAGCCGGTGACGAGGGGTATTATATTTCCAGCGAAAAGATTTCAAATACCGGTTTTTTGGTTTATTTTAAAGAGCGCGAGGATACGGAGCACGAAAATATCAGCTGTATTATGCCGATTATGGGTATGCGCAGAAACGGCGAAGGCAAGTTTATCATTGCCGAGGGCATGAGCATTGATTTTATGGCGTATCATTCCATCCAAGACAATCACTATAATATGACGGCACGCTTTAAGCTCGAAGAAGATGACCCATATGAGGATATTGTGCTTTCGATTTACGATATGCCGGGCGCAACGTATAACGAAATGGCACATTTGTACAGAAAATACCAGATGGAGACCAAAGGTATGCGCCCGCTGAGGGAAAGAGCGAAGGAAAGACCGGCGATTGCCTATGCGGCTGAAGCGCCGGAGGTACGCATCCGTCAGTGCTGGAAACCTGCACCGTCCCCGGTGGCGCACCAGAACGATGAAAATGAGCCGCCGATTAAGGTGGTTTGCGATTTCGAAAGAGTTGGCGATATCATCGATGAAATGAAGGCGCAGGGCATCGAAAAGGCACAAATTTGCCTCGTTGGCTGGAACAGAGGCGGTCACGATGGCAGATTTCCACAGTTGTTTCCGGCAGAGCCGTTGCTCGGCGGTGACGAAGGGCTTGATAAGCTGATTAAAAAAGCAAAAAAGGTCGGCTATAACATTGTTTGCCACGACAACTATACTGCGGCGTACGAATGTGCAGACTGCTGGGACGAAGAGTACATTGCCAAATTCAAAGATGGTCGCCTTGCCAGCCGTCATTATGATGCCGCACCGCTTAGCGGCGGTCAGCCATTTTTGATGTGTGCACAGCGTGCGTATGAACGCTTTGCGATTGAAAGATTGCCGAAATACAAAGAGGTCGGCTTTACGGGCTTACATTTTATCGATGTATTCAGCGCAATCACGGCGCGCAAATGCTATGACCCCCGACATCCAAACAATTCTGCGGATTGCAGGGATTACTTCCTCAAAATTATGCGACTTTCTTCCGAAAACATCGGTGGCTTTCAATCGGAAGGCCCGTTTGATTTCGTAGCGCCGGAGTTGGATTATTGTTTGTACAGCTCTATGAACTTCAGACTGACGCATTTTACAACGCCGAAGCTTTGCGACGAAGAAATTCCTTTGTGGGAATTGGTATATCACGGTATGATTTTGTTCAATCCGAGCTCGTATACGGTCAACTACACCATCAAAGAAGCGGATAAAAAGGTCAGAATGATGGAATATACAGGCAGACCGCTGATGTATTTTTACAGCCGTTTTGTTTCCGAGAATACTAAAGACAGCAAAAAGTACAACTTCAAAAACTGGATGGGTATAAGCGACCTCGGATGTGCAACGGATGAAGAACTCAAAGAAAGCGTCAAAGCGATTAAGCAGGCGTATGACGACATGCAGGAAATCAAGCACCTGCAGTACGAGTTTATGGAAAAGCACGAGATTCTCGCGCCGAACCAATATCGCATAACGTATTCCGACGGCACAAAAATCACCGCCGACTATAACACGAATACGTATAAGATAGAAAGAGAGTAAAACGATGATTTTGAGTTATATTTATGTATTGATTGCTGTATTTTTCGGCAGTGCCAAAGGCGCCATTTCCAAAAAAATAAGTGTTGGCATTTCTACACTGCAGGATAACCTTTTTGTCAATGGCTTTCGAATGCTTTTTTGTTGCATCATCGGCTTGGGCGTGCTTGCGTTTTCTGGCGGTGTGCAACAGCTCGCCGTCGGTTGGAAGGAAATTGCAATCAGCGTGCTTTCCGGCGTTTCGTTTTCAGCGTTTGTCCTGGTATGGATGGCTTGCGTACGCCACGGCGCACTGGTGATGATTGACGTTTCGCTGACGATGGGCGTTATCATTCCGATGCTTGGTGAAAAACTGATGTGGGGCACGGATATTTCTGCAAGACAATGGCTTGGCTTTGCGCTTTTGGTTGTCGGTATCCTTGTATTGGGCAGCTATAACAACAGCATCAAAAAGAAGCTGAGCCTCACTGCAATTCTGCTGCTCGTTTGTTGCGGCGTTGCAAACGGCTTTGCCAGCTTGTCGCAGAAAATGTTTATCGCCTTTTGTCCGGACACGTCAACAAACGTATTTAATTTTTACACCTATTTTTCAGCTTTGATTTTGCTTGGCGGTATGCTTATGTTTAAACCGAAAACCGTCTGCGAGAAAATCAAGGACAAAAAGCTGATGCTCGTTATCTTCTTGGTGGCGGTGTGCCTGTATTTAAACCTGATGTTTAAAATGCTTGCCGGCTTAAAGCTGACTTCGACGCAGATTTATCCGCTTTGTCAGGGACTCGGCATCATAAATTCCTCGATGATTGGTATGGTGTTTTTTAAAGAAAAGATTAACGCCAAGGCAATTGTGGGTATGGCGATTTCCATTGCAGCACTTATGCTGATTAATTTGTGATTGCCGTTTGAAAATAAAAAAAGGAGCGAAAAATTATGATTAAAGTAACTTTTATTGGCGCAGGCAGTACAATATTTGCTAAAAACGTTCTTGGTGATATTATGCTTACCGATGCCTTAAAGCAGGTAGAAATTGCCCTGTATGACATTGATGCAGACAGACTCGACGAGTCGTTTGAGTTAATCTCCGTGCTGAACAAAAATGTGAACGAAGGCAGAGCAACCGTTAAAAAATATCTTGGCGTAGAAAACAGAAAGGAAGCCCTGCGCGGTGCAAATTTCGTAGTCAATGCCATTCAGGTCGGCGGCTATGAGCCAAGCACGGTTATCGATTTTGAAATCCCTAAAAAATACGGTTTAAGGCAAACGATTGCCGATACACTGGGCATCGGCGGTATCTTCCGTGCGCTGCGCACGATTCCGGTAATGCGCGAATTTGCAGAGGATATGGAAGCGGTTTGCCCGGATGCCATCTTTTTAAACTACACCAACCCGATGGCGATGCTTTCCGGCTATATGCAACGCTACACTAAGGTAAACACCATCGGTCTTTGCCACAGTGTGCAGGTTTGCGTTTGGGGCTTGTATAATACATTAGGACTCGAGCTGCCCGAAGGCTATGTTGAAAAAATTGCCGGAATTAACCATATGGCGTGGCTTTTGGAAATCAAGGATAAAGATGGAAACGATTTGTATCCGATGCTGCGCGAGGCGGCGAAAAACTTTAAAGATTCTGAATGCAAAAACCTCATAAGACTGGACTATTTAAACAAATTCGGTTATTATGTAACTGAGAGCAGTGAGCATAATGCGGAATATAATCCGTTTTATATTAAAAGCAATTATCCGGAGCTGATTGAAAAGTTCAACATTCCGCTGGATTTGTATCCGCAAAGATGCATCAAGCAAATTGCGGAATGGAAAGAGCAAAAAGAGAAAATTTTCAATGGCGGCAATATTACACACGAGCGAAGCCGTGAATACGCTTCGCGCATTATAGAAGCCGTAGTCACCAACAAGCCGTATCAGTTCGGCGGCAATGTGCAAAATACCGGTCTGATTCCGAATCTGCCGTCCAATGCTTGCGTAGAAGTGCCTTGTATTGCAGACGGTAACGGCATTACGCCGATGTATGTCGGGGAGCTGCCGATGCATCTTGCGGCGATGAATATGACAAACATCAACCCGCAGCTTTTGGCAATTCAGGCGGCAGTTACAAAGAAAAAGGAAGATGTGTATTATGCCGCTATGATGGATCCCCATACCGCCGCAGAGCTTTCGATGGATGATATTATAAAAATGTGCGACGAAATGATTGAAGCACACAATAACACACCGTTTAAGGTTTTGTGGTAATCTGTTGTTTTTATATACAAAGGAGGAAAAGTTATGAAAAAATGTATTGCTTTGTTGCTTGCGAGCGTGATTTGCATTGCAAGCGTGGCTTTTACGCCAGTCTTTGCGGCAGAGCCCGTAACGCTCTACAGCGATAATTTTGACGCGTCGCCCGTCGGCGCAAAGGCGACGGGGCTTCGTATGGTGGAAAATGCAACGAAGAAGATTTTTCCGCGTATTGCAGAAGAGGGGACGAACCGCTACCTGCGTATTTATGCAGAGCCGGACGGCGCAACACCGAACCTTCAATTCGTTGCAGACAGCACGGTTATTGGGCTCGGCAAGGTGGAATCTGATAAATGGGCCGACGTGCGCATCGAGCTGGATTTTAAGAAAAAAACCTCTGTTATGTATGTGAACGGCAGCGTCGTAACGGAAAAAAGCCTGAACATCGCAGACAATGCGGAAAAGGGCGAAATCCGCTTTTGCGGTACGCTCGAGCCGGGGCAGGCCGTTTGCTTTGACGATATTTTGATTACCACCTCGGCGGTGCACGAAGTGAAAAAAGAAGAAACGCCGGCAGTCGATGCAACAAAGATTCCGTTCGAGCCGAAAAGCGTGCCGGCCAAGGCGGAGATTCCGGCAGGTGCATTTTTTAGTATGATTATGATAGGAATTCTTACTTTAAATTATAGCAGATAAAATACCTGCGAAAGGGTGTATACATATGAACCATATTGATACAAGCGCGGAAATTTTGCGCGATACAGACGGCCGTTTTGACGGTTGTGATGTTGTGGTACGTTTGCCGAAAGAACGAACAAATACAAGCATTCGACTACTTCAGCTGACAGATATGCAGATCATTGATTCGCTTCAGCGCAGAACGCCGGACAGACTACCCATAGATCAGATTCTTGCATGGCATCCGAACTTGATTGAGCAAAATGCACTTGCGCATATTCGTTCTTTGGTTGCGCAGACAAGACCGGATTTGATTTTTATCACCGGTGACCTTATCTACGGTTCGTTTGATGATGCGGGAACAAGTTTTGAGCTGTTTTGCGATTTTATGGATTCTCTTGAGATTCCGTGGGCACCGGTATTCGGTAATCACGACAACGAATCCAAAAAAGGCATAGATTGGCAATGTTCGATGTTTGAAAAGGAAAAGTATTGTCTGTTTTGCCGTGGCAATGTGACGGGCAACGGTAACTATACGGTCGGATTGTCAGTTGGTGACGAACTTATCCGCGTGCTGCATATGCTGGATTCGCACGGTTGTGCATGGCAATGCGAAAAAGGCTTGTATCCGGATCAACTTGAGTTGGTCAGAAAGAACACAGAGCGCATCTGTCAAAGTCAGGGCAGAAGTGTGCCGGCATTTTTGTGCATGCACCATCCGACGGTGGAATTTGCCGAGGCTGCGCAAGCTAAAGGATATATGACAGAGGATGATGCGTTTTTCCAGATTGGTGTCGATGTGGAAGCCAAGGATGGCGATTTTGGCTCCAAACAACGCCCGCAGTTGATATTTTCCATTGAAGTTCCCGACTTTATGGAATTTGCGCAGGCGTGCAACATAGACGGCGTGTTTGTCGGTCATGTACATGGCATCAACACCTGCATCACCTACAAAAATATCCGTTGGGTATTCGGTCTTAAAACGGGACAATATGATTCGCACAAACCGGGACAACTCGGCGGCACATTTGTCAGAGTGGACAATGACCAATTTGAAGTATCGCACGTACCGGCGCTCGTGAAATATGCACCATTTCCAAGAGACAGCAAAGATTATGCTGATTTTTTAACCGAGGATATCATGGGAGAGTAAGCGGACGGAGGAAAACAAAGGTAAATAACGCGCGTTTTAAGGAGTGGATTTTATGACGTATCAGTTGCAATGTGATTCGCGCTTCGGCTTGTGTGCGCTTCGTGAAAATGAAATTGTTTTTACTGCGGAGCAGGACGCTGAAGCGGCGCTTTTTTCGATGGAAATTGACTTTGATGCATGGAATGACGATTGCTTTATTTTGATGCCTGCGTGTGCATACAACGGCAACCGCTTTCCAAAATTCAAAGACGAATATCCGCCGATGTATACGCCCGAGACGGCAGGTATGGCGCGGACGGGACTCATTACGGATGTGCCTGCGCTCCATCCGGACGGCTCCGGCAAAATCGAGGTTACCGCAGGCGATATGGCGGTACCGTGCGTCGGCGTGTTCGACCGCCAAAACAAAAAGAGCTTTTTCTTGTTTACCGGGCAGGAAGTGAAGGGGAAAAACATTGGTTTTACCGTGGAGAGCGGAAAGTTTACGCTTTCTTATCCTGCCAATCGCGAATACCACTATCGCATGTGCAGATTGGAAAAATTGGACATCGATACGGGCATCAGCGTGAAAAAGGGCGAGCAGATTACGTCGCCTTATAAAATCTATACCGATGCTTGTGCGGATATGGCAGAGTTTTACGCGCAGTTTTTCAAACTGCGAAAGTCGCTTCTCGGCGATAAACACGCGGAATTTTTGTATACCAAAGCGCTGTGGGACATTATGGAAAAGCACTTTAACGACTACAATTTCAGCGGCGAGTATTATGCGGAAATGAGCAAAATCTGGCAATGCGGCTGGGCAGGCGGCGGTATGTCGACGTATCCGCTTTTAAAATACGGCACCGCACTTTCGAAAGCGCGTGCCGTACAGACGATTGACTACTATACGGAAAAGCAAGCGCCGACCGGGTTTTACTACGGTTATATCAAAGAGGGCGTAAGCAAGGACGATAGCTTTGACAAGGGCGGCCTTCGCGATATTCATATGGTGCGCAAAAGCGCAGACTTGCTCTACTTTTTCTTTAAAAATATAACGGCGACGGAGCCGAAAAATAAATGGCTGGCTGGCGCAAGAAAATGCGCCGACGCCTACGTAAAGCTTTTTGAGCGGTATGGCAATTTTGGCCAGTTTGTCAATATTGAAACGGGGGATATGGTCGTCGACGGCACGTTTGCCGGCGCGATTGCTCCTGCGGCGCTCGCGAAGTCCTACGAATATTTCGGCGAGGAAAAATATCTTACCACCGCAAAGGACGCGCTCGATTATTATTTTGATTTGTTTATGCAAATGGGTATGACCACCGGTGGCCCGGGTGAAATTCTTGCCGCGCCGGACAGCGAAAGTGCGTTTGGCTTGCTTGAAAGCTGCATCGCAGTTTACGAAGCGGACGGAGCGGACAAGTGGCTTTCATATGCAGAAACCATTGCAAATTACTGTTCTTCCTGGGTTGTGAGTTATGCGTACAAGTTCCCGGAAGGCAGCGAATTTAACCGCCTGGGCATCAATGCGGTTGGCAGTGTGTTTGCAAACGTGCAAAATAAACATTCTTCGCCGGGGATTTGCACCTTGTCGGGCGACAGTATTTTAAAGCTGTACCGCTACACCAAAAAAGAAGAATACCTTGAATTCATCAAAGATATTGCATACTTTATTCCGCAATGCTTATCCACGGAAGCAAGACCGATTTATTCATGGTCATATGAGCCGAAACAATTGACGGAAGGCTTCATCTGCGAAAGAGTCAATATGAGCGATTGGGAATCGCCGCATTGTGTCGGCGGTGTATTTAATCATTCTTGCTGGCCGGAAACAAGCCTGATTCTTTCGTTTGTGGAATTGATGACGCAAGAGGAAATGTTGTAAATTATAAAAACATATATACATATTTAAGGGAGTGAAGCACATGAAAAAACTGATTTCTGTTTTGCTGGCGGGCGTAATGCTTGTGATGAGCATCGGTTTTGTTCCGGTTTTTGCGGCAGAGCCGGTAACGCTGCACAGCGACAATTTTGATGCATCCGCGGTCGGCGCGAAGCCGACGGGTCTGCGTCTCGCGGAAAATGCGACGAAAAAGATTTTCCCGCGTATCGCAGAAGAAGACGGCAACCGTTACCTGCGTATTTACGCAGAGCCGGACGGTGTGGGCGGTCCGCCGCGTGCAGACTTTTTGTTTGAATTAAACACAATCGATGACATGACGGTGACGCTCAAGGCAAAGGGAGACGGCGCAAATCCGAATCTCCAATTTGTTGCGGATGGCACGATCATCGGTCTTGGTACAATCGAAGCAAGCAAATGGGCAGACGTGCGCGTTGAACTGGATTTTAAGAAGAAAACATCCGTTATGTACGTCAACGGTAAAGCGACCAAGGAAAAGGAATTAAACATTGCAGACGGTGCAGAAAAGGGCGAAATCCGTTTCTGCGGCACGCTGGAGCCGGGGCAGGCTGTTTGCTTTGACGATATTTTGATTACCACATCGGCAGTACACGAAGTAAAAAAAGATGAAACGCCGGACGTGGATGCGACAAAGATTCCGTTTGAGCCGAAAAGCGTACCGACCAAGCCGGCAGTTCCGTCCGGTGCGTATGCCTTTTTGGATACGGACTTTACGGGTGTCAAGGAGGGCGATGTAACCAAGACCGGTCTTTTCCATACCGCGACGCCGTATCTTAGCGTTTTAACCATCGATGACAACGCGCTTATGCGCGCCTGGGCAACGGACGGCAAAAACCACGCAACGCGTACGCAGGTTCAACTGCCTGCCGAGGTCGATACCTATGTGATAGATTTTGCCTTTATGGCAAGTGAAGACACTGCCGTTTCCTTATCCGTCTATGAGGGAAATAGCGGTAAGGCGACGATTTTTACCAGCACAAAGGCAGAAACTCTGCGCTATGACGATTGGAATTACCTGCACGCCGAGGTGGATCTTGCAAGCCAGACCGCATCCTTCGTTTTAAACGGAAAGCAGACGGGCACGGCAAGCATCAAAGAAATCGAAGACCGCGAAAACAACGTACATCTCCGTCTTATCGCATCGATTGACCCGGGCAAGATTGCATATTTTGATGCGATGCAAGTGTATACCATGGAAGAGTATACCTTCGACGGCATTTTGCTCGGCAACCAGCAGGTAATGTGGGAAAATGTGAAGCCGACAGAGCCGATTTCCGAGAAAAGCTATGTCAACAACTTAAAATCGCACCCGAGACTGCTTGTGCACGATTGGGACGTGATGCGCGAAAAAATCAACCAAACCGCGGAAACCAGACAGTGGTATCAGAGCATCAAGGCGTATGCCGATGCGTGCCTGACGGATAATATGGCGCAGTATGCGATTAACTCGCGCGGCAACATTCTGGAATCTGCGCGCGAGGCGCAGGGCAGATTGATGTGCCTGTCCTTTATGTATAAAATCACGGGCGAGCAAAAATACTTCGACCGCGCGGTTGCCGAAGCAAAGGAATACGGCACCTGGCCGGATTGGTCGGGATTTGTGTCTAACCTGGTTACGGCAGAGCTGGTGTACGGCTATGCTTGTATGTACGACTGGCTCTATGACGATTTAAGCGCGGAGCAAAAGCAGATGTTGATCGATAGTGAGAAAAAGCTCGGTCTTCCTGCATTTATCTACGATTACGAAAACAAAACCGGCGTTGCGGCAAGAACGAACAACTGGAACCCGGTATGTAACGGCGCAATGCTTGGTGCGGCGTTTGCCTTTGCAGACGAGGAAGAAAACCTTTCGGAATATATTTTCGAGCGTGCGCCTGAATTTATCATCAAATCTCTGCACGCGTACGCACCGCAGGGCGCAACGGACGAGGGCGTAAGCTACTGGGACTACGGCACGACGTATCTTTGTATGATTATGGATATGTTCGACAATAGCTTTGCGGCGGGCTTTGCACTGCCGGAGAAGTATAAGTACTACACCTACCCGGGTATTTCCGAAACGGGCGATTTCCCGATTTACTATTCAAGCTCCGTCGGCAAGTTCGATTATGGCGATGCCGGTATGGGCACCGGCGGTACGGCCAGCGAAGCGCTTTACTGGCTTGCAAATAAGTTTAACAAGCCGCAGTATGCGTGGATGTCGAATAAGACGCAGCTCGAAAACGGAAGCTACATTCAGCCGGACACCGGCAGCTATATTATGGCCTACGGCCCGATTTTTGCGCTTTCGGTATACGACCCGAACAACGCAAGTGTCGCACCGGGCACTTTCACCCTTGACCGCTTCTATGATTCGACAGAGGGAACGGGCGGTATGTCTATGCGCTCAAGCTGGGACAGCGCAAACGAGCTTTTTGCGGCAATGGAGGGCGGCTATACAACCGTTGACCATATGTTCTACTCGCTCGGTACGTATGTCATCGACTGGGATGGCGTGCGATTTATCGATGAAGATATGGCGGGTAACTACGCACTCAAGGAATCCAAGGAAAAAATATACTACAAACGTGCAGAGGCGCACAATACTTTGATTATCAATCCGAGTGCCGCTCCGGAGCAGACGCCGGGCGCAGGCGCGTTCGTCGAGCGCAGTGGCTCGAGCGACAACACGGCGTTCGGTATTATGAATATGACGCAGACCAGCGCGGACTACGCATCTGCAATGCGCGGTATGATGATGACGGACAACCGCCGAAGAGTGATTCTGCGCGATGAGGTGCAGGCGAAAAAGCCGTCGGAATTTTATTGGTTTGCCAATACGCAGGCGAATATCAAAATCTCTGAGGACGGCAGAAGCGTGCTTTTAGAGCGCGACGGCGCAAGAATGCTTTTGCGTATGCTGGAAGCGCCGGCAGACGCGCGCTTCGGCGTGATGGAACGCAAGAGCCTGATTGACGGCGTACTGAATACGCAGACCGGTTATAAGCTGTATGTGCATATGGAAAATGTGCAGAATCTGAATTTTGCAGTAGAATATGTCGGCTTAAAGGACGGCGAGGGCATTCCTGCGCCGTGGCAGGCGGAACCGCTTGCGGCGTGGAGCGCAGACGATAACGGTCTTAGCACCGTGGCATCGGCAGGTAGCGCCGTTGTATTAAAGCTCGACACGCCGAATGCAATCGCCAAGGGCGAAAAGACCTATGTCGACACCGCTAACTACGATGTTGTACCGTTTACCGAAAATGGCAGAACGCTTGTGCCGGTCAGATTCATTTCCGAATCCTTTGGTGCAAAGGTCGGCTGGGACGATGCAACGCAGAGTGTAACCGTCGACTACGGTGATAAAAACATCACCTTGCAGATTGGCTCTAATCTGATGTATGTCAATGGCGAGGCAGTGACCTTGGATGTACCTGCAAACACCTACAATTCCAGAACACTTATCCCCCTTCGCGCACTCGTGGAGGCGCTCGGTAAGTATGTGCACTGGGACGACAGAGGTCTCATCATCATCGCAGACGACGCTACGCCGTATCCGGCAGATGTAGTGGACAGATTCATCAAGGAATTAAATGTCCGCGTAACCATAAACGGTCAGGATATGACGTTCTTTGAACTTGACCGAGTAAATTATGTGTTAAATATAAAGAATGGTGAAGCCGTGCCGCAAATTGGTGTAAGTACCATTGGCACAGAGCAGGTTTCGGCTATACAGGCAAATGCCATAGGCGAAACGGCAACGGTGACGATTGATGACAAGGTATATAACATCCGAATTGAAAATGATTTGTTTGAATATGTAAAGACCGGCAAAGACCCTGGGATGATTCACGGCATCACCGTAGCCAGAACGGGTATTGCACTTCCGGAACGTGACACGTTTATCCCGGTTGAGGATTTGGTGGATTCTACCGGTTTTGCAACCTATCCGAAGCGCGGTATCGTGGACGGCGTGATCAACACACAAACTGCAAATCGCTGGGCGTGTGACGGTGAAGGCTGGATTCAGATGGATTTCGGCGCAGTGAAAAATGTGCACTCTATGGGCTTTGCGGGCGTTACACAGGACAAGCGCGCCTATAATTTCGATGTAGAGGCATCCATTGACGGTGTAACCTGGACAAAAATCCACGAAGGCGGCGCACCGACTACGAGCGACTGGATGAGCATCCTTCCGCTCGGCAATGCGCAGGCAAGATATATCAAGCTTGTTTGTAAGGGGAATAATCAAAACACATGGAATACCTATGCAGAAGTGCGTTTCTATGAATCCGAAGCACAGCAGAAAGAGGATATTTCTTATTGGAATACTTATTTCGGCACGGTTGGTGCATCTGGAAAAGTGGGTGAAACAATGCAGCTTACCGTCAAGGGCTTAGATGCAAAAAACACAGAGTTTGCACTGCGACCGGATGCAAAAATCACCTATAAGGTCGCAGATGCGTCCGTTGCAACCGTTTCGCCGGACGGCAAGATTACTTACTTAAAAGCAGGCAAAACAACCGTGCATGTGCGCGCAGAGCAGGATGGCTACAGCGCAACAGCGACGGTAGAGGTTGTTGTAGAGTAATTTGATTTTTTACATAACGAAAAGCGATAGAAGGAGATAAGGATGAGTAAAATACTGTTTGGTTGGGCGGAAGCCGATATTACCCCTGAAAAGAAAGTTGCACTTTCAGGTCAGTTTGCCGAGAGAATTTCAGAATATGTTGAAAAACCGCTATGCGCTACAGCGCTTGCAATCAAAAGCGAAAATGAACATTGTATTTTCGTGAGTTGTGATTTGGTTGGTACGTCGGCAAATCTTATTGATGCAGTTAGAGAAAAGCTTAGCGGTAATCCATACGGCATTGACCCTATGAAAGTGATTTTAAATGCAATTCATACACATACAGGACCGGAATATTCGCGCGATCAAAGAACACGAACGAGTTTGACAATGCTTTCGCAAAGGCAACTCATTCAATCCTTTCTTCCACCGGGTAAAAAATATATAGAGAAAGAGAATGTATCTAATAATCCTGATATCGCAAGCCCGCAGGAAACCTTTGATTTTCTTGTTGAAAAAATCACCGGCGTTGTTCTTGATGCATTTTTGAATGTGGATGCGGGATATTTTATAACCGGATTTGGCAGAGCTGCCGTAGGTATGTGCCGGCGCGCAAGTTATAGTGATGGAAGCGCGCAAATGTGGGGGAATACGGATACGGCGGTATTTACTGCGCTGGAAGGTGGCAGTGATACCGGCATTGAACTGATGTACATCTATGACAAGCAGAAACAACTGACCGGCATTATTGCGAATCTTGCCTGTCCGGCACAATGTGTCCAACACAGATTATTTGTATCTCCGGATTTTTGGGGCGAAGTCAAAATGCTTCTCAGAAAGAAGTTCGGCGAACATATATTTTTGCTCGCACAATGCAGTGCTGCAGGCGATCAGTGTCCGGTGGATCTTATCCGTTGGGTGGAGCCGGAAAGTTCTGTTAACGACCCGAATATTGAAAGAGCAAATCCGCTCAAGCGCAAGGCGGATCCGTCTATGTTTGATCTGAATGGTATGAAACGCGTAGGCAAAAGAATCGCAGATGAAATTTCGGATGTGTTTATGAATTATCTTGGGGATGATTTTTGCGATGATGCTGAATTTGTGCACGATACAACAATTATGAAATTGCCGATGCGCAGAGTAACGCTTGCAGACGTTGCGAATGCAAAAAAAGAAATCCGGGCATATATGGATTCTAAGGACGGAGATGTCGATTATAACGATACGGCCAAAATTCAGGTGCACATGGGTATTCTGAAAAGATTTGATGTGCAGGAACAGCAAAATGTGCATAATACGGAAGTGCATGTCATCCGTCTGGGTGATGTCGTATTTGCAACAAATCCATTTGAACTTTTTTTGGATTACGGGAATCAAATTAAGGCGAGAAGCCGTGCACAACAAACATTCCTTGTACAACTAGCTAATGGTACAGAAGGTTATTTGCCTACAGAAAAAGCAGAAAAAGGTGGGCATTACAGTGCTTTTGTTTCCAGTGGTCTTGTAGGTCACGAGGGCGGAGATCAACTTGTGCGACAAACGCTGGAAATTATAAACACAACTATGTTTAATGATTAAAAAATTATCTAAACAAGGCGGAAAATAAACCGACAAGCAACAAAAACTACGGGAGACCAGGGGACGGTTCTCCTGTCTTGACGGAAGCAAGGCAGCGTGATATAATGGTCGCTAAGGTTAGGTGGGATGCCAAGACAACCGAGACGAAAGAGCGAAAGCGGAATATATCATATTATGCTGAGAGGTATTAATCAACAAACAATTTTCGAGGATGATGCAGATTACTGAAGATTTCTCGACACATTAGAAAAGTATAAGGCAGTAAGTGGATACTCTGTATTCGCTTACTGCCTTATGTCTAATCATGTACATTTGCTTTTGGAGGTAGCAGATGAAGACCTCGACATGATTATGAAAAGAATTGGCGGAAGTTATGTGTATTGGTATAACTGGAAAGACTCGCGTAAGGGGCATTTGTTTCAAGGACGGTTTAAGAGTGAACCGGTAGAGGCCGATCCGTATTTTTTAGCGGTGCTCTGGTATATACATCAAAATCCGGTTAAGGCAAAGATAGTTGAAAATATTGACGGATATTTGTAACGATACACCGCTCTCCAACTGTCACCGTCTTTGTAAATAGCCATGTTATTTACTCCTTTCTAATTTTTGATATTTTACTTTCTCAAGAAAGTATGTTTTGCTGACTCTGCCTGCAATTGTGTGGTATCCTTGTTGCCTTAGTTCCGAGTTCATTTTACGGATAACCTTGTAAGCATAGGATTTAGAAACACCAAGCATTTGCCGTACTTCATCAACTGTCAGAAATAAATTTTCCATGTTTCTCCTCCTAATCTGAATAAATTTCAACCAAACCATTTCGACAATTCTGTATGCTCCTATTTTGTTTATCATTGTTTTTTCATATCTAACCGCCTTTAATCAGGTTTGTGTTGATGTGATAACATTATCTAATTTGTTAATATTAAGGTCATTATACATTATTCTTTGGATAATGTCAAGTGTTTTCTGAAAAATTATTATCAAATTAATTATAAGTGATTGACTAACTCAAACGAATATGTTATAATAAATGCGATAATATAAAGAATGGAGCTAATAAAATGGCTATTGGAGAAAGAATAAGATTTATAAGAAACTTACACGGAGCTACACAAAAATGGCTTGGATTAAAACTCGGTTTTAGTGAAAAGACCGCCGAAACTCGTGTAGGTCAGTATGAAATCGGTGCAAGAACACCTAAAGATGAAATGATTAAGGATATTGCAGAAATATTCGGCGTATCACCGCAGGCAATCAAATTACCTGACCTTGATAATTACAATGCTGTACTGCATACCCTTTTTGCGATAGAAGATATATACGGATTAACTATAAATATGCTTGATGATGAGTTCTGTCTCACACTTGACAGAGAAAACTCTTCTTACTTTGCTATGTACGATATGCTTCGTGCGTGGAATAAAGTGGCTCGTAAATATAGAAACGGTGAAATAACAAAAGAGGAATACGATAATTGGCGATATAATTATCCAAACATAGACAAAAATGGAAAGAATGTATAAATTAATGAATATAAAATCAACAATTAAACGAATTAAACTTTATAACTATATTCTAAAAAAGAAATATTATCAGAGGAAACTGTATTTTAATAAAGATAAAACATTAGACTATGAAAAAGTAAAGAAAAAACACGGAATTAAACAGTTATTTTATGAGGAATATAAGAACAATAATAAATATTCTCAGCAAATAGGAGATAAAACAGATTTTAACAAAGCCAACATTTGTAACATACGCCAAAATGTATATTATGAAAATATAACATTTCATAAAACAACATTTT
>JAZQCN010000153.1:0-7294 GCA_045546315.1 Clostridia bacterium | reverse complement strand
GGACCGCTTTAAAAATGCAATTCATAACTTCCTTTTGGGCATAGTGCCGACAGCGAGCCTGACGATGGGCAACAGCTATGTGATTGGAAACATCACAAACGGTGTCGTCAGCAGCGGTACCGGCGGTGCTGCTGCAACCTTAGGAACAACGAGTGTTCAAAATCTGACCTTCACCTTCGATTTCGGCAGCCCGTACCTTATTGATTTTATTCGCATCGTCGACCAGCGCACAAGCGCAGGCTCGACACTCGATAAAGCAACCTGGGAAGCACAAAAGACTGACGGCACCTGGGTGCAGCTTGGTGTACATGAAAGCCTGGATGCCGGAACGATACAAGGAAACGGCCGTACAAATGAGCTTATTGTAGCAGACGGCGTGGAATACAAGGGTTTGCGTGTAACACTCGAAAATACCGACGATTACACCCAGCGCTACTTTATCTACGAGCTGCAGGCGTTCGGCTTCCGCCCAGCAGACGACGGCGTGCCGTATACGGTGACCGGTGTAACAGAAAACGGTGAAAACCTGACCTTCACTACCGAACTTGTCAACATAGACTACAGCGGTTATGTCGTTGTTGTGCTCTATAAAGAAGGCAAGCAGGTCGGCATGAAGATACAACCGTATACCGTAGAAAAGAGTGTTACAAACACCCTGCCGAAGGTCGCATATGATGAAGCCAAGGTTATGGTACTTGAATCGTTTGTTAATATGCGCATACTTGCCGACCCCGAAATATTGTAAAAAGGTAAAATCAGCGCAATACTTTGTTACAGCAATCGGCCCGTACATGAGTACTGTGCCGATTGCTGTGCCGCGTCTTGCATCTGATTTTCCTCTTTTTACGGTTTGCGGAAGAAGTGGCAATTAACACCGTAGGGACCGGCGTCCTCGACGGTCCGTATATGCAGATTTGATGCAAACTTATGGCGGCACCGTAGGGGCGATTCACGAATCGCCCGCAGTTAAGCAACCTAATTTTCAACCGGAGGTCAAAACAAAATGAAAAAACTGATTAGTCTGGTATTGTGTATATCGCTTTTGGCGGCGCTGCTGCCTGCGCTTGCGGTTTCCGCAGCACAGGGGACAGAGCTGCAAATGCTGTATAATGTGGATTTTGAAAACGGCACCGTCGGGGCAAAGCCGCCGATGGGCTCGCCAACATGGGTGATTAGCTCCATTGCCGAAAATACGGAAAAGGGCTGCTATGTCCGCATTGGCGAAGAAGAGGATGGCAACAAGGTGCTGCATTTGTACCGCGTGAAAGGTTCGAGTGAGGATGCGGGCATTCGCGGTGCGTGCAGTGCAAACTTAACGGGCTATGAAACCTTATATATGCGCTTTAAGGTAAAATCCGTCGGCGCAGGCTACAAAATCAGCATGCACACAAACGACGGCTCAGAGACGCTGTATTCCGGCAGCGCGACGGAGTGGAAGGATGTGCAAATCGACTTCGACTTTAAGGCGGGAAAATACACTGTAACTACGGATAGTTCTACCTCGCAAAAGACACTCGATGTTGCGGATTTATCGTCGGTTGTGTTCCGTTTCGGCAAGGGAAGTATGCTGGAGGAAACGGGTGTGTATTACGATGATATCGTCATCGGTACTTATGATACGCACATTTCTATTCGCAAAAGCCCGATTGCATTAAACCAAGAAGTGTATTGGGAGTATGTTTTGCCTGAAAATCCGATTTCGGAGACGAGCTATGTAAAAAATACCGTTGCGCATCCGCGCGTGCTCGTCACGGATTGGGCGGCGATGCGCGAAAAGGTGAACGCATCCGAGGAAACGCAGCAGTGGTACGCGAACATCAAGGCGGCGGCGGATGCGGCGCTTACGAGCACACCGCAAAAATATGTTGATGATAACGGGCATTTGAAGCTGTATGCGGCGCGCAATGCACGCGACCGTCTGCAGGCACTTGCCTTTGTATATAATATTGAGCAGGACGAAGCGTATGCAACAAAAGCCTATGAGGAAATGCTCTACTACGGCACATACAAAAACTGGTCGGGTTTTGGGCAGACGCTGGTTTGCGCGGAGATTTTGTTCGGCTTTGCGTGTGCCTATGACTGGCTTTATTACACAATGGATGATGCGCAAAAGGCGGAAATCATAGAGATTATGAAAGCGCAGGCGCTCGGTGCGTATGTCTACCACTACGAGGGTATGATGTCGTGGAGCTTTTCGACGATTTCAATCAACTGGAATCCGGTATGTAACGCGGCACTTATGATGGCGGCGATGGCAATTGCCGACGAGGAGCCGGAAAAAGCGGAATACTTTATGGAAATGGCACCGCCGAGCATCACAAAAGCGCTTGCACCGTATGCACCGGAGGGCGCATATCCGGAGGGTGTTTCCTATTGGGATTACGGTACGAGCTATCTGATTTTTGCAAATCATTTATTAGAAACGGCATTCAAGCCGGGCTTTGAATTGGCAGAAAGCTATAAGCTCTGGAAGGCACCGGGCATTGCCGAGACCTGCGATTTCGGTATTTATATGAACGGTCCGACGGGTCGCTTTGACTATGGCGACTGTGTTTCCGGTAACACGAGCTGTGAGGTGATGTACTGGGCGGCAGAGCGCTTTAACAAGCCTTATTATGCTTGGTGGCAAAACAATATCCAAAAGGAAACGAACACGTACCTGTCCGGCTATCCGGCAATGATGTCGCTTGTGTGGTACAACCCGGAAAATGTAAGCTTCAAGGAAGGCGACTTTACCTTAGATAAGTTCTACAGCGCGGAGACGAGCAAGTTTAACGGCTTTACCGCGCGCTCGAGCTGGGACAATGAAACGGCACTGTTTACCGCAATGCAGGGCGGCATCAACAAGGGCAGCCACCTGCACCAGTCGCTCGGTACATACATTATCGACTATATGGGCAAGCGCTTTATCGACCAGGAGGGTGGCGCAAATTATGACCTCGCCAATGAAGAGGCAAGTAACGTGATTTACGGTCACCGTGCAGAGTCGAATAACTGCCTGGTAATTAACCCGACCGCGGACTATGACCAAAAATACGGCGCACGTGCACAGCTCGTAAGCCACCGCGCCGATGCGGATACAGCGTGCGGTATTTTGGATATGACAAATGTGTATTCAAACTTAACAAATGCCTCTGATGAGGCGATTGTACCGACGGCAAAGCGCGGTCTGATGCTGACGGACAACCGAAGCCGCGTGCTTGTGCGCGATGAGGTGACCTTAACCGAGGCATCGACACTGTACTGGTTTGCGCACACACCTGCAACCGTTACTATCGCAGAAGACGGCAAGAGTGCCGTGCTGGATATAGACGGCACAACAATGCTTGCGCGCATTGTCGAAGCGCCGGCAGAAGCCAAATTTGAAATGATGGACAAGGTTTCTGTTGTGGAGGAGGGCGTTATCGATAACCTCACCGACGGCAAACAAAAGCTTGCGATTCATCTGGAAAATCAGACAGGCAACGTTGCAATTGCAGTTGAGTATGTACCGCTCGTAGGTGAGAGTGTGCCTGAACTCGGCGCAAGCCTGCCGCTTGCGGACTGGATTGACTATGGGACGGAAACCACAGTTACCGAAACGGAAACTAACCTCGTGTTTACCACCAAGGTGACTGCACAGAAGGGCGGCTACATCGCCGTGGTTTTATATGATAAAGACGGCAGACAAATCGGCATGAAGCTGCAAAGCTGCAGCGGCACGGATGTTGTAACAAGCAGCTTTGCAAAACAGGATTATGCAACCGCGAAGGTGATGCTGATTGAATCCTTCTTCAGTATGCGCATCTTGGCAGAACCGGAAACACTGTAATAAAAAAGCACCCACCCGGGTGCTTTTTTATTACAGCTTCTTCGCTGATTGTAGTTTTAAAAAGATGATTTTGGCGCATTACTGCGTTACAGAGACGAGCCCGTACACGAGTACTGTGCTCGCCTCTGTGCCTTGTACTGCATCCAAAATCCCACTTTTTATGCTGGTTGTAGCACAAATAAAGCCTCCCTTGCCTAAAGGGAGGTGGATTTTGCGAAGCAAAAGACGGAGGGATTTTCGTTTTCGCTGATTGCAACAACACCGTAGGGACCGGCCTCCTGGACGGTCCGCTTTGTGCAGAATTGAACGGGCGATTCGTGAATCGCCCCTACAACATCCGATTTTTCGCTTTTTATGCCGGTTGTGGATTTTTTTTGTGAGCACCTGCGGCATCGCATCTACGAATGCATCATTGTTCTACAGGGATATTCGGTGCGCTATGGGGGAGTAGAGACTCCGCCTTCTTCGGCTCGTGCTCGGTGCACATTGCCTTCGTCAAATCAAAATACGCATAATAGGTTTCCGGCTTGTAGGCGTGCCCGGTTTTAAAATCCGCAACCTCTTTTGCAATGCGGTAGCTGCCGGGCGGCAAAAGCCCGTAGCTGTAGGTCCAGTCGACCTGCATTTCATAAATTTCATTTTCAGGGATAAGGTAGGCAAGCTGATTCCACACGAGCACCTGCTTTGGCTCTACGGCTTCCCAGTTGCCGCTGTCGTTTAGCCTTTCGATATGGTATGCTGCGCCGGTTTGCAGATTGCCTTCGAGCGTACCGCCGAGCTGCGCAAAGCGCAGGGTGCAGCCCTTCTGCGTTACATTTTCCGCTGTGAGCGTTATGCCCCATTTGTCGGGGGCGGTGTTATCTAAAAGGGTATAGGTTTTATATTTCACCTCTACCGGGAATTTCGAGGAAAACAGCGGCGACTGAATATCCCATACGGTGACGCTTTTCGACTCGGTGAGGATGCGCAAGTCCGTATCCACTGCGGCGTTCGGCAGTCTGCCGACAATGCGCATACAGTACGGCATATCCTTGAAGGTTTCCGGCGTAGCATCGACCTTTTTAAAGATGCACCAGCCTTCATCCTTAATCAGCACCTCTTTTGTAATCGAGGTGGCAACCTGATAGCCCTCGGCGCCGTCGAAATTACATTCGCCGTCTTTTGCCGGCACTTCGAAATCGCCCGCAGCTTTGGTGATTTTTCCGTCCATCGTGCCACAGCGCGGGGTGAGCTTGCTGATCAGTCCTGTGTCAAAATACAAATGTCCGTCTGCCATAAACATACGCAGGCTTGTACGCGTGTTGTCGTCGCTCGGCAGGGGCGTCGGGCCGTTTGTCTGCGCGGTGCAGGCCGCAAGGCAAAGGCAGAGCGAAAGTAAAAGAACAAATGCTTTTTTCATATTGAAAACCTCCTTTTAGTTGTATAGACGCATTGAATTTCCAAAGGTTTCATTTTTTGCAAATTTTTAAAAGCAGCATTGCAATTGAGGCTTGCCAACGAAAGGGCAATCGTGTACAATGAAAACAAAAGGGGTGGTTATTTATGGTAAAAGAGGTGCTTTTGGTATTTAAAACGCATTTGGATATCGGCTATACCGACTACGCCGGAAAGGTGGTCGAGCGGTATTTAACGGAATTTATCCCGAATGCCATCAGGGCGGCATATGCTTTAAAGGACACAGACACGCCGTTTATCTGGTCAACGGGCGCGTGGCTTATCTGGGAGGCGTTAAAGCACGATCAGGACGGCAGCGTGGAAAAAGCCATCCGCGACGGGTTGATTTCGTGGCACGCACTGCCGTATACCAGCCACACCGAGGCGATGAACAAAACACTCTTTGAATACGGACTTTCGCTTTCCGAAAAATTAGACGCACGCTTCGGCAAAAAGACCGTCGGCGCGAAAATGACGGATGTGCCGGGGCATACAATCGGTATGGTGGAAATTTTAAAGGCGCACGGCATAGAGTTTTTGCACATCGGCGTCAATGAAGCGACGCCCGTGCCGCCGGTGCCGACGCTGTTTCGCTGGAAATGCGGCGAAAGCGAAATCAATATGATGTACGGCTCGGGCTACGGCAGCGGCGCGATTGTGGGCGAGACGGCGGTCGAGTTCGGCTTTACCGAGGACAACTGCGGTCCACAGGATCTGGAGTCGATTAAAAAGCAGTACGCCGCCCTGCGCGAAAAATACCCGGGCGCGACCGTGCGTGCCGCAACGCTTGACGATGTTGCCGCTTGTATGCGCAGCTGCACGGATTTGCCGGTATTGGAAAAAGAAATCGGCGACACCTGGATTCACGGCATTGCCACTGACCCGAAAAAGCTGTCGCTCTATCGCGATTTGATGCGCCATGTTGAAAAAAACGGCATTGGCGACAAAGATATTACGGACAATCTTTTGCTTGTGCCGGAGCATACATGGGGGATGTGCATTGCAATGCATTACCCGGACTTTAAAAACTATCTGCCTGCGGATTTTAAAAAGAGCGAGGGCAGCGAGATGCGCCGCCATGTGGAAAAAAAGCTGGCAGGAGCAGCGTGATTATATTGACAAAGCGCAGGCTGTGCTCGGCACAAACTACCGCTACGAGGTAAGCCTGCCGGACACGGAAAAAATGCAGGAAACAGCTGTGCCTGCGCTTGGCTTTGAAATCAGCTGGCAGCTGTTCGATTTTTATAATTACGAGTGGTTTAAGCATGTTTACTGCCGCATCATTCCGTTTTCACTGCCGTGGTTTTGCCAGGACTTTACCAAGCCGGGACTGCCGTATGATTTTCACGGCGGTATCTACACGGCAAAGCCGGTCAAAGCGTGGACGGACGGTGATACAACGGTAGTTAAGTTTGACTTTGATAAAGAAATTGCGGCAGAGCAGGGACTTCCACAGTTTTATGCAATTTTAAACGGCAGCAATATAGAAATCCAATGGTACGGCATGCAGGCAAACCGTATGCCGAATGCGTACTGGCTTAAGTTTACCGGTATGCAGGAAAGCTGGGAGATTCACAAGCTCGGCAAATGGATTGCCGCAGACGAGGTTATCGGCTCGCCGCTCATTTGCGGCTTTGAAAAGGGTGTGCGTAATGCAGACTGCGAAATCGTCAGCCTCGATGCCGGTCTTGCCGCGCCCTACGGCAGACGCCTTTTAGACTGGGAGGCAGCGCCACAGTCGCAGGATATGTATTTTAATCTTTACAACAACATCTGGAACACCAATTTCCCGATGTGGTATAGTGACGATGCACGCTTCCGATTCGAGATTGTAAAAAGGTAAAATTTGTGTAATACTTTGTTGCAGCAGCAGGCCCGTACAAGAGTACTGTGCCTGCTGCTGCGCCGCGTCTTACAGCAAATTTTCCACTTTTTAGGTTGTGCGAAGAAATTATTTGCAAACTTACGGAGTGCAGCAGGGGGGTCTTGTGGGGGACGGCAAGTCTCGCTGCGGCTCGGTCGCGTTTTGCCGTCCAAAACCGACAAGGT
>JAZQCN010000152.1:0-14503 GCA_045546315.1 Clostridia bacterium | reverse complement strand
CATCGTTTTTGTTTTGAATGCCTTCTAAGATTTCAATGCCCGCCTGCAGTAGCGCGCGTGCCTTTTCATTGATACCGATTTCAACCGGGATGCGCAGTGCCTCGGCACTGTTGCGCGGACGGTCGTTCGACGGATACATCGGATAATCCGGATACACGATGCGATTGCCGAAGTGTGCATACGGTGCGCTCGGCGCGTTAAATATGCGCTTAAAGCATAGCGGAAATGCCGGCCCGATGCGGCAGGGTCCGTACTGGTCTTCGTTGGAGGGCGTAAAGTTTGTAAAGCCTTCGCTCCAAAGCTGCAACGCTTTTTCTGTTTCTTTTATGTTTTCATTACCGAAGTGCTTTGCAAGTATGGTTTCTAAAGCTTCTTTGGCGCTAAGCTCTGTATCACTTAATGCCAGGTTGGTTAAATCGCCGATGAAGGACGGATAATAGCCATAGTGGTGCGATTCCATCAGTCCGCACAGCCCCCAGTCAGCATTTGCCCTGTGCATAGATTGAATGCGCTTGAGCCACTGGTGCGGCGCCGGCATATAGGGGATAACGCCCAAATCCCAGGTCATACCGCCGGTGTTGGACATCGTGTAGAGGCGAATGCCGCGCTTTGCTGCGGCCTCTGCCTCAGAGATAAAGTATTCGCCCGGTCCTTCGAACGCGATGGTGTAGTCCGAGCAGTATTCCTTAATATCGCCTACGCTGTAGCGTTCAAACATTTCATAGGTAACTAAAAGCGACACATCCGTCGGCATGCTTTCGATTAAGGCAAGACGTTCTGCCTTAGGTGCCCATCCCCAGTTGTAGGTCCAGAACACAATATCGGCATCGGCTTTGTATTTGCGGATAGAGTCGCGCACGCGCGCAATCCACGCAGGGTAGTCACAGCACGGAAACCAGCCCGGTCTCGGCTTGCCGGTCGGAATAGCATCCGGATTATATTCGCCGCCCGGTTTGCAAACGCGTTCATCCTTGCTGGCAAATTCAATGCTTTCGCCAACGAATACCATCCCCTTAAAGCCGGGGCACGCCTTGAAAATCGAGCCAAATACGCTGTCGTATTCCGCCTCTGCATTGGCATCGTCCGGGTGCATCAGCGTCTTTAAGTAGCTGTAGGCATACACATCAATGCCGTACTTCGCCGCGCGGTAAACCAGCTCGTTAAAATCAAGATAGCCGTACGGTGTCATATTCACGCCCTTAACGAACACCAGAATTGCATCGCGCCCTGCGTGCGCAATTGCGCGCAGGTGCTCGTCGGGGTATTCGTCAAGCCCGTAGCCGGAATGCACCATTCTCGGGGAAAACATCGCTTTTCTGCGTGTCGTCTTTTTGCTAAGAAAGGGCGCGCAATTTTTTGTCATTTCATCTTCGAGAAAATACACCGCCTGCGCACAGCCGCGCTCGTCCGCGCCGCTGATGACGATTCTGTCCGCAACCTCGCAGACATAGCCCATATAGCCGTCCGCATTTTCGAGTGCCGCACCGGTGTCCTTTGCAAGACCGATATAAACATCACCATCCGTCGGTGTGCCGGTTTTCAGCAGGACGGATACGCCCATGGAGATATATAAATAGTCCGCCAAATCCTTTGCGGCAGTTAAAATAACATCGGATGCATCAGTGGGGATGACGACGATGAAGCCGTTTTTAATTTCAAATTCGTCTGCACTGGGCATAATTGCGTTATCGCGTAGCTTCTTTTTATGTATTTCAAGCATTTCTTTTCTAAAATCGTACTGCATTTCGGGTTTAAGCATGGAAAAAACCTCCTTAATGATGCTACTTTAGTTATAACTTACCGCACGCACAAAGTCAATGCACAATCGTCAATACTTTTTGCATTATCTTTCGCATTGACAATATAGGAGTTTGTGATATACTATTAAGAGCAAAAATATGAGCATCAATTGAAAGGATGAAGGAATATGAGAATCGGCGTAGATATCGGCGGCACAAACCTGGTTGCCGGTCTTGTGGATGCACAGTTTCAGATTGCAGATAAAGTAAGCACACCGACGCTTGGCAAGCGAGCGGAAAAGGAAATCGTGGATGATATTATCCGTTTGATACAAACCTTGATGGAAAAGCACAATTTAACGGAAAAGGATATCGAAAGCATTGGACTCGGCGTGCCGGGCTGGTGCAATACGGATACGGGCATCATTTTGGAATGTGACAATGTGAATTTCAGAAACACCCCGATTGCAAAGCTGCTTCAGGCGGTTGTTAATGTTCCGGTATTTTTGGCAAACGATGCCGACTGTGCCGCACTCGGCGAGGCGTATGGCGGTGCAACCAAGGATGTAAACCATTCAATTATGGTCACCATCGGTACCGGTGTCGGCGGCGGTATTATCATTGATAAAAAGATTTATAACGGCTTTAACCACGGTGGCGGTGAGGTCGGGCATATGGTGATTGATATGCGTGGCTTGTCGTGCGTGTGCGGCAGACGCGGCTGCTGGGAGCAGTATGCTTCCGCAACGGCGCTGATTGCACAGACGAAAGACGCTGCCAAAGCGAATCCGAACAGCATTTTGTACAAGTCTGTTGGCGGTGATTTGGAAAAAATCAACGGCAAAACCGTATTTGATGCGCTTGCACAGAGCTGCCCTGTAGCGGAAAAAGTCGTTGATAACTTTGCGCGCTACCTTGCGTGCGGCATTGTGAATCTCATCAGTATTTTTCAGCCGGAGATGGTTGTCCTCGGCGGCGGTGTTTCCAAAGCCGGCGTGCCGCTTCTTAGAAGAGTGCAGGCAATTCTTGATAAAGAGTGCTACGGCGATGTAACGAGCCTGCCACGCGCAAAATTCTGCGTTGCCACACTTGGTAACGATGCCGGCATCATCGGTGCGGCGGCGCTTGGTATATAAATAAAAAAGAGGCGTGCGCGTCTTTTTTATTTATAATCTCACCTTTTTAAATACCCACGGACAAATGCCGAGGATGATGAACGCCAGCGCGAAATAGCGCACAGCGTCTAAAATGAGCGATAGCTGTAAATTATCGCACATAAACAGCTTTTTGAGCACTTCTTTTATGACGACGGCGAGAACGCTGGCACATAGCATACGCAAAAGCTTTCTTAAAAAAGTACCGTCGCAATTGAAGGCAACAAACCGTTCTTCAAACGGAAGGCTGAGCGTAAAACCGGCAAACAGACCGTACAGCTTAAAAAAGTCGGCATACTGCGGATTCGGCGTGAAAAGATAGTATACGGCAAACGGTGTAAGCAGGAAAACAACAGCGCCGCAAAGCAGGGTTTTGTTTGTAAAGCGTTCGTATAAATGATTGCCGAGCGCGGCAAAAAGAAAACCGAGAACGGCGCCAACGATGACATCGCTCGGATAATGCGCACCCAGATACATTCTTGAAAAGGCAACCAAAACCGTAATAATGATGCAGAGCAGAAAGGATGACTGCTTTTTTGCGTGTAGAGCAAGGGAAGCGCTCCAGGAGGCTACGGTTTGCGTGTGCCCGCTCGGGAAGGAATACCCCGTTGCCGTTTCCGGGCGCACACAGCTGACCTTGCCGCCGGCAAACGGGCGCGGCAGACGCACAATGTTTTTGATGATGCAGTTTGCGCCGATCGAAAACGCGGTGGAAAAAAAGATTTTCCGCGCCAACTGCTTGTCAAAGCCGAAATAGAGAATTGCCATCAATCCAATCAGAACAACATCCTCACCAATGGCGGAAATACACTCGAAAACAAAGTCTAAAAATGGGGTGCGAATCCCTTCGAGCAATTGCAAAAATCCAAGTTCAAATGAAAACATAATTTCACCTCGCTGTTATTGTAGCACAAGTTAATGCTGTTGACAAGAATTTTGGTTGTGGTATAATTTCAGTATAGACGAAAAGGGGAGTTTATATGGACATCACAAGATTAAGTGCACAGTGCATCACCTGCCTGTTAGACAAAAATTTAAACAAATTTACGAAAAATGCGGATGAGGAAACAAGGCTTTTGTATATGCAGCGGCTACTTAAAATCCTTGCAGCGGCAAGAAAAACGCAGAGTGCGCCGGAGGTGCTTGCTGACATCAACGCTCTGCAGACGGAAATGTTCGGCAATACGGACGATTTTGCGGAATTAAAAGCCTATTTTAATGCTTGGATGCTGAAAAAAGCGCCGTCTGTGCAGGAAAAAATCAATGCAGCGACAGATGCGTTGTACCTTTCCGTATGCTATGCAATGCTCGGAAACTACATCGACTTCGGTGCGATGGATTCGGTAGACGAGGGCAAGCTGCAGTCTCTCATTGACGATGCAGAAAATATGAAAATTGACAGAGCGGAGCTTGAAAACCTGCGTACAGATTTAAAAAGCGCAAAGCGCGTGGTGTATCTTACAGACAACTGTGGAGAAATCGTGTTTGACAAGCTGCTCATTGAAACGCTTTTAAAGATGCGGCCGGAATTGCAAATCGATGTGATTGTGCGCGGTGCGCCGGTTTTAAACGATGCGACAATGTGCGATGCAGAGCAAATTGGTTTAGATAAGCTTGTCTCTGTTTCGGACAATGGCACAAATATTGCCGGCACCTGCCTTGAGAAAATCAGCGCAGAGGCGAAAGAAAAAATGGATGCCGCAGATGTGGTGCTTGCGAAAGGGCAGGGGAATTTTGAAACCCTGCGCTACTGCGGCAAAAACATTTACTATATCTTTATGTGCAAGTGTGCGATGTTTGCCGAGCGTTTCGGTGTAGAGCGCTTCAGCCCGATGCTTTTAAACGATTTGAGAATGCAATAAAAAAAGAATCCCTGCGGGGATTCTTTTTTTATTCTTCTGTTTCGGTTAGAGTCTTTAATAAATATGCGTAGATTTCCGCGTGCTTCTTTTTGAAATTTTTGCACATCAAATCCGCAATTTCCTCGTCTTTAGCATACAGCTGCAGCTTTAATGTATCCTTTTCCGCTTCGCGCAGACCGAGCTGTGCGCTGTATTCCGTGAAGCTGACGGGCACGCTGCTTGCCGTAACGCGGTTTTGTTCTTCCTTAAAAGCGTGCAGCTCCTTTAAGGTCTGCACAATGTATTCGCGCACCTGCAAAGGAATGTCTCTGTAAAAGCATTCTACCGTCACTCTGCCGCTGTCGGTTAAGTCCATAATCTCTTTGCCTTCGGAATTGATAAAGCGGTAGATTTCGTTTGCTTTTTCCAAAAAGGCGATCGCATCACAAATGTCGAACATATCCACATCGGCACTTGCCAATAAAGAATGTGTCAGCTGCGGACGGGAAATTTGCTCTGTTGCTTCGCGCAGGGCATATAAAACCATAATCCGGATTTCAACCGGGTCTGTTATACAATAGTATTTCAAGTCATCACCTCATCTTTTTCATTTTACCACAGAATTTTAAAGTTGCATAGACAAAAAACGAAAATTGTGCTAAAATATTTTTAATGATGAACCTTTGGAGGGGATGTATGTGTTTTATAATAAGCAGGTTACAGAGCGCCTGCGCGCCCTCGGCGCGGCAGATGTCGGCTTTACCGAGACGGCACCCCTGTCTGCGCAATATGCAGATAAGCTGCCCTATACAATCAGTATCACCGTAAGGCTTTCGGATTTTGTCATTGATGAAATCGGCGATGCACCGACCTTTGCCTATTTTCAGCACTACCGTACGGCGAACGCATTTATTGACCGCATCTTATTTGAAATCGGTACATACATTCAACGCGAGGGCTATCTTTATTTGCCTGTTGCTGCCTCCCAATCTATTCCGGACGGCAAAGGCGGTCTTTCCGGTATCGTCAGCCACAAGGCGGCTGCCCGGCAAGCCGGGCTCGGCAGTATTGGCAAAAATGACCTTTTTATCAGTAAAAATTACGGACCGCGTATTCGACTTGGAACAATTCTGACCAATATGCCGTTTAATACAGTAGTGGAAAATGAAAATACGGACCTTTGCGGCTCCTGCACGATTTGTGCCACAAAATGTCCTGCTATGGCAATTCGCGGCAAGGTCTGGCACCCCGGTATGGCGCGTGAGGAGATTGTGGATGCCGCAGCCTGCAGTGCCTATATGAAAGAGCATTTCCAGCATATCGGTCGAGGCTCTGTTTGCGGATTGTGTATGAGATACTGCCCTAAAGGGTTATAAAGAGGAGCTTAGCATGAAAACAGAAGTGAAAGTGGATATGTATAAATACGAAAATGCGCTTCGCGCAAAGGGGTTTGCGGCGATTGCCGGCGTGGATGAAGCCGGACGCGGACCGCTGGCGGGCAGCGTGTTTGCGGCGGCGGTGATTTTGCCGGAGGGCGAAGTGATTGAAGGCTTAAACGATTCAAAAAAGCTTTCCGAAAAGAAGCGCGAGGCGCTTTTTGATGTGATTCAAGAAAAGGCGGTTGCATATTGCGTTTGCGCGATCGACCACGAGGAAATTGACCGCATCAATATTTTGGAAGCAACCTTTAAAGCCATGAACGGCGCTGTGCAAGGGTTAAAGGTGCCGGCAGATTTTGTTTTAATCGACGGCAACCGCATCCGCGGAATGGACTATGTACCGCATCAGACCGTTGTCAAGGGAGACGCGCTTTCCGCATCCATTGCAGCGGCGTCTATTTTAGCCAAAGTCAGCCGTGACCGCGAGATGATTGCGCTTGCAAAGCAGTATCCGGAGTACGAATTTGAAAAACACAAGGCGTATCCGACGGAGCGCCACCGCGCGCTGATTGCGCAGTACGGACCGAGTCCGATTCACAGAAAAACATTTCGCGGTGTGAAGGAGTTTGTGAAATAAAATAATGGCAGAAAAAACAAACAGAGCGCTCGGGAAAATCTTCGAGGGCGAAGCAAAACGATTTCTTGAAAAAAAGGGCTTGCGCTGCGTCGATAGAAACTATGTCTGCCGTGGCGGTGAGCTGGATTTGGTGTTGCGCGACGGTGTGTATTGGGTGTTTGTTGAGGTTAAAGCAAGAAAAACTGCGGCATTCGGTACACCGGCGGAGTTTGTCGGGCATATAAAACGTCGCAATTTATTGCGTGCTGCGCAGATGTATATGCTGGAAAACAGCATTGGTGAGGATGAGCCATGCCGTTTTGATGTGGTTGAAATTACATACACACCGGATGCAGACGGGCAGCCGTCAAAAATGAAGGTTACACATATTGAGGATGCGTTTTGGCGAACATGACCGAAGGAGAGAAAAAATGAAGAAACAATGGTTTGCGGCAGCATTGTCGCTTTTGCTGCTTGGCGTGATGACAGTGTCGGCAACGGCATCGGCTTTGCCGCTTGAACAAATGAATGCGCTGTGTCAAAATATTAAACCGGCTACAGGTGAAAAAGAGCCAACGCCGGAGGAGATTCATGCGATAACTGCGCGCGCAAAAAAGCTGCAATCGCAGTATTTTACAGCACAGATGCCTATGCGAGATGATGAAGCAGTGCAGCTGGATGTTACGCAGCTTGAGGATGTGACAGACGAAATTACGGAGATACATACAATCGCATGTGTACGCGCTGTGGAGCAGGAGGTATATTTGCCCGGCTATCAAAGGCCGAAGACCTGCATCAAGCTCTATTTGCCGGGCGCGGAGGAAATGGGCTGTGTGTTTGTGGATGAGTTGATGGTTTTTAAAAACGGCACGCGCTGTAATTCCGAACTGGACTGCGGTGATTTGGTTTATTTTGAGAAGAAGTTTAACGGCACAATCAGCAAGGTGCATATCCTCTGGGATATGGACGATAAGGGAAAGAAAAACGGAAACGACT
The DNA here is from genome assembly GCA_045546315.1 of Clostridia bacterium. Classification (GTDB taxonomy): domain Bacteria; phylum Bacillota; class Clostridia; order UBA1381; family UMGS1253; genus RGIG2041. The sequence continues at coordinate 6,778 of JAZQCN010000152.1, read as the reverse complement.
ATAGCTACACCAATGTCGGGTATTGGACGGATACAACGAAGCAAAGCGGTGAAAGAGACTGGGGTTGGCGCGGTACGCTGGATGAAGACGGAAAACGCTATACAAACGAGCTTCGTATTCTGTACACACCGAATGTGGTTGTCAATGCGAAAACGGTGAACATCGGCGGCTATGCGGTGCCGAAGGAAACGCGTGTAATAGAATATACGCGCTATACAAAGGATAAGGAACGCTTCAGATGCAGCGTGCTCGGCGATATTGATTTAACGAATCCCGAGCGCAAAGAAATCTTTAACAGCATTGTAAATACGCCGGAGAATATGAAACGGGTTAAGACATTTTATCTGCATTGGCACGAAAACAAATTAACGGATATTGTCATCGTGCAGGATGTAAAATTTGAGTGATACAAAGGAGAAAGAAAATGAGAAAAAGATGGTTTGCCTTTTTGATGGCAGTAGTGCTGCTGCTTGGAACGATTTGCGGCTATGCGGCAGGCTTTGATGATGTGGCAGAGGCACATGACTGGGCAAAAGCGGATATTGAAAGCTATGCGGAGCGCGGCATTCTGGCGGGTGACGGACAGGGGCACTTTTTCCCGGATAACAGCGTAACCCGCGCGGAATTTGCAAAGATGCTCTGTCTGGTATTCGGACTTGACAAAGCAGAAGAGATTACATATACCGATGTGGATAAAGACAGCTGGCAGTATGACTATATTGCAAAAACGGATAAATATACATATACAGAAAGCAAAGAAAACTACGCACCGGATGCGCCGGCAACACGCGCAGAGATTGCGTATGCAATTGTAAAAGCAGCAGGCTTTGAAAGCAAGAGAGCGGATATGCCGTTTACCGATGCAAGCACAATTCAGCCGGCGCTGGAAGAAAACGCAAAGACAGCGTATGCGCTCGGCCTTTTAAAAGGCTATCCGGACAATACCTTCCGTCCGAATGCGCCGGTAACGCGTGCTGAGGTGATTGTGCTGCTTGCGCGCGCAGAGGCGCTACTGGCTGAAAAACCGCCGGCGGAGGAGCCGAAGGAGGAAGAAAAGCCGGAGGTATTGCCGAGCGTGCCGGAAGCGGAAAAAATGAAAATTGAGCCGATGGATACGCTTTGTTATGTTGTAAATGCCTGGGAGCGCTATGATGATGCAGAAGACGCGCTTCGCTACCGTCTGCAGTTCTATGTTGCCGGCAGTGAAACGCTTTATGAGATGTATATCGATAAGGATGTGCCGATTCACAGCATGTACGGCACAGCACAAAAGATTCAGGGTGGCGACATTATCTTAATCAACACCAACCTGTACGGTGAGGTCAAAGAGGTTTTCCTGATGCTGCGTGTAGGTACGATGCCGCTTGCATCTGGTGTTTCGACAGAGAATGCGTTTTTGGAAAAGCTCTATGTGCCGACGGCGCACAAATGGGGTTATCTGGAAGAGGATAAAAAGCACGAGGTGTACCTCGGCTTTTTGGGCGACATTCAATACGATAAAGACGGCGCGAAAATCTATATTTATCCGGGAAACGGCAAAAAAAGCTCGGATGCAACCCGTGTACTGCGCGTGGCGGAGGATGCAAAAATTTTGACCTATGAAGCAAATCTGCGCACAAAAAATCGTTATGGCTTTGCGACGCCGGAAACTCTGGAGTTCTACGATATGCCGAAGGACGATTACGGCAACATTATTCAGGAGACGACCGACGATTGGAAGGTGCATCAATATGTATTCGTTAAGGCAAAAGACGGTGTTGTAACGGATATTTTGGTGATTTCAAATCAGTAAAACAAACAAGCGGCAGCCGGTGGGCTGTCGCTTTTGCAAGAGGTTGATTTGTATGAGAAAATGTACAATTTGTCCAAGAAATTGCGGTGCTGACAGGGAAAACGGAAGAGTCGGCTACTGCGGAGTCGGCAGCGAGTTTAAAGTGGCACGCGCGGCATTGCATATGTGGGAAGAACCCTGTATTTCCGGAAAAAACGGTTCGGGAACGGTCTTTTTTTCGGGGTGTAATCTCGGCTGCTGCTATTGCCAGAATGCGGCAATTTCGCGCGGGCAGCGTGGTAAAACCATTTCGCCGGCGCGCCTTTTGGAAATCTTTTTTGAATTAAAGCAAAAGGGCGCACACAACATCAATCTGGTTACGCCTTCGCATTATGTGCCGATGCTTGCCGAGGTGATTTCGCAAGCAAAAGCGGAAAAAATAAATATACCTTTTGTCTATAACTGCGGCGGTTATGAAAGTGTAGAAACGCTGAAACTGTTGGAGGGTTTGATTGATGTATATATGCCGGATTTTAAATACTGGAGCAACCTGCTTGCACTGCGCTATTCTAATGTAAAAAACTACCGCGAAACGGCGCAGGCGGCAATTGCCGAAATGGTGCGCCAGCGCGGAGAATGCAGGTTTGATGCGGAAGGAATGATGACGAGTGGCGTGCTTGTGCGGCATATGGTTTTGCCCGGCGCCTACGCAGATGCCAAGAAAATTCTTGCCTTTTGGCATGAGACCTACGGCAAAAAAATATATATGAGTATTATGAGTCAGTACACGCCAATCGGGACACCGAAATATGCCGCACTTGCAGAGCGGATTTCGGATGAGGCATATGCTTCAATACTGGCTTTTGCCGAAACAATCGGCATAGAGAATGCGTTTGTGCAAGAAGGTGAAGCGGCGCAGGAAAGTTTTATTCCTGCGTTTGACAACAGCGGGGTATAAAAAAGTTGACGGGCTGTATTTTTTTGTAGTATAATGAATTTACTTATTCAAATTTGAAAAACGGAAAAGAGGAAATTGTATGATTATCGGTACAACCAAAGAATTAAAAAATCATGAATACCGTGTCGGTCTGATTCCGGACAATGCTGCAGTTTTCGTGGCAGACGGACATACCGTATATGTGGAAACGGGTGCCGGAGAGGGTGCCGGCTTTCCGGATGAAATGTACAAAGAAGCAGGCGCGATTATTTTAGATACACCGGCAGAAGTGTATGAAAAGTCGGATATGATTATCAAGGTTAAAGAACCGGAACCGTGTGAATACGGTTTTTTGAAGGAAAACCAGATTTTGTTTACTTACCTGCATCTTGCGCCGAACCCGGGACTTGCTGAAGCGTTGGTAAATCGCGGCGTTAAGGCGGTTGCGTATGAGACAATTACAGATGCGGACGGCAACCTGCCGTGCTTGCGCCCGATGAGTCAGATTGCGGGCAGATTAAGTATCCAGGAGGGTGCAAAATACTTGGAGCGCAGCTTTGGCGGCAGAGGTATTCTGCTCGGCGGTGTTCCAGGCGTCGAAAGAGGTAAAATCGTGATTGTCGGCGGCGGTGTTGCCGGTACTTATGCGGCAAAGGCGGCTGTGGGCAGTGACGCACAGGTTACGCTTTTGGATATTGATTTGAACCGTTTGTCCTATTTGGAGGATGTGTTCGGTGCTTCTGTAACCACCCTTTACAGCACAGAAGCGAACATCAGAAAGTCCCTTGCTAAGGCAGATTTGGTTATCGGCTCTGTTTTGATTCCGGGCGGCAAGACACCGAAGCTGATTCGAAAAGAGCATTTGAAGCTGATGAAGAAGGGCTCAGTAATTGTAGATATCGCCATTGACCAGGGTGGCTGCTGCGAATCCTCGCATGTAACCACGCACGACAATCCGGTGTTTATCGAGGAAGGTATTGTGCACTACTGTGTCGGCAATATGCCGGGTGCAGTGCCGTATACTTCCACGGTTGCGCTGTCGAACACAACCTTCCGTCATGCACGCGCGATGGCAAACCTCGGCTTTGAAGCGGCGATTGCAAAGGATGAAGGCTTGCGCAACGGTGTGAACATCTATAAGCATCAATGTACAAACAAAAATGTTGCGTCTGCACTTGGATATGAATATACGGATATCGAAACCTTACTGTAAAAGTAAAAGCTCGGTGACAATTTAGTCATCGAGCTTTTTTGTGCTTAAATCCTTAATAACCTCACCCGCTAAAATTAGGCCTGCAACCGAAGGCACAAACGAAATGCTGCCGGGCGTTTGCCGCTTTTGCGGCGCAAGCGTACTTTCTTCTTCGAACGAGAGCGGCGACATCGGCGGCTCGGGAGAGAAGACGACCTTCAGCTTGCGGATGCCGCGCAGCTTTAATTCTCTGCGCATCACCTTCGCGAGCGGACACATTGTTGTTTTGTATATATCCGTTACTGTAAAAGCGGTTGGGTCCAATTTGTTTCCGGCACCCATACTGCTGATAATCGGCACCTTTTTTTCGTTTGCTTTTTCAATCAGTAAAAGCTTGGCGCTGACCATATCTACAGCGTCGAGAATATAATCGTAGCTTTCAAGCGGGAATGCATCTGCAGTTTCGGCAGTGTAGAACAAATTGTGCACATTTACAGTTGCGCTTGGGTTGATATCCAGAATGCGCGCTGCCATAACATCGGCTTTGTATTTGCCAATTGTGGAGTGCAGCGCGACGAGCTGGCGATTGATGTTGGATTCGGAAACAACATCGCCGTCGAACAAGTCGATTGTGCCGATGCCTGCGCGCGCAAGCGCCTCTGCAGCGTGGCCGCCGACGCCACCGATGCCGAATACGGCAACGCGGCTTTTATTTAATTTTTCTATGCCGCTTTCGCCTAAGAGCATAGCGGTGCGAATGTCTTGTTTTTGCATTTTATGCCTCCCCAAAAACAGCTTTAATTTATTTTACCACAGAAAAGGTTGTAAGAAAAGAGTTATTTTGTGCGTTTATCAAGATTTGACTTTTATATGTATTTATGATAAAATTAATAAGATATTATTCGGTTCCCGGAGGTAAGAAATGTTTTATATCGGCTGTCATTTAACTGCATCAAAGGGGTATTTGCATATGGGCAGGGAAGCGAGCTCGATTGATGCAAATACATTTCAGTTTTTCACAAGAAATCCGCGCGGCGGCAATGCAAAGGCCTTTGACGCAAATGACGCGGCAGCGCTGAACGCATATATGGCAGAAAACGGCATTAAGATGCCGCTTGCGCATGCACCGTACACCTACAATCCCTGTGCCGCAAGAGCGGATTTGCGCGCGTTTGCCCGGCGTGCTATGGCAGAGGACCTGGCAGTGCTTGAACACATCGACGGTGCTATGTATAACTTTCATCCGGGCAGCCATGTCGGGCAGGGGGTGCAGGTCGGCATGGATTTGATTGCGGAAACGCTCAATGCAGTTTTAGAGCCGGAAGGCAAAGTGAAGGTGCTTTTGGAAACGATGGCGGGCAAGGGCAGCGAGGTTGGCGGCCGGTTTGAAGAATTGGCGCAAATTATAGAGCGCACCGCGCTTTCGGAGCGCGTGGGCGTGTGCATGGATACTTGCCATATACACGACGGCGGCTATGATATTGTCAATAATCTGGACGGCGTTTTGGAAGAATTTGACCGCGTTATCGGTATAGAAAAGCTTTGCGCCATTCATTTAAACGACAGCTTAAACCCGTGTGGTGCGCATAAGGACAGACATGCCAAAATCGGTGAGGGCTATATCGGCACGGCGGCTTTTGAGCGTATTATTAACCATCCGCAGCTGCGAAATTTGCCGTTTTATCTCGAAACACCGAATGAATTGGAAGGATATGCTAAAGAAATTGCACTTTTACGAGGCATTTTTTATTAAAAGTTGACAAAAGCTTATAAAAATTATATACTAATATATATTATATAAAATTTTGATTTTGGTAGTTTCAATTTTGGGGAGAGTGATTGAAGTGTACCGTGTTTTTTTCAAGCGCTTCTTGGATGTGATCTTATCCGCGATAGCGCTTCTTGTTGCGTCTCCGTTTATGCTCATAACGGCGATTTTGATTAAGCTGGAATCGCCGGGACCGGTAATCTTTAAGCAGGAGCGGCTTGGCTTAGACGGACGCGTCTTTTGGATTTATAAATTTCGTTCTATGTGCGTCGGTGCGGAGAAAACGGGCAGCGGCGTCTACTCCGGCAAAGGGGATAAGCGCGTGACAAAGGTTGGCAGAATTATTCGTGCAACCAGCATCGATGAGCTACCGCAGCTTATTAATATTTTGAAGGGCGATATGAGCATTATCGGCCCCAGACCGCCGCTGACATATCATCCATGGCCAATTGAAGAATATACGCCTGAACAAAAAAGAATGTTTGCAGTGCGCCCCGGCATCACGGGCTGGGCACAAACGCACGGCAGAAAGGATGTCGAGTGGTATAAACGCATTGAACTTAATGTTTGGTATGTGGACAATGTGTCGCTTTGGCTGGATATTAAGATTCTGTTTTTAACGGTGTTTAAGGTGCTTACAAATGCAGATAACGAAAACAAGGGTGAGACGCTGAAAAAAGAACCCGTGCAGAAGTAAAGGAAGATTGGCTATGGCATTGAAATTGATGTACATAACAAACCGACCGGATATTGCGCGTATTGTTGAAGCTGCCGGTGTTGACCGTATATTCGTAGATATGGAATATATCGGAAAAGACATCCGACAGGGCGGCATGGATACGGTGCAGTCGCATCATACGATTGAAGATGTTCGGAATATTAAAGCAGTTGTTCAACAGGCGCAGGTAATGGTGCGCGTTAATCCGATGCACGAGGCGAGTGAAAGCTATACCTCGTCGAAAGAGGAAATTGATGCAGCAATTGCAGCCGGCGCGGATATTCTGATGCTGCCGTATTTTAAAACGGCGGCAGAGGTGCAGAAGTTTGTGAATTTTGTCGGCGGTAGAGTGAAAACCTTACCGCTTGTGGAAACGCCGGAGGCGGCAGAGC
>JAZQCN010000151.1:0-13548 GCA_045546315.1 Clostridia bacterium | reverse complement strand
GGAATTTTAGATGCAAGACAAGGCACAGCGGCAAGCACAGTACTCGTGTACGGGCTTGCCGCTGTAACGCAGTATTGCGCTAAAATTACCTTTTTATAATTACAATAGAGGCACTTACCTCCCTAAGTAAGAAAAGTGCATATAGTCCTTGTTACTCTGCCACGAGTTGCCGCCCCAGGAAAAGCCGTACTTTTCGAAGGTGCTTACCACGATGCCGCCCTCTTCGATGGAGTGGGGGTCTTCGCCGGGCTTCCAGTATTCGCCGGCACCGATGTTGCCGTTCGGGAAAATTTGGTAGTTTTCCTTGGCGTTGATGTCGATGGCGAGTCCGGAGTTATGCTCGGAGTTGTTGATGTCGCCGCGCCAGCTGTAGCCGCCGATTTCATAGATGGGAAACTGCGTGGGATCGTTGAAAATTTCGGTGAAAATCTTTACGGCATCCTCGGCGAGGGCTTGATTAATTTGGAAATACTGCTTAGACTCGGTTTTTTCGCCGGTGATGCGATGCATGCGCCATACGGGGACGCAGACCTCGACGATATTTGCCTCGGCAGCAGCTTTGTTTTCGTATTTATTCACCTCGTCGGTGCCGAAAATACGAATACGCTTGTCCGGGTTATCGCCTTTTTTGTACCAGTTCGGTGTCGGCTGCGGCTTTGTTTGCACCGAAAGCCCCGCAGCGCGGGTCAGCATGACGCAGGCTTCTGCGCGCGTCAGCGTGCGGTCAGGGCGAAAATACCCATCGTCATAGCCGGAAACGATACCGCGCGCATAGCATTGCAGTATGCCGCTGCGATATTGTTTTCCGATTTCGGAATAGTCCTCAATGTCGTTTGCGTAACCGTCGGTTTTCAGCGCGTCAGCATCGCAGACCGTTTGCATCACGCGGTCAAAGAGCACACAAACGGTTTTTCGGTCAATCGGTGCGCCGAGCGAGTCGGCATCCAGCTCCAAAAACTCGTCTGCCCACAAAATACCCGATTGCATCGCCGCATTGTAGGCATTGGTTGCCCAATGCCTGCCGCCCTTGGCTTTGGCAAGCGTTCCGGGATAGAAGGTGCGCGCAACGAGCGTTAAAAATTCGCCCTGGGTCAGCGTGCCGGACGGCTGAAATGTGCCGTCCTCATAGCCGCTGATTAAATCCTTTTTTACCATTGCCTGTATATACGGATAATGCCAGTCCCCTTCGCTGACATCCGAAAAGCTTTTTGCTGCCGCCGCCTGCACGCTTAAAAGCAGGAGACTTAAAAAAATACATAATACTTTTTTCACGGTGTCACCCCTTTTTGACAAAACTCGACTTTTATTATATCATAAGCAGACACCGTTTTCCATAGCAATATTTTGAAAAAAAGCATCCCCGCTGCCCTGAGCTGCGAAGATGCTTTTTTTATTTGCCGTTGTTGTAGAACTTGTCTTTGAACAAAAGCGTGATGCACCAAAGTGCGGCGATGCCGACCAGCGTGAAGATGATGCGCGGCAGCGTTGCGTTCATTCCGCCAAACATACCGCCGACAAAATCGTAGCCGAACAGCCCGATTGAGCCCCAGTTTATGCCGCCTACAATCACCAAAATCAGCGCAATCGTATCTATGATGGTCATCATAAAATAAATCCCTCCGTATCTGTTTGTTTTTTACTGCTGGTTTTAATTTGCACAAAGAGGGATTTAATTATTCCGCCAATGTTTGGAAAACAAAAAACCGCATCATTTGAACAGATGCGGTTTTGTTTTTTTGATTATTCTACCTGCAAAAATTCGCTGACAACCTGCTTTAACAGCGTTTTTTCACACTTGAGGTTAAACAGCTTTGTTTTTGTTTTCAGCGCGGAAAGCGATTCCGGAATCGGCATTTCGCTCACCTCGGAAAGCCTTTCCAAAAGCGCAAACTCGTCCTTGCCGGCTACACTTGCCAGACCCTCGAGTGCAATTAACACGCTTTGGTTAAACTTAAACGGACTCGCCGTCGATGCGATGACCGTTTTGGTGGTATCGCCGGTTTCTTCGATATACTTGTCGCAAACATGCTTTGCAACTGCCGTATGCGTATCCATCACATAAGCGTACTGCTTGTATACATCAACGATGCTCTGTTTGGTCTGCTCATCGTCACAGCAAGCGGCATAAAACAGCGACTGAATCTTTTCGCGGTCTGCTGCAGAAATTTCATACTTACCGTCGCGCATCAGGGCAGCCATATAGCCTGCAACCTTCTGATCGTCACCGTCTGTAATATCGAAGAGCAGACGCTCTAAGTTGCTCGACACCAGAATATCCATTGACGGAGAAATGGTTGTGTGGAACTTGCGGTTTCTGTCGTACACGCCATCATTGATAAAGTCGGTCAGCACATTATTTTCATTCGACGCGCAAATGAACTTGTTAACCGGCAGGCCCATCTTCATCGCATAGTAGCCGGCTAAGATGTTGCCGAAGTTACCGGTCGGTACGGCAAAGTTGATTTTTTCGCCAAACTCGATTTCGCCGTTTTTCACCAAATCGGCATACGCCGAGAAATAGTAAACAATCTGCGGCACCAGGCGACCCCAGTTGATGGAGTTTGCACTGGAGAGCGCAAAGCCGTTAAGCTTTAACAGCGCCTTATAGTCCTCGTCGGTAAAAATCTTCTTTACGCCGGTCTGTGCATCGTCGAAATTACCCTCTGCCGCCGCTACGCCGACATTGTTGCCCTCCTGCGTAATCATCTGCAGCTTCTGAATTTCGCTGACGCCCTTGTCCGGGTAGAACACGAAAATACGCGTACCTTTTACATCCTTAAAGCCTTCCAGCGCCGCCTTACCGGTATCGCCGGAGGTCGCAACCAGAATTACACACTCCTCCGTTGCGCCGCACTTTGCAATGGACTTTGTAAGCAAATGCGGCAAAATCTGCAGCGCCATATCCTTAAATGCACAGGTCGGCCCGTGCCAGAGCTCTAAGAAATAGTGGGTATCGTTTAGCTTATATACCGGGGCAATCGTGTCCGTTTCAAACTTTTCCTTCGTATATGCTGCGTTTACGCACGCCGCGATTTCCTCATCGGTAAAGTCTGTTAAAAAATTGGAAAGCACTGCAACGGCACGCTCATTATAGCTCATTTTCGCAAATGCACGCAGCTGCGAGGCCGAAATCTGCGGCAACGCCTTGGGAACAAACAAGCCGCCCTCCGCGGACAGGCCCGTTTTAATCGCCTCTGCGGCAGACACATTTATGGATTTATCTCTTGTGCTTTGATACTGCATAAAAATCTTCTCCTTGACAGAAACAAACGAGAGCGCAGGACGCTCTCGCTCGTTTGTTTGCAAAAATTATAAATACTTCTTAATGAATTCCGGTGCTTCCGCTTCGTCCATGCTCATTGTGAACATAAAATCAATGTTGTACTGCTCGGAAAGTGCTGCAACATCCTCAAAAAACTTCTCCAAGCCGGTTTCCTGGTCCTTCACGATTTTATACATGCTGTCGATGTACATATTCGAAATATCGAAATTGTTCGAGAGAAGACCGCAAATGAAGCCGTAGAACTCATCGTATACCTTCAGCTCGAAAGCAGCGGTATCCACCATTCTTACCTTGTGCGGAATGTCATACATATGACGCTTCGTGTCGGAGCTGATGAACACCAAATCGCCGTGCGCCTCTGCAGCAGCTTTCGTCACGCTGTCAATCAATGTTTTTGTCTTACCGGTACCCTTTTTACCTATTAATACTTTTATCATGTTGATCAAGCCTCCTTGACTATTTTTATTCCTTGATAATAGCATACTATATTTTTGGGAAAAGTGCAAGTAAATCTTTTGAAATTTTCCCAATTTTCAAGAAAGCTTTGTGCTTTTTTTAATTTTACTCCGCCAATCTCTGCTCGAGAGCTTCCTTCTGTGCCTCGTAGCCCGGCTTGCCTAAAAGCGCAAACATATTCTTTTTGTACGCCTCTACGCCCGGCTGGTTGAACGGATTTACGCCTAAGAGGTAACCGGAAATTGCGCACGCCTTTTCGAAGAAGTAAATCAGCTTACCTAAGTTAAACTCGTCAAGCGCTTCGATGTTGATAATCATTGTCGGTACGCCGCCGTCGGTATGTGCAAGCACGGTACCCTCGAATGCCTTTTGGTTTACAAAGTCCATCGTCTTGCCGGCGAGGAAGTTCAAGCCATCCACATTTTTATCGTCTGCCTCAAGTGCAAAGTCGCGGCGCGGCTTTACAACATTCATCACGGTTTCAAACAAAATGCGTCTGCCGTCCTGCACATACTGACCCATGGAGTGCAAGTCGGTCGAAAAATCTGCTGCTGCCGGGAAGATACCCTTCTGATCCTTACCTTCACTTTCGCCGTAGAGCTGCTTGAACCACTCGTTCATAAAGTGCAGGCCCGGCTCGTAGTTTACGAGCATTTCCACATGCTTGCCCTTGTTGTAGAGCAGGTTGCGGATTGCCGCATACTGGTAGCAGTAGTTTTTATCCAAATCCGCGCAGGCATACTCGTCCATACCTGCCTTCGCGCCTGCCATTAAAGCATCAATATCTGCGCCGGAAACGGCAATCGGCAAAAGACCGACTGCGGTTAATACGGAGAATCTGCCGCCAACATCGTCCGGAATGACGAAGGTTTCGTAGCCTTCCTCGTCGCAGAGGTTTTTGAGCGCACCACGCGCCTTGTCGGTTGTTGCATAAATTCTTTCCTTTGCGCCGTCCTTGCCGTACTTTTTCTCACACAGCGCCTTCAGCACACGGAATGCCACTGCCGGCTCGGTTGTTGTGCCGGACTTGGAGATAATATTAATGGAAAAGTCTCTGTCGCCGATAACATCGATTAAATCCATCAGGTAAGTCGAGGAGATGGAGTTACCTGCAAAATAGATTTCCGGTGTCTTGCGTACATCTTTAGAAACAGCGTTATAGAAGCTGTGGCGCAGCGCCTCAATTACGGCTCTTGCACCGAGATACGAGCCGCCGATGCCGACAACAATCAGCACCTCGGAATCGCTCTGAATCTTTGCAGCTGCCTTCTTAATGCGGTCAAACTCTGCCTTGTCATAGTTTTCCGGCAGCTCCAGCCAGCCCAAAAAGTCATTGCCGGCACCGCTCTTAGCGTGCAGCATATCGTGGCAGGATTTTACCATGCCGCGCATATTGTCGATTTCGTCCTGCGAAAAGAAATTTTTCGCCTTTTGATAATCCAAAGAAATTGTATTCATAAAAGATTGCCTCCTTTAAAAAATTCCAAAGGTTATTGTATACTATTTTTCCGCGTTTTGCAAGGTTTTATTAAAGATTGTTCCTTATTTGAAAAATCTTGCTTTTTTGCATACGATATGATACACTGCAAGTGTAGTAAACTACAGGCGCAGCACCGAGGAGGCAAACTATGTTACAGTTAAAAATAAAAGAACAGCTTTCAACGCCGTTTGTAAATAAAGACGGCATATTTCAGGACGGTACAACCCCGATGTGCCGCGATGCAGCCGGTACACTGTGGGCAATGAGCGGACATTCGCACAAGGGATATGTTGCAATGTTTTCCGGCTCCTGTTTAGATGATCTAAAGCAGCTTTATCCTATACAGACAAATTTTTGTGTTGGTCATGCGGATTTCGCTTTCGACGGCGTACGTTATCCGGACGGCGTGAAGGCACGCGGCAGCATCTGGCCGTTCGGACTGTATATCTGCCCCGGCACCCACCGCTTCTACTGTTTTTTTCACAACGAAAGCGGCTGGAACTGCAAGGGCACCGGCTATGATGCGTGGGGCCCGTGCGAGGAGCCGCCGCGCATAGATTCGGATTTTCGGCATATCGGCTTAATGCATTCTGACGACGAGGGACAAAACTGGACCTTTGACCGTTGGGTGATTACGGCAAACGAGCCGTGCTTTACGGAGCTTTATAATCCGGGCGCAGGCAATGTCATCGGACAAAAGGCAGATAAAATTAGCTTCGGCAGTGGCGATTTTTCGCTTTTCGATGACCCGAACAGCGAATACCTCTATCTGTTTTACAACATTGTACGTGCGGATATGAACGCCAAAAAATGGATAAGCTGTGATGTTTATGTTGCGCGCACGCGCAAACGCAGCGACGGCATTATGGGCGACTTTGTAAAATACTATGACGGTGCATTCTGCGAGCCGGGTAATTTCGGCAAGGAAACGGCTTTAGTAAAAAACGCATGGCACCCGAGGGTTATTTATCTGAAAGACTACAATCGCTATGTTATGGCTTGTGTTGGTATCAACTTCGATCCGCGTATTCCGAGAATGGTCGAGGATATCGCCTACCTTTGTGAAAGCGAAGACCTTCTTTCCTGGAGCATGCCACAGCGCATGGAGGCAGACGGTAAGCCCTTTGGCAATCATTATGTTGCAATCGTTTCGGAGGACAAAACCAACCCGCCCTGCGTGGCAGAGGGCAAGGCTATTTCCGTTTTATGTAACCACAATGCCACGGATGTGGAGAGATTTCGCGCAGAATTGCTGTTGGATTAGGATTGCATTTAAATAAGAACTATGCTATACTATTAAACAGAAAGGGGAATCGGATATGCAACTGTTATGGCTTGTTATTGCGATTGTTTTGTTTGTTATTGAGGCGGCGGTGCCGGGCTTGGTTTGTATCTGGTTTGCCCTGGGTGCGGTTGCGGCAATGATTGTGTCGTTTTTTGTGGCAAATTCGGCGGTGCAGCTGCTTGTGTTCATCTTTGTTTCGGCGTTGCTGCTTTTAACGACGCGCGGACTGGTGAAAAAATATTTCGCCGGCAAAGAGGTGCGCACCAATGCCGACCGCTTCATCGGGCAGGATGCAATTGTGATTGAAACCATCGATAACCTAAAAAATACCGGTCGCGTTTCGATTTACGGCTTTGAATGGAAAGCGGCAAGTATGGATAAAACTGTGATTGAGGAAGGGAGCGTTGTAACCATTCGCGATATTCGCGGCGTTACGGCGCGCGTTATAAAAAAAGAAATTTAATTTATAGGAGGAATTTTTATGCCGGCTGTATTAACCTTATTGTTACTGTTACTCATCATTATCGTTGCCAACATCAAAATCGTGCCGCAGGCGCACGCCTTTGTTGTAGAGCGCCTGGGTGCCTATAAGGCGACCTGGAGCGTTGGACTGCATGTAAAGGTGCCGTTTATCGAGCGCATTGCCAAGGATGTGAATTTAAAAGAGCAGGTTGTGGACTTTCCGCCGCAGCCGGTAATCACCAAGGATAATGTTACGATGCAGATTGACACCGTTGTGTATTTTCAGATTACCGACCCGAAAATGTTTGCCTACGGCGTAGACAATCCGATGGCGGCAATCGAAAACTTAACCGCAACCACACTGCGTAACATCATCGGTGATTTAGAGCTCGACCAAACGCTTACCTCGCGCGATACCATCAATACAAAGATGCGCGCCATCTTAGACGATGCAACCGACCCGTGGGGCATTAAAATCAACCGCGTGGAGTTAAAGAACATTATGCCGCCGAAGGCAATTCAGGATGCGATGGAAAAGCAGATGAAGGCAGAGCGTGAGCGCCGCGAAAGCATCTTAAAGGCAGAGGGTGAAAAGCGCTCGACCATCTTGGTGGCAGAGGGCGAAAAGGAATCGATGATTCTGGCTGCCGAAGCGAAAAAGACTGCGGCAATTCTGGAAGCGGAGGCTGAAAAGGAAGCACAAATCAAGCGCGCCGAAGGTGAAGCGGAGGCGATTTTGAAAATCCAGACCGCTACAGCAGAGGGTATCCGCTTAATTAACGAGGCAAAGCCCGGCGAAGGTATGCTTGCCATCCGCTCGATGGAGGCAATGGAAAAAGTCGCTGACGGACAGGCAACCAAGCTGATTATCCCGTCCGATTTGCAGGGTATTACAGGCTTAAGCGCCACCATCGGTGAGGTATTAAAAAAGTAATCATCACATAAAAAAAGAGCCATACTTTTCGGTATGGCTCATTTTTTATGACGCAATGCGCCGAATCACCTTTCTATAAGTAAAATCAGCGAACAAACTACATATTCCAATCAGCATAAAAAGTGGAAAATCGGATGCAGTACAAGGCAAAAGGGCGAGCACAGTACTCCCCGTACGGGCTCAGCGCTGCAACGAAGTATTACACAAAATTTACCTTTTTATAATTAGAATCAGCGAACAAACTACCAATCCAACGAAAATTCGAGGTCGCTCTTAATATCCCCCCGCATCATCCACTGGCCGCGGGTAAAGTCCGGGACAGGCATCGGCTGACCGCCAAGGGCGATTGACTGCTCGGAAAGTGCGGTTACAACCATCCATGCCGCCGTGTCATAGGTATCAATCGGCGGAACGGCATCCTTTTCGATGGATTCAAAGAAGGCAGAGAGCACCATATAGTCCATGCCGCCGTGACCTGCTTTTTTAGCGGCTTCGCCGTACTTTTCCCAAAGCGGATGCTTGTGCTCTTCTCTGTACTTTTCACCGTTGCCCCAGATATCCTTCGGATTGCCGGTTTCGTGGTTCATACCCATCGAATCGAGCTGGAGCATATCGCCGTTTTCAAAGTACGCACCCTTGGTACCGCGCACGGAATAGTTTCTTGAGTAAAGGCGCGGCAGCGTTGTGTCGAGCGTGAGTACAATTGTTTCGCCGCCGGCACATTTGATTACGGTTGTAATGATGTCGCCCTGGTTAAACTCTGTTTCCTGCAGATACGGATACTTGTCCGCCTTCTGCTTTACATATTCTTTTAAGCCGCGCGCCTTTGAAGCAAAGGAGGAAAGCGTAAGCATACGGTTACCGCGGTTGATTTTAAGTAGCTTTGCAATCGGACCGAACTGATGCGTCGGATAGTTGTCACAGCAACGGTGGGTGTAGTTACGAAGTCTGTAGTGACGGATTTCCATGCCACTCGAAATCTCGCCGCGCAAATCGTGACAATAGCCGCCCTCGCAGTGTACAATCTCGCCGAAGGCATTTTCCGCTGCCAGCCGCATTACCATCAGCTCTTTTTCGCCGTAGCAGGCATTTTCAAGCATCATACAATGCTTTTTTGTCTGCTCGTAGGTATCTACAAGCTTAAAGCAGTCGTTGACCTCATAAGCACCGCCGACCTCCAAGCCGACATACTTGCCTGCGCGCATTGCCGCAGTTGCAAGCTCAATGTGCCACTCCCACGCGGTGAAGATGCAGATGGCATCCACATCCGGATTGTTGATGACCTCATACGGATCGCAGGTCTCAAACGGACGCTTACCGGTTTTTTCCTCTACCCAATCCGCCATATCCTTTGTGCGGTCTTCGTAGGTATCGCATACCGCTGCAACCTCGGCACGCTCCGGGAAAATATTTACGATTGCCTTTGTCATACTACCGCCGCGCTGACCTAAGCCCAGACAGCCCACTCTGATTTTACTCATATCAAATGCCTCCAGTAAGAAAAATAATATTTTACTGCAATAATTTTATTATACTGCATCCTATAAAGCAGGTAAATATTCAGATGTCGTTAAAATTTGTCCAAATATCACTTTTCTGTTTTATTCAACAACCAGGTATGCACCGGACGTAACACGCATTCCGTTTTGCATGCCGGTTACGGTGATTCTTGTTTTGCCCGCTTTATGGAAGGTAATCTCTCCGCTTCCCGAAACCGTCGCGATGCTTTCATCGCCGACATTGTAGGTAAAGCTTGCGTCATAGTTTTCCAAGGTTTGACCGTTTAACCCCTTGCCGCGCACATAAATCTGCCCTTTTTCGCCAACCTTGCCAACAACAGTTTCGTCCTTTGCAAAGTAGACATCCCAGTAAGAAATATCCTCCGCCTGCTGCTCTGCGCTGTTGTAAAAACGCACCTCAGCATATGTATTCCATGTGCTTTTATTGCTGGAATGCCCAATCATTTTGATGAATCTTGCCTGCGTCGGCTCCGCGAAATGGATGATGCTCATCAAATCATCCGTGGCCGGTGCGCCACCTGTATGGATGGTTGTCCATGTGACGCCGTCTGCAGAAGCGAGCACATCAAAGTTATACGCGCGCTGGGTTTGTGTTACGCCGGCAAACGCCATAGAATGCACCGTCTGCACGCTGCCAAAATCAAACTGCAACCACTGTCCGTCGCCGTTTGCCGCCCAACGATTTTCCAAGTTATCGTTAATCACGCCATCGACCACGCCGCGCTCCGGATAGCTTGCAAAGCCGGTGGAGTCGGTTAAGCTTTCCACGTAAATATAAGTAGGATACTCCGGCGCTTTTTTATTGCCGATATTGATTTTCATATCGTAAGCGACGCCCGCATCCTTGATGCTTGACAAGCCTGCAAAGCAGTCATTTTGCATCTTGATTTTATACATTTTGCCGTTGATGGTAACCATTGCATTTGTGCCGATGCCGCTCGCCTGCGTTACCGAAACGGTTTCACCGCCGATAGAAACAGCACTGATTTGCGGAATCCCTGCACCTGTCGGAAGGTCAAGTGCGTATTCCGTTTTATCCGTCGTAAAGAACGGCAAATCCTTGCCGTCCGCCATCACGCGGACATTTAATTCTGCAATCATCTTATCGATTGCCTCTGCGCTGTATTCGATGGCATCATCCGAAATGATGATGAGACCTCTGTCATCCCAGTGCACATGCTTGCCGAGCGCCTCCACAAGTGCGCGCAGCGGAATGAGCGTTCTGGATTTTATGGTCTGCGCCGGCACATCCAGCGTTACGGTTTTTCCGTTTACAATCATTTCGTTTGAGCCGATTTGGAGCTTAATGTTTGTATCCTGCAAATCCACGGTTACAGCTTGGGTCTGTTCATCCCAGCCGACCGTTGCACCGAAGGATTCGGAAATGAATCTCACCGGCACAAGCGTTCTGCCGTTTTCCGTGAACGGAACAACATCTGTGTTGTTTGTATCTACAAATGTTTTTGCACCGTTTGCAATTGCATTCGGCGTATCCAGCTTTAATACGGTGGCACTGCCTGCCTCTGCAAACGCAGTCATACCATTATCATTTGCACTCCAGCTTGCAAGTGGCACAAGCGCATGCTCTGCCGGAACACCTTCGCCCTTACCAAGTGCGATATATTCAACCGCTACCGTAAAGTTTTCCGACTGCTTCGGCATATAAATTGCCAGCTTCGGCCCTTCCGCATTGGTGTGCGCAACGCCGTCTACCACAGACTTTTTCGGCATAACAACAAAGGTTGCATCGTTCGGCGCTTCTATAATGCGCGCAAGCATTCTGTCGCCGTCCATATCGAGCATTGCGCTCTTGCCATCTTTAGAGAAGGTAATGTTTGCATCGGTATTTGCATACCAGTAAAAATCAGTTGTATGCGCTACCTCGACCTCATCCTGCACGATAATGCGACGGCGGTTGTCTGTCAGCATCATACCACGCAATGCCTTTGTGATTCTTTGTTTCTGTTCACCTGCATCCGTATAGGTGATATGCGAATGGACATCCGTCATATCCATGATGCCGAAAGCGGTGTTGTCACTTGTGCCGTGCTTTACAACCTGTGCAAGACCGTCCGGTTTTTGTGTGTAATCCATCGTCGGATTTGCAACGAGCATATTCGCCGCCTCCGAACGACGGTAGTACACTTCGTTTTGCCCATAGGTCAGCGAGTAGCTGCCGCCGCCCGTCAGGGTAATAAAGCGCTTACCCATGTATTCGACAATATAAGTACCCAGCGAATGGAACTGATGTCCTGCCTTGTTGTAACCACCCTGCATTGCAGCAAAGAGTGCGGTCGGGTTTTCCCAGCTTGAGCGCATGGAAATACCGTTTACCTTCTTTTCCGAGGTATAGTAGAACTTATCGAGCGGGAAATCGCCCGGCTTTACATATGCATTGTCCGGGTCATACCACACGAGGGCGCTGATTGCCTGATAATCCTCTAAATATTCCCCGGTTTCTGCCTGCAACGCATTTTCGTGCCAAGCATAGTATGGCTTGTCAAAGCGGTTTGCCATCCAGTAAAATATATCGGAGTGCAAATGTCCGGCAGAAGCGTCGCCGTAGTTAAACTTACCGGTCGGACCGCTGTAGTAAATCGGAAAATCTGCTGTTTCGGCGATACCCGGTGCTCTCCAGTACTGATACGCCTCCGGAATTTCAAAACCTTCAACAAAAGCATTTTCCAGTGTGTCTATGGTATAGAGCAAAAAGCTTGTGCCGAAATCCCAGTACATTGTACCTTCAGGATAGCCACCTTGCGGTGCATACGGTTCTAAACAAAGCTTTATGCTCTCAAGCGCATGCTCATACAGATACTCCGAAAGCTGCGGCTCTTCTTTCGCAAGCGCAGTTGCAAGCATGATTGCCGCGCCGTTACATACCGGGTTCCAGTTGATTTGAACGGTGGAAAAGCTCCAATCGAATGCACCCTCGTAGTTATAGATAAATGCAGGCAAAGACTGCTTTTTGAGAATATCAATAACGGTTTGCTTCTGCTCTGCGGTCAAAACATCATATAACCAGTCATACGCGCAAGCATAGCCTTCGGAAAGCTCAGCCGCAATCAAAGTCGAGCTAAAGCCTGCCCAGCTTGGCCATTTTCCGTATTCAACCATTTCCGCATAAGCACGGTCGGCATATTTTTTCTCGCCCGTGATGTTATACATAAAGGCGAGCGCCTGAATTCTGTTTCTTGCGATACGCGCCGAGGTAATGTCCGGGCCACCGTCCTGGTCGAGCGTCGGTTTGAAGAAATCGCCCGCAAGCGCGTCGTCGGCTTCTTTTTTGATGCTGCCGTACCACTGTCTTGTTTCGAAGGTTAAATCCTTCTTTGTTTTCAGCTCGTCCCAATCGCGCACATAAATATGCGGACCGCTTGGCTTTAGGTTGCTTACATAGCTTGTGTCGGAAAGCGGAATTTCCGGCTTGACCGCTGCCCAGTTCACTTCGTTATTGCCGAGCAAAATTTTGTCCTCAATAACGATATGTTCATCGTGCGTACCGATGATAATATCATCATAGGCAACGCCCGTGCCAACCTCCATGCCCTCTACCTGGAAGCGGATTTGCGCCGTAGACGGTGTGCCGAATTTCAAATCCAGTGTTCCGTTGGCGTTTCCATCTACAGTAACATTAGCTGTTTTTGTTTTAAAATCAAAATCCACTTCAACCTTTGTCCATTTTTTCGGCGTATCTGCCGCAAGTTTTTTATACAGCGGCGAATTGCCGGCATCGGAGTACAAAAGAACAGATGCACCTGCGCCCAGGCTTTTCACGTTAAAGCTGAGATGCAGGGTTTGATAGTCGGTCAAATCCAGCGCGCAGGTTGTGCGAATACCGGCAGTGCCCGTTGACTCAGCCGGACGGTACATATGCAAAAATTGATTGCCCTCCTCCGCTTCAACGCGCACAAGCGCGCGCACAGAGGTGTTTTCCGCAACTGCACTGACAGCGCCCATCATTGGACCGACATCCGGCTTTACGCCGGGTGTGCCGTTTTCAAAATCCACATGAAACAGTTCCTTTAATGCGCCGGGCTCTTTTTTGATTGCTGATATACGCAGCGGTGCAGCGCACGCAAGGATAAGCATACATACCAAAAAAACTGCAAGAATTTTTTTCATACT
>JAZQCN010000150.1:0-6314 GCA_045546315.1 Clostridia bacterium | reverse complement strand
CGGAGTATGTTTTAGAGGTTGAAAACGGCGAAATTGCTTCGATTTTGGATGCAATACGGAGGAAAAGCTGAAAAGTGAGAAAATTTTTAAAAATTTTCTCACTTTTTTCTTTAAATATGTAGATTTTTGAAAAAAGGTATGCTATAATGTTAATTGCTATGTTATAGTATGTGATTGTTAAATTCTTAACGAATTTAACAGTTTAAAAAACCATTAGGAGTACAGGAGGTTGCACAATGGACGCAAAAAAGGTAAGTGCTTTTAAGGGCACGAAAGAGCAGGAAGAGCAGCTCTTGAAGGTCATTGAAAACCACGCCGGTCAGCAGGGTGCGCTGATGCCGATTCTGCAGGAAGCTCAGGAAATCTACGGTTACCTGCCGATTGAAGTACAGCAGATTATCGCTGAAAAGGGCGGCTTTTCGATGGCAGAGATTTACGGTGTAGTTACATTCTACACGCAGTTTTCGCTCTACCCGAAGGGTGAGTACAAGGTGGCTGTATGCTTAGGTACAGCTTGCTATGTAAAGGGCTCGGGCGATATTTTGGATAAGATTAAGCAGCTGATCAATGTTGAGGTTGGCGAGTGCTCGGAGGACGGTAAGTTCTCTTTGGATGCAACAAGATGCATCGGTGCTTGCGGTCTCGCGCCGGTATTCACCGTTAATGACGATGTATACGGTCGTTTGAGCGTAGATGATGTAGAAGACATCATTAACAGATACAAATAAGATGAGAGAGTTGTCGTTACACATTTTGGATATTGTACAAAATTCCATTTCTGCCAATGCAAAGAACATTTCGGTTGAAATTTCAGAGCAGCCGGCAGAGGATGAGCTGACGATTGTCATTGCTGACGACGGCAAGGGTATGAGCGAGGACTTCTTAGCGGAGGTCATCAGCCCGTTTGCCACAACGCGCACAACGCGCAGAGTCGGTCTCGGTATTCCGCTTTTTAAAGAAGCGGCTGAGGAGACGGGGGGCAGCTTTGAAATCGAAAGCGCGCTCGGGAAGGGAACGCGTGTGACAGCCACCTTCGGCTATAGTCACATCGACCGCCAGCCCTTAGGCGACATTGCCTCGGTGATGTTTATTTTGGTGCAGGGCAATCCCGGCTTGGATTTTTGCTATAAGCATAATGTGGAAGAAAACGAATTTATCTTTGATACAAAACAGATTCGTTCTGTATTGGGTGAGGAGGTCGGATTAGACCGACCGGAAATTCTTGAATGGATTTCTTCTTGCCTGCAGGACGGCGTTGAAGAATTATATGGAGGTAAATGATTATGAAATCTTTAGCTGAACTCGCAAAGCTGAGAGAACAGGCTCTTTCTCAGATTCACATGAGAAACGACGACCAGGACGGCGTTCGAATCGTTGTTGGTATGGCAACCTGCGGTATTGCTGCAGGCGCACGCCCGGTGCTCAGCGCATTTTTAGAAGAAGTAAACAAGAGAAAGCTTGAAAATGTAGCGGTTGTACAGACCGGCTGCATCGGCCTTTGCCGCTTAGAGCCGATTGTTGAAGTATATCTTCCGGGTCAGGAAAAGGTAACCTACGGCAAGGTTACACCGGAGCAGGTAGCAAAGATTGTAGCTGACCATGTTGTAAACGGCAAGGTTGTAAAAGAGTATACAATCGGTGAGATTGATAAATAAGGGAGGATATACAAATGGATTTATACAGAAGCCATGTGCTCGTTTGCGGCGGTACAGGCTGTACTTCTTCCGGCTCGCAGAAGATTATCGATGAGCTTGAAAAGCAGCTTGCAGCAAACGGCATTGATAAAGAAGTAATGGTTGTAAAGACCGGTTGTTTCGGTCTTTGCGCACTCGGCCCGATTATGGTCGTTTATCCGGAAGGTGCTTTCTACAGCATGGTACAGCCGGAGGATGTAGAAGAAATCGTAAAAGAGCATCTCGTAAAGGGCAGAATCGTTAAGCGCCTGCTCTATTCCGAAACAGTTGAAGAGGGCAGCGATGATATCAAGTCCTTAAACGAAGTTAACTTCTACAAAAAGCAGATGCGTGTTGCACTGCGTAACTGCGGTGTTATCAATCCGGAAAAGATTGAAGAGTATATCGCATTTGACGGTTATAAGGCACTCGGTAAGGTATTAACCGAGATGAAGCCGCAGGAACTGATTGACCTTATGATTGATGCAGGTCTCCGTGGCCGTGGCGGTGCAGGCTTCCCGACAGGTTTGAAGTGGAAGTTTGCAGCAGCTTCTGAGTCCGATCAGAAGTATGTTTGCTGTAACGCCGACGAGGGTGACCCGGGCGCATTCATGGACAGAAGTATCTTGGAGGGTGACCCGCACTCCGTAATCGAAGCTATGGCTATCGCCGGTTACGCAATCGGCGCAAATCAGGGTTATGTTTACATTCGTGCTGAGTACCCGATCGCAGTACAGCGTTTGTCTATCGCTATTAAGCAGGCGCGCGAGATGGGCCTTTTGGGTAAAAACATTTTCGGCACAGACTTTAGCTTCGACTTAGACATTCGTCTGGGTGCAGGCGCATTCGTATGCGGTGAAGAAACAGCGCTTATGACCTCTATCGAAGGTAAGCGCGGTGAGCCGAGATGCCGTCCGCCGTTCCCGGCAGTGAAGGGTCTGTTCGGCAAGCCGACCGTATTAAATAATGTTGAAACCTATGCAAATATCCCGGTAATCATCAACAACGGTGTTGAATGGTTCAAGGGCATCGGTACCGAGAAGAGTAAGGGTACAAAGGTATTCGCGCTCGGCGGTAAGATTCATAACACAGGTCTTGTAGAAGTTCCGATGGGTACAACACTGCGCGAAATCGTTGAAGAAATCGGCGGCGGTATCCCGAACGGCAAGAAGTTTAAGGCTGCACAGACCGGTGGTCCGTCCGGCGGTTGTATCCCGGCATCCTTAATCGATACGCAGATCGACTACGACTCTCTGTTGAGCATTGGCTCCATGATGGGTTCCGGCGGTCTCATCGTTATGGACGAGGATACCTGTATGGTAGATATCGCGAAGTTCTTCCTGGAGTTCACCGTTGACGAGTCCTGCGGTAAGTGCTCGCCGTGCCGTATCGGTACAAAGAGAATGCTTGAAATCCTCAACAAGATTACAAGCGGTAAGGGTACACTTGAGGACATCGACAGACTGGAAAAGCTTTGCTACAACATCAAGGAATCCGCACTCTGCGGTCTCGGTCAGACAGCACCGAACCCGATTTTGAGCACACTGCGTTACTTCAGAGATGAGTATGTTGCGCATGTTGTTGACAAGAAGTGTCCGGCAGGCGTATGTAAGGATCTTCTTATGTACAAGATTGATCCGGAGAAGTGCGTAGGCTGTAGCCTGTGTGCAAAGAACTGCCCGGTTGGCGCAATCACCGGCGAGATCAAGAAGCCGTTCGTTATCGATACAGACAAGTGCGTAAAGTGCGGTCTGTGCGAATCTAAGTGCCGCTTCAAAGCAATTTCGAAATAAGCCTGAAAGGAGAAAAGATAAAATGGAAATGGTTAATATTAAAATTAACGGTCTGGATGTCAGCGCTCCGAAAGGCTCTACGATTTTGGAGGCAGCAAGACTTGCAAACATCGATATCCCGACACTTTGCTATTTAAAGGATGTAAACCAAATTGGCGCATGCAGAATGTGCGTTGTAGAAATTAAGGGCGCAAGAAGCCTGCAGGCAGCTTGCGTATACCCGATTAACGAGGGTATGGAAGTATTCACAAACACCGCAAAGGTGCGTGAAGCAAGAAGAGTTACACTCGAGCTCATTCTCTCTAACCACGAGAAGAAGTGTCTCACCTGTGTAAGAAACAGAAACTGCGAACTGCAGAACCTCGCTGAGGAATTAAATGTAACAGAGCTGTCTTATGAGACAGAAGAGCCGATTGTATACGCAATCGACGATTTGTCCCCGTCTATCGTACGCGACAACAACAAGTGCGTGCTTTGCCGTCGTTGTATCGCTGTATGTAAGAATGTGCAGACAGTTGGCGTTATCGATGCAAAAGAGCGCGGTATCAACACAAATATCGGCTGTGCATTCGATAAGTCCTTAAACGAAGTTGCCTGCGTAAACTGCGGTCAGTGTATCGCAGCTTGCCCGGTTGGTGCGCTCTATGAAAAGGATGCAATCAAGCCGGTATGGGATGCAATCGCTGATGAAACAAAGCATGTCGTTGTTCAGACAGCTCCGGCTGTTCGTGCAGCGCTCGGTGAAGAGTTCGGCATGGAAATGGGCACACCTTGCACAGGCAAGATGGTAGCTGCGCTCCGTCGCCTCGGCTTCACAAAGGTATTTGATACAGACACCGCTGCTGACCTCACCATTATGGAAGAGGGCACAGAGGTAATCGACAGAATTAAAAATGGCGGCAAGCTGCCGGTAATCACCTCCTGTAGCCCGGGTTGGGTAAAGTTCTGCGAGCATAACTTCCCGGATTTCCTGGACAATCTCTCCAGTGCAAAATCTCCGCACGAGATGTTCGGTGCCGTTATTAAGTCCTACTACGCTGAAAAGGAAGGCATTGACCCGGCAAGCATCGTAACTGTTTCGATTATGCCGTGTACAGCGAAGAAGTTCGAAGCACAGCGCGACGAGCTCGGTAACGATGGCTTCCAGGATGTAGATTATGTTTTAACCACACGCGAGCTGGCTCGTATGATTAAGCAGGCAGGTCTCGATTTTGCAAACCTTCCGGATGAGCAGTTCGACAATCCGTTCGGCGAAGCAACGGGCGCAGGCGTAATCTTCGGTGCAACCGGCGGTGTTATGGAAGCTGCACTCAGAACAGTTGCAGAAGTGCTGACAGGCAAGTCCCTGCCGGAAGATAACTACCACATCGTTCGCGGTACCGACGGTATCAAGCGTGCAGAGGTAGACATCGAAGGTATTAAGATTAAGGCTGCTGTAGCACACGGTCTCGGCAATGCAAGAAAGCTCCTCGATGCTGTTCGTGCAGGTGAAGAAAGCTATGACTTCATCGAAATCATGGCTTGCCCGGGCGGTTGTGTAACCGGTGGCGGTCAGCCGATCGTATCTGCAAAGGCGCAGATGGATGTTGACATTAAGGCTGAGCGTGCAAAGGCACTCTATACGGAAGACAGCAAGTCTGCAATCCGTAAGTCCCATGAAAATCCGGTAATTAAGATGCTCTACGATGAGTACTTCGAGAAGCCGGGTTCCCATAAGGCACACAAGTACCTGCACACACACTACACAAAGAGAGATTTATTCTAATCTTAATTTGACAAGAGTCGGAAACGAAAGTTTCCGACTCTTTTTGTTTGCAGTATTGAACAGTAAAGCATCTTGTGATATACTTTATTTGAAAGAAGGGAGTGCTTTGTATGCAGGGGAAAATGGGAATGATATTGCTGTTGGCTTTAGTTGCGGTCTTGCTTTTAGCGAGTTGTGCGCGCAAACGAGGAGATTCGGCAATGCAAACTTATGTTAATGAAATTGAACCGCCAAGCGATGAAATACAAAGCATAGATGCAATTTGGCAGATAGAAGATAAAGCGAGCTTTGTTATAGAAATGGACCGCTACATAGCAAAAAAATGCGCCTACGGCGATCATATGGAAGCGCTTAACGATGCGCAGCGTGTTTTTTATATTACGCAGGCATTGGAAATGGAAGTCAACAATGGCGGCTTTGCACAGTTTTTCTATAACTCAAGCGGTAAGTTTGCAAATGAAATCGTTTCAGCATTTGAAAAAATAGGGGCAGTGAAAACCGCGGAAATCTGCAAAAAAGCAGTCAGTATATACGGCGATACAGTACCGCTCGACAGAGATGAAAGAGAAGATGTTTTGGTGCCGGAGGATGAAGTAGAAGAGGAGCGAATTGAAGAAATCCTTGATACCTGCGACAGTGCTTTCTATGCCTATGAAGAGGATTTAGTCGCATTAAATTATCAATTTATTCTTGATAATAAGGATGCGTTTTCAAAGTAGGGGATTTTTTTAGTCCTGTCTTGACAAGAGTAAGAATTTTGTCGCAATATTTTAAATACTGCAGAAAGAAGGTATATTTTATGAAAAAAACATTAGCATTTGTTATAGTTTTAGTATTAATTTGCTCATCATTTGCAGTTTGTGCAGATACAAATAGCGAGTATAATTGTAGTGATTGGGCAAAAGAAAGCATCGATAGAGCTTTTAATACCTATCTTTTAAATAGTGAAAAAGAGTATGAATTTAAAACTAATATTTCTCGTCTAGATTTTTGCGAATTGATATTTAATCTTGTAGTACAAACACCTTATTTTGCAACTTGGTGTGAAGAAAATTTAGAAGAAGATGAGACAGAGTTCCCGTC
>JAZQCN010000149.1:0-1650 GCA_045546315.1 Clostridia bacterium | reverse complement strand
GACCGCTTGGCCTCCGACTTTATTTACGCAGTCGCTTCCGACGGCGTGGTGCCGGAGAATGTAAACACGCTAAAATGCTATCTCAGCGCCACTGAGGAAAATACGGTATGCATTAACCCCGGTACGGCATTTTTTGCAAACGGCAGCACAATTACGGTGGATTCCGAAGGCGAAAAGCTGATATATACGCCCGGCGTGGTCAATTATGTATATTTACTTGCATCCCCTGTGGAAAATCGCAATTACCCGGTATGCAGCACATCTGTGCCGAGCGGTGATTATGTGATGCTTGCAGAAATCTCTGCAAGCGGAGTGCTAACGGACAAGCGTAAGTATGCAAAGGGCAAGCTGCCGGGGTATTGCAGTAATTTTAATACAACGATGTATTTTAAAAAGATACTGGAATTACCGCTCGTAAATGGTACATACCAGGTGCCGGACCCTGTTGTTATTGATTTAGGAGCGGAGAATAATTATTCGGTTTTGTATCAGGTGCCGTTTTTGCAGAAAACAGCTTCAAATGGCACACATTATGCTGGCGGCGCATATAGCCTCAAAAGCGGTATAGGAACTTTTGCTTATTTAATCGATGGCCACATCCGGTATGATTCCGCGATGCGCCTATGCATCGAAAGAAATGGCGGATTCGGCGATATGGCAGATTCTTCGTTAAGCGTAGCAATCTCAGTTGAAAATGACACATTGACACTATTTTTCGGCGATCTTATATATAATTGGTCACCAAAGCCGAACGTGCTCTATGCTACATTTGAATTTTATCTGTTCAGCGAGGGGGCGAAATTTGAATGATATTTTTATTGAAACCGACCAAAGGTCAATACACAACCTACATATCGCGTCCGTTGGTCGCAAATGACATCAACGCGTATAAGGTTATGCTCGATACCGCCGAAGATTTAACCGACGCAATATTTACCGTTGAAGCAAGGCGAGCAGACGGCGAAATCATTACAGATGCAGGTATTTGTACCGGCAACGCAGCTATATATATACTGCGTAGCGCAATGATTGCAGTTGCCGGCGAACTTATATTGCGGTTGCGCATTGCAAAGGACAATGCTCTTTTGACGGAAGCGGAACTGATTTGCGAGGTTGTCGAAGGCTTCGAATCTTCCAATGTTGAGTATGATGACCGTGTACCGGCGCTGGACGCATTAACCGTTACGACGCAAAATGCTGCGAGAAACGCAAATGAAGCCGCGGCCGCTGCAGAGAACGCAACCGAGGAATTGAAAAGCGCAGCCGCAAATGGTGAATTCGATGGTTATACGCCGGTAAAGGGCGTTGACTATTTTACAGATGCCGAAAAAGCCGAGTTTGCACAAGATGCTAAAGAGCATATCGATGATGCTTTAAAAGAGGTTGGCTGGGTAAAGTATGGTAGCATTAAAATTGATATGCCTACATGGACAATTCAACCGCAAATAGCTACTTTATCCGCAGACGGGACAAGTATAGAAAGTCTAAGTCGGATCGTAGCCATGTCGTTCTGTGAGCCAAGGAGTTGTACAAAAGGATTGTCTTCCTAAGACCGCTTGGCCTCCGACTTATTAAAATTGATATGCCTACATGGACAATTCAACCGCAAATAGCTACTTTATCCGCAGACGGGACAAGTATAGAAAGTCT
>JAZQCN010000148.1:0-3481 GCA_045546315.1 Clostridia bacterium | reverse complement strand
TTGGCTCACAGACCGACATGGCTCCGATCCGACTTATATGCATCAGCCGAAGATGACTACGGCGCTGCACGGACTGCCGGTATCGAGAACACAGCTGTTTGGCAGCGCGGTGCTGTCCGGCGTGGTGCTTCTGGCGCTGCCGATTGTTTTTAACACGGCGATGATCGGCATCGTGAATGTAACGATGGAGGTTGGCAAAAGCATTTTTATGAGCAGCGTGCTGCGCTGGGCGGCGTATGCGCTTTTGCTTGCGCTGTCGCTGTTTTCGTTTGCAACCTTTGTCGGTATGTTCGTCGGCAACGCGGCAGGACATTTTATATTTACATATATCCTGCATTTTCTGCCGCTCGCGCTGTTTGGAATTTTTATGGCGCTTTGCCAGATGTTTTTATACGGCTTTGATGCTTCGGTCGACATTCCGCAGTGGATGCAGGAGCTGCCGATGATGACCATTACGCACGATTTCAGAGACCCTTGCTGGTATTTTATGCTTCTGTTTGCGTGCATCAGCGTTGTGTTTCTGGCGCTGGCGCTTGTGGCGTATAAAAAGCGCCCGCTCGAGCACGCAGGCGACATCGTGGTGTTTGAATGGGTGAAGCCTGTTTTCAAATACGGTGTCAGCATATGCCTGGCGGCGGTCGGCTTTTTCTACATTGCCGGTATCAGCAATATGGAAGTAAAGGATGCCTTTGTCGGCAATATCTTTATTGCAATCGTTTGGGCGGCAATCGGCTTTAGTATCGCGCAGATGCTGATTATGAAAACCTGGCGCATCTTCGGCGCGTATAAGGAAATGCTGGCGGTGTGTCTGGTGGTCGCTATGATTTTTATCGGCTTCCAGGTGGATTTGTTCGGCTTTGAGCGCCGCACGGTAGCGCCGGAGAAGGTCGAGTCTGTTACGGTTGGCTATTTGTCAGATATGCCGGTAGGTACCGTAACGCTGAAAACGCCGGAGGCAATCGAGCTTGTTACGCAGCTGCACGAAAAGGCAATTGAGGAGAGAGACCCTGACTACAAAAGAGGTATGGATTATTTGCATATAGAGTACCGCTTAAAGGACGGAACGACGCTTAAGCGCGCCTACCATATTCAGTGCAGCCAGCAGCTCCTGGATTTGCATAACTTAGAGGAAACCAAGCAAGCGGGTTTTCCGATGGTTTACGACGATGTGATGCTGATTCACAGCATCAGCTTCTACGGCGGCGGTGCGGATAATTTGTATATCAACGATTGGAATCCGCTTTTGGTAGCGCTTCGCAAGGATGTGGACAATCTTGTGATTGAGCCGTGGTGGAATGCGGGCGAGGATATTATCGTGCCGGTGAAAAGCTCGCAGTCTGTAGCGGTTGAACCGTTGGTGGATAATTATCATCTGGAATTTAAAATGTACAAATCGCCGGAGCAGTTTGCAGAGGACAGCAAAGGCTTAAAGCTCTACGAGCCGGAGAGGACTTATTACTACGGTATGACCGTACACGCAGACAAAATGCCGGAAACCTATGCCGTACTGCAGGCATTAGATCAGCAGGCAGCGGCGGCAAAGGAAAACTGATAAATGCAAGCTGTGTCTGCTTGCCCCCCAAGCAGCCGCACTGCAAAAAACACAGCGAAATCTTTCGCTGTGTTTTTATTTTTAAAAAAATTTAAAAAATTTTTTCAAAAAAGTGTTGACAAGTGATAAAAGGTATGGTATCTTATTATTGTAATCATTACAAAAATGAAATGAGAACAAAAGCGAGGTGAGGCGAATGAACGCAGCGGAAAGGTTAGCGGACAAGGCAGTAAGGCCGTCAATGCTTCGCATAGCGGTGTTAGAGTATTTGATGCAGACGAAGGCGCATCCGACGATTGATGAAATTTACAGTGCGCTTCATTTAAGGATACCGACGCTTTCGAAAACATCGGTGTATAACATCACAAAGCTTTTGACGGAGAAGGGCTTAACCAAGGCGATTACGATTGACGAAAAACAGATTCGCTACGACGCAGACGTCTCCATGCACGGGCATTTCCTGTGCGAGTGCTGCGGCAGCGTATCAGATTTTTCGCTCACCGGCATCAGCGACGGGGCCCTGGATGGGTTTTCCATCCGCACCAAAGAGGTTTATTATTCAGGTATATGTAAAAATTGCCTGAAGGATGAATAAAAAATTTTTAAAATAGAAGGAGATAAGGATTATGAAAAAGTTTGTATGCAGTGTTTGCGGTTATGTTCACGAGGGCGATGCAGCGCCGGCACAGTGCCCGGTTTGCAAGGTGCCTGCAGAGAAGTTTAAGGAAATGGAAGAGGGCGCAGCGCTTGCAGCTGAGCACGAATACGGCGTATACGCTAAGACCGTGAAGAACAACCCGGACATTTCCGAGGAAGATAAGAAGTTCATTTTTGAGCAGTTGATGGCAAACTTCAACGGCGAGTGCGCAGAGGTTGGTATGTATCTGTGCATGGCAAGAATCGCACACCGTGAAGGCTATCCGGAAGTAGGCCTTTACTGGGAAAAGGCTGCTTACGAGGAAGCAGAGCACGCAGCTAAGTTTGCAGAGCTCTTAGGCGAAGACCTCGAGCCGAACATGAAGGCAACAACCAAGGATAACCTCCGCTGGAGAGTAGACTGCGAATACGGCGCAACCCAGGGTAAGTTCGACCTCGCAGCTTGCGCAAAGAAAAACGGTCTCGATGCCATCCATGACACCGTGCATGAAATGGCACGCGACGAAGCTCGACACGGTAGAGGCTTAGAGGGTCTCTTAAACCGCTATTTTAAATAAGATTAGATACAATTAGATACGATTTGATACAGAGGTTGAGGTTGCTCAACCTCTGTTTTTATGCGATTTTTAGGTGTGAATGTTTCGTGTACTTCCTGGTCACGAAACTACGATGAGTTTTGGCATATATAAATGATAATTTAAGGGCAAATAAGGGATAGACAAGGGAAAGAAATTTTTACGATGAATTTTCTTGTGTCTTCCCTTGTTTTACTTTCAAATACAGGTATACCAAGGGGTTTAAGACTTCTGTATAATTTAAATAAGGGAAACCTTAATACAATACAGGAGGAATTTTTATGAAAGGAAGTATCAGAAGAAAGGGAAAAACATGGTCGTATGGCAGATATGGCAAGAATGGCGATTGATGAAAAGCTTAACCTATCATGAGTCAATTGTAAAGTGAAATGCAATAGTTGTTTGTTTGATTTATATTTTTAAGTGTATAAATTATAGATACAGGCAGGTGTTGCATTTTGTTTTGCAAAGAAATTATTGTAAAAAAAGAAAGTCTCCAAGGAGAGTAAATCCTTAGAGGCTCATTCTTTTTTATTCAATTATCGCAATAATCTGCGTGATGAACTTGCTTTTATCTTTATGTTGTGGCGGTCCTTCAAGATAAATATTACGGAATACACCTGTCAGCGTCAGATTATTTTCTTCTGCATAGGAAAGAAGTCTCTTTCGTACTTCGGAAATTTCCTCATAAGCACCA
>JAZQCN010000147.1:0-1533 GCA_045546315.1 Clostridia bacterium | reverse complement strand
GGTGCGGCGTATGAGTTTACGTTGACCGTAGGCTGGTAATTGCGCCTGCGGTTGGTAGCACTGAGCGGTATCCTCGGTGCAATATTACTTGTCAGTCAGATCGCTCTGGCACCGCTGCCGAACATTGAAGTCATTTCTGTCCTTGTTATTCTGTTCACACTTGTACTCGGACGGTATGTCGGTTACACATTGGCGGTTTTCGTTTTGCTCGAAGGCCTTGTGTACGGTTTCGGTCTGTGGTGGTTTTCGTACCTGTATATTTGGGCGATTTTGGCTGTTATTACGTTCTGCTTCAGAAAAATGGAGTCGAGACTTGGCTGGGCGCTGCTGTGCGGCTTTTACGGGCTGTTTTTCGGTACGCTGACATCCTTCCCGACATTCGTTCTAAGCGGTTTTGCGGTCGGTGTGGCATATATACTCAGCGGCATACCGTTTGATTTGATCCACGCCGCAGCGAATTTTCTCTTGGCATTCCTGCTTCTGCCGGTTCTGCGCAGACTTCTCGAAAAGCTGACGCGGGCACTGCACCTCGGTGCACAAATTTAATTGAAAACAGCCTGTCCGGTGGAAAGCCCGGACAGGCATTTTTGTTTTTACAGAGTTTTACGGAGCAGTTTCAAAAAATGGAACATCTCCGGTGTACAGGGCGTTGGCGCGATGCCAGTCCAAAACCTGAAACCAGTTTTCAAGATAGGCTGCCCGTCTGTTTTGATATTTAAGGTAATAGGCGTGCTCCCATACATCACAGCAAAACAAAGGGCGTAGGCCGCGTGTCATCGGTACTTCCTGATTTGGCGTTGTAAGGATCGTGAGCTGTTTTTGCCGGTTGCATGCAAGCCATGTGTATCCGGAGCCGTATATTTGTAAAGCGGAAGCGGTAAAAGCACGAATGAAGTTTTCAACGGAGCAAAAATGATGCAGAACTGCCTGATGCAGTGCACCGGTCGGCGTGCGGTGAGCTTGGTCGGGCGTCATACCCGAAAAGTAGAACCGATGGTTAAAAACACCGCCTGCATTTTTGGCGATAGAGGGATGATTTTGCAAAAGGGCAAGCTGTGCTGCTGTGCGGTTTTGAAATCCCGGTGTGCATAGAAGCGCGTCGTTCAGATTGTCGATATAGGCCTGCAAGTGACGGTCATGGTGCAGCTCCACTGTTTTTGCGTCTATATGCGGCTCAAGTGCGGAAAAGGCATAGGGCAGAGGTGTATTGCGGAAAAACAAGGGAATCAACTCCTTTCCCGTAAATATATGCGTGCTGAAGTGCGTATATAAACTAAATCTTAATTTAAATTTCGCATAAATATGTTGACAATATAAATAAACAGGAATATGATTTGTTTAGACAAGGAGGTGCAGGTATGATATATCCGGAAAATCTGACCATGGAGGAGCTTCAATCGGGCTTGCGCGAGGAAAACGGGACCTATACCTGTGTGTACTGCGGAAAGGTGTTCGAAGCAGGAGAAATTTTTTGTGTAGGAGAAAGATTTTTTACGGCGGAGCGTGCGGCGAGGGAACATGCTGCGGCGCATA
>JAZQCN010000146.1:0-5581 GCA_045546315.1 Clostridia bacterium | reverse complement strand
TTTCATACATCTTCTCACCATGGCGAATGCCGATAACTTTAATCTCATTGTCCACATGGAACAATTCTTTTACAGCCTGCGCAAGAACACCGATTGTACAAGCCGGTGCCTTCTGTACCATAATGTCACCACTTGCAGCATTGGCAAAGGCAAACAATACAAGCTCAACGGCTTCTTCAAGGCTCATAATAAAGCGTGTCATATTCGGCTCGGTTACTGTGAGCGGCTGACCTGCCTTAATCTGATCGATAAACAACGGAATTACGCTACCGCGCGAGCACATAACATTGCCGTAGCGCGTGCAGCAAATGAGTGTCTTGTTCGGATCAATTGTTCTCGACTTTGCCACAACTACCTTTTCCATCATCGCTTTACTTGTACCCATTGCATTTACAGGATACGCAGCCTTGTCCGTAGAAAGGCAAATCACCTTGCTTACACCCGCTTCGATGGCAGCAGTTAACACATTGTCCGTACCGAGTACATTCGTTTTTACAGCTTCAACCGGGAAAAACTCGCAGGACGGCACCTGCTTAAGTGCTGCTGCATGGAAAATATAATCCACACCGTGCATTGCGTTTTTCACGCTTGCCAAGTCGCGCACATCGCCAATGTAGAACTTAATCTTGTTGCTCGCCTCCGGATACTTCGCCTGGTACTCGTGGCGCATATCATCCTGCTTTTTCTCGTCACGCGAGAAAATACGGATTTCACCGATGTCTGTGTTCAGAAAGCGGTTTAATACCGCATTGCCGAACGAACCGGTACCACCGGTAATTAGTAAAGTCTTATTTTTAAACATAGCTATCTCTCCCTATTCTAACAATAATTTATTTAGCTCTATCATAAAGTCCGCATCCAGTTTTTCAACAAACTCTGTCGAACTATATTGTACATTCAAATCTATCGCTTCAATTGTTTTCGCAATTGCTGCGCTGTCAGCACCAGGATAAAAAACAATATAATCACTTAAAGCAGATGCCTTTAAACACTCAATTTCCTGCGCAATAATTCTCAAATTATTTCCTAAATACACCAGTAGCTTTGAAGGAAACGTATGATCCGCAGACTCCATATTCTCTTCATCATATTTATGTGTGCTTAAAGCGATATGGCACCTCTGCAATGCCGCATAATACGCCTCTCCTTGAAGCATACCCAAAAATCGCACACATTCATATCCCTTTTCCTGATTCATTTCCTGAATCATGTTTTTTAGTTTTTCTACTTCTTCTTTGCTACCAAACCCCATAACATCCAATCTGTATCGCTCATCTAAATGCTGCATAGTTTCCACTGCCATTGCAGCCGCACCACGATAACTCTCAATCACACCTGCGTAAACAAGTCTGATGCAATCTGTATCAGGCTTAGCGAATTTCGGATACACACTGTAATTGCCATAAGACACAATTTTCTTTTTTTCTGCCGGTAGCTTTTTCGCTAAAATGTCGTTGACACACAAATAGCTTTCCGCATATTTAAAGAACTCCCATTCATAAGTTTTGAACTTCTTCGCTTCCTCTGTAACCGATGAATACACGTCTTCAATTTCCAGCACAAATTTCTTTCCGAAATATTTTTGGGCAACTTTCAATACCGGCGCATAAAAAAGCGAATGATAGACCAAAAGCACATCCTTCTTCTTTACGCAAAACAAAATATACAATAGTAGCTGAAACCGTAGCCACACAACATTCATTTTCCGAAACAAAGCACCTTTAATACCAAAGCTCGAAAAATAACGAAGCGTTCGCTTTTCAGACAGGCTGACACGTCCCCCGCCAAACAGCGTACCTTTTTTTGCAGATGCAGCGCTCACTAACCTCACCTGCGCACCAAGCTGCTCCAGCTTGTCTGCCACATATTCTATTTTACTAAAGCAAGACGGAAACAACTGTAATTTATTTCTCTGTGACTCAGTAACATAATATCCGAGATAATGCACTGTCCTACGCATAAAATCCCCCTGTTTTATTTCTTAATCAGCTTTTTCTTAATCTTCCTGAACGCACCTGTAAACAATTCTTTTTCATCTGCATTCATATACAAAAACCACACTACTACAACATAAATGGCGCCTGCAACACACGCCTTTAAAATAAAATGCATTAGATTCGGACTCGGCAAATAATATTGAAGCGCAAAACCTGCTGCCATACATATCACACCCGGCACAATCATTTTCAATTGGCAATTCTTATAAAATCCCCACATATCCAAATGCAACACACGCGTACACAAAAAGTGCATACCGACAATCTGTGCTACCACCATACCGACAAAGATAGAAACACCGGCACCCAGCGCACCAATTCTCGGCACCAAGACTACAGAAAGAATCACATTAACAACCGCACATAAAACCTGCAATCCAGCTAAAAGCTTAACCTTGTTTTCTGCCCAAGCTACAGACTGAGCTATATCCCTTGTTCGAATCACAAAAGATGGGGCTATCATCAAAAGCGCAATAAAATATGCTTGCTGATAATCGCTTCCTAACCACAACCTCACAAATTCATACCCCATGGAAGCAAAGATAAAGAGTACAGCACCAATAATTATAATTTGAATTCTGCCAATTCTCTTTAAAAAAGCATTAATTTGGGTTCTATCTTCGCCATCGTGTGTAACCATGCGGGAAACTTTCGGCAAAAACAGACTATTCATCGCATTTGCTAATGTCCAAACATATCCTTCGATTGTGTTACCTGCTGAAAAAATTGCAGTTTGAACCGTACCGCTCAGTGCTCCAACAATAGTTGGTTCGATATTAAAAATAAAACGTTCTGCAAATGTCAGCACCATAACCCATATAGAAAACGAAAAAATATCTTTTAGCAGATTCGCATCAAAATATTTCCATGCAATCCGCAGATGTACGCTCTTTTTCAAATACAGAATTCGAAATATGTAAATGGCGAGATGAACACCTATATTAACGAAAACAAGCGCATATAAACCGTGACCGTTTGTTAAAGCAACAATCATGCACAAAACAACCAGGAACTTGCTGAGAAAATCCGTTCCCTTCAGCGCAAAAAAACGCTCATGCGACAACAATAATCCGGAAAGTGTCGTGCACGGAAAGGAAATCAAGGTAAATCCGCCCACCACTAAGTAAATCACACGAAACTTTTCCATCTCATCCGGTGTAAAATTACCGAAAAGCTGCTGCAAAAAGCAGTACACAACCCCAAGACTAATTAAAATAACAACATCGAGTGCCAGATACAATTTATACACAACACCCAAAAGCCGTTCAACGGCCTCCTCATTTTTCTCCGCACGATACTTTGAAACAAAGCGTGTAATTACACTACTCAACCCAAAGTCGATTGTAAAATAAGATATAAACGCTGTTGCTGTGCTATATAATCCATAATCTGACTGTCCGATATGTCTAAGCATCCACGGGGTATAAATCAAACCGGATAAGATGTTAAATGCAATTGTCAAATACGAAATAATTGCAGCACCCTTTATTTGTTTGTTGCCACTCACTGTCTTTCATACCTCCGCTCAAACACAAACTTTTTTCAATAACCACATTCATTTACAGCATTATATACTGTTTCTTGAAGCATATCAAAATAATGCAAAAGGTTAGAATTATCATACGAATACTCTTTTGTAACAAAAGTCTCTATGTCTTCTACATCATTAATATTTTCAACAAGCTTAATATACGGCAAATGTTTAATCCACTCATAACAACCGGCAATTTTATGACTCTTACTTTGCAAAACAATACAAGGTGTTGCAGTAATAGCCGCAAATATCATTCCATGCAAGCGATCTGTAACCACCAATTTTGCCGCTTGAAATTCAGCAAGTTTTTCCATGAAGCGCTGTTTTCTTTCGCGTTTTCTTACATAATTCGAAATAACCGTATCTGTTATCCGAACATTCGAAAACCTGTCGCGCAGCCATTGCAAAGCTACATTATAACTCGCATCCGACATGGTCTTTTCCACATCGCTGCGCAAACAAAGCAAGGCGCCGTCACGCTTCGCCGTATAAGGCGTTACATTCAAAAACATCACCATATCCGGCATCAACGCCGTATCATTATAAGCCGTTTTAACCAAATCATACGAAATTTTTTCGCGCAAAAAAATCTTTAAACTTTTATGCGCATTATAAATTTCCTTTGATTTTTCAAATTCCTCTGTCCCCCACGCGGAATCTTCATAATAACAAGTGTTTGGCAATAGTATTATTGGATTGTTCGGAAAATTCACTATAAACTCACGCAGAGCCTTTTCCGCAGGATTATACCACAGAGTACCCAAATTTCCTCCCGCCTGACCAAGCAACACCTTGTTGCCAATAATTCTTTTTACAAAAGATATGTAACGCATATAGATTTTAGAGTCTGTACATGGCATTTCAATCAGATATAAGTCAGACAAAAGTTCACATTCCGCCAAAAGCAACGCTTGGTCCCCCAGATTTCCACCTTTCGGCGTCATGAAAATGTATGCATAACGTTTACGAAAAAAAGCATTTGCATACAGTGTCTGAAAAAAAAGCTTAAAAACTACGCCATAATCTTTTAAAGTGTATTTTATTTTTCTCAAAAATTTTTTTGCATCCATGCTTTCAACTTCTCCACTCTTCACTCTTCACTCCATAGAACAAACTCAATCTCGAAAATACAAATCTCTTGTGTATACTTTATCCATGACAGACTCTAAATCCACATTAAAACGATTTGCAATAATTACATCTGCCATTTCTTTAAACGTATCTAAATCCGCAATCACCTGCGAACCGAAAAACTCGTTTTGCTTCAAGGTAGGTTCATAAATCACTGTTTTTATGCCGTTCTTCTGCAAGCGCTGAATAACACCCTGCACAGAGGACTGACGGAAATTATCGCTGCCCGTTTTCATTGTCAGACGATATACGCCAACAACCTTCGGATTCTTAAGCAAAATCCGCTGTGCGATGAAATCCTTTCTTGTACGGTTAGATTCAACAATTGCTTCAATGATATTTTCCGGTACATCCTTGTAATTTGCAAGTAGCTGTTTTGTGTCTTTAGGCAAACAGTAGCCACCATATCCAAACGAAGGATTATTATAATGTGCACCGATGCGCGGATCCAAACAAACACCTTCGATAATCTGCTTTGTATTTAGTCCACGAACTTCTGCATAGGTATCCAATTCATTAAAATAAGACACACGCAATGCCAAATAAGTATTAGCAAACAGCTTGATGGCTTCTGCCTCCGTTAAATCCGTAAACAAAGTCGGGATGTCTGTCTTCTTTGCCCCCTGTGCAAGCAATCCGGCAAACACCTTTGCTTTTTCCTGCAACTGCGCATCCTCCGCCGACGCACCTACAACAATTCTTGAAGGATAGAGGTTGTCATACAAAGCCTTACCTTCACGCAAAAACTCCGGTGAAAATAAAAGCTTAAGCTTATATCTTCGCGCCAATGACTTTGTATAGCCAACCGGCACAGTGGACTTGATTACAACTACCGCATCTGAGCCAATCTCTGCAATTTGATCTAATACATTTTCTACGGAGGTTGTATCAAAATAATTCATTTCCGTATCATAGTTTG
>JAZQCN010000145.1:0-1615 GCA_045546315.1 Clostridia bacterium | reverse complement strand
ATGTACGAAGACAAGACTTTAGTTTGCAAAGAGTGCGGCAACGAATTCGTTTTCACCGCCGGTGAGCAGGAATTCTACGCTGAGCGCGGCTTCCAGAACGAGCCCCAGCGCTGCAAGGCTTGCCGTGACGCTCGCAAGAACGCCACTCGTGGCCCCCGTGAGTTCTTTACCGCTACCTGCGCTCGCTGCGGCGGCGAGGCAAAGGTTCCCTTCCAGCCCAAGACCGACCGTCCTGTATTCTGCAGCGAGTGCTTCGCTCAGATGCGCAGCGAGGGCTAATTGCCAACTGTAAAGAAGAGCCATCCGTTTGGATGGCTCTTTTTTTATGCAAAATGAATAATGCATAATGAAAAATTATCGTATGCCCTTCGCGCATGATTTGAATCGTCGCCTACGGCGACACAACAATTTTACATTTTGAATTTTCAATTTTGCATTTCACCGGTACGGCGGTTTTCCATATGGCCGGATTGGATGATGGGCGGCTTGGGGTCGGTGACTTCAAAGGGAACCGGCTTCGGTTCTTCGTTTTCTTTTTTCATAAAGACCTCCTTGGGAAGATAAATGAGCGTTTACGGGCCTGCGGCCCAATGCAAAATGAAAAATGCATAATGCAAAATTGTGGTATTTGCTGACGCAAATGATTTGAAATAGTCGGCGAAGCCGACACCTTAATTTTCAATTTTCAACTTTCAATTTTCAATTGTGCAGCATCGCTGCACCGCTAAACGATCATTTAGGGTGTTGTTAGGTTGTGTTGTTTCGATGAAAAAATACTTTACAGTTTTTGCATTGTTTGCTAAAATGGTTTCAAACGCAACGAAATGAGGGGTCACTATGCCGCAAATCATGAAAGATATCACCGAGATCACCCGGGTCAGTGTCCAGTACCGCACCGATTCCTTTGGGCCGCTGGGGCTGAAGGCCTGTCACGGCAGCTATTTGCAGGAGATCTGCGGCCGGCCCGGCATCTCTCAGGAGCAGCTGGCCGAGAGCATCTGCATCAACAAAAGTAACGTGGCACGGCAGGCTGCCGCGCTGGAAGAGAGCGGCTTCATTGAGCGCCGTCCCTGCGAGCAGGATAAGCGGGTCATGCGGCTGTATCCTACGGAGAAGACGCTGCAGCTATTGCCCCAGATCAATCAGATCATGGAGGATTGGCAGGAAAGGCTGACTCAGGATCTGACACGGGACGAGCAGGCACTGCTGGAGATCATGCTGCTGAAGATGAGAAGACGGGCTACTTCTTATATGGAAGAGTAAGGTATGTTACGGTAAATGAGCGTTTAGCGCAGCATCGCTGCTGCGCAATTCAAAATTCAAAATGCAAAATTCAAAATTAAGGGGAGCGATGGGAGCGCCGCCGGGGGCGGGAGAAGCGACCTGAGCGAGTGGCCGCGGTCGGCAAGAAGCGAGCCTGCTTTGACAGGCGATGCTCCTGCCGGGCACCGCAACAGGGGTCGGCTTCGCCGACTATTTAAAATCATTTGCGTCAGCAAATACCACAATTTTGCATTATGCATTTTACATTTTGCATTGGGCCGCAGGCCCGGAAACGCTCATTTATCTTCGTAGGGGGCGGCGCCCACGACGCCCCGCAAACAATCACCAAGGG
>JAZQCN010000144.1:0-9433 GCA_045546315.1 Clostridia bacterium | reverse complement strand
ATTATATTTTCCATGCGGCAGCGCTGAAGCAAGTACCGTCTTGCGAGTTCTTTCCAATTGAGGCGGTAAAGACAAATGTGATTGGTACAGAAAATGTGCTGACAGCAGCAATTGAAGCAGGCGTCAAAAAGGTTATCTGCTTATCTACAGACAAAGCGGCATATCCGGTAAATGCCATGGGAACATCAAAAGCAATGATGGAGAAGGTAATCGTTGCAAAATCAAGAACTATTTCTCCGGAGAAGACAAGCATCTGCTGTACACGTTATGGAAACGTGATGTGCTCACGCGGTTCCGTTATTCCGTTATTCATTAGTCAGATTAAAGATGGAAAGGATTTGACCGTAACAGAGCCAAGTATGACTCGCTTCATCATGAGTTTGGAAGAGGCTGTGGAATTGGTTGTATTTGCATTTCAGAATGCGGATTCCGGTGATATCATGGTGCAGAAGGCACCGGCTTGTACCATTGAGGTGTTAGCACAGGCTGTAAAAGAGTTGTTCCATGCAGAGAATGAAATCAAAGTGATCGGTATCCGTCATGGTGAGAAGATGTATGAAACACTTCTGACGAATGAGGAATGCTCCGGCGCAATTGATATGGGTGATTTTTACCGCGTACCGGCGGACAAGCGAGACCTCAATTATGATAAGTATTTTAAGACCGGTGATGTAGAGCGCAATCCGCTGACAGAGTTTAATTCGAACAACACGGCACTTTTAACTGTGGAAGAAGTAAAAGAAAAGCTGATGACTTTGCAATACATCCGTGACGAGGTTGCAGCTTGGGAGGCAAAATAATGAAAATTTTGGTTACCGGGGCGAAGGGGTTTGTTGGTAAAAACCTTGTGGCATCACTTGCAAATATCCGTGACGGGAAGGATAAAACGACCGGTCTGGATTCCACAATTGAGATTTTTGAGTATGATATTGACACTGAACCGAACTTGCTTGACGGCTATTGTAAGGAAGCGGATTTTGTGTTTCATTTGGCAGGTGTAAATCGCCCGCAGAATGAAGCGGAATTTATGGAAGGTAATTTTGGTTTTACCTCCACACTTTTGGAGACACTGGAGAAACATAAAAATACTTGTCCGGTGATGATTTCCTCTTCGATTCAGGCTGCGCTGGACAATCCGTATGGCAGAAGCAAAAAAGCCGGGGAAGACTTGATTTTTGATTACGGTAAACGCACCGGCGCGAAAGTGCTGGTATATCGCTTTCCAAACTTGTTCGGTAAATGGTGCAGACCAAATTACAACAGCGTCATTGCAACCTTCTGCCACAATGTTGCACATGGACTACCGATTCAGGTCAATGACCCGAGTGTAGTGCTGAATTTGGTTTATATAGATGATTTAGTTGAAGAAATGCTTTTGGCATTGCAGGGGAAGGCACATATAAAAGACGAATATGCCTATGTACCGGTTGTGCATGAGGTAACACTCGGCAGAATAGCTGAATTGATTTCTTCGTTTAAAGAAAGCAGAGAAACGAAAGCGGTACCGGATATGGAAGATGCTTTTACAAAGAAGCTGTACAGCACATATCTTTCGTATTTGCCGGCAGATGCGTTTTCGTATCCGCTCAAAATGAATGTGGACGAGCGCGGTTCGTTTACAGAAATTCTGCGTACGCTTGACCGTGGCCAGGTGTCGGTCAATATTTCGAAGCCCGGTATCACAAAAGGCAATCATTGGCATCATACAAAGAATGAAAAGTTTGTTGTTGTGTCGGGCAAAGGTGTGATTCGCTTTAGAAAAATTGATGCAGATGAGGTTATAGAGTATTTTGTAAGTGGGGATAAAATCGAAGTCGTGGATATTCCGTGCGGTTATACACATAATATCGAAAACCTTGGCGAAACAGATATGGTTACCATTATGTGGTGCAACGAATGCTTTGACCCGGAAAAACCGGACACTTTCTTTTTGGAAGTTTAATTTTCAGTAGCTTGGAGGCTTAGAAATGAAAAAATTAAAGCTTATGACAATTATCGGTACACGCCCGGAAATTATTCGCTTGAGTGAGTGTATCAAGGCTTGTGACAGATATTTTGACCAAATCTTAGTACATACAGGGCAGAACTGGGACTATACCCTAAACCAGGTATTTTTTGATGATTTGGGTCTGCGCGCGCCGGATTATTATCTGGATGCCGTAGGCGGGAATTTGGGCGAAACGATGGGCAATATTATCGCAAAGTCCTATCAGCTGATGGTCAAAGAAAAGCCGGATGCGGTATTTGTACTCGGTGATACGAATTCGTGTCTGTCTGTTATCGGCGCAAAGCGTTTGCATATTCCGATTTTCCATATGGAGGCGGGCAACCGTTGCTTTGACGAATGTCTGCCGGAGGAAACCAATCGCCGTATTGTAGACATTATCTCCGATGTAAATCTGTGTTATAGTGAGCACGCGAGAAGATATCTGAATGCTTCAAGTGTTGCAAAAGAGCGCACCTATGTTGTCGGCTCGCCGATGGCAGAGGTACTGCATAAGAATTTGGATTCTATTCGCGCAAGCAAGGTGCTTGAAAAGCTCGGGCTGGAAGCAGGGAAGTATATTTTGCTTTCTGCACACCGCGAGGAAAACATTGACACGGAAGAAAACTTCTTTAGCTTGAT
This sequence comes from Clostridia bacterium, assembly GCA_045546315.1. Lineage (GTDB taxonomy): Bacteria > Bacillota > Clostridia > UBA1381 > UMGS1253 > RGIG2041. The sequence continues at coordinate 6,807 of JAZQCN010000144.1, read as the reverse complement.
GAATGCAATCAATGCGCTGGCCGAAAAGTATGATATGCCGATTTTGTATTCATGCCATCCGCGCAGCAAGAAGTTTATTGAGCAACGAGGCTTTGAATTTGACAAGCGCGTCATTGCGCATCAGCCGCTCGGCTTCCACGACTACAATCACTTGCAGATGAATGCATTTTGCGTTGTATCCGACAGCGGCACACTTCCTGAGGAAAGTAGCTTTTTCTTATCTGTTGGCAATCCGATTCCGGCTGTATGTATTCGCACAAGCACAGAGCGGCCGGAAGCACTCGATAAGGGCAATTTCATTTTAGCAGGCATCACGGAAGAGCAGGTGCTGCAGGCGGTAGAAGTGGCAGTTGCTATGAATGAAAACGGTGAGCTTGGTATTCCGGTGCCGAACTATGTCGATGAAAATGTTTCTACAAAGGTTGTTAAAATCATTCAGAGCTATACCGGCATCGTGGACCGTATGGTTTGGAGAAAATATTAGAAACGAAAAGCACATAGCCAAAGGTTATGTGCTTTGTTTTATTTGTGCCAAAATTTGTGCCGTTTCGCCTTGCGGATTAGACTTTGGACATGTTTGTAATTTTGCTTATACAACTTGATTTGCGGATTACGCTGCATGATTGGCGCCCAAATGTCGAGGGCTTTTTGCAGATGTGCCAGTTTTTTGTCTCCTTCTGCAGTTGTGCCTAAATAGTAATGGGACATGCCCAGTTTGTACTGCTTGTCCTCGTTTTGTGCATCCTCGGCTGCGCTTTGTATGCGCAAATTAAATGCCTTTTGAAAAAAGGAAAGTGCAGAGGTAATTTCTTTTTCAAAGAAGTGCATTCTGCCGAGATTGTCATAGCAGATGGCAAGTGTTTCGCCGATTTCCGGCGTCGGTTGTGCCGTGTAGATGCGCTCGGCAATTTCCAAAGCGTCGCCGAATGCACGCTTGGCAACATCGCGGTGCCCATGCTCATCTAAAAAAATCCCCATTTGACAGATGTGCGTGCAGTGCTCTTGATGCACATGTGTGTCCTTGGTATATTCGGCGAGCTTTTTGTACAAGGTCAAACTTTTTTGATAAGCTTTCCATTGTGCGCTGCTTTGGGATTGCATTTCATAAACCTTCCCAAGCTTGGAGTAGAGCAGCGCAAGCGATTGCAGTAGCTCAAGCTCGCCTGATTTTTCGGTCAAATCCTCAAGGATTTGGATTGCTCTTATATAATACTGCATTGCTTGTTTCGGCTTTTCGAGCATCTGGAACAGAGCGCCGAGCCTGTCGCAGCAAACGAAAACTGCCTCGTGCTCATCTATGGCGTCAGTTTCCTCTGCAAGGTGCTCTGTGATTTTTAATGCTTCTTCAAATTTGGCTTGCGCCGTTTGGAAATCAGATTTGTCCATGGCAATCTCGCCCAAGGTTAAGTGACAAGCGGCAATCTCGTGCCGGAGGAGGACAAGTTCAACTTCCTTGGCAAGTGACGCGCCGATTTCAAGCGCCTTTTTTATGTAGTCTTGCGCGGCTTCGTAATCCCCGGTACGGCGGCAAATATCTGCTGTTGCATTGCTTACTAAAAAGATTTCTAAAAGATACGCGTTGTTTGCAGCTACCATGCTGTCAAATATTGCAAGTGCATCTCGCATATAACGCACAGCTTCTTCGTGATTTTGCTCCAGGCGGCAAATGTTTGCGAGCTGGGTATGGGCGTGTGCCTTATAGCGCAGTGCAACCTCTGATTCGGGGTTGGCTGCAAGACATGCATCTGCAATGGCGCATAGTCGCGTGAAGGTGCTTTGCGCCTCTTGGAATCTGTACAGCTTTGCTTGAAGTCCGCCGAGCGACAAAAGCGCTTCTATCAGTGCATGAGCGTCCATTTGTAAATGCGTTTTTTTCAATACTTCTTCACGTGCGTCAACGAGCTTTGTTTGCCAGTGAATGGAGGCTTCATAATCTCTTGCAACACCGTTGCCGTCCGCATAAAAGTCGGCGAGAGTATGCATCGCCTCTAAAAGACCGCCTTCGGCCGCTTGGGTAATCATTTGTATCGCGCGTTCGCGGTCAACCTCTACGTCTATGCCGGCGTGGTAAGCAAGCCCGATAAAAAAGATGTGCTCGGGCGAGGTGTTTTGCTTGTGTAGCGCAATACTTCGCACAGCGTTGTGCAATGCATCTTGGAATATTGCATCGTCTGCGGTTGTGACGCAGTCCGGTAACGCGGGCAGCTTGTCCGATAGCAGGAATTTGTCGGTTTTGACCATTTCAACAGGAAAAATCGGTTTGCTTTGCGTTTTTGCCATGGGATATTCTGTAGACAGTATATAATTTTCTTCGTTGACCAGATTTGGCGTAACGGCAAGGACAAACATTGCGCTTTTTTTCAAAGCTTCGGCAATGGAATCGTTGAAGTTTTCGCCCGGGGTCAAAAATTCATCATACCAGATGGCAATATCGCGGCAAAGCTCGTTTTTGTGAATCAAGCGCATCAGCTCTTGTGCGTATGCCCTGTCCTTTTTGCGGTAGCTGAGAAAAATATATGCGTCAAAGGCGGCACGAATTTTGGCTGCCGTTTCACTGTCGACAAGGACGGCGTCTAAATATTTTTTGAGTTTATCCTCATAACGGATAGCGGTTATGTCCCGTGCATATTTATCCAAGAATTGCAGATCACCGCACTTTTCATTAAACAAGGTTTCCAAGCCGCACTCTTGCATCAGTGGCAGAATGGGGATGTGGTTTTCTATCGCAAAGGGGAAAATAACATCCAATGCATAGTTTGCTTCGCATAAAAAACGGGTGGTGACCGGAAGGACAACAAGCTGCATTTGTGCAAGCTCTGTCGTCAACTTGTCTTGTGCATAGGGAATATGCGGCTCGCAGTCGTACCAAATTGCGCAGTCGTGTGTTGCGAAAATTTGCGCTGTAATTTCACTGAAATACAATGCATAGTCCTTGGGATGGCAGCAAAAAAACACACGGGGTTTCCCGTGTGGATTTTCGTTTGCAATGGTTTTGTGCGTTAGCTTTGCCATAAAAACTCCCTTATTTCATTTCCAGTTTCTCCAATAGTAGCTGCCGTTTTTGCGCATTTTCGTGCATTGGTGCAGGGGTGGCTTTCTTTTCAAACAGTTTAACAAAGCCACGGCTTACGATAAAAGCTATATGATGCACATAGGCAATCGGCAATAGCAGAATGCTTTTTCGAAGATAGAGGTATCGGTGCTTCATATTCTTTAAGCTAAAGCTGATTTTTTCTTTCACATTTTCACGGCTGTAGTTTGCATGGTAAGCAGCATAATCGTCTGCACGCTCTTTTAAATAGGCTTCGTGTGTGTCAAATCTGCCGGCTTCTGCATGGCCGAATGCGCCGCCGGTTAAGCAGTCCTCTATTAAAAGAGCAGCTGTATCTTTGTCTTCTTTAAAATCGAAAAAGTCAGATTTTTTGAAACCTAAATATTCTGTGCCGAGGCTTAAAAGTGTGTCCATAAATTTGTTGTAGCCGAGCTCGCTTAGAAAGCTTCGAAATGCAGGCACATCGAAATCGTTTTTATGTTTGCGAATATAGAGCAGTAGGTCGGAAATCAGCCTTATGCCGAAGCCGCCGCCGATAAAATGCGTCATCAGGTGCGCAAAGTGAAAATGCAATCCGTCGTTTATGCCGATGGTTTGAAATTCGCCGAGCGCTTCTGTTTTTGTTTTTACAAACGGCTCGGATTGCTTTAATTTGCTTTGGTATAAAATGTCGCTTTGCAAATCACCCTGCCACTGGATATGCAGCTCGATTTTACCGCAGGCATTGCTTTTGCATTCGCAGTGATGCGCGTGCGGGATGCGCGGCGTTACTTCAACACCGTGGTTTATAAGCACATCTACAGCGCGGGATTCATCCTCTGGGGAAACATACAAATCAATGTCGGAAGAGATGCGACACTCCGGATGCGGATAGAGCGAAGCGAGCGCTTCGCCTTTTAAAACGGCGTAGGGAATGCCGGCTTTGTCCAATGCGGTTAAAAGCTTGCTCAGTGCGTACATGTGCTGCATATTCTTTACGCAAAGGAAGAAAAAATGATTTCTGTATTCCGGCCATTCCGGACAGGGGTTTTCGTCTTTGTATACATCTTTCAGCGCAGTGAAAATCAGCGGCCAAGCATTATGCTTGTCCGCTAATTTTTTGAGTTCGGGTATATCACTTACTTCGGGCTTTTTCGGCGTGCAGTCATGCAATGCAGAGCGGAAAAGCTCTAAAAATTCTGCGTGGATTCTGTTCATGCCGTAAGCCTCCTTTTTAATGCTTCAGGTTTTTGCGCTCTTCTGCGCTTCTCATACGCTTTCTTCTTAAATAACGGCGGCGCTTTTTCGCTTTAATCTGCGCCATAATCACCAATGCAACAAAGCCGCCGACAATCAGAAGAAGCGGTATCAGCACAAGCGGGTGCAGGAAGAATGCGAGGATTTTGCTGAAAATCAAGGCGAAATAATCTGTCTTTACATCTGCACCTGCCACCAGATTTACGCTGTTGAGCAGCTCGTCTTTATAGTAATAGGAAGCTGTGCCGATAATTGTACCCTTGGCAATCGGCGCAGCAAGGTTTTCCTCTGTTTTCATTTCAACCGTGATTTCTGTTACGGTGACATCCTTTGGCAAAAGTGCAGTTAAGTCTTTTTCTGCCATTGCCGTTACAAAGTCGGTGCCGCGACCGTATTTTACCTTGACTTCGGCAAGAATTTCGTCTTTTGCGCTCAGCGCTTTTTGTGCATAGTTTTCAAAGCCGTATTGCAAAATCGCTTTGGAATCGATAAAGGAATAAATACCGTCGGCTTGCTGTTGTGCGCCTAAAGTAACGGCGATAAGGTTTTCGTCCCCCTTGGTTGCAGAGGAAACCAAGCAGTTTGAGGCTGCACTTGTAAAGCCGGTTTTTATGCCGGTTGCTGCGCTGTAGCCATAGCGGGAATTCTGGTTGATTAAATAGTTCGTATTACTTAAGATGCGCTGCTCCGGGTACATATTGGTCGGCTCTATGTAATACGTTTGTGTATTTACAATTTTGCGGAAGGTTTCGTTCTGCATTGCATAATACGCAATTTTTGCCATATCGCGCGCGGTGGTGTAGTGATTTTCGTCATGCAGGCCGTGCGGGTTTACAAAGTGTGTTGACTCCATACCCAGCTCTTTGGCTTTTGCGTTCATCTGGTCGACAAAGCTGTCTACACTGCCGCACATATGCTCGGCTAAAACATTGCACGCCTCGTTTGCGGAGCATACAAGCACCCCGTAAAACAGCTGCTCTGCTGTTAACTGTTCGCCGTCCCTGAGGCCCATATTGCTGGCACCGAGCGGGATATCCATAACCGCATTGTAGCTGGCGGTTACGATTTCATCCGGCTGGATGTTTTCAATAAAAAGAATGGCACTCATTACCTTGGTGGTGCTGGCAGGAAACATTTTTTGGTCGGCGTTTTTTTCATAAAGTACTCTGCCGGTGTCTGCGTCAATTAAAATGACGGCGCCGCTGAGTGTTTCGGGTGCGGCAAAGCAGAAGCTCGGTAAGAGTACAGCAAAAATCAGAAAGATTGAAAGGATATATTTCAGTTTGTTTTTCATAGTTAACTCCTAAAAATGTATTCTTAATTTAACAAATAATAGTATAACAAAAAAAGAGAAAGATAGCAATAGAAATTGTGAAAAATATGTAAAACCGTTTGCAACAACTTTATTACAAAATGTGTTGCAAAACGGTGCGGGCGGAGCGTTAAAGCTTACAGAATTCCACCCAAGCCTTTGCCTCGGCAACCTCTGCATCTGTCGGAATGTAGACATTGGTTTTCGGATCGCGCCTTTGTGTGTCTTCCGGTGGCGGCTCGAGTGCTTTTTGATGGCTTTTTTTCGAAATGCGTGCCTTGAGAATGCGTTTTTTCTTATTCATATTACAGCACCTTCCTTTTTGGAAAAATCGAAATCCGACCCGAAGCATAGTATGCTTCCGCGGAAAAAAACTATGTTTAAAACACTAATTTGTTACAAAATTTTAAACAAGTTATTAAAATAGTTTGACAAATGATGAAAAATGTGTTAGAATAGCATCAATGATTGGAGGTAAATTATGAAGTTTTTCGTTAAAACGGCGGTTGCCGTGATATGTGCTTTGTTGATTTCCGCGACAGTTATGGCGGCTGAAATCGGTACGGTGAATGTAGATGTTTTGAATGTACGCGAGAGCGCTTCGCTTGAGGCACCGGTGCTTGGACAGATGAAAAGAAATACGCCGGTTTCCGTGCTTGAAAGTGCAGACGGTTGGAGCCGTATTGCTTATCAGGGCGGCGAGGCATATGTTATCGGTCAGTATATTAACATTCAGTTTTTGGAAGACGGCGTAACCTTTTTATACGGTGTACCGAAGTTTGGGCAGGTGCAGGCAGACACATTGAATGTTCGTGTTGCAGCGTCCTTTGAAGCGGCTTGCTCGAAGCAGTTGTATAGAAATGCGAAGCTTGAGTTGCTTGGTGAAAGCGGCGAGTTTTACCTGATTCAGGAGGCTGATGGCGCAATTCGTTTTGTGGCAAAGGCGTATGTTGCTGAAATTACATATGAAGAATATAAGCAGAAAAACAGCATGGGTGAGGAAGTAGTCAATACTGCAAGACAGTATATGGGTACACCTTATGTATACGGCGGCAGATCGCCGTCGGGCTTTGACTGCTCCGGCTTTACCTCGTATGTATATGAGCAGATGGGGGTTTCGTTAAATCGTACAGCCGGCGGTCAGCTGCAAAATGGCTACTATGTAAGTTTGGAAGAAATGCAGCCGGGCGATTTGGTGTTCTTTGGC
>JAZQCN010000143.1:0-18287 GCA_045546315.1 Clostridia bacterium | reverse complement strand
GATATGGCGGCAAGTGCGTGGCAGAGGTAGAGCGTGCGCCCCGCCTGCGCGCTACCGAGCAGTACCGTCCCCACCGTTCCAAGCACGAAAAGTGGTCCGGAATTGTTGCAAAAGGCAAGCAGGCGCTCTGCCTCGGTTTTTGAAATTTGTCCGCTTTGGTACAAATCCTTGATGCACACCGTTCCCACAGGGTAACCGCTGACAAAGCCCAAAATCACTGCCGCCGCACCGCTGCCGTTTACGGAAAACAGCGGCCGGCATATATACGAAAACGGTTTTTCCAAAAGTGACGGCAAACCGAGGCGCACCAGCAGTCCCGACAGCACAAAGAACACAAAAAGCGACGGCAGCAGCGCATTGGCACAAAGCAATAGCGCCGCCTGCGCCGCGCGGATGCAGCTTTCCGAATATACGCACACGCCCACCGTTGCCACCGCCGTGAATACAAGCGAAAATTTATTTTTCATACAAGCCACCTCTGTAATTTATATGCACATGGATACATATAAATTTAAAGAATAATGATTTGGTTATATTTAAAATATCCCCCAGTCAGCTACGCTGACAGCCCCCTTTAGGCAAGGGGGCCTTAAAGCATACCTGCCTCCCTTGCCTAAAGGTAGCGAAGCGGCTGACGCGGTAGTGAATGACAATCCGGTGGATTGTCAGAGCCGCGGCATGACCGACCCGCAGGGAGAGGGGGACCGCTTGCGGTGGAGGGATTCTTATGATAACCATCTGCATTTGAGGTGAATAATTTGAAAAACCGCGTTACTGATAACAAACTCAAAAAAGGCATCCTTGAAAAAGCGAGCGAAACGCTCGATTTGCCGAAAAACTTAACAATGCAGCTGCCGCGCCTGCTCTTCACCGGGCACCGCGAGCTGTTTATCGAAAACTATCGCGGTATTTTAGAATACGGCACAGATGTGCTGCGCATCGCCACCTCGGGCAAGACCGTGCGCGTTTGCGGCAGCGCACTGACCATCAAAAGCATCGCCAGCGAGGAAATCACCCTCGAGGGCAATATCGACTCTGTCAGCTTCGAAGGTGGGATATAAATGGTTGTTCGCCTGATTTGGTTTCTGCGCGGCTATGTCACGCTTATTCTGTCGGGGCAATTTGTCGAGCGGTTTATCAATATTTGTATGCGCCGCGGCATCTATCTTTGGAATGTGCAGCGCTGTGGCAGCACAACGCGCCTTTGCATGAGCATACGCGCGTTTAAAACTGTTGCCCCGATTGCCAAAAAGACGCATACACGCATTAAAATTTCAGAAAAGCACGGCCTGCCCGTGCGCCTTGCTGCTTACAGGCGGCGCACGCTCTTTTCCGTTGGGCTTTTGCTTGCCGTAACCTTTTTATATGCTTCCTCGCTGTTTTTATGGTCGGTCGAGGTCGAGGGCACCGAGCGCACAAATCCGCAGGAGATTTTAGATGTGCTTTCGGATTTGGGTGTGCGCCCCGGCGCATATAAAAGGCGCATTGCCGTGCGCGATGTAAAGGAAAATGCGCTTTTGCGCCTCGACGATTTGAGCTGGCTTTGGGTGGACATTCGCGGCTGCCGCGCGCGGGTGCAGGTGATGGAAAAAACGCCCGCGCCCGCGCTTGTGCCGACAAATGCCTGCGACATCATTGCCGCCTCGGACGGCGTAATTTCCGAGGTCATTGCCACCGAGGGGCAAGCCAAGGTTGCCCCCGGTGATACAGTGCTTAAAGGGCAGGTGCTCATCAGCTCGGTATTTACAAGCACGCGCGAAAACATCCCCGCGCGCTATACGCACGCCGCAGGGCAGGTTTTTGCGCGCACCTGGTACGAGGAAAGCATCACGCTGCCGCTGCACGAAACAGAAAAAGTCTACACGCAAAACACCCACACCGACCATGCGCTTCGGCTCGGCAATTTAACCCTGCCGCTCTCGCGCGGCGGCGCACCGTTTCAAAAATGCGATAAAACACACACGGCGCACGACTGGGTGATTTTCGGCGTCTACACCGGCATTTCGTATCACACGGACACCTATGCAGAGTACACGGAAAGCACGATTCCGCGCACGAAGGCAGCGACCATAGCCGCCGCAGAAAAAATGCTCGATGCAAAAATTGAGGCGGCACGCTTTGACAAGGATGGCGTACGCACAGATGCAAGCACAGCCTGCACCGAAAACAGTGACGGCACCGTCACCGTCACGCGCATTTGCGAGTACAAAGAGCAAATCGGCGTAGAGCAGGCGGTAGATGCGCTGTATTAACTATAATGAACTTTTGCATCGCAAACATGATTGTTAAAATCGCTATGCGATTTTTTCATAAATGCATTTCAAAGAAATGCATTTCATTATAAAAAACTATTGCTACAACGCAAAAAACAGTTTATAATATAGGATAGATAAAAATGTATTTAAGCTAAGGATGTGTTCTCTGTGACAGAAATGCTTTTTTCCCTGCCGTCGGGTATGGATGTGTCGGCGCTGTTCGGCAGCTTCGACTGCAATATCCGGTTGATGGAAAAAGAACTCAATGTAAAAATCTTAAGCCGCGACGATGAGCTGAAAGTCATCGGCGAGGAGGGCAATGCCCTCAACGCGCTGAAGGTATTAAAAAGCCTTTGCGATTACTTGGAGCGCGGCGAGGCATTAAACGAGCAAAATATTCTCTACACCATCTCTATGGTCGAGGACGGCTTGGAGCAGACGCTCGGCAAAATCGGCGACGATGTGGTTTGCATCAGCGCCAAGGGTAAGCCGATTAAATCCAAGACCGTCGGTCAGAAAAAATATATCGAAGCGGTGAAAAAGAATGTCATCACCTTCGGCATCGGCCCTGCCGGTACGGGTAAAACCTACCTCGCCGTTGCCGCGGCGGTTATGGCATTTCGCAACAAAGAGGTCAGCCGTATTATTTTAACGCGCCCTGCCGTAGAAGCCGGTGAAAAGCTCGGCTTTCTGCCGGGCGATTTGCAGATGAAGGTCGACCCGTATCTTCGTCCGCTCTACGACGCGATGTACGATATGCTCGGCGCGGACAGCTATCAGAAATATCTCGAGCGCGGTATGATTGAGGTTGCACCGCTGGCGTATATGCGCGGCAGAACCTTAGACGATGCGTTCATCATTTTAGACGAAGCGCAAAACACTACGCCGGAGCAGATGAAAATGTTTTTAACGCGTATCGGCTTCGGCTCTCGCGCGGTAGTCACCGGCGACATCACGCAGATTGACCTGCCGGACGGCAAAAAATCCGGCCTGAAGGAGGCTGTGAAAATCCTCAAAAACATCGAGGATATCGAGTTTTGCCACTTAACAGAAAAGGATGTTGTCCGCCATCCGCTGGTACAAAAGATTATCAAGGCGTATGAGAAAGCGGAAATGGAGCGGAAGCCGAGGGGAGCCAAACCAGATAGGGTTTAAAAAGGTAAATTCAGCGAAATACTGCGGAAAAATTTATACACATACGAGAGTATGCACAAAAATTTTATCCTTGTCTTTCATCTGAATTTTCTCTTTTTAAACTCGCAGACCCTATACGCAGAGAAATTGTTGTCCTTTGGCTGCGTAAGAGCGAAACAAGGCTTGCGCCTTGTGAGAACGACAATGCCAAAGGGCGAAAATTTAACCAGTATAGGGCCTATGTGGTTTGACTCCACTCGGCTTAGGCAAGCGTGCGGAACAACAAAACAGGAGATAACATATGAAGGCTGAAATTATTTTTGAGGACAATCAGGAAAAGGTCGAAGTCCAAGACGGGCTTTACGATTTAATTGAAAATGTTGTTGATACGGTGCTCACGCAGGAAGAATTTCCGCACGCGTGTGAGGTGAGCGTGCTGTTTGTCGATGACGAGGAAATCCGCGCCTACAACCACGAGCACCGCGGCATTGATAAGTCGACGGATGTGCTCTCCTTCCCGATGCTGGAATACGACGAGGACGGCGAAATCATCAGCGAGGATGTCGGCTTCGGCGATGTGCTGCTTTTAGGCGACATCGTTTTAAGCTTGGAGCACGCGAAGGCACAGGCAGAAGAATACGGTCACTCCTTCGAGCGTGAGATCGGCTTTTTAACGGCGCACTCCGTACTGCATCTGCTCGGCTATGACCACGAGGACGACGAGGAAAGCCGTCTTGAAATGCGTGAAAAAGAAGAAAAAGCGCTCAGCGCGCTTGGACTTGTGAGGTAAGCAAATGACAGAAAATAAAAATTTTAAATCCGGATTTGTTACGATTATCGGTAGTCCGAATGTCGGCAAATCCACACTTTTAAACCACATCGTCGGGCAGAAAATCGCCATTATTTCAAACAAACCGCAAACAACACGAAACACCATTCTTGCCATCTATTCCGATGAAAACAGACAGATTGTGTTTACGGACACGCCGGGTATTCACAAGGCGCGCACGAAGCTGGGCGAGTATATGGTGCGCGCAGCAAAGGAATCCGTCGACGAGATGGACGCAATTTTATTTGTCATCGATGCAACGCGCCCGGTGACGGACAATGACCGCGAAATTGCAGAAAGCATTAAAAAAACCGGTATCCCGGCGATTTTGGTGTTAAATAAAATCGACTTAATGAACAAAGACGATTTGCTGCCGCTGATTGCCGAGTTCAGCCAGAGCGGCGATTTTAAGGCAATTATTCCAATCAGCGCACTGCGCTCGAACGGCATTGACCTTCTGTTAGACGAGCTGACGGCACTCATGCCGGAGGGCATTGCGTTTTATCCGGAGGAAATGGTCACCGACCAGCCGGAAAAGCAAATCGCGGCAGAAATCATCCGCGAAAAGCTGTTGTGGCTGCTCGACAAGGAAGTGCCGCACGGTATCGCTATCGAGATTGAAAAAATGAAGGAAATGGATTCCATCACCGAAATCAGCGCCGTAATCTATTGCGAAAAAGCGTCGCACAAGGGCATCATCATCGGCAAAACCGGCACGCTCTTAAAAAAAGTCGGCGAAAAAGCGCGCATCGACATCGAAAAAATGCTCGACAAAAAGGTATTCCTGCAGCTTTGGGTCAAGGTAAAAAATGACTGGCGCAACAACAATTACTTAATTAAAAATTTTGGTTACGAATAATCGAAACGGCTTTCGCAAATCCTATTTATGCAGAGAAAATACGACATAAAGGGGATGCGAATATGCTGACAAAATTTATGTGGGAACGGTTCATGCACTCCGGTGCAATTGATGATTATTTGGTTTTTGCAGAAACAAGAGAAAACTCTTCACACGATGTGTGAGGGGTTTTTAAGCAAGGTGGTGTACATATGGAGGCTGTGCAGGTCAATGCACTTGTGATTCGGGCGCAAAATTACAGCGAGGCGGACAGAATTCTGACGCTGTTTTCCCGGGAGAAGGGCATCATCAGCGCCATCGCCAAGGGCGCGCGAAAATTTAAAAGCCATCAGGCGGGCGCAACGCAGCTGTTTTGCTACGGCCGCTTTAATCTGGTGCCCGGAAAAAATATGTACACGCTGCGCGGTGCCGTTTGCGAGGAAAGCTTCTTCACGGTTTCTGCTTCAATCGAAAATCTTGCACTGGCGCAGTATATGTGCGACCTTGCCTATCAGGCAACCGGTCCCGAAAACCCGGACGAAGGCGTGCTTTCTCTGCTTTTAAACACGCTGTTTCTGCTCTCCAAGGGCGAAAAATCGCTCGAACAAATCAAAGCCGTTTACGAGCTAAAGCTCTGCGAGCGCGCAGGCTTTATGCCGAACACCGCTTGCTGTATGCGCTGCGGAGAAACGGAAAACTTAAACGCCTTCTCTCCCGCTATGGGTGGCATGCTTTGCGCCGCCTGCTCTGCTGCCGACGCCGTTTCTCTGTCCGCACCGACGGTAAAAGCGCTGCAATACCTCGCCGACGCTCCGCTTTCTTCCAGCTTCGGCTTTACGCTCAAGGAGGATTTTTTGTGCGAATTGTCCAAGACTTGCGAAAAATTCGTTCTCTTTAATGTGGATAATTACCCAAAAAGCCTTGATTATTATAAAAAAATCAAAGAATTTTAAAAAAAATTCCCAAAAACACTTTACTAATTTACCACAGTAAAGTATAATATGCCTACAGCAACAAAATAACATCCATTTTAGGAGGAAATGAAAATGAAAAAGATTTTAGCACTTTTATTGGTAGGCGTACTCGCAATGGGTATGGTTTTCACAGGCTGCAGCAACAATGCCGCTAAGACAGACAGCGAAGCAATCGCTGAAAACGGCAAAATGGTTATCGGTATCACCGTGTACGAGCCGATGAACTACCAGGCAGAAGACGGTTCCTGGACCGGTTTTGACACAGAGTTTGCACAGGCTGTTTGCGAGAAGCTCGGCGTTGAAGCAGAGTTCGTTGAAATCAACTGGGATACAAAGTTTGTAACTCTCGACTCCAAAAAGATTGACTGTATCTGGAACGGTATGACAATCTCCGACGAAGTAAAGGCAAACTGCAGCGTTTCCAAGGCATATGTTAAGAATGCACAGGTTGTTGTTATGAAGGATGATGTGATTGCAAACTACGCAGATGTTGAAAGCCTCAAGGGCCTCAAGTTTGCAGCTGAAGCAGGCTCTGCCGGCGAAGCAGCAATCAAGGAAAACGGTCTCGATGCAAACTACACGCCGGTAGCCGCACAGACAGACGCTCTGCTTGCAGTCATCGGCGGTCAGGCTGACGCTTGCGTAATCGACATTACAATGGCAAAGACCATGACAGCTGAAGGCACAAGCTATGAAGGCCTCGACTTCTCTATCGAGCTTACTTCTGAGGAATACGGCATCGGCTTCAGAAAGGATTCCGACCTGACTGCAAAGGTTGATACAATCATCGACGAGCTCGTTGCTGACGGTACACTCCCGGCACTCGCTGAGAAGTACGGCTTAAACCTCGCTCTCTAATTTAAAACACAAAATACATACAAGCTAAAAAGGCAGACGCATCTCTGCCTTTTTTAGCCGTCATATAGGGATTTTTGATATGTCATTATTTATTACGGTTACACTGAGTCTTCTTGAAGGACTCCTTACAACATTTAAAATATTTGCTCTCACCCTGCTGATGGCGCTGCCGCTGGGATTGATTATTTCCTTTGGCTCCATGAGCAAAATCAAGATCATCAAATGGCCGATTAAAACCTTGATTTGGGTCATTCGCGGTACACCGCTGATGCTGCAGTTAATCGTGTTCGGCTTCGGTCCGGGACTGCTCGGCATTAACGGTATGGACACCTTTGTCGCCGTTATGATTGCATTCGTGCTCAACTACGCATGCTATTTTTCCGAGATTTTCCGCGGCGGCATAGAAGGCATTCCGAAAGGTCAGTATGAGGCAGGTGCTGTGCTCGGTATGACCAAAACGCAGATTTTCTTTAAAATCATCTTAATGCAGGTCATCAAGCGCATCATTCCGCCGATGAGCAATGAGTTTCTTACACTGGTCAAGGATACCTCGCTTGCAAACACCATTATGATTTATGAAATCACCTGGAACGCGAAGCGCTTTATGAACAGTGCACACATTCTTTGGCCGCTGTTCTATTCCGGTCTGTTCTATCTTGCCTTCTGCGGCATCTTGACACTGATTTTCGGCTACATAGAAAAGAAGCTCGACTACTACAAAGGCTAAGGGGGTGCACGCATGAGTATTTTAGAGGTAAAAAACATATATAAGAGCTTTGGCAAAACCGAGGTTTTAAAGGGCATCAACTTCTCTTTAAACAAAGGTGAGGTTTTGGCAATCATCGGCTCTTCGGGCAGCGGTAAAACGACGCTTTTGCGTTGCTTAAACTTTTTAGAGCGTGCCGACCAGGGACAGATTATCGTAAATGACAATGTTGTTTTCGATGCAGCCATGCCGGAACCGAGCGCAGCGGAAACCCGCATAAAGCAGCTCTCCTTCGGCTTGGTATTTCAGTCGTTCAACTTGTTTCCGCAGTATAATGTGTTAGAAAATGTTACCCTCGCGCCAAAGCTGCTGGCGAAGGAACAAAAAGACTTCAAGTGCAACAAAAAAGCGATTTTTGAAGAAATCGAAGCGCACGCATTAGACCTGCTTGCCCGCGTAGGACTTTCGGAGAAAACGAAGAACTATCCCTGCGAGCTTTCGGGCGGACAGCAGCAGCGCGTTGCAATTGCACGCGCACTTGCAATGAAGCCGGAAATCCTCTGCTTCGACGAGCCGACCAGCGCACTCGACCCCGAGCTGACGGGCGAGGTTTTAAAGGTTATCCGCGGCTTGAAGGATTCGGATTCTACAATGATTGTTGTAACACACGAGATGGAGTTTGCAAAAAGCGTTGCCGACAAGGTTATCTTTATGGCAGACGGCATCATCGAGGAATTCGGCACACCGGAAGATGTTTTTGAGCATCCGCAAAGCCCGAAAACACAGGCATTTTTAAATAAAATTACGGAGATGTAATACTATGAAAAGACGCGATAAAATCAATTATTATTTAGACATTGCGCAGACCGTTGCAAAGCGCGGCACTTGCATGCGCCGCAAATTCGGCTGCATTATCGTACAGAATGATGAAATTATCTCCACGGGCTACGCCGGCGCACCGCGCGGCAGACAGAATTGTAACGAAATGGGCTCCTGTGTACGCGAAAAGCTGCAGATTCCGCGCGGCCAGCGCTATGAGCTTTGCCGCAGCGTACACGCAGAGGCAAATGCCATCATCAGTGCATCGAGAAAGGATATGATTGGTGCGACGCTGTATATGGCGTGCATCCATCCGGACACGGGTGAAATCCTACCGGATACCAATTCCTGCTCGATGTGCAAGCGTATGATTATCAACGCCGGCATCGAAAAGGTCATCGTCCGCGATGATGAAAACAACTACCGCATCTGTATGGTGCAGGATTGGATTGACAACGACGATTCGTTGGATTTACACGAAGGCTATTAAAACAAATACCGACGCGATTCCCTGCGTCGGTATTTTTCTTGACTTTTTTACGCTTCCACCCTATAATAAAAGCACAAGGAGGTGGCAATGATGCGCTATTGCAGCAAATGCGGAAATGAATTATTTGATGGGGCGGCATACTGCCCAAGCTGCGGCTGCCCGACTGCAACGCCAACGCAATCGCAGGATGCACCGAGTCTGGGTTTTGCCGTTTTGTGCTTTTTCTTCCCGCTTATCGGCTTAATTCTCTATTTAATCTGGAAGGATACGATGCCCTTAAGAGCAAAATCCTCCGGCAAGGGTGCTCTTATCGGTGTAATCACCTATGCCGCACTGTGTTTTTTCAGCTGGGTTGCTTTCATAACCTGGTTCACATTCAGTATTCTTAGTTTTTAAAAAAACAAGCCGAGGCAATTTAAATTGCTTCGGCTTGCTTTTATTTTTCCTACAAAAGCGGCGCAACCAGGCGAAAAACCTCTTCAATTAGGCGCACAATCGGCATAGCCCGGCAGTCCTTTTCTTCAATGCGCTTGCACTGCGGCAGCGTCTCTTCAAAATCAGCCTTCAACTGCGCAACCGCGCGGCTGTTCAAAAACAGCGCGCCGCATTCAAAATGCAGATACAAGCTTCGAAAATCCAGATTCGCCGTACCGATGCTGGCAACCGTATCGTCACAAACCAAAGTTTTCGCGTGCACAAAGCCCGGCGCATACTCGTAAACTTCAACGCCTGCGGCAAGCAGCTCTCTGTAGTAGGAGCGCGTTGTGAAATGCACCAAAAGCTTGTCCCACTTATACGGCGTGACGATTTTTACATCCACACCGCTCTTCGCGGCAAGGCAAAGGGCACTGACCATACTGTCGTCAATAATCAAATACGGCGTATTGATATACACATAGCGCTTTGCATTGTTAATCATTTGCAAATATACATGCTCGCTCACATTCTCTTTGTCGAGCGGATTATCTGCATACGGCAATACCAAGCCGTCGCTGTCCGGCAGGGGCGCCTGCGGTAAATAGTCGGTAAACACCTCTTTTTTGCCTGTACAAGCATCCCACATCTGCAAAAACATCACTGTAAAGCTCCATGCGGCAGCGCCCTCCATGCGCACGCCCATATCCTTCCAGTGCCCATGCTTCTCAATTGCATTGATGTATTCATCTGCCAGATTCACACCGCCGGTGAATGCAATCTCACCATCTATTACGGCAATTTTTCTATGGTCTCTGTTGTTTTGCAGCGTCGTCAGAATCGGACGAAACGGATTAAACACGCAGGTTTGAATTCCGTTCTTTTTCAAAAATGCAGCATAATCCTTCGGCAAAAGGAAAAAGCAGCCCATATCGTCATAAATCAGGCGCACCTCGACGCCCTGCCTTACCTTTTCAAACAGAACATCCAAAATGCTGTTCCACATAACGCCTTCCTGCACGATAAAATACTCCAAAAACACATACCGTTTCGCGCCGCGTACCGCCTCTAAGAGCGCCTCAAAATATGCTTCTCCCGAAGCACAAAGCTCGGTTTGTGTGTGCGAAAAGGTCGGGAAGCCTGCCGTATCGCGCAGATAGTGCAGCTGCGCTTCGTAGCCCGGCATCTGTGCAGGCGCATCCGGGCACACGCCACTGCCGGCGCTGAAATACCCCCCGGTTACACCGAGCGTTTTCTCAATATCCTTTTTTAATTTGTGTCTGGAGGACTGATAAGTAAACAGCAAATACAAAATTCCCCCGAACAGCGGAAACAACAGGATTAAAAATACCCACATCAGCTTGTAGGCGCCCTTGATTTTTCGCATCACGATATGCAGTGCGACCAAAAGGCTGATTAAGCTTAGACCTCTGTTCACCCACACAATAGCGCGCCCCGTGCTGAATATTGCATAAAACATAAATGCCGCCTGCGCGACCAAAAGCACCGTTATATAAAACCGATAACGGAACAGCGCGCGAAACCATCTTTTCTGCAGCATATCTCTTCCTTCCCTTCTGACAAAAAACGCACAGAGAAAACACCCCCCGTGCGTTTATTGTGTTACAACCAGCTAAACATTATTTGCCCCAGCGCTCTGCCGCAACATAAGCAACTGTTTTAATGTTAATCGCCATACCGCCCTCCGAGCTCATCTTCGGACGCGTGGTAATTCTCTCGTAATAAGCATCATCATCGAAAGCCGCCTTAAATGCAGCAGCAATCTTTGCCTGCAGCTGCGGATGCGCATCACCGATACGAATCAATGCAACAACCGCATTGGATACAAACTGGAAGAATTCATTATTAAAGTCTTCCATCTTGTATCTCGTACCCATAGCAAATGCCTTGTTGTATGTAGGCTTTTTCACTTCGTCAGCATCTGTGATAATCTCGATGAGCGTATCTGCGATCTCAGCATCCCCTAATCTGCCGAGATGATAAATCGCCATGCAGCCACGCTGCTGATTGTGCTTTCTGCAATCCTTAAGCATCAGCGCATCGCGCTCGATTACCATTTCACGCAGAATCTCAACACCGCTGTCGTCGCCGGTAATTGCAAGCGCGAATGCCGCATGCTTTCTTGTATTCTCATCTGCAGAAGAAAGCAAACCCTTCAATGTCTCGTTTGCCTTTGTACCCATACGCTTTGCAGACCAGATTGCCTGACCCGGCTTGATGGTTGCAAGTCTTTCTTCGAGCTTGGATGGGTCCGTCATAAAGGTCACATCCTCACGCACAAGCGGATTGCCGTCGCAATCGCGCCAGCCGTCAATGCGGTAGCCACGATCAAAGCTGTGGTCTAAATTGCCGCTTGCGAGCATTCTGTCACGAATCGGCGCATATTCAACCTCACGCAGCTTGCAATTGTTCTTTATTGCAAGCATTGCCAGATCTGCACCAAGCTCAGCAACCTTCTTCATATCCGGCACCATACGCACGCAGCTTGCGATGTCACGGTCAACACCGAGCGCGCGGCACGGTACGATAATACCGTCGATTTCTACCGGCACGATAATTTTATACGGCACCGGTACAGTTACATTGTATGCACCTAAGTTTGCACCGATGGACCAGTCGCCGAGCGACGGACCGTCGAATGCGATATCCCAGCCATGCTTGTCTAAATCCGCATAGGAATAAAATGCCGGCTCAGTTGTCTTTTCATCTGCAAACAAACCATCTACTGTAACGGTCTGCTCCGCGACAATTCTTCTGCCTTCGCGCACGCCGATGAGCGGCATATGAATCATAAACTTGCTGTCGCCGCGCTCCTCCTTCATTTCATAGGCACGGGAGAAAACGAGTGCTGCGGAAAGTCCCTTGTCGTCTCTTTGGTCCACACGGCCGAAGTCGCAATTGGTAGTACGCACGCCTACGCCCATACGCGCACTCGATACCATCGAGTACGGCTGCGTAAGCCCGTCAAACTTTCTGCCGTATTCAGATTTACAGCCTGCCATATGTGCTGTATATGCATCACCTGTGCAGTCTATCATAACTTTGGACGCAACATTGACAATGCCGTTCGGTGTAATGATTTTTGCACCGACAACCGTATTATCCTCCATATATACGCCGATAATACTCGATTCATATAAAATCTCAGCGCCGTTGTCTATAATCCATTTTTCCTGGATAAGCTTCTGGCTTTCCAGTCTGTTTCTGGTACGCGCTTCCTTAAATGCCATGATTTTTTCGTCCATTGCCACATAGCGGCCGCCCGGGCAGCCGAAATAGTGACCCTGGATACCGCCGATGGTCTGCGTACCGCCGACGCAGTTAAAGCTTTCCACGCCGAGCACAGAAAGACCGTTTTCCGCTGCAAAAGCAGCTGCGTGTGCGCCTGCAGTACCGAGACCGCTGACAATGACATCGTACGCCTTATCGAAAGCGATGCTGCCCACTTCGGTTTTTACGATTTCACCGTTTCTGAGTTCGCTGATAAACATTATAAAGCGCCTCCCTTCGCATAAAGCACACCCGCATCAAATGCCAAAAGCGGATTTTTATATGCGGCGGACGGCATATATACAATACCATCCTTCTCAACAGGATAACCGGACTTTACTTCATAGTCGAAGCAGTCTGCCACGAAAGCCACTCTGTACTCTGCCGGCAGAGCATCAATCAATGCTGCCACAGCGCGGCGCGCTTCAATGTAGCCGTCGTTTACAGCCACTGCGCACTTAATGAGCGTATCTTCTTCGTAGCCCCACTTCTCGGTTTTTAAATCTGCCGGAAGCGGTGCTGCATTTTCTTCATCCGTGTTGACAAGCAGATTCAAAGTCTTTGCTTCTACCATGTCCTTATGTACGGTTGTGTCAATCACTTTCTTTGCTGTAAATGTGCGGTAGCCGGAAACGCCGTGTGCCGTTACCTCAAAGCCGCCATCGATTTTCTCTACGGAAACAATTTCCATGTTCAGCAATACATTTTTGCCCTCCAACAGCTTGTAGTACGAGCTTGCACAGTCAAACAGGCAGATGCGGTCACCATCAAACGCATTCTTTTCCACAAACTGCTCCTCCAGCGCGATTGCCTCATCGCTCACAAGCTTTTCTGCGTAGTCTGTGCCGAACTTTGCCGCGTTCAAAAACTCATAGCCCGCCTGCGGTCTTCTTTCCAGCACCAGGCACTTGTCGCCGTAAGCCTGCACAAGACCTGCCGCCGTAAAGGTTGCACCGATTACAATTACATCGTAATTCATAACCATCCTCCTCATAATCATTAACATTTATATTTTTATTTTACTATAGTTTCTATAGATTGGCAATGTTTTCTAATAATTTTTTATTGCCCCCAGCGCGCAATCGCTGCATAAGCAACCTTTTTAAGGTGCCGTGCCATACCGCCTTCGCTGCTCATTGGCGGCCTTTGCGTAATCCTTTTGCAATAGGTTTCATCCTCAAATGCAGCGCGAAACGTCATCGCTGCCTTCTTTTGCAACTGCGGATGCGCATCGGCGATGCGTATCAATGCAATCACTGCATTGGAAATAAACTGAAAATACTCGTTTTGAAAATCTTTGATTCTATATCTTGTCCCCATCGCAAACGCAAGCTTGTATGCCGGACGCTTAATTTCATCTTCATCCGAAAAAATTTCAATCAGCGTATCTGCAATCTCCACATCCGCAAGCCTGCCTAAAAAATAAATCGCCATACAGCCGCGCTGCTGATTATGCTTGCGGCAATCCTTCAGCATCAACGGATCGCGCTCCTTTACCATTGCGCGCAGAATTTCAATACCGCTGTCATCTCCCGTAATCGCAAGCGCAAATGCTGCATGCTTTCTTGTATTTTCATCCGCAGAGTGCAGCAAGCCCTTCAAGGTCTCATTTGCCTTTGTGCCCATGCGCTTTGCCGACCAAATTGCCTCGCCGGGCTTTTCAGTCGCAAGCTTCGCTTCAAAAGCCTCCGCCTCTGTCATAAATGTCACATTCTCCGGCACCAACGGCGTACCGTCATAGTTTTTCCAGCCGTCTATCCGGTAATACGAATCATAAGGCTTCTTTAAACATCCGCTTTTCGAAAGCATAGCCCGAAGCTCCGCATAGGGAATATCCCGCAGCGCACAACTATGCCGAACAGCCAATGTTGCAATGTCAGCCGCTGCTTCTGCCACTCTTTTCATTGCAGGCATCGTGCGCACACAGGTTGCAACATCACGATCCACACCAAGTGCGCGGCAAGCGACCAGAATACCGTCAACTCCCTTTGGAATCAACGCCTTATACGATACCGGAATCATAACATTGTATGCACCCAAATTTGCGCCGATTGCCCAGTCGCCAAGCGTAGTGCCATCCATTGCAATGTCCCAGCCGTGTTTGTCCAAATCCGCATAGGCATAAAACATCGGCTCTTTCGTAAAGCGCTCGGCAAATACATCTTCAAGCTTCACAACTTCCTCTGCCAAAATACGCCGACCTTCACGAATACCTATCAACGGCATATGCAGCATAAATCTGCCACCATTGCGGTCCTCTTCCATTTCATAGGCACGCGAAAAAATGAGCGCCTCCGACAAGCCTTTATCGTTTCTTTGGTCAACGCGGCCGAAGTCACAATTTGTGGTTCGCACACCTGTACCGGTACGCAAACTTGAAACCATACTGTACGGCTGCGCTAAGCCGTCAAATTTTCTGCCGTACTCGGTTGCACAACCTGCCATATGTACTGTATAAGCATCCCCCGTCGCATCCAAAATCACTTTTGTTCTGATGTGGTGAATTCCCTCCGGCGTAATAACCTTAGCACCAACTACCGTATCCTGTTCCATATAAATACCTAAAACAGAGGACTCATACCAAATCTGCGCACCGCGCTGCAATATAAGGCGTTCAAATTCAAGCTTACGGCTCTCTATAATATTTCGCGTATGCAGCAGATGATGCTCTTTTGCAACACTGTCAATCGCAGCGTACCGTCCGCCCGGCGTATCAAAATACGGTGTTTGCAGGCCGCCAATCGTCGCTGTACCGCCAACACAGTTAAATGCTTCGACACCCAAAACCTTTAATCCGTTTTCTGCCAGCATAATCGCAGCCATAGAGCCGGCTGTTCCCAACCCGCTGACCAAAACATCATACTGACCGTCAAATACAACAGACCCAATCTCCGTTTTTATAACGCGTTCGTTTCTTACTTCAGAAATATACATAAAAAGATACCTCCTCCATAACTGTACAGACTATACAAGCTGCAACCTTTTGCGTTCTGACTTACCTTATATTTTCAATATAGCATTTATCGCACAAAAAAACTACTTGCTTTTTATCCAAAAATTTCGTTTTCTTGCAATTTTAGATTTTTTATGTTAAAATAGTCCTAGGTGATTTTTATGATGAATGTAAGCAAAAAAACCTTTTCTGCAACAAAAATGGAAAAACGACCGGACAACGAGTCAATCCGTGAAGCGGTTGCCTATGCCGATTTGCGCATCTGCATTCCTCTGCACGGTGATGCGGTTTGGCAGATTAATGAGCGTATGCACCCCGTAGCAGCAGGCGACATTATCTTATTAAGCAATCGCCAAAAACGCCGCTTTACAAGCGTCGGCGAAGACGGCTTTACCTTGGGGGTAATCACCCTGGACAGACACGCCTTTGCCAACACAAACCATTTTTCGTTTTTTCTCACCTGTAGCAAAGAGCACAACGGCGTACTGCGCGATGCAATGCTTGCAGACATACTATTGGAAATCTACAAAGAGGCAAAGGATAACAGCCCCGTCAATTACGAGCTGATTTCTGCCAAGCTAACCGAGTTTTTCATTAAAGCAGAACGCAAATACGGCTTTGACGAAAACGCTGCCGTAAAAATCGATAAAAATATGCTCCGCATTTTAGACTACATTGATGAACACATCACCGAACGCATCACGCTTACCGCGCTTGCCGATATGGCAGGCTTTACGGAGAGCTCTTTTTCCAGATGGTTTGCAAAGCAAAACGGTATTTCCTTTAAAAAGTATGTTATGAGCAAAAAGATAGAGCACGCCATCCGGCTTTTGGAAACGACAGACAAAAAAGTCATTGACATTGCCTTTGAATGCGGCTTTGATTCTATCAGCGGTTTTTACGATACCTTTCGCAAAGTCACTGGCACGACGCCGAACAAATATACCTATATTGTATAAAACAAAAAAGGAAGGCAAGCCTTCCTTTTTTTGTGTTCATCTCGGCATATTCGGAATTAAGAGCCTTTGTCCCGGATAAATCAAATCCGGATTTTCAAGCTGATTTACGCTTCTTAAAAGCGCCAGCGGCACGCGATAGTGCTTTGCAATTTCCCAAAGCGTATCGCCGGGCTTGACAAAATAGAGTAAAATTCCGTGTTGCAGCGGCAGGGCAGCATCCTCAAGCGTGACACCGGTAATTAAAGAAACCGTCTTTTGTGCAATGGCCTTGGCATCGACACGCAGCACACAGCGGATTTCGATTTCGCCGCTCATTGTGATGTTATATGCGCAGTGCAGCGTTTCAATGCAGACCTCGCAGTCCATTCCCTCCGAAAGTCCCTCCACCTGCACCGGCACAGAAAATGCAAGCTGTGCCTTTGCCGTGCTGACCGGATTGGACGGCTGCGAAGAAAGATACAAAAGATAACAGTCGATATTGCCGAGCACAGTTGCGCTGTTTTCGGCAATTTGCACCTCCTGCACATATGGCTTTGCCATCACATTGTATACCGCCTCCGGCGCAGGCGCATTGCTGCCCAGCTGTAGCACACCCTTGACGCTTGCCTGCGCACTGCCGGTACCCGCAAGCAGGTGCATACAAACCGGCTCCGTCTTGCAAATCATATTTTTATCGCGACAGTAGCAATCCGTAATGAGCTGCAAATCCGTCACCTCGCTGAGCGTCAGATTCGCGCTGCACAAAAGCGACACCTCCAGATAGCGCATATCGCCGTCCGTGTCCGGACTCAAAGACACCTGCGCCCCGGAAAGATTCAAGTCCAGCTCACACATACACCCCTCTGCCGCGCCGTCTGCCTCAATAACCTCTGTAAACGGCAGCTCGTGCTCCATAAATTCTACGCTGTTTGCCTCCGAAACATAGAGTGTACAAATCTGCACATTGCCCTTAACGACAACCTTGCCGGTAACGATGTGGATTTCCTTGTCCGTAATTTTCGTATCCGCCTTCAAAACGCTGATGGCACTCGGCTTGCCGCCCGGGAACGCCAATGTCTCGCGCAGCGGGAACTTAAACATAGAGGTATGCAAAAGATTATACAGCTGCAGGCTGTCGCGCTTTGCCTCCACGCCGCCGTCCACCTCGCACACGGTTTGCACCGTTTTGGTGCAATAGCACTTCACATCCAGATCCACCAGCGCGCGCACCGAAAGCTTGCGCGCATTTAAAAGGGAATATTCCACATGGCAAACCTCGGAAAGCACCGTACACTTACAGCCTGCCTGCACGGCGTTGCTTTCCGCCTCTGCGGTAAACTGCAGCGTAATCGGCATCGAACAGACGGGCTTCGCGTCCCCTTCCGGCACATACAAAAGCGTCATATCCACATGCCCGATGATTTCCGAGCCGTTTTCGCCGGCGATAACATTGTCGACCGTTGCCGTCGCGTCTAACTGCAAAACCTTGGCGATGTCGCTTTTCGTGTCCGGCACGATTACCTCGTCCTCTGCCAGCACCTGCACCGTTTTGCAGCACACAGCCTCATTGATATGTACGGTTTCCTTACGAAGCTCAATTTCCATAAACAATTCCTCCTTGATTTTTTAATCAGGCTTGACTTTGTTTATGTATATGCTGTGCAAATTGCAAATATGCAAAAGGACGCCTTAAGGGCGTGCGCCTTAGAGATAAAACGCCTTAAAAAGCAATATTTTGGCGAATAGCAAGTCGGAGGCCAAGCGGTCTTAGGAAGACAATCCTTTTGT
>JAZQCN010000142.1:0-25225 GCA_045546315.1 Clostridia bacterium | reverse complement strand
ATGATGTTTGCCTACGGCGTGTGCTACGACTGGCTGTATAACGATTTTACACCGCAGCAGCGCGAAAAGGTTATTGAAGCGTGGATGAAGCACGGCTTTACCGCGGCGGTGCAGGCATATGAAGGCTACGGCGTCGGTACGGGCTGGATTAACGCATCCAATAACTGGGGTATGGTTTGTCACGGCTCGAATATGGTTGCGGCAATTGCGATTGCAAATGATAAGCCGGAGCTTGCAAATTATATCTTAGCGCAGGGCGCAATGCGCATCCCGAAAACCTTTGACGAAATTTCGGCAGACGGCGGCTATGCGGAAACCCTTGGCTACTGGGATTACGGCATTCGCCATCTTGTAAAGATTATGGCGGCGCTCGATTCTTCGGTTTTGCCGGGCAAGAGCATCCCGAGTGTGCTTCAATTTAAGGATATTACCGGCTTAAACAATTCCGGCGACTTCCCGATTTACTACAACGGTACAACGGGCGCAATCAACTTCGGTGACGGCATTTTGGATATTACACATTCGCCGATTATGTACTATTTATCTACAAAGTACAATAAGCCGGAGTATACCTGGTACAATTTAGATATTACAAACCATCCGAAGGCACCGTCTATATCTGCGCAGGGTGCAGTGCTTGCACTGATGTGGTTTGACCCGAGTATGAACAAAGCGCCGGAGGCAGGCTTTAAGTTAGATAAATTCTATTCCTCGACGGAAAAGTACGGTACTAACGGTATGTCGATGCGTTCGTCGTTTGAGGACCCGGATGCGCTCTTTATCGCAGCGCACGCAGGCGACGAAACCATGTCGCACTCCAACCTTGATGCCGGCGGTTTTGTGCTCGACTGGGCGGGTAAGCGCTGGGTATATATGTACGGCAGAAATACCCGTGGCATTACAGACTGCTACGGCTGGCCGAATTACAATACAAAAACGGAAGAGGGCAGATATCAGTATTACATTACCCGTGGTGAAGCGAACAACACCTTCATTATTAACCCTAAGTCGGGCAAGCCGGATATGTACTATCAGTATTTTGCAGAGGTTTCAAAATATGAAGCCGGAGTGAATACTTCTTACGGTGTTATCAATATGACGCCGACCAACGAGGATTACAAATCCGCACAGCGCGGTATTATGCTCACAGGCAACCGCGATGTTGTTGTGGTGCAGGATGAAATCAAGACAAAGGCGCCATCTGAGATTTACTGGTTTGTAAATACAGATGCGGAAATTACCATTGCAGAGGACGGCAAGAGTGCCCTTTGGGAAATGGAGGGCGACAGGATGCTTGTCCGCATTACCTCCGGCCCTGCAGATGCAAAGTTTGGCATTATGCCGACAGCGCCGCTGCCGACCTCTCCTGACCCGGACATTCAGCCGGATTTGGAAGGTCATAAGATGTTCATTCATATGACTAATGTAACCGAAACGACCTTGACGGTGGAATATGTGCCGCTGAGGGAAGGCGAGGGCATCCCGGCACCGCTTTTAGTGAAGCCGATTGCCGAGTGGACAGTAGATACGGGCGCAGAAAAGACAATAAGTCAGTCGCTTTCGGGCGTTGTTGCGCTTAAAGTAGATAACCCGAACGCATATGCAAAGGGCGCAAAGACCTATGTGGATACTGCAAATCTTGATATTAAGCCGATTGTACAAAATGGCAGAACGCTCGTGCCGGTGCGCTTTATCTCTGAAAACTTCGGCGCAAATGTCGGCTGGGACGATGCAACCCAGACCGTAACCGTAAAAACAAAGGCGCTGAATATTTCTCTGCAGATTGGCTCGACGCAGATGCTGGTAAACGGCGAAGCGGTAACGCTCGATGTACCGGCACAGACCATCGGCGGCAGAACGCTGATTCCGTTGCGTGCGCTGGTAGAAGCGCTCGGCAAGCAGGTGTTCTGGGATGATCGTGGGCTGATTTTAATCGGTAGTGATGTGATGAACTATCCGGCAGAAACGATTGATAGGATTATTGATTTGTTGGACATTCGTGTGCAGCTGGGTGGCGCGGAAATGAAATTCTTTGACAGCGAAGTGTACGAATACAATGTGCAGATTGCCAAGGGCGCAGAAACGCCGACTGTATCAGTAATTTCGGGCAAGGAAGCTGTTGTTACACAGGGTAATCCGGCAACCGTAGCCATCGGCGATAAAACCTATACCATCCACTTTGTGGAAAATGCGTTTGAGGGCATTTTGGGTACAGGCTCCGAGGGTGTGCTTAAGAAGATGGAGTTTAAGGTTATCTACGACGGCGATGTCGCAGATTATCAGACCTATCTGGATATCGCAAGTGCAAAAAGCTCAATTATTTGGAGCGATAAGTATGTGATGGGCGGCACCTATGACGGCATCATCAGCGATGCAACGCAAAACCGCTGGTCGGCTGAGGGTGCAGGCAACTGGATTATGTACGATTTGGGCGCAGAAAAGAATTTGCACTCGATTTGTATTGCCGGCTACAGAGCGCTCGTTCGTTCCTACGAATTTAAGATTGAAATTTCGAAGGACGGACAGAATTGGGAGACGGCGCATGAAGTTGTTAAGACAACCTATGGCGTAGACCATGATGTATACAAGCTCGGCGACAAGAGCGCACGCTATATCCGCATCACAGGGCTTTCGGCAACGAACACCGCGTGGATGGGCATCAACGAGGTGCGCATTTATGACAGTGCGCAAATGGAAGCAGATGACCAGAATGCTTGGTATCGCACCTTCTACGGCGCACAGATTAACGCGATGGCAGGCACAACGCAGCGGATTGATGTATTGGGCTTTACCAAGAGCGGCGCAGATTTCCCGCTTGAAATCACAGATGTGAAGCTGACAAGCACAAATGCGGAAATTGCAACCGTAGATGCAAACGGACTTGTTACACTGCACAAGGCAGGTAAGGCGGAAATCGTAGCGGAATATGAGGTTTTGGGCGTTGCGATTAAAGCGCGTATGGCAGTTACTGTAGAATAAATAAAAGGTCGCAGAATTATTTTGGATTCTGCGACTTTTTTTGTTGCTTTTTCAAATGGATATTGCTATAATGAAGGCAACTTAAATTCAAAATGGGAGTGATTGCGGTGAAGGCTTACATTTCTGAAGACAAAACAAAAATTTTGTGGGATAAGTTTTGCGAAATCGAAACGGAAAAGAGCGGTATTACTTCGGTGATGCGCAAAACGCATCCGCGCATTTTGACACGCGATTGGGGAGAAATCAAAGAAAGAATCAAAACGGATGTGCATATGCAGCATTGGTATGATGCGGTGATTGCAGCTGCGGAAAAGCTCGTGGATGCACCGCCGACAAAGTATTTTGTTAACATCCGCAACAACATAAATGATTGCTCCACCGAGTTTAAATATAATGTGATTCCGGTTGCGGCGGCATATTGCCTTACGGGGGATGTGCGCTATAAAAACCGCGTTTGGTCCGAGCTTGAAAATGTGGGTAACTGGCCATATTGGGGTTCGAATGCGTATTTGTGTACGGCGCATATTCTGTTCTCCTT
Organism: Clostridia bacterium; assembly: GCA_045546315.1. GTDB lineage: Bacteria > Bacillota > Clostridia > UBA1381 > UMGS1253 > RGIG2041. Next base: position 21,708 of record JAZQCN010000142.1, on the reverse strand, counting down.
TGCACTTTGTTATGACTGGCTCTATAACGACTGGACTGAAGAAGAAAGAGCGCAGATTGTCGCATGGACACGTGATCAGGGCTTTAACGAAGCCATTCTTGCCTATGAAGGTGTGGATGAAAACGGTTGGTGGAGACACGCCTACAACAACTGGAATAACGTGACAAACGGCTCAAACATTGTGGCGGCGCTTGCGTTTGCAGATGAGCTTCCTGAGGTGGCAGAATATATCACCCAAAAAGCGGCAGAGGGACTGCCGTACAGCTTCGGCGAGCTGTCGGTAGACGGCTCATATGCCGAGCCGGTCGGCTACTGGGGCTATGCCATCGGGCATCAGGTCAAGGCAATGCACGCCTTAAACACATCTTTGGCGGATGGAGAGACATTGCCGGAATGTTTGGATTTTTCCAAAGTGTCCGGCTTGGATAACACCTGCGACTTTCCGATTTATTACAATGGCACGAGCGGCGCGTTTAACTACGGCGACGGTGCGCTCGAAACGGTTTTGGTACCGTGTATGTTCTGGCTTGCAGATTTTTACAACAAGCCGCAGTACACTTGGTATGCATCAGAATATATGGACGATTGCGGCTGGAAGGAAGACTGCCTTGCCAAAAATGCGACAGAGGCGCTTTTGTGGTATAACCCGGAGCACGCGAAGGTGAAGGATGTAAAGCTACCGCTAGATAAGTTTTATACCTCGACGCGAAAGTACGGTGCAAACGGCATCTCGATGCGCTCTGCGTGGTCCGAAGATGCGCTTGTTGTGCTTGCACACGCGGGCGACGGCACGGCGGCGCACGGGAATTTGGATGCCGGCGGCTTTATCCTGGATTGGAAGGGCAAGCGCTTTATCCATATGTATGGCAGAACGCCGGCAGGACTTAAGGCAGGTACGCTTTATTCCTGGCCGAATTATCACAAGCGCGAGGAAAAGGATGCGCGCTTTATGTACTACCATGTGCGCGGCGAGGCAAACAATACAATCATTGCAAATCCTGAAAAAGATATGCCGGATATGTACTATCAGTACTACGCACAGCTTGTAGAATCTGCCTCTGAAGCGGGTAGTGCCTACGGTGTGATTGATATGACAAGCACCAATCACGATTATGAAAATGCAAAGCGTACGATTGCGCTTACGGAAAATCGCAGTCGCATTGTGGTTACGGATGAAATTATGGCGAAAAAGCCGTCGAAATTTTATTGGTTTGCCAATACAACGGCGGAGATTGCGCTCTCTGCGGATAAAAAGAGTGCTATATTGAATATGGATGGCGATAAAATGCTTGTGCGCATCAAAGATGCGCCGGCAGAGGCAGTGTTCGAGGTTGTGCCGGCGATTCCGCTTGAAACCTCGCCGCATCCGCCGCAGCAGCCGGTGATTCCGGAAAACAAGCTGCGTATTCATATGGTGAACATACAAAAACTGGATTTGTGCGTGGAATTTATTCCGCAGATATAAATAAACGAAAAAGACCGTCAAAGACGGTCTTTTTTTACTGTTTGCGAAATTGTCTCGGGCTTACGCCTTTACGCTTTTTAAAACATCGGCTAAAATATGTCACATCCTCAAAGCCAACCTGCGCGGCGATGGCGGCGATGGAGTCGCTGCCCTGCTCTAAAAGCAAAGCTGCCTTTTCGATGCGATAATCTGTGATGTAGTCAAGCACGCTTTTGCCGGTTGCCTTTTTGAATGCGCGGCAAAAATAACTTTCATTTAAGTAGCAAAATGCCGCAAGCGCGTGCGTTGAGAGCTTTTCTGTGTAGTGTGTATCGATGTAATTGAGCACCTTGTCCATACGCTGCGCCTTTTGTGCAAGTATTTTAGATTCCTTTTCAGATATGCGCGTTGTGGTGTAGCTGCGCAAAAGATGCGTCATCAGCGTATAAGCGTAGCTTTTGAGCAGCATATCACTGCCGGGCTGCTTTGCACATGTTTCGCTATATAGTTTTCGCATTAGTATTTCTGCAGTTTTATCGGCTTTGATAAGGTTTGGAAACTGAATGCTGTCAAAGGCAATATCCGAAAAGAATTCCGGATGAAGAAGGACGCAGTAGTAGTTTGCGCCTGCTTCGGAAAACATCGTATGTACCTCGGAGCGGTTGACAACGACCAAATCACCGGCACATACGGCACATTCAATGTCGTTGCAGTACACCTTGGCACTGCCGTCGTAAAAGAATAAAAGCTCATAGTAGTCGTGCCAGTGTGGGCGAAAGGTGCGATACTGCTTGAAATTTTGTACATGCACCGTGAAGGCGTTATGGTTGCGTGCTTCTTTTTCGTAATACTTTAAATTTTTCATAGCTACCTCGAAAAAGTCAAAATTGTATGCAAACAGGTCAAAACTATCCTTGTATTGCGGATACTTTAATTATATACTGGCTTTGCAGTAAAGTCAATATTGTGCAAAGGAGAATGAATATGAATTTAGGTGTTATGGTGCGTTTGGATGATTTAAATATCGATGAGCGCTTTAAGCAGGTGCACGATTTCGGGTTTAAATACTGTCAGCTGTCGGCATGGAAGCCGGAGCTTTGGACAGATGCGTGTGCAGAGCAAATTATAGAGACGTGCAAAAAGTACGATGTTACAATTTCGACCTTTTGGTGTGGCTGGAGCGGACCGCAGGCGTGGAATTTTTACGACGGACCGCTGACACTCGGTCTCGTGCCGGCAGAATACCGCTTTGCGAGAATACAGGATTTGATGCGCGGTTCGGATTTTGCAAAGAAGCTCGGCGTATGCCAGGTGGCGACGCACGCAGGTTTTTTGCCGGAGGATTTGAACAGCGAAAACTATAAGAGTGTGGTTTGTGCATTGCGTAGTGTTGCAAATTATATGAAGGCAAACGGACAGAAATTCCTCTTTGAAACCGGCCAGGAAACGCCGGTGACGCTGCGACGCGCTATAGAGGATATTGGCACGGACAACCTCGGCATCAACTTAGACCCGGCAAATCTTTTAATGTACGGGAAGGGAAATCCTGTGGATGCTTTGGATGTGTTCGGCGAGTTTGTCTGTGATGTGCACGCTAAGGACGGTGCATACCCGACAGACGGCAAAAACTTAGGCAAAGAGTACCCGCTTGGAGAGGGCAGAGTGAATTTCCCGCTGTTTGTTGAGAAATTAAAAACAAACGGTTATGATGCTACGCTGATTATCGAGCGTGAAATTTCCGGGGAAAAACAGATTGCAGATATTCAGATGGCAAAAAAGGTATTGGAGGAATTGATATGACAAAGGTAGCATTAATCGGTATCGGCGGTATGGGTTTTAACCATTTTAAGCAGTATGCAAAGCTGGAGGATGTAAAGGTGATTGCGGTTGCCGATGTGCGCACCGATATGGCAAAGGAAAAGGTAGAGGACGAAAGTATTCATATTTATGATAGTATGGAAGCGCTTTTGGCAAATGAAACGCCGGATATGATAGACATTTGTACGCCGAGCTATATGCATGCGGATATGAGCATTAAAGCGCTTGAGCTTGGCTATCATGTCGTATGCGAAAAGCCGATGGCATTGTCGAGTGCCGACACTGCACGCATGAAAGCGGCGGCGGAAAAGAGCGGCAAGCAATTTATGATTGCGCATGTGGTACGCTTTATGACGCCGTATATGTATTTAAAGAAGATTATAGATTCCGGCGAGCTTGGCAAGCCGGTGCATATTGATATGAAGCGCCTTTCCGCTGTGCCGAAGTGGAGTTGGGAGGATTGGATGCGCGATACGAAAAAGAGCGGCGCAACCCCGATTGACTTATCCATTCACGATATTGATTTTGTGCAGTATGTGTTTGGCGAGCCGAAGCTGGTGAACGGCGTGCACAGAAAACTGAAAAACAACAGCGATTATATCGTGTCAAATATGGTTTACGACGATTTTGCTGTGACGGTAACCGGTGCTTGGTACAGCTGTGATTTTAAGTTTACCGCAGAGTATACGGCTGTATTTGAAAACGGCTGTGTAAAGTGCAGTAATGGTGAAATCATCAAAAATGGCGAAAAGATTGAGCTTGAAACCGAAAGCGTCAACGAGGATACCGGTATCAATATTTCCGGCGCGGACGGGTACCTTGGTGAGCTGAAATATTTTATTGAATGTATGAAGCAGAGGATCAAGCCTGAAAAGGTAACGCCGGAAAGCTCGGAGGCAAGCGTGCGTCTTGTGGAGCGTATTTTGGAAAATGCGATTGTGCTTTAAAATTTTGCGTTTCTTTATATGAAATGAGAAAAGGACAGGCTCAACCGAACCTGTCCTTTTAACGCTGTGATTGTTTGCGAAACTGCATTGGGCTTACATCCATGACTGCCTTAAATCGCTTGCCGAAATAGGTTACATCGTCAAAGCCAACCTGGGCAGCAATGGCTGCAATAGTGTCTGTGCTTTTCTTTAAAAGTATGGATGCTTTTTCAATGCGGTAGTCTGTAATGTAGTCAAGCACGCTTTTGCCGGTTGTCTTTTTGAAGCAGCGGCAGAAATAGCTTTCGTTTAAATGGCAAAGCGCAGCAAGCTTGCGCGTGGAGATTTTATCCGTGTAGTGCTTGTCGATATAGCTGAGTACGATGTCCATACGCTGTTCTTTTGCGGTGAGCTGCGCAGATTCCTTTTGCGAGTGCGTTAATGTATAATTGCGCAAAAGATGTGCCATCATCGCGTAAGCGTGGCTTTTGAGCATCATATCGCACCAGGGCTTGTTCGAGCAATTCTCTTCGTATAAGTTATAAATCGCCTGTTTAACGGTTTCGTCGTTTTGGATGTGCTTTTGAATATGAATGTTGTCGAAGGGAAGCTCTGCGAAAAAATCGGGATGGATGCGGATATAATAATACGCTGTGCCGCCGGCAGACTCCATTGCGTGCAGCTCGCCTTTATTTATAACGACCAGATCGCCGGCGTGCACCTGGATTTTTGCATCGCTGCAATACAAGGTTGCTGTGCCGCTGCGGTAAAAAAGCAGCTCGTAAAAATCGTGTCGATGTGGCCTGGTGTACGTTTCTGTTGGGGAATGCTCGATATAAACGGAAAATTCTCCCGGTGTTCGCTCCTTGGGCGGCTGAAATATTGCTTCCTGCATACGCTGCCTCCTAAAGTCAAAATTTTACGAAAAAAAAGTCAAATCTATTCTTGAGTTTCGCTGGATTACATTATATACTTATATCGATGAAAAGTCAATATTGGACGACAAAAATTCGTTGGACAACTATCGGGAGGGGCAAAATGTTTACAAGCAAACAAATTTTTTCAATCATCTTACCGCTTTTGCTGCAGCAGTTTTTCTTGATTTTTGGCGGCTTTGCAGACACAGTTATGGTTGCAAGTGTTGGCGAGGCGGCAATTGCGGGCGTTTCTCTGGTTGACCAGCTTTCGGCAATTCTTACAACAACGATGGCGGCTTTGGCATCGGGAAGTGCTGTGCTTTGTGCGCAGTCGCTCGGCAGAAAAGACATCGATGGTGCGGCAAGCTATGCAAAGCAGCTTTTGCTTTCGAATCTTATCATTGCGCTTGTGCTTATGCTTGTGCTGATTGTGTTTAATCGTGGTATTTTAAGCCTGATTTTCGGCAATATTGAGCCCGAGGTTATGGACAATGCGTGTAAGTATTTGGTGGTCATTGCCGTTTCGATTCCTTTCTTTGCGATAGACAATGCGCTTGCGGCTGTTTTTCGCGCTGAGGGAAATACACGTATTTCTTTTAATATTTCACTGATAACGACCGTAATCCACCTTGTGGGCAATGCCATCGGTATTTATGTGCTTCATGCAGGGGTTTACGGTGTGGCAATTCCAACGCTCATATCCCGTATTGTCGCAGTTGTGCTGTATGATTATGCAGTGAAGCATTCCAAGGGCTTGATTAAAGTGGATTTCAAATCGGACAACAGGCTGCAGTTTGGTAAGCTTAAGCAAATTTATGCATTGGGAATACCAATGGGTGTTGAAAATTTTATGTTTCAGTTCGGCAGAACAATGCTGTCGAGTCTGACGGTTTCGCTCGGTACTACCTCCGTTGCGGCGTATGCAGCGAGCCTTAAAATCTGCAACTTTGCCTACTTGCCGGGGCAGGCGCTGGCTTTGGCGGTGCCGGCAATTGTGGGCAGATGCATCGGTGCCGGTGAATTTGGGCAGGCAAAGAAAAATACTTATCGATTGTTTGGGTATAAATATGCCATTATGCTGCCGGTTGTACTTGTTATCAGCATATTTGCCCCGCAGATTGCAGGCTGGTTTAATCTGTCAGAGGCAGGCATCGGCTTTTGTACAGCGATGGTGCTTGTCAACAGCGCGATTATGCCGATTCGCCCGTTTGCATTCCAGATGGGGTATGTGCTGCAGTCGGCGTCGGATGTGCGCTACACTATGGTGGTTTCCATGGTGTCTATGTGGATTTTCAGAGTCGGCTGTGCTTATTTATTCGTCAATGTATTCCACACGGGTGTAGTGGGTATCTACTACGCGCTTGCGCTGGATTGGATAGTGCGTGCGACTCTTTATGCCGGGCGCTTTTTCTCCGGAAAATGGCTTCGCGTTTATCAGAAAAAGCAGCAGGCATTGGAAACAGCTAAGAATTAAATTTTTATAAAAAAATAAAGAAAAGGAAGTGTATGCAAAATGAGAGGAAAATGGTTCAAAGGCATCGGCGTTCTTTTGTGCACCGTAATGCTTCTGACGCTTTGTGCGCCGATGGGGCTTGCGATTGTGCGAGATCCAAAAGAGGAATTCGCCACGGGCGAGGCAGTTGTGTTTATGAATCTCGACTTTGAAAATGAAAAGGTCGGGGCCAAATACACATACAAGTCGACCGGCTTTGATACGGGTGCGATTACATCGGAGGCCCGTTTCTATGTCGAGGAGGACACGGATGGCAATAAAGTTTTAAAGGCGTACCACGGCAATCCGACAGCCGATGGTGCAACAGCCAGAAGCCCGCGCGTGGAAAAGACGTTGCAGGCAAAGGGTTTAACGAATTTAAAAATTGAGTTTGACTTGAAGTCGAGCGGCGGTGCATCCTATATGAATTTTTCCATTGCTGAGGCAACGGAGAATAAGGTGATTCGCAGCATCAAGGTGCCGACGGAATTTAAGGAGTGGACGCACGTTGAAGTTTTGATGCTGCAGTCGGACGCCGGGACAAACACCTTCACCGCACAGGTTTACATCAACGGGGAAGCATATGGCGACGAGTACAGCGTGGAGCTTGGCGACAGAGAAGCCTTCCGCGTGCGCTATGGTACAAAGGTTGAACTCGATGGCAGCTGGCTAATGTTTGATAATTTTAAGCTCAGTACAACGGATAAAAATATTGGCGGTATGTTCGGCATCGACGGCAACACCATCAACTGGGACGAATTTGAAATGACCGATGAGAAGACCGGTCTTGCCGATGTGATGCGCAAAACGCATCCGCGTATTTTTGTAACGGACTGGCAAGTGATTCGCGACAGAATTCAGACGGATGAAAATATGAAGGCGTGGGCAGATACGGTAATTGCATTTGCGGATTCGCATCTGAATACGAGCCCGGTTGAGTATACCATCAATGTGCGCGGCAACATTAACGAGGATTCGACAGAATTTAAAGACAGAGTCGTGCCGATTGCAGCGGCATACTGCATTACGGGGGATACACGCTATAAAGACAGAGTATATAAGGAAATGGTCGCAATCGGCAACTGGCCGGATTGGGGTGCAGCAGCATGGCTTTGTACGGCGCATATTCTGTATGCCTACGGTGTTTGCTACGACTGGCTGTATAACGACTTTACACCTGAGCAGCGTGAAACGCTTACAGGCTTTGTAAGAGACCAGGGCTTTAAGGAAAGCGTTCTGGCTTACGAGTGCAAAGGACCGTCGCACGGCTGGGTAGACGGCGGCAATGCGAAAACCAACTGGTGTCAGGTATGTAACGGCTCCAATCTTGTAGCAGCGATTGCATTTGCAGATGAGCTGCCGGAGATTGCGGATTATATCTATGCCAAGGTAGCGAAGGTTTTACCGCCTTCCTTGCAGGAAATTTCTGCTGACGGCGCCTATGCAGAGCCGCTCGGCTACTGGGACTACGGCGTGCGCCATTTGGTGAAGGCAATGGCAGCACTCGATAGCTGCGTTGAGGATGGAAAGTCGATTCCGGCATGTCTGGATTTTGAAAATGTGCGCGGCGTAAATAATACAAGTGATTTTCCGATTTACTACAACGGTACAAACGGCGCGTTTAGCTACGGCGACGGTGTAACCAAGTTGGTGTATTCACCGAGCATGTTCTATTTCGCAAACAAGTACAATAAGCCGCAGTATGCGTGGTATCCGCTCAATATGATGGATAACAACCCGAATGCAGTGCCGTTTGACGCAAAGAATGCAGCGCACGCACTCGTTTGGTACAATCCGGACAATGTACAGGGCGGTGACTTGCCGTTAGATAAGTTCTATTCTTCGGACGAGCCGCTTGGTGCAAACGGTATTTCAATGCGCTCAAGCTTTACAGATAATGAAGCGCTCGTTGTTATGGCGCGCGGCGGCGACGAAACGGCAGCACACTCTAACCTGGATGCCGGTGGCTTTGTGCTCGACTGGGCAGGCAAGCGTTGGGTGCATATGTACGGCAGATTAGACGGTTGGGGTATTTCCGGCAGTGTATATTCCTGGCCAAACTACCACACAAAAAGAGAGAAGGACGGCCGCTATCAGTACTATCATACACGCGGCGAGGCAAATAATACCATTATCGCCAACCCGCAGCAGGATATGCCGGATATGAACTATCAGTACTATGCACAGCTCGTGCGCAGCGAAAGCGGCGAAAACACGGCATTCGGTATTATTGATATGACTGATACCAACAAAGATTACACCGATGCAAAGCGCGGTTTTATGCTGACGGATAATCGAAGCAGACTTGTGATTCAGGACGAAATCAAGGCAAAAAAACCGTCGGAATTTTACTGGTTTGCAAATACGCATGCAGAAATCACACTTGCTGAGGACGGCAAGAGTGCACTTTTGGAATACGACGGCGATAAGATGCTTGTTCGCATTACGCAGGGTCCGGCTGATGCACGCTTGGGTATTATGCAGACGCGCCCGCTGCCGACCAGTCCGAATCCGGATGTGCAGATAAAGATTGATGAGCATAAGCTGTTTGTGCATACGCAGAATACGCAGACACTCAACCTGACGGTAGAATTTGTACCGCTTGCAGAGGGCGAGGGTATTCCGACACCGTTGCCGATTGTACCGCTCGCAAGCTGGAGCACAAACGGCAGCAGTGCAAAGACTACAAGCCAGACACTTGGTGATGTAGTTGCGCTTAAGGTCGATAACCCGAATGCGTATGCGAAGGGTGCAAAGACCTATGTAGATACAAGCAATTTAGATATTAAGCCGATTGTACAAAACGGCAGAACGCTTGTACCGGTACGCTTTATTTCCGAAAACATCGGTGCAACTGTCGGCTGGGACGATGCAACACAGACGGTTTCCATCAAAACAAAGGCAAAGAGCATTTCTCTGCAGCTTGGAAGCGACCAGATGATTGTCGACGGCAATGCAGTAACGCTCGATGTGCCGGCACAGGAAATCGGCGGCAGAACACTCATTCCGCTCCGTGCACTGGTTGAAGCGCTCGGCAAGCAGGTGTTCTGGGACGATAGAGGCCTCATTCTGATTACGGATAAGCCGGTAGATTATAATGCGGATAAGATTAACAAAATTATTGATTTGTTAGACATTCGTGTACAGGCGGACGGCAAGGAAATCAAGTTCTTCGACAGTGAAGTATATAACTACAATGTAGAAATTGCCAAGGGTGCTGCTGTTCCGACACTTTCGGTGCTTTCCGATAAGGAAGCAGTCGTAGTGCAGGGCAATCCGGCAACCGCCACAATTGACGGCAAGACCTATACCTTCAATTTCGTGGAGAATGCATTTGAAGGCTTGCTTGGTACGGGCTCGGAGAATATTGTAAAGAAGCTGAAAGCAGAGGTTGTCGTTGACGGCGCACTGCCGCAATATCAGACCTACTTAAGCATTGCAAGCGCTAAAAGCTCAATCGAGTGGACAGAGGAAAAGTATCCGATGACCGGTACCTACGACGGCATTATCAGCAATGCAACGGTTAACCGCTGGTCGGCAGATGGCGAAGGCAGCTGGATTATGTACGACCTCGGCAAAGCACAGAATCTGCACTCGATTGCGATTGCAGGCTACAGAGCAATCTCGCGTTCGTACGAATTCAGAATCGAAACTTCTGTAGACGGCGAAAACTGGCAGACAATCCATGAAAAGGTCAGCACTACGAGCGGCGTGGACCACGATGTGTATTCGCTTGGCGATGTGAATGCGCGCTATGTGCGTATCACCGGTCTTTCTGCAACCGATACGACTTGGATTGGGATAAATGAGGTGCGTATTTACGAAAGTGCACAGATGGAAGCAGACGACCAGAGTGCGTGGAACCTGTATTTCTATACAGATTCGATTAACGCAAAGGCGGGCAGCTCGCTGCAGCTCGCTGTTACAGGTGAAAATGCAAACGGCGTAGCTGTTCCGGTTGCAATATCCGATGTCGTATTTACAAGCGATAACGACTCGATTGCAAGCGTGGATGCAAACGGTGTTGTAACGCTGCATAAGGCTGGCAGCACAAAGCTTCGTGCAGTCTATGAACTGCTCGGCATCCGCGCTGAAGCGGAAATCCCGGTATTGGCAGAATAAATAATTATATGGGAAAAAGTCACTTGAAAAAGTGACTTTTTTCTATGTACGGAAAAAATACAGAAGTGATATAATTATTATAACATTGAACAAAAGGACATAAACCTTGCAAAAATGTCTTTTCGGGCACTTGCGGAAATGATACAAATGTAGTACAATGGAACTATGCGAGGCTACAAAAGTATACAAACCGTTTGCGAAAGTACAAAAAATACGGAACATAGTCTATTGACTTCAAATTTTTACGGATGTTATAATTATAATATTGATGAAAAATCTGTACATTTATATACAAAATGATAAAAAATGTATGTTTTTTAAAATTATTATAAAAGGAGTGTATGCGGATGAAGAAGTTGTTGCGGCGATGGAAGAAGAACTCGGCGCAAGTATTACGTTTGAGCGTTGCGCACACAGGAAGACGAGATGCTTCGCGTGCGCGAGCGCATCAACCGCATGATTGCAGAAAAGCTGAACTGATAATGGAGGGGCTTTTATGATAAACGCGAATTTACATGGATTTTTACCGGGCAATGATGCTTATGAAAATTCCAAAGCGTTGCAGGCATTGGTTGACTTTGGCGGAGAAATTGTGGTAGAGCAGGCGGGCGTGTATGATTTTTCCGAAGGTATCGAAATCGGAGACGATACGACTTTGCGGTTTGCTAAAGGCGTGCAACTGCGTCGTCAGCAGAGCCGAAAGGGCAGAAACGAAATTGCCTTTGTCAACAAAGGTGTAGCCACACGTACATACAATAAAAACATTCAGATCATTGGCTTGCATCTCGACTGTAACGGCATCGAATGCGACGATTGGGGCGAGAATAGCCGCCTCTTTGGTCTGCGTGCATGCGTGGGCATGGTCTTTATTAAAAACTTGGTTATTGAGGATTATGAATGCGTCGGTAGCTTGAAAAAGGACTACGGTATTCAGGTTTCCGCTTTTGAAAATATTCGTTTGGAGCATTTGTATATCGCAGGCGAGAAGGATGGCGTGCATCTTGGTTGGGGCAAAGGCTTTATTATTCGCCATGCCAGATTTTGCACGTTTGACGATCCGGTTGCACTCAACGCCTTTGACTATATTCCGTCGAATGTCCACGTCGGCTGGATTGAAGACGGCATTGTAGAAGATTGCTACGATCTGGACGCCGAAGAGACAACGGGATATTTTTGCCGTTTGCTCGGCGGTGCGTGGTGCGATTGGTATGCGGGCATGAAAGTGCAGTTTTCGGATACGGTTTGCTCTAACGGCCGCGTGTACCGCGTGATGGCGCGTGCGGACGGTCAAACCTATACGTCGCTGACGCCGCCGTGCCACGAATCCGGATTAGAGGAATATGACGGGATCAAGTGGCTCTGCGTGCGCGATGAAGCAGTTTATGACTGCGGATGCCGCAACATTATCCTGCGCGATATCCATTTGCAGAAAAAGCGCAAAACGGCCATCGGTATTTCTTTAAACTACGACGTCTGGGCAAACAGCTATTACCCGGGTTGTACGATGATTCCGCAGGAAAATCTTGCGTTCGAGCGCATCTACGTGGAAAACGAGATGCAAAACCTCATCGTTTCTACGTATCCGACAAAGCATATCACAATTAAGGACACAGACCTTAAAGACACGCAGGTTCGTTTCGTGGCTAAAAAACTGGAGGGGATTACATATCCCGCATTGGAGCTTACCCTCGAAAACGTAACCCGCAAGGAAGACAGCATCACTTGGAGTGAAGGGCATCCCGTTCACATTATAGAAGGGTAGAAATGCATTTTTCATTCTTGCCATTTACTTTAAAATAGTGTATGATAAAATTAAGATATTTTTAATAAAAAATATATAAAGGAGTGTATGAAAATGAAAGGAAAGTGGATGAGAAGCATCAGTGTGCTTGTAAGCATGGTTATGCTTCTGGCGCTTTGCTCGCCGCTTGCGCTTGCGGCAGACGATGGCGTGCTTGTGCTGATGGACTTGGATTTTGAATCCTATGCTACAGGTGCAAAGCCACCGAAGAAGACGGACGGCTTTGACGGTTCAAACAGCGCTGTAACAGATGCAGCGCGTATGTTTGTAGAAAAGGATGAGGATGGGAATCAGGTACTAAAATGTTACCACGGTAACCCGACCGGTGCGGACGAAAAGAAGCGCAGTCCGCGTCTTGAGAAGACCTTTTCTTTGGATGGTCTTACGAATATGACCATCAGCTACCGCGTAAAATCGAGCGGCGGCAATTCATCGGCAACGATTGGCTTTATGGAAGCAGATTCCAACACAGCAATCGGCTGGTCGGCAGCACCGCACAATTTTGAGGATTGGACCACTGTTGAAGTACAGGTTGACTTTAAGAATGGTACCTCGCAGGTCTATGTGGACGACCAAAAGCAGGGCGATGCAAGAAGCATCAACTTTGAAGGCAAAGAAAAGTTTTCCCTGCGCCTCGGTTCTTCGGTAGACATCGACGGTAGCTGGGTTATGATTGACGATTTTAAGGTTACCACAACGGATAAAAACTACAAAATCGGCGGTCAGATTAAGGAGCTTGACACACCGTTTAACGAAAAGGATATGTTGCCGGAAACCGGTGACCTGCTAACAATTGTAAATGAAAACTTTGAAAACCAGACGATTGGCAAGGCGCCGGCAATGAATCCGGCAGGTGGCTTTACCGGCAGTGCAATCAATTCTGCGGCTCGTATGTATGTCGAGCAGGATACGGACGGAAACAAGATCCTTCGTGCTTACCACGGTGAGCCGAATACGCCGAATGCGGCAAAGCGCACACCGCGTGTCGACCGTACGATTCCGCTCGGTGGTTTGAAAACGCTGACCATTGATTTGGATATGAAAAACAGCGGTGGCTTGACGGGCTTCCCAAGTATTAATATTGTGCATGAAAGCGAAAACAGCCCGACCTATATGAGCGCCTTCCCGTCAGCAAATACGACGGATTGGATTCATGTAAAAATCCGTTGCGATTTGGTTAGCGGCAAGGCGAAGGTTTATGTGGACGGCAGACTGCATTCTGAAAGAAATATCAATCTGCAGGGTGCGACCTCGGCGCGCCTGCGCATCAACTGCGGCGTGGAAACGGACGGCAGCTGGTCTGCAATTGACAATGTGGTTGTTACCACACCGGATACAGATATCGGCGGACTTGTTGCAATCGACGGTACAACCGTCAACTGGGATAAGCTCGTGATTGCCGAAAAGGATAAAACCGGCATGAATGATGTCATGATTCATTCGCATCCGCGTATTTATGTAACGGATTGGCAGAAAATCAAGGACAAGATTGCAACAGATGAAAATGCCGCTTATTGGTATGACACGATTATCAAGCAGGCGGACAGCATGCTTTTGAGAGGTCCGATTGCATATTACAGAAACTTAAGAAACAATATCAACGACTGTTCGACAGACTTTAAAAAGAGCATCGTTTCGGTTGCGGCGGCATACTGCTTGACCGGTGATGTTCGTTATAAGGACAGAGTATATCAGGAGCTTGAAAATGTCGGCAACTGGCCGGATTGGGGCGCAGATGCATGGCTGTGTACAGCGCATATCAATTTTGCGTTCGCGCTGTGCTACGACTGGATTTACAATGACTGGACGGAAGAAGAAAAAGAAAATATCTTAGGCTGGCTCGATAAGCACGGCCTGCGCGAAGCGGTACTGGCTTACGAAGGTTACGGCTCTTCTACAAGCTGGAAGACAGGTAAGAACAACTGGAACAATGTATGTAACGGCTCGAACATCGTTTTGGCGCTTGCCGTATATGACGAGCGACCGGATGTAGCGGAATATATCATTCGCAATGCAGGCGAAGGCTTGCCGTACTCCTTCCAGGAAATTTCCGCAGACGGCGCATACGCTGAGCCGCTCGGCTACTGGGACTATGGTGTACGCCACCAGGTGAAGGCAATGGCTGCGCTCGATAGTGTACTTGCACCGGGCAAGAGTCTGCCGGAATTTCTCGATTTTAAGGATGTACGCGGTTTGGATAACACATCCGACTTCCCGATTTACTACAATGGTATCACAGGCGCATTCAACTACGGCGATGCGGCGAATGCATTGGTAGATTCGCCGATTATGTTCTATCTGGCAAACAAGTATAACAAGCCGCAGTATGCTTGGTATCCGATCAATTTAAGAGAGATTAACCCGAACGTCAACACCGTGGCGGGTACGGACGCACCGCTTTACCTTTTGTGGTACGATCCGGAAAATGTTGCCGCAGGCGATTTGCCGCTCGATAAGTTCTATAAATCGAACGAGCAGTACGGTGCAAACGGTATTTCGATGCGCTCGAGCTTTGCAGATACGGATGCGCTTGTTATTATGATGCACGCAGGCGATGTAACGGCTTCGCACTCTGCGCTCGATGCCGGTGGCTTCGTTTTAGACTGGGCAGGCAAACGCTGGGTATATATGCACGGCAGAAGCCCTGTACCGAACATTCCGGGCGGTACATATTCCTGGCCGAACTTCCATTCCCATGCGGAGACCGGTGGCCATTTTGACTACTACCACTGCCGCGCAGAGGCAAACAATACCATTATCGCAAATCCGAAGCAGGATTTGCCGGATATGTTCTATCAGTACTATGCAGAGGTTGACCGCTACGAAAGCGGCGTCAATACTTCGTATGGTATTATTGATATGACAAATACAAACAAAGACTACAAGGATGCAAAGCGCGGTGTAATGATGACGGGCAATCGTGATGTCATTGTGCTGCAGGATGAAATTACTGCAAAGGCAGCGTCCGAGTATTATTGGTTTGCAAATATGAACGCAGAAATCACCATCGCACCGGACGGCAAGAGCGCGCTTTTGGAGTATGACGGTGACAAGATGCTCGTGCGTATCACGCAGGGCCCGGCAGAAGCAAAGCTTGACATTATGCCGACACAGCCGCTGCCGACTTCGCCGGATCCGGAAATTCAGCCGGATATTCCGGGACACAAGCTGTTTATCCATATTACAAATCAGCAGCAGCTTAATTTGACGGTTGAATTTGTACCGCTCAAGGAAGGTGAGGGCATCCCGGCACCGCAGCCGATTGTGCCGCTTGCAGACTGGAGCGTAGATGGAAGCACGCAGAAGACAACAAGCCAGACGCTTAACGATGTGGTTGCGCTCAAGGTCGATAACCCGAACGCATTTGCGCGCGGTGCAAAGACATATGTAGATACAAACAACTTAGACATTAAGCCGCTTGTACAAAACGGCAGAACCCTCGTTCCGGTACGCTTTATCTCCGAAAATATCGGTGCAACCGTATCGTGGGACGATGCAACACAGACCGTCGGCATCAAGACCAAGGCAAAGTACATTACGCTGCAGCTTGGCTCGGATCAGATGATGGTTGACGGCAATGCAGTCACATTGGATGTGCCGGCGCAGGAAATCGGCGGCAGAACACTCATTCCGCTCCGCGCACTTGTGGAAGCGCTCGGCAAGGAAGTGTTCTGGGATGACAGAGGACTTATCCTCATCACAGATGATCCGGTAACCTATGACGCGGAAAAGATTAACAAAATCATTGATTTGTTGGATATTCGCGTACAGGCGGACGGCAAGGAAATCAAGTTCTTCGACAGTGAAGTATACGACTACAATGTGGAAATCGCCAAGGGTGCAGCAGCACCGACCATTTCGGTAATTTCCGATAAGGAAGCGACTGTTGTACAGGGCAGTCCTGCAACTGTGACGATTGATGGTAAGACCTACACCTTCAACTTTGTGGAAAACGCATTTGAAGGCGTAATCGGTACAGGCTCTGACAGCGTGCCGAAAACACTCTTAGTTTCCGTGAAGAATGCAGGTGCACTGCCGACCTACCAGACCTATTTGGACATCAAATCGGCAGCAAGCTCGATTGATTGGTCCGAAAAGTATCCGATGACCGGTACTTATGACGGCATCATCAATGACGAAACGCAGAACCGCTGGTCGGCAAACGGTGTCGGCAGCTGGATGCTCTATGACCTCGGCGAGGTAAAGACCTTGCACTCTGTTGCAATTTCCGGCTACAAGGCACTTTCGAGAAGCTATAAGTTTGATATCGAGGTTTCGGCAGACGGCGTAAACTATACAAAGGTTTGCTCGGAAGCACAGACAACACTCGGTGTTGACAGAAATGTATTCAAGCTTGGTGATGTACAGGCACGCTTCGTTCGCGTGACAGGCGTATATTCGTCCAACTCCACATGGATTGGTATTTCCGAAATTCGCTTCTACGACAGCGAGCAGATGGAAAAAGATGACCAGGGTGCTTGGAATCATTACTTCTATACAAGCTCGATTAACGCAATGGTTGGTCAGCAGATGCAGCTTGTGGTTGAAGGTAAGAGCAAAAACGGCAACTTCGTAGCGGTGAACATTACGGATGTGAAGTTTACTTCCGACGATCCGGAGGTTGCAAGCGTGGATGCAAACGGTGTCGTATCCTTAAAGAAGGTCGGCACAACAACGCTTCGCGCAGAGTATGAAAGCTTCGGCGTAAAGACCTACTCGACAGTTGCAGTGAATGTTGAGCCGCTTGTAGAATAAAACAAGGGTTAATGCTAAAAGACCTCAGTTCGATGAACTGAGGTCTTTTTGGTCGTAAAAGCACTTGCAATTTGCGTGCGACATTGCTATACTCGAAGTATAGGATTACAAAGAAGAAAGGGTGTCGGGTCTATGAAAAAACAGATGTGCGTTATCAGCTTGCTTTTAAGTGCGGTTATGCTGCTTGCACTTTGTGCGCCGTTTGCGCTTGCGGCAGACAGCGGGGAAAAGGTGCTTTTGGACTTGGATTTTGAAGGCGAAACGGTTGGCACAAAGCCGCGTTTCGGGAAAGACAGCTTTGACCTTGGCGCCGTATCGGAGCTTGCGAGAATCTATGTGGAGGAGGATAACGGCAACAAGGTACTTAAGGGTTACCACGGCGACCCGACTGCACCCGAGGAAAAAACGCGCGGACCGCGACTCGAAAAGACCTTTGCCACAGAGGGCTTGACGAATTTGACGGTTACCTATGATGTGAAATCGAGCGGTGGCAATTCTTATGCGACGGTCAACTTCGTGCAGAGCGGTACAAACACGGAGCTTGGCTATTCGAAGGCACCGTCTGATTTTAAGGAATGGACTACGATTGAAATTGATATAGACACCCTTGCCGGAACTGCACAGGTGTATGTAGACGATCAAAAGTTTGGCGATGTACAAAGCATTAAGCTTGCAGGGCAGGAAACCTTCGGTCTGCGCCTGTATGTGTCGGCAGATATTGACGGCAGTTGGGTGATGATTGATAATTTTAAAGTCACAACGAAGGATATGGATCATATAAACGCTGTCGGTATGGCGGCGCTGAAAACGCCGTTTCATGAAGAGGATATGTTGCCGGAAACCGGTGAGCTGCTTACCGTGATTGACGAGGATTTTGAAGGCTACACTGTAGGCGCTGTGCCGCCGTTAGATGCACCGGGCGGATTTACAGACGGCGCGTTTAATGCCGTAGCACGCATGTATGTGGAGCAGGAAGCAAACGGCAATCAGCTGCTTCGGGCGTATCACGGTGCGCCGAAGGATAAGGGTGCAACGGTGCGTACGCCGCGTGTGGACCGCGTGATTCCGCTTGTAGGCCTTAAAACCTTAACGATTGATTTGGATATGCAAAACAGCGGCGGCGATACAAGGTTTCCGGAAATTTTCTTTATAGAAGAGACGGGCAACACGCCGGTTTATGCTACCTTTTCGCCGAAAGCGCCGACAACGGATTGGTTTCATGTGAAAATCCGATGCGACTTGGTCAATGGTATCGGTAAAGTGTATGTAGACGGCAGACTGCATTCGGAGTGCGCAATCCGCTTTGGGGATGCAAGTGCATTTCGCCTGCGCATCAACTGTATGGTCGGGCTCGACGGCAGCTGGTCGGCAATTGACAATGTAGTGGTCACTACGCCGGATACAGCTTTACAGGGCATCGTTCATATTGACGGCGTAAATATAAACTGGGATAATATTACGCTGACAGAGGAAAACAAAACCGGGCTCGGCGAGGTTATGCGAAAAAGCCATCCGCGTATTTTTGTAACGGATTGGCAGGAAATTAAGGACAAGATTGCAACAGACGAAAATGCAAAGTACTGGTACAGTATTGTTATTCAGCACGCAAATAATGCACTGAAGCAGGAGCCGGTTGCGTATTACCGAAACTTAAGAAACAATTTAAACGATTGCTCCAACGCCTTTAAAAGTACGGTTGTACCGCTTGCGGCAGCATACTGCTTAACCGGGGATGTGCGCTATAAGGACAGAGTGTATAAAGAGCTTGAAAATGTCGCGTCCTGGCCGGATTGGGGTGCAAATGCGTGGCTGTGTACGGCGCACATTATTTATGCATATGCGCTGTGCTACGATTGGATGTATAACGATTGGACGGAAGCGGAGCGCCAAACGATTTTGGGTTGGCTTCAGGAAAAGGGACTGCGCGAATCTGTGCTTGCCTATGAGGGCTACAGCGCATCCACCGATTGGGTGCACGGCCCGAACAACTGGAACAATGTATGCAACGGTTCGAATATCATTACGGCGATTGCCGTTTATGATGAGCTGCCGGCAGTCGCGGAGTATATTTTGCGTAATGCCGCTGAAGGCTTGCCGTATTCTTTTCAGGAGCTTTCGGCTGACGGCGCGTATGCCGAGCCGCTTTCTTACTGGGATTACGGTATGCGCCATCAGGTCAAGGCGATGGCGGCGCTCGATTCCTGCATAACGGAAGGCGCGAGCCTGCCGGAACAGCTGGATTTTACGAATGTGCGCGGCATTGACAAGATGTGCGATTTTCCAATCTATTACAACGGCACAACGGCTGCCTTTAACTATGGCGACGCGGGCAAGGCGCTGATTGAATCTCCGATTATGTACTGGCTTGCAAATAAGTATAACAAGCCGGAATACGCGTGGTATCCAATCAATTTAAGAGAAATCAATCCGCTTGTGCCGACGATGACCGGCAAGGAAGCAACCCTTTCGCTTTTGTGGTACGACCCGACAAATGTGCAGGCGGGAAGCTTGCCACTCGATAAGTTTTATCAGTCAAACGAGCAATACGGCGCAAATGGTATTTCGATGCGCTCGAGCTTTGCGGATATGGATGCATTGGTTTTGATGATGCATGCCGGTGACCAGACAGCATCGCACTCTGCAATGGATGCGGGCGGCTTTGTGCTCGATTGGGCAGGGAAGCGCTGGGTATATATGTACGGCGACAGTCCGGTGCCGAATATAACGGGCGGTATATACTCGTGGCCGAATTTTCACGGCAAGAGCGAAAGTGGAGGGCACTACGATTATTATCACTGCCGCGGGGAGGCGAACAATACAATCATTGCAAATCCGAGGCAGGATATGTCGGATATGAAATATCCGTATTTTGTGGCGGTTGAGCGTTATGAGAGCGGTGTGAATACCGCATACGGCATCATCGATATGACGGATACGAATGCAGATTATGTATCGGCAAAGCGCGGTGCAATGCTGACGGGCAAGCGTGATGTTGTTGTTATTCAAGACGAAATTACGGCAGCAAAGCCGAGCGAATATTATTGGTTTGCAAACACAAATGCAGAAATCGCAATCGCGCCGGACGGAAAGAGTGCGCTTTGGGAATATGACGGCGACAGGATGCTTGTGCGTATGACGCAGGGCCCGGCAGATGCAAAATTTGAAATTATGCCGACAAAGCCGCTGCCGACTTCTCCGGACCCGGAAATACAGCCGGATATTCCGGGACACAAGCTGTTTATTCATATTACAAATCAACAAAAGCTCAATCTGACGGTCGAATTTGTACCGCTTAAGGCAGGCGAGGGTGTGCCCAATCCACAACCGGTTAAGGCACTTGCAGACTGGAGTGTAGACGAAGGTACACAAAAGACAACCAGCCGGACACTCGACGGTGTGGTTGCGCTCAAGGTCGACAACCCGAACGCATTTGCACGCGGTGCAAAGACATATGTTGATGAAAACAACCTTGATATTAAGCCGATTGTACAAAACGGCAGAACACTTGTACCGGTAAGATTTATTTCCGAAAACCTCGGTGCCAATGTAAGCTGGGATGCAAATACACAGACGGTGGGCATTTCCTTTAAAGCAAGGCATATTACCTTGCAGCTCGGTAGCGATAAGATGATGGTCGACGGCAACGCAGTCACCTTGGATGTGCCTGCGCAGGAAATCGGCGGTAGAACACTCATTCCGCTTCGTGCGCTTGTAGAAGCGCTCGGTAAGCAGGTGTTCTGGGATGACAGAGGCCTCATTCTCATCACAGATGCTCCGGTAACCTACGATGCGGAAAAGATTGACAAAATCATTGATTTGTTAGACATTCGCGTGTTGGCAAACGGTCAGGATATCCGCTTCTTTGACAGCGAGGTATACGATTACAATGTGGAAATTGCCAAGGGTGCAGCTGCGCCGACCATCTCGGTGCTTTCTGCCAAGGAAGCGGTCGTAACACAGGGCAGCCCGGCAACCGCCACGATTGACGGCAAGACCTACACCTTCAACTTTGTGGAAAATCCGTTTGAAGGTGTGCTTGGCACCGGTTCGGACGAAGTAGCAAAGAAGCTGATTGTTTCCGTTAAAAATGCAGGGGCGCTGCCAAGCTATCAAACATATTTGGACATCGCTTCCGCCACAAGCTCGATTGAATGGTCGGAAAAGTACTCGATGACCGGCACCTATGACGGCATCATCAACGATGAAACGCAGAATCGCTGGTCGGCAAACGGTGTCGGCAATCAAATTACTTACGACCTCGGCGAGGTGAAGAACCTGCATTCTGTGGCAATTGCCGGCTATAAGGCGCTTTCGAGAAGCTATAAATTTGATATTGAGGTTTCGGCAGATGGCGAAAGCTTTACACAGGTTTGCACAGGCGTGCAGACCAGACTCGGTGTTGACCGCAATGTATATAAGCTCGGCGACATAAG
>JAZQCN010000141.1:0-3013 GCA_045546315.1 Clostridia bacterium | reverse complement strand
TATCTTGTGCCGTTTAACGATACAAAGCGCGGATGCAAGGTTGCGCAGTTTCAGCTTGGCTATAAAGGTTATATCCAGTTGGCAATTCGCTCCGGTCAGTACAAGAAATTAACCGTGCTTGAAATCAAGAAGGATGAGCTTATTTCCTTCAATCCGCTTGAAGAAGAAATAAAGGTCAATCTGATTGAGGACGAGGACGAACGCGAAGCAGCGGAAACAATCGGCTACTATGCGATGTTTGAATATCAGAACGGCTTCCGCAAGGCAATTTACTGGAGCAGAGCAAAGATGGAATCCCACGCCGAAAAGTATTCCCAAGGATACAAGGCGCGCAAAGGGTATACCTTTTGGGAAAAGAACTTTGACGAAATGCCAAAAAAGACGATGCTGCGCCAGCTTATTTCCAAGTGGGGTATTATGAGTATTGAAATGCAGGAAGCCTTCACAAAGGATATGGGTGTTATAGGCGAGGATGGTAGCGTGGATTATGCGGATTCGGTAGAGACATCACAGACGGTAATCGAACAGGGAGAGCCGGAACCGGCGAAGAGCGAAAACACCATTTCAATGGACGATATTTAAGGAGGATGTAAAATGAAATTTTTTGAATCAAAACCGCAAATGATTAAAGATGCAAAAATTAAAGCGGAGATCGAAAGGGATAATTTAAACATCAGTTTCAGCGGCGAGCGTGCTGCACTGCTGTCTTTAATAACTGTTCTGATGAAGAAAATGGGAGAAGAAATCGGTATGACCACAGTGGAATTTTTAGAATATATTAAGTCGTGTGTGGTTTTGGTAGAAGCCGATAGGGTGCTAGAGACAAGTGATGAAGTATAACATCATTTCCACTGGCTCAAAAGGGAATGCCGTAGTGTTAAACGGTTACATATTGATAGACTGCGGCGTTACCTTCAGCGCTTTGAAAAAGATATACAAGGATTTGAAAATCGTGCTGCTTACGCACGAGCACGGCGATCATTTCAAAACATCGACCATAAAGCGCCTTGCATCGGAGAGACCTGCGCTAAGATTCGCTTGCTGTGAGTGGTTAAAGGACAAGCTTATCAGCGCAGGTGTAAAGGTCAAGAACATTGATGTGCTTACGGTCGGGAAATTGTACGATTACGGCAAATTTAGCGTTGCACCGGTTAAGTTATACCATGATGTTCCAAATTGCGGTTGGCGCGTGTTTTGCGGCGATGATAGGGCAATATACGCAACTGATACAGGACACCTGAACGGTATCACTGCAAAGGACTACGATTTGTATCTCATCGAGGCAAACTATACAGACGAGGAACTAAAGGCACGCATCGAAGCAAAGCGTGCTGCCGGTGAATACTGCTATGAGTACAGAGTAGTCGATAGTCATTTAAGCAAAGAACAGGCAGATGAATTTATATTCAGCAACGCGCGGACAAAAAGTCAATTTGTATATCTGCATGAACACGAAAGAAAAGGAGTTGAGGCGTTGTGCTTACCGGAAGAATAGTCAATTTTGACGGCGCGAAATTAACAATACACGCGGATTTTGACAACGCCTTTGAGCTTCAAAAAAAGCAAATCCGAACATGCGAAATCCGCTTGGACGATGGCAGACACATTTCGGCGCAGCAGCGTAAGAAAATCTATGCCACGCTCGGTGATATATCCTTATATACCGGACACACAAGTGAATACTTGAAAGACTTTATGAAGGTGCAATTTATAGCACTTACCGGGTGCGAGTGGTTTTCGCTTTCGAATGTGGATATGACAACAGCAAACCTATTCTTGGAATTCCTTTTGGAATTTTGCCTTAAATGGGATATACCTTGCTACGATGACAGTTTCTTAAACCGTAGCCCGGATGTTGCGCGGTATATCTACGCTTGCCTTATTCACAAGAAGTGTTGCATCACCGGCAAGAAAGCAGAGTTGCATCATGTAGATGCGGTCGGTATGGGAAGAAACCGAAAAGACATTATCCATTTGGGGATGCGCGTGCTACCGCTGACGAGAATTATGCACACGGAAGCGCACCGTATCGGAAATTTGGAGTTTTGCGAAAAATACCATGTGTTCGGCATACAGCTGGACAAAGACTTATGTAAGGTTTGGAGGGTGAAATATGAATAAAGCGATATTGGTCGGCAGATTGACCGCTGACCCGGAACTAAAAGCAACATCAAACGGCGTTGAGGTCTGCAGCTTTTCCGTTGCAGTGGACCGCCGATTTGCAAAAGAGGGCGAGGAACGCAAAGCAGATTTCATCAATTGCGTAGCCTGGCGACAGACGGCGCAATTTATCAGCCGCTTCTTTTCTAAAGGGCGCATGATTGGTCTTGTCGGTTCGATTCAGACGCGTTCCTGGGATGATAATAAGGGCAACAGACGGTATGCAACAGAGGTTGTTGTGGATGAGGCCTACTTTACGGAAAGCAAAGGAAATGCCGCATCCGGAGCAACGCAGCAGAGCTATATGCCGGGTGATTTCGATGCGGACTTTATACCGTCCCCGTATGGTGATGATTTGCCGTTCGATGCGAGGTGAACACAATGGATATTAACATTATGGATTATATCTGTGAAATACCTATTACGCGCAAGGAATTGTCGAAAGCAACCGGCTTAAGCGACAGAATGATTCGTCAGCTCATCGAGGAAAAGCGACAAGAAGGCTTTATCATTCTGAATATGCAAGACGGTAGAGGTTATTACACGAGTGACGATTTGCGGTTGATTCACGCACAGTACAAGCAGAACCAGAGCCGCGCAATGTCCATTCTTGTGCAGCAGAAATTCTTGCGCAGAAAGCTAAAAGAGGGTGGGATTGAAGTATGACGGGATGGATTAAGTTAAACCGTTCACTTGCCGGACATTGGTTATGGGAAGATAAACCGTTTTCCCAGGGGCAGGCTTGGATAGATTTGCTGTTTATGGTCAATCACGAGGATAGAAAAATCCCACTTGACGGCAGCATGTTCGAAAGTCGGATCGTAGCCATGTCGTTCTGTGAGCCAAGGAGTTG
>JAZQCN010000140.1:0-33118 GCA_045546315.1 Clostridia bacterium | reverse complement strand
CCTTTGTTTTGATGTCTACATTTTATCAAAAGGAGATTGTTTTGACGAATGTACGGATAAAAAAGCATAAGAAAAAGAGATAAAACCTTTTACAGTTCTATCTCTTACTTCTTGACCTTGCAATGCTCGTTATACTATTTTCGGTAACTGTCCTTAACAGTACACGGCATTCGACTTGTCGTTTTTTTTCTGGTGAAATAAACCCTTTCAAGATTTGTGAAATACACTTCGTGTGTGAAATGTTGCTTCGCAACGTGAAATACGCCTGTGGTGTGTAATTTCACATCGAGCAAAGCAAGAGATTTCATTCAATGCCAAATGGCTCTATGGTTTTGCTTTTTTTATAAATTCGATGTGTGATGGGAACGTTCGTTCCGTTTTGGACATTTGCCGGTGATGGTTTTGTAGGCTTTGTAAAATCCTGAACTGCTGTTGAAGCCGCATTCGAATGCAATGTCCAGTACAGAGCGGGTTGGCGTGTTTTCAAGTGCGGATAGAACATGATAAATGCGTACGGCGCGGATGTATGCACCGATGCTGATGCCGTGTGTCTGCTTAAAGCATTTTTCCAAATGGCTTTTGCTGATGTGCAGGTGCGCGGCAAGGACAGGGACAGTAAAAGATTCACGGAAATGCTTCCATACAAATTCAGATGCGCGAAACGCTTCCTCAGTATGTTTCAGTATTTCAGATGTAGAGGGAGCACTTTCTTCAATCAAATCAAAAAGAGCCTGTATGCCATGGGTAAAAAAAGATTGGCTTTTTACTGTGTTGTATGTTTGTGCGAGTAGATTGAGCAAAGCGGCGAGCGGGCGCGCATTGTCCGTGGAAAGTATAGTTGGTTCTGCACTGTAGAATGCATGCAACAGATGCGGTCTGTTTTTGATTTCAATCGGCAAAAATTCAAATATCTGCATGCGCAGGGTGGTTTTGTTGTTTTTAATGCGTCGCGGCATCAGGTTATTTAACAAAACTATATCGCCGGCGCAGAAGGAATAGGTTTTGGCGCCGAATTGCCAGTCAAATATGCCCGATTCTACAAGACAGATGCGAAGTGTGGGAAAGAGGTATTCTTTCGTTTCTCCTTTTTCTATAATGCTGATAAAATGATTCAGTTGCATATTTACTCACCACCTGCTTTAATTATAAAGTCAAAAGTGGAGAAAATCAAGCCAATAGAAGTGGAAAGTACGTATTGTTTTGCTATAATAGAATCAAAAGGGGAGGCGGAACGATGAAGAATATATCCATTCTATGTAAAGATTTCGGCATGTTTGACCTTGCGGTCATCGGTGGAGGCTGTACCGGTATATTTGCGGCAGTGCGGGCGGCGAGGCTCGGTTTGAAGGTTGCCATCGTTGAAAAAGGTGGTTGTTTCGGTGGTATGGCGACAAGCGGTCTTGTAAATGTCTGGCATACGCTGCTGGATGTGGATGGCAAAGAGCAGATTATTGGTGGCTTGACAGATGAAGTGGAAAAGGTACTTATCGGACGTGGCAGTGCCTACATAGAGAATTCAGGATCGGCAGGTATGATGTTTGACCCGAATGTGATGAAGGTTGTACTTGATGATTTGGTAGTACAGAGCGGTATTCAAATTTTTTTTCATACTTCATACGGCTCGGCAATCCTTAACGGAGACAGTGTGCAAAGCGTTGTTGTTTGCAATAAAGACGGTGTTGGTACGATTTCGGCAAGTTTTTTTGTGGATGCGACGGGGGATGGAGACCTGTGCCGTGATACAGGATTGGATTTTTATATCGCAGATGCGGTTCAGCCACCGTCCCCGACGGCGTTTATGTATAAAATGAATGCGACGCGCTTGGATGAGCTGATTATAAAGTATGGCGAAGAGTTTGAGCTTGACGATGATTGGGGTTGGGGTGGCGCTGTGCCGGGTCTGGAGGCGCACAGCTTCAGGGCAGATTTTCATATTTTCGGCAAGATGTGCAATCATGCGGATGAACTGACTGCAGCTGAAATCGAAGGTAGAAAAAAGATTTATGCTTTAGAGGCGCTTCTTAAAAAATATGACAACCCGCAAACTGCAGTGGCGGCACTCGGCGCACAGCTCGGCGTGCGTGAAACCGTGCATTATGTAACACGCTTTAGGGCGAATGAACGTGACCTTTTATTGGGTAAATCCTACGAAGACACAATCCTGCACGGTACATACAGAGTGGATATTCACCACCAAAATGACAACGGGATTACCTTCAAATATCTGACCGGTGAAACGGTGACGTATTACGGTAAAGGCGGTAAAGCGGTTTATGGTAATTGGCGTGAGACAGAGGGAATTACTACACCGTATGCCAAGTACTACCAGGTACCGTTTGGAATTTTAGTTCAGAAAAAAATACGCAATCTCATTCCGGTCGGGCGTCTGCTACATGCAGATCCGGGCGCGTTCGGAGCATTGCGCGTAATGGTGAATTTAAATCAGCTCGGTGAGGCGGCAGGTGTTGCGGCATATCATGCTTTACAGGAAAACAAAGCGATTTGGGATGTTTGCGGCTGTACAGTGGTGGCTACTCTCCGTAATGGTGGGTCTATTCTGTAGCATAAGTATAATTTAAAAGCGGCGGCTCGACCTTGAAAGATGCACCGGAAAAAGACAGATTTCGAAAAAGAAATCTGTCTTTTTTTCGTCGATATAAATTCCTGTCGGAAATTGCGAAGCACATATAATATCACTAAAATACAAATATCCCCATAGCTTTGCTTTCAGGACTTGTGCTTTTGGTGCTTAAGTGATATAATAATACATAACTTAATGAAAAGGAAGAATAGCTATGCAAGTCGGAATTAATTTGTATTCAAAATGGCCGTATGAAGAGATTATTGCAGCATTTTTGGAAAAC
Source organism: Clostridia bacterium (assembly GCA_045546315.1). Classification (GTDB taxonomy): domain Bacteria; phylum Bacillota; class Clostridia; order UBA1381; family UMGS1253; genus RGIG2041. The sequence continues at coordinate 30,254 of JAZQCN010000140.1, read as the reverse complement.
GGCATTGACCGCACCTTTGTGTGCTTCGAACATCCGCAGTTTGATGAAGTGATGCAGGCGCTTGAAAAGGCAAATATCACGGTCGAAAACATCCACGCACCATTTAAAGGGCAGAACACCGTCTGGAAAGATGGGGATGAGGGCGAGGCCATGCTTGCAAAATTTATCGCCTGTGTGGATGCCTGCGCAAAATACGGCGTGCCTCTGATGGTGGGGCATGTCTCCAACGGCAGACCGATGCCGCCGATTTCTGAAATCGGACTTGCGCGCTTTGACAAGCTGATTGCACACGCGAAAGAAAAAGGCGTGCAAATTGCATATGAAAGTCACCGCTACACGGAAAATGTGGAATTTATTTTAAACCGCTATCCGGAAACCGGCTTTTGCTTAGATACTGCGCACGAGGATGCGTTTACGCCGGGGGTGCGCTATTTGCCGAAGTGGGGGCACCGCCTGGTTGCAACGCATATCAGCGACAACGATGTTGCTTGCGATAAGGATTGGCATATGCTGCCGTTTGACGGCAATATTGACTTTGAAAAAACAGCGCGCGAGCTGGTTACATATGGGCGCGAGGTTACGCTGATGCTGGAAATTAAGCCGGACAACCACGAAAAATACAAGGATGTTATTATCAAGGAGTACTACCGTGCGGCAGCGGAAAGCATACGCAAGCTGGCGGCAATGGTGGAAAAGCATCAAAAGCAATAACGGAAGGAAATGGTTTATATGAAGGTTACGGTTGCAATTGATTCGTTTAAGGGAAGTCTTTCCACCTTCGAGGCAGGCGCGGCTGTGCGCGAGGGCATAAACAGAGTTTATCCGGAGGCGCAGGTGTATATTTCGCCGCTGGCAGACGGCGGCGAGGGTACGGTAGTGGCAATTGTTGCCGCGACAGGCGGCAAAATGCAAACCGTAACGGTCACAGGGCCGCTCGGTGCGCTGATGGAAAGCAGCTACGGCTATATAGAGCACACGAAAACGGCGGTTATCGAAATGTCGGCAGCGGCAGGGATTACGCTTGTCAGTGAAGCGGAGAAAAATCCGCTTTTTACCACGACCTACGGTGTGGGTGAGCTTATACTGGATGCGATAAACAAGGGTTGTCGAAAGTTTGTCATCGGCATCGGCGGCAGCGCGACAAACGATGGCGGTGTCGGTATGCTGCAGGCGCTCGGGTTTTCGTTTTTAGATGCAGAGGGAAAAGAGATTCCGCAAGGTGCGCACGGCTTAGAAGTGTTAGACAGCATTTGTACGGATAATGCACATCCTACGCTTCGCGAGTGCAGCTTTTGCGTTGCCTGCGATGTAACCAATCCGCTCTGCGGTGAAAACGGGTGCAGCGCAATTTACGGACCGCAGAAGGGCGCAACGCCGGTTATGATTGAGAAAATGGATGCGTGGCTTGCAAGGTATGCTGACCTTACAAAGCAAGTGCTACCGGATGCAGATGCTTTGCGCCCGGGCACGGGTGCGGCAGGCGGTATGGGCTATGCACTTTTGGCATATTTAAATGCACAGCTGTCCTCGGGTGTGGACTTGGTCATTCGCGAAACCGGGCTGGAGGCGCACATTGCCGATGCGGATTTTGTTATCACCGGCGAAGGTCGCTTGGATGGGCAGTCCTATATGGGCAAAGCGCCGGTCGGCGTGGCAAAGCTTGCAAAGAAATACGCAAAGCCTGTACTGGCGTTTTCCGGCTGCGTAACGCCGGAGGCACGCGGCTGTAATGCACACGGCATTGATGCCTTTTTCCCGATTGTGCGCAAGCCGTGCTCTTTGCAGGAAGCGATGGACAAACAAAATGCGTATCAGAATCTGTGCGACACGGCAGAGCAGGCTTTCCGCCTGATTCGCGCCTTATAAGCAGTTGACAATCCACCTCCTTTTGGTATAAAATATTGGTAGAACCAATGACACCAAAGGAGGTTTTTTTATGAAGAAAATCATCAGTCTGCTGCTTTGCTGCGTTATGCTTTTGTCGGGTACGCTTGCATCGGCGGCAAATCTGGACTTTTTAACGAACGGCGCGCTTTTGCGCTATGCAGGCAACGATACCGTTACGGTGGAGTTTGAAATGTCCTCCGGCTTTTTAAATGAAATTGCGGAGCGCTTCGTCGGTGTGGATGCCGCGCTGTTTGTCGATATCGCGGGCATTATCAAGGGCATCGCCGAGCAATCGCAAACGGCGAAGATTGCCGTGAAGGTAAGCGAGGACTATAAGCGCATGGAGGTAAGCCTGGAGGCGGAAACGGTAAACGATATACCGTTTAACCAAAATCTCGATGTCACCGTGCGCACAAGAATGGGTATGTGGCTGGATTTGGACTGTACCGATGCGGCAAATCCGCAATGCAAGCTGATTTATTCCACACCGCAGATGAACAAGTATATTGTAATTGACTTGTTTGATACGCCGTCTCTGTATGCCGATGCGCAGGAGCGAGAAGAGGTTATTGCGCTGTTTGGCGCGATTTGCAACCGCGATGTGATGCAGGACTTGACAGAGAAGGCACGCGCTTTGATTGAAAAGCATGCGACCATCAGCGAGGAAAACCTGATTTATACGATTCATTTCGACAATGAGGCATTCTGCGGCTATTTGGCGGATGTGGTTTGTCTGTATGTTGATTTTTACGCGCTCGAGGGTATGCTTGAGCCGACCGAGGCAGATACAATCAAGCTGACAGTGCTGACCGCACTGCCGCAGCTGAAGCTGCTCGGCGAGGACGGCTATACAATGGTCTACAGCGTGACAAAGAAAAGAACCGTGCAGAAGGTGACGATGGACGCGGATATCGATTTCAGCCTCAAAGACATCTTTAATACCTTCGAGGAGGTAACCGGGGGTTGGCCGCTGGAAAGCGACGGCAGAATTTCGATGCGTGTTCGTGAAGAATTGAAGGTAACGCTCAGCGGCAATTCGGTTTATGTAACCTATCCGGAACTGACGGCGGAAAACAGCATAAACTACGCCGACCTTTTCCCGGAGCCGGAAATGATTGAGCCGGATGAGGAGTATGTGGAATATGAGCCGACCTATCCGAACTTTTATATCAGCGTATGTACAGACAAAACTGTTTTAAAGCATAACGGCACATACTACTTCCCGCTACGCGCGGTGATGGATCGTGCTTATTCTGCGGAGTATGCAATTGATTATGTGCACGGCGGCCCGATTACGCTGACGAGCCCGTGGTTTGAAACGGTGCAAATCGAGGTCGGGAAGGACTACGCGCTTGTAGGTGGCGAGCAGATTCCGATTGGTGAGGTCATTTTACACGAGGGCAGCACCACCTATGTCAGCCGCAGCTTCTTTGAAAAGGTGTTCGCTTGGCAGCTTTTGTCGGTAACACACGACATTGAAAATGAACAGTATTGGATAGATTTCTGGACAATTCAATAAAAAAAGAAAGCCTGCGGAGAATTCCGCAGGCTTATTTTTTAATTTATTGTTGTAAAAGCATTTCGCCAACCTTGAAGATGTTGCCGGCACCCATGGTGATAAAAATATCGTCCGGCTGCAGCTTAGCTTTGATTACGGCAGCAGCGCCGTCCAGACCGCATTCCGCGTAGCTTGCGTTGTGGCTGTTTTCGCAAATTTTTTCGACCAGGTCACGCGCGTGAATCAGCCCGGTGTCCTTTTCGCGTGCGGCATAGATGTCGAATACAAGCACCTCGTCAGCATTTTTAAAGGCGGCCCCAAATTCGTCGAGCAGCGTGTAGGTGCGGGTGTAGGTGTGCGGCTGGAACGCCACGATTACGCGCCCGGTTGCCATTTGCTTTGCTGCCTCTAAGGTGCATTTGATTTCCGTCGGATGGTGTGCATAGTCATCGACAATCAGCGCGCCGCCAAGCTCACCTTTTTTCTCGAAGCGACGGTGCACCATTGCAAAGCTTTCCACACCGCGCTTTACGGTTTCAAACGGAATTCCCATCGCCTTGCCGACGGCAAAGCAGGAAAGGGCATTTAGCAGATTGTGCTTGCCGGCTACCTGCAGCATTACGGCATAGATTTCATCGCCGTCCTCAATTTCAAAGCACATATGGCCGTCTTTGGTGTATACCGCAGACGGATGAATTGTATTTACGGCATCTACACCGTAGGTGATCACGGTGGCTTTGGTGTCTTTGATGCAGTCTAATGTGTTTTTATCGTCGCCGCAGGCAAGCACGAAGCCGTCCTTACCCGGCAGCGCTGCATAGGCTTTGAAGGTTTCCTTGATATGGTCTAAATCTTTAAAATAATCCAGGTGGTCTGCATCCACATTGGTAATTACGGCATACTTGGGGAAAAACTCTAAAAACGAGCTGTGGTACTCGCAGGCCTCGGTTAAGAAATAACCGCTGTCGCCCAAGCGGTAGTTGCCGCCGATTTCGTCTAACTCACCGCCAATTAAAATGGTCGGGTCGCAGTTGTGTGCCAAAAGCACATGCGACATCATTGAGGTGGTTGTGGTTTTGCCGTGCGTGCCGGCAATGCATACACAATCGCTGTAGTCGCGCATTAAGCCGCCTAAGTATACAGAGCGCTCGATGCTTTGGATGCCGTGCTCGCGTGCGTACACAAGCTCGGGGTTGTCATCCTTGATTGCGGCAGTGTAGACTACCAAATCCGCACCGACACAGTTCTCCGCCGCGTGCCCGTGGTATACGGTTGCGCCTGCCGCCGCTAAACGCTCGAGGATCGGCGAGCTGCCGGAATCGGAGCCGGTTACAGTATAGCCGCGAATGAGGCTGATGTGCGCAAGACCGCTCATACTGATGCCGCCGATGCCGATAAAGTGTATTTTTGCATTTTTGCTTAATTGTGAAATATGAAAATCATTCATTGGAATGTCTCTCCTGCTTTGTGCATACTATATTTATTTTATTATATAACAAAACTGCATAAAATGAAACATATTTTTCGGAAAAAAAGTAAAGAATTTTTAACTGTAATTTATACAAATAATACAAAAAAGAAGTCTTTTGTGCTAAAACAACAAAAATAAAAAGGGGGATATGTATAAATTGCACAATGTTTTGATTGAAATCGGGCAAAATATGTGAAAAAATGCGTTAAAAACGGCAAAATCTATTGACTTTATTTGGGAAATATGAGATATTGAAATCGTAATATTAACGCAAATGTGTGCGAAAATAACATTTGCGTCAGGGAGGTGAAATATCGTGGAGATAACGGATGTCAGAGTAAGAAAGATTAATGCCGAAGGAAAAATGAAGGCAGTGGTTTCTGTGACCTTTGATAACGCTATCGTTGTTCATGATATTAAGATTATCGAGGGACAGGATAAGTTATTTATTGCGATGCCGAGCAGAAGAACAGCAGACGGAGAATTTAAGGATATCGCACATCCGATCAATGCGCAGATGCGCGAGTATTTGGAAACTTCCATTCTCGCAAAGTACGAAGAAGCGCTTGCTGAGGAAGCTGAGGGAATCGCTGAATAAATTTGATTTTTTGGTTATTCTTACAATAAAAAAGACTGCCTTATCAGACAGTCTTTTTTATTTTTTTGTTAAGCCGATGGGCGTCGAACCACATCGGTTTAAATGCCGTCCGGATAATCGGTAGGACTGTTTCCTGACTCGGTGGACGGTGTATCCGTGCTGTCGTCCGGCTTTTTATCTGTGTCGGTGGACGGCTTTTCGTCAGTTTTGTCGTTATCCTTGTCGCTGTCTTTGCCGGAATCCTTATCTTTGTCTTTATCGGAGTTCTTATCTTTGTCGTTGTCCTTGTCAGAATCTTTGTCCTTATCCTTATCGGTATCCTTGTCTTCGTTTGTTTCATCGTCGTCTGCCGGCGGTTCTTCGCCCGGCTTAAGCGTTTGGTCGGCATCGACATCGTCTGCATCGGTTACGCCGCCATTGGGCTTGCCCGGGGAAGGAATGTGCTTTACAAGGGATTTCTTAAAGCCGATTTCCAAGCCGAGCTCTTCTACCTTGTCGGCATCGTAGACAAAATAGGAAACATTGTTCTTGCCGTAGGAGCCGGCTGCGCCCGGCAGCATATAGGATTGGATGCTGTCGGATTTGATGCCGGCAATGGCGGTGCCGTATTTGATGGCATCGTTTGCGGTGATGCTCGTTTTTACATATGGCTCCATTGCTTTAAAAAGCTCCGGAATCTTGGTTACATTGCCAAGCGTCGCGTGCTGCTCTAACAAAGCGATGATAAAGTCGCGCTGTACCTCCGTGCGCGCCAGGTCAGCCTGGGCATACACATTTCTGCAGCGCACGAGCTGTTCTGCCTTGTTGCCGTCTAACAGCTGCATACCGGGATAGAGGTCGATGTTTAAATCCTGGGTCGGGTCAAAGTATTTCATGCGCACCGGCACATTGAAGCGGACACCACCCAAAATATCTACAGCCTCTCTGAAGCCTTTGAAATTAATCATCGCGTAGAAGTTAATCGGCATACCCGTCACATCGCGCACCTGCGAAATTAAGCCGGACATACCCTTTGCAGCGTATACCGAGTTGATTTTTGCATAACCGATGCCGCCGTGCGGATTCGGTACGCGCGTGTCACGCGGCACGGAAACCAGGCTGACTTCTTTTGTGCTTGTGTTCAGTATGGCCAAAATCAGCGTGTCCGTATTTGTGCCGCCGCCGTCCGTGCCGACAAGCAGCACTGTGACCATATTGCCCTGAACGGCATCCTGCTCATTGATAATATCTTCGTCGGTTTCGCCCAGGAGCGGATTGTTTAAAAACTGAATCAGCTTACAGCTGCCGAGCAGCACCAATACGAGCAAAATGCTGAGCACAACCAGCAGAATTCTTTTCTTTTTCGGGTTTGGCGTTTTCTTTTTCTTGCTGACACCTGCCTGCGGCGCATTGTCCTTTGTGCGTTTTTCAGGATTTTTGCCTTTTTCACTCGAACGCACAGAGCGACCTTCAGCGCGGCGCGTGCTCGGTGCAGCACCGCGGCGACGCGGCATTTCCGCGCCGTAGCGAGACTCGAAATCCTGCACCTGCGGCAGCTCGAACTCGGCAGAAATCGGTTTTCTCTTTGTATCTTCACTTGAAACGGTATCTATGATGATTTCCTGTTCTTTCAAGCCTGTTCCTCCGTTCTTTTCTATGTACTCATTGTTGCCGTTAAATATAAATTTATTATAGCACCTGTGCTGTTTGAATGTCAACTGCAAAGCGGTCAGCCGCAGGCGATATTTACAAAAAATTCAAAACTGGCATTTTTATATGTATTTATTTATACGGACGCCTGAAAATCGGTTTTGTTCCATACAAAATTAAAATTATGCTGAGCAGTTGATTTTTGCGTTTGTCTGTGATAAAATGTGGGCGTGAAAAGGAGTGGAGGGGCATATGAAAAACGAAAAATTGCAATATTGGATCAGACTGACGCTGTTTGCCGCCATCTTACTTTTGATGACTGCAACGGGGCTCGGCTACATAAAAACGCCGATTTTGAATGTTACGATTTTAACTGTACCGATCGCGGTGGCGGCGATTACGCTCGGGCCGACGGCAGGTGCGGTTATGGGTTTGATTTTCGGTTTGACCAGCGCATGGAGCGCAATCAGTGGCAGTGGCGGTATGACAACGCTGTTATTCAACAATGCAAATGCCTTTGGCACGCTGGCACTGTGTATTCTTCCGCGTGTGCTGATGGGGTGGTTTTGCGGGCTTGTGTATCGAGGTGCAAAGCGCGTGATTGGCGACAATATTGTCAGTGTGATTCTCGGCAGCATTTCCGCGCCGCTTCTGAATACGATTTTGTTTTTGGGTTCGTTGGTGCTTTTGTTTGGCAGCTCGCCCGTTTTTGCGCAGATTGCGGCAGGAAAAAGTGCTTGGATGTTTGTCTGGGGCGTGTTTGTTTCCAACGGCATCGCCGAGACAATTACCTGCGGTATTATTGCTACGGCGGTTTCCAAAGCGCTGTTGGTATTTTTGAAAAAGAAAAACTAAAATGAATATGAAAAGCGATGCAGCGCATCGCTTTTTTATTTTTGGAACAAAAGTAAAACGGCTTTCGTCTAACAGAGTAGCAAGTATTTGTAAAGGAGGAAATTTTATGAAAAAGGGAATTGCACTGCTTTTGTGCGCGTGTTTGCTGCTCGGCTTTGCCGGCTGCACTTCAAAGGTGGAGGCAACGGACAATGTTTCAGCAGAGATTTTGCACGAAATCGGCATTTTGAAGGGCACGGAGAACGGACTCGAGCTGGAGCGCAATGTTACGCGCGCCGAGGCGCTTGTGCTGGTTTGCCGCATCTGCGGTGTTACGGCGGAGCAACAGGCGGGCACCGCCTTTGCTGATATTGATGGGCACTGGGCGCAGGATACAATTGCGGATGCACACAAGAAGGGCTATGTTGCCGGCATTAGCGAAACTGCGTTTGCGCCGGAGCGCACGGTGACGGGGCGCGAGTTTGTAAAGATGCTTTTATCCGTGCTCGGCTATGACGGCATTACCATCGAAAATGCCTACGACAAGGGTATCGAGCTTTCGCTTTTGCTGCACAGGGATACGAAGGCGGCTGTGCAAGCCGATGCGGTGCTGACGCGCGGCCTGGTGGCAACGATTTGCCACGGCGCACTGCTGGTCAAAACGCCGGAGGGCAAGCTTGTCAAGCAGATGCTTGTCGAAAAAGGACTGTATACGGAAGAGGATTTCGCGCCGATGACTTGCGGCGGCGTGCCGCCTGCACCGACGAATTTTACGGACAAGCTTTTTATGCAGCTGCCGAAAAACGAAAACTTTATGTTCTCGCCGTTTTCGATTAAAATGGCGTTTGCACTTGCGGCAAACGGCGCAGAGGGCGAAACAAAGCAGGAAATTTTAGATGTGCTGGAAATTGAGGATTTGGATGCATTCAATGCTGCCGCGGCAGAGCAAATTCAAAAATACAACGCGACGGAGGCGGTGGAGCTGAATATCGCCAACGCGCTGTGGATTAACCAAAGCAAAACGCCGGCAAAGGTCGTTCCGGGCTACGCGCAGGCGATGCAGCGCTACTACGCCGCCGAAATTGATACGGTTACGGACAAAACCGCCGTGCCGACCATCAACGGCTGGGTAAGCGAAAAAACCAAGGGTAAAATTCCGGCGCTGATTCAAAACAGCGACTTTTATGCGGCGCTTGTCAATGCGGTATACTTTAAAGCGGACTGGGAAAATAAGTTTAACAAAGAAGGCACGCGGGAAGCTACCTTCTATAACGCAGACGGCACAACTAAGAAAACGGATTTTATGTACCAGACCGATAATTTTGCCTACGGTACGGTCGGCGGCGTGCGCATTCTGGAGCTGCCGTATAAGAATTATACGACAGTGCGCGATGAAAACGGTAAATACAATACTGTGTACGCCGACGGCGTGGATGTGCGCATGTATATCCTTTTAAGCGATACGAAGGTGTACAATCCGCAGGCGCCTTTAGACGAAGCGACGCTTACCCAAAAGCGCGTGAATCTGGCGCTTCCGAAGTTTGAAGCAAGCTTTGAGGTCGGCTTAAACGACCTTTTAAAACCGCTCGGCATCGTGCGTGCGTTTGATATAAATCGCGCGCAGATGAGCGGTATTTTGGAAAACCAGCCGCTCTATATACAGACGGGTATACACAAGTCTTATATTAAGGTTGACGAACAGGGGACAGAGGCGGCCGCCGTGACGGGTGCCTTTGGCGGCGCACCTACATCAGCACCGCCGCAGGAGATTATCGAATTTAAGGCAGACCATCCGTTTACCTATGTCATTCGCGATAATGCAAGCGGTGAAATTCTGTTTGTCGGCGTGTATGCGCAGGCGAAATAACAGCATAATTTTGCGGACATTCCTATATGGGTGTCCGCATTTCATTTTCTTTTATAAAAACGCAAAAAGCAGTTGCACAAAACGAAAAAATAGGATATAATAATAGAGTCGTACTAGCCGGGGTGGTAGCGGTACCCTGAACTTGCAATCCGCTATAGCAAGGGTGAATGCTCTGCCCAGGGGCGGTTTTGTATGGCAGGCGTTTGTTTTGACGGCAATGAGGCGTTGGTCCCGTGCGACTGAGACCCGTGAACCTTGTCAGGCGGGGAACCGAGCAGCAATAAGCGGTGCTTTCGGTGTGATACGGGGGTGCCGAGGCTGAGTCGTCTGCAAGCTTACCGCATGGAAAGCCGACTTCGAAGCAGAGCTGTGCGATTTTTTATTTAAGCCGCGCTTAGCTATCCCAATAGGGTTTTAAAAGGCAAATTCCGCGAAATACTGCGTTAAAATGCTCGTGAATACACAAAGTATTCACTGCGCTTTTGCCTTGTCTTTCATCGGAATTTTCTCTTTTAAAATATTAGAGTTAAGGCAAATTTGCGTTTGGTGAAAGTGTATGCATCAAAGCATAGCAATCATATGGGCTATGTCTCTATTGTGATTGGCTTCACTTGGCTATATGTTGTTTTGTAGTTTTTCAGAATGTCGAATCTGTAGGAGGAAGAACAATGGCATATCAGGCATTGTACAGGAAATGGCGACCGCAGACCTTTGACGATGTTATCGGTCAGAATCATATTGTGTCGACATTAAAAAACGAAATACTGTCCGGTAAGACGGCGCACGCTTATCTGTTTTGCGGTACGCGCGGTACCGGTAAGACCTCCTGCGCAAAAATATTTGCAAGAGCGATTAACTGCGAAAATCCGCAAAACGCTAACCCGTGTAACGAATGTGATATTTGCCGCGGTGTTGCTGCCGGCAGCATTTTAGATATTGTCGAAATCGATGCTGCTTCCAACAACGGCGTCGACAGTATCCGCGAAATCCGCGACGAGGTGGCGTACAGTGCGGCGCAGGCAAAATATAAAATCTACATCATTGACGAGGCACATATGCTCTCGTCCGGCGCGGTTAATGCACTTTTAAAAACGCTCGAGGAGCCGCCACCGTATGTGATCTTTATTCTGGCAACCACCGAGGCGCACAAGCTTTTGCCGACGATTACCTCGCGCTGTCAGCGCTTTGATTTTAAGCGTATCGGCGTGCGTGACATTACGCTGCGTCTGCGCGAGATTGTAACGGCAGAAAATGTTGATGCCGAAATTGAGGCACTCGAGCTGATTGCACGCCTTGCCGACGGTGGTATGCGCGATGCGCTCAGTGTGCTCGACCAGTGCATCAGCGCCGCAGGCACCACCATCACACGCGAGAGTGTGGAGAGCGTTTTGGGTGTGGCGGCGGATACGGTTTTGGATGATATTGTAACCGCCATCGGCGAAAAGAATACCGGCGCGGCATTGGAGCTTTTAGCGCAGACGGCCGCCAACGGTAAGGACTTAACGAATTTTACGGACCGCGTGATTCAGCGCTTCCGTGATATATTGGTGCTCGGTACCTGCAAGCAGCCGGACAAGCTGTTCGACTGCGGTGCGGATGTACTCGACACCGTAAAAAAACAAAGCAAGCTGTTTACACCTGCGCAGCTGGCGTACTGCATTGATACGCTGACTGCTGCGGTGGGCAATGCGAAAAATGCAAAGAGTGTGCGCGTGGTATACGAGCTTGCGCTGATTCGCTTGTGCGATACGAATTTCGATGCGTCGACGGCAGGGCTGCTTGCGCGCATTGAGCAGCTGGAGGGCAGACTTGCCGGCACGGTGACCGCGCCGGTTGCACCGCCCGTAATACCGGCAGCACCGGCAGCACCAATAGCGCCGGCAGAGCCGAAGCCGGTTGCGCCTGTAGCACCGGCGACGCCTGAGGAAGCGCCGCCGTGGACGCAGGCAATGCCTATAGAGCAGGCAATGCCTGAGGATGTGCCGCCGCCAACGGAAGCACCGCCGCAGGAAGCTGTGCCGATAGAATACAGCGAGCCTGTGCCTGCACCGCCGAAGCCGAAAGCGGCTGTCAACAAAAGCGGCGCCTGGGGTGAGATTTTAGGTGCGCTTAAAAAAATCGATGTTGCACTCTATGGTATGCTTGCCAGCCAGCAAGTGAAAATCGTGGACGACAGTTTGTATTTTAAAAATATAAGCTACATTAAATTTGCCGTGCAAAATGACGAAGCAAAGCTGCAGCAGGCCATAGCGCAGGTGCTCGGTCAGAATTTGCGCATTAAATTTGCAACTGAAACGGAATTTGATTCTCTGGAAGAACAAGTTCCTGCTACAAAGCCTGCCGAAGCTGAAGAAGCAGACCCCTTAGAGGCACTGATGCAGTTCGGCGGCGACGATATTTCTTTTGAATAAACGAAAACATATACAGATAGGAGACAAAGACCATGGCAAAATTCAGAGGCGGTATGCCCGGCATGGGCAATATGAACCAAATGATTAAGCAAGCGCAAAAAATGCAGGAGGAAATGCTCAAAGCGCAAGCAGAAATCGAAGAAAAAATCATCGAGGCATCTGCCGGCGGCGGTGCCGTTACCGTAACCATCAACGGTAAAAAGGAGCTGCAAGCCATCAAAATCAGCCCCGAAGCCGTCGACCCCGACGATGTTGAAACCTTAGAAGATTTAATCCTCAGCGCCGTAAACGAAGCTATGCGTCAGGCAGATGAAGCAGCAGCGGGTGCAATGGGGAAGGTTACGGGAGGCATGAACATCCCGGGATTGTTTTAAAGGTGAATTTGGCGCATCGCTTCGTTATAGCAGATGACCCGTACCTGCGTACTGTGCCGATGCCTGTGCCTCGCGCTGCATCCAAATTCCCACTTTAAAGTGAGGGAGTAGGTAAATTCGGCGAATTGCTTTGTTAAAATGCTCGCGCATACAAGAGTATAGCGCTGTGCTTTTGTCTCGCACTTCATCCGAATTCCTGATTTAAGATGTAGGGAACGACCTATGTGTCGTTCCGCGCACACCTACCAATAGATTTAGCATAAAAGGAATAAAAAGCTATGCATGCACCGACGATTGAAAAGTTAATAGAACAGTTTGAAAAGCTGCCGGGTATCGGCAGAAAAAGCGCGGAGCGCATTGCCTTTCATGTGCTGCAAATGCCGAAAAAGTATGCGCAGGATATGTGTGATGCGATTTCAGAGGCAAAGGAGAAGGTTGTCTTTTGCGACTGCTGTCAGAACCTGACGGACCGCTCACCCTGCGAAATTTGTGCAGACGGTGCGCGCGATGCAAGCGTGATTTGCGTGGTCGAAACACCGAAGGATGTTGCGGCGATGGAAAAAATGCGCGAATATAAGGGCTTGTATCATGTGCTGCACGGTGCACTTTCGCCGATGGACGGCATCGGCCCGGACGAGCTTAAAATTGCGCCGCTGTTGGCACGCTTGGCGGATGACAGCGTGAAAGAGGTTATTATGGCGACCAATCCGACTGTGCAGGGAGAAGCAACGGCGATGTATCTTTGCAAGCTGTTAAAGCCGCTCGGCGTGAAGGTGACGCGCATTGCGCACGGCATCCCGGTCGGCGGTGATTTGGAGTATGCCGACGAGGTGACGCTTTTGCGCGCCATGGAAGGCAGACGCGAAATGTGAGGTCGTTTATGGAACAGCCAAACAACAAAAAACAAAACCGAAAATGGAAAAATGCCCGTGTGTGGTTGGCAGTGGCGCTTGCGGCAGTGCTTATCTGGGGCGTGTGCCTCGGCGCAGAGGTGCTCGGCATCTTTAAACCGAGCGCGCAGGTGACGGTTACGATTGAGAACGCAGAGCTTGACGCTGTAGCAGAGAAGCTTTGCGAGCAGGAGATTATCGAAAGTCCGTTTCTGTTTAAGCTTTTGGTGCATTTAAAGGGAGTCGACGATCGCTTTTATACAGCGACCTTCACGGTCGACAAGGGCGCAGACTACAACCGCATCATCAACACATTGACCTACGACAGCGGCTACCGCACCACGAATATTACGGTGCCGGAGGGCGCGACCGCCGAAGAGATTGCAAAAATCGTTACGGCGACGGGCTATGTGACGAAGGCGGAGCTTGATGCGGCGCTTGAAGAAGAGTATGATTACGCCTTTTTAGAAGGTATCGACCGCAAAAACCGCCTGGAGGGCTACCTGTTTCCGGACACCTATAATATTTCAAATACGATGTCGGCACAAGAAATTGTCGATATGATGCTCAGGCGCTTTTCGAAGGTGTACACCGAAGGCTACAGTCAAAGAGCGGCAGAGCTTGGCTACAGCGACGATGAAATTCTGATTCTTGCCTCGCTGATTGAAGCAGAAGCCGGCTCGGGCAATGATCGCAGCCGCGTTTCGGCGGTGTTTCACAACCGCTTAAACAATCCGAGCGTTTATCCGTATTTGCAATCGTGTGCAACGGTGCAGTATGTGCTCGGTGAAAAAAAGCTGATTTTATCCATGGAGGATACGAGAATCGATTCTCCGTACAATACTTATCGCTATCGCGGCTTACCGGTCGGACCGATTTGCAATCCGGGCAGGGCGGCGATCGAGGCGGCGCTCTATCCTGCAAATACAGACGACTATTATTTCCAGTCGGATGCGCAGGGCAAGATTTACTATGCCGAGACGATGCAGGAGCACGAGCAAATGAAAAAAGAAATTCAGGGGGATTAACCGTGCCTTTTGAAGAACAAATTACACACAATTATATCATTGACTACATCCGCGACACCCTGCACAAAAGTGAGGGCGTTTTGGCGGAGCTGGAAAGCTATGCACATAAAAACGGTGTGCCGATTGTGCAAAAGGAGGTTGCCTCCTTTTTAGAAACGATGTGCCGCATTGCAAAGCCGATGCGTGTGCTCGAAATCGGTACGGCGATTGGCTACTCCGCAATTTTAATGCTGTCAAATCTGCCGGAGGGGGCAAGCATTACAAGCATTGAGCGCGATGAAAAAATGGCGCAGCTTGCGCGCGAAAACATCGAGCGCGCCGGGCTTTCTGAGCGCATTACCGTCGTAGAAGCGGATGCAGAGGAATACTTAAAGGGCTTGGACGGCGAATTTGATATGATTTTTATGGATGCGGCAAAGTCGCATTATATCTACTTTTTGCCGGAGTGTTTGCGCCTGTTAAAGTCGGGCGGGATGCTCATTAGCGACAACATTTTATACGGTGGCATGGTGGCAAACCGTGCGCTGCTGATTCGAAGAAAGATTACAATCGTTAAGCGTTTAAAGAAATACATTGCAGCGATTTGCGAAGCGCCCGAGCTGAAGACGAGTCTTTTGTCCATCGGCGACGGCGTATCGCTTTCGTACAAATTATAAAGGATTGAATAAGGATGCAAAAGCCTGAACTGCTTGCACCTGCAGGCGATTTGGAAAAATTGAAGATGGCCGTTTTGTACGGCGCAGATGCTGTCTACATCGGCGGCGAAAGCTTCGGCTTGCGCGTGGCTTCGAAAAACTTTGACCGCGCGCAGATGGAGGAGGGCATTCGCTTTGCGCACGAGCGCGGCGTAAAGGTATATGTGACGGTGAATGTCATTCCGCACAATGCGCAGTTAAATGCCTTTCCTGCGTATCTGGATATGCTTTGCGAAATCGGCGCGGATGCGGTAATCGTTGCGGATTTGGGCTTGTTTTCAATGGTGCGCAGGCTACACCCGGAAATGAGCGTGCATGTATCTACACAGGCAAACAATGTCAACTACGAAACGGTGCGCACCTGGCACGAGATGGGCGCGGAGCGCGTAGTGCTTGCGCGTGAGCTTTCGTTTACCGAGATAAAGGAAATTCGTGAAAAGACAGACCCTGCACTTGAGTTGGAAGCATTTGTACATGGTGCTATGTGCATTTCCTACAGCGGAAGATGCCTTTTAAGCAACTACCTGACCAAGCGTGATGCAAACTTAGGCGCGTGTGCACAGCCGTGCCGCTGGAAATATGCGCTGGTAGAGGAAAAGCGTCCGGGCGAATATATGGAAATTTCCGAACACGAAAACGGCACCTTTATCTTTAATTCCAAGGATTTGAATATGATTGCACACATTCCCGAGCTGGTCAAAAGCGGTATCACAAGCTTTAAGATTGAGGGACGCGTAAAGAGTGAATACTATGTGGCAACTGTGGTAAATGCATACCGCCGCGAGATAGACCGCTACTTTGAAAACCCGGAGGGCTATGTGTTTGACGAGGGCGCACTTGAAGAGGTTTTGAAGGTGAGCCACCGCCCGTACTGCACCGGCTTTTACTTCGGTAAGACGGACGAAAACTCGCAGGTATATGAAAACAGCTCGTATATCCGCGATTACGATATTGTCGGCTTTGTTTTGGATTATGATGAAGCCACCGGCATCGCAACCGTTGCACAGCGCAACAAGTTCTCCGTCGGTGATACGGTGGAGATTATGCAGCCGGGAAAACCCTATTTTGCGCAGAAGGTAGAATGGATGAAAAACGAAGCGGGCGAGGACATCGACTGTGTGCCGCATGCGGAAATGATATTTACAATGCACTTAGACAAGCCTGCCTGCAAAAATGCAATGATCCGAAAAGGTGAGCTTGTTTCCGGAAAATAAAAAAAGACGCTTGGCGTCTTTTTTTTATTTCTTTTTCATCACGCTGTAGACTTCGTTTTTCGGGACGCCGCGCTGCTTGGCTGCAGTTTTGATGGCGTCGTTTTCGCTCATGCCTTCCTCGATTAAAAGGGCAACATGCTCTTCTACGGGCATTGTAGTATAGTCGGCTTCGGCTGCGGTAGCGGCAGCACCTTCGATAACCAACACAAATTCGCCTTTAATTTTTCCGTCGGCATACAGCGTAAGTGCTTCGCCGAGCGTTGTGCGTACAAATTCCTCGTGCAGCTTTGTAATCTCGCGCGCGAGCACGATTTTTCTGTCTGCGCCGAGCGTTTCGGCAAGGTCAGACAGTGTTGCACGCAGCTTGTGCGGCGCTTCGTAAAAAAGCATTGTGCGCGTTTCGGTTTTGATTTCCTCCAAATGCTGCTTTCTCTGGCGGCGATTCATCGACAAAAAGCCCTCGAAGCAGAACCTGCCGGTTGCAAGACCGGAGGAAATCAGCGCACAGATGCCGGCAACAGCACCCGGGATAGGCGTTACACGGATATCGTTTTCAATCGCAAGCTTTACCAAATCCTCGCCCGGGTCGGAGATGGCAGGCGTGCCTGCGTCCGACACAACGGCAATGCTTTCGCCGGCGAGCAGCTTTTCGATTAAATAATTGCCCTTTTCGCGTTTGTTGTGCTCGTAATAGCTGGTCATCGGCGTGTGAATGCCAAAATGATTCAAAAGCTTGAGCGTCTGGCGCGTATCCTCTGCGGCAATCAGGTCGACTGTTTCAAGTGTTTCAAGGCACCGCGCCGTAATATCACCGAGGTTGCCAATCGGTGTCGCGCACAGATAAAGTGTCCCCTTATTCATCGCCTTGCTCCCTTCCGTAAATTTCGTGAATTTCCTTTGAATAATTACCGCACGCGTCATAGACATACAGCGGCGGCATCATTTTTAATTCGGCACCGCCGAACTTAGCGCCCTCCACCAAAACAATATTTGCTTTTTTGTATGGCTGCGGATGCACGAACTGCACGCGCTTCGGCTCGATATTATAGGCGCGCATCGTGCAAAAAATATCGACGAGCCGCTCCGGCTTGTGTACTAAAAACAGCTTGCCGCCGTATTTGAGCATTCTTGCGCTTTCGCGGAGGACATCCTCTAAGGAGCAAAGAATCTCGTGACGCGCGATGTTTTTTTCGTCGGATTTATTTTCAAGCCCGCCGCGGTTTGCAATGTAGGGGGGATTGCATGTCACTACATCGACGCTGCCTGCGGCAAAGTGGGATGTGCAGTTATTTAAATTGTCTTCAATTACGGCGACGCGGCTTTCTAAGCCGTTGAATACCATATTGCGGCGCGCTAAGTCAGCCGCTTTGGGCTGCACCTCGACGCAGAAAAGCTTTTCCGTGTCGGTTTTGCCGGCTAAAAGCAGTGCAACGATACCGTTGCCGCTGCAAAGGTCAACCGTCAGCTTTGACGGTGTGGTCTTTGCAAAGTGGGCGAGCAGTACAGCATCTACCCCGAAGCAAAACATAGAATCGTCCTGTATGATTTTCAGGCCGCCGAATTGTAAGTCATCTATTCTTTCCATTGTTTTCAACCAATCTTTATGTAGTGAACAAAAATGCCGATTGCCTAACGGCAACCGGCACTTCGTTTGTTTCTTACTCCTCTGCAATTGCACCTACCGGGCAGTTGTCAGCGCAAGCGCCACAGCTGAGGCAAGCATCAGCGTCGATCTCATGAATCTCGTCGCCGGCAGTGATACATTCAACCGGGCAGTTTGCTGCGCAAGCACCGCAGTTAATGCAAGCATCACTAATTTTGAAAGCCATTGTAAAATACACCTCCGTATGCATAATAATACAACATAAATATTGTGTATCCGACAAGTTTTTCACTTGCCGAACAACATTGTATCACATATTTTTCTATTCTTCAAGTGTTTTTAGAATATCTGCATCAATTTGTTCGTGTTCGGTGGATTTTGCGTTCTTCAGAATCTTAACCTCCGACACATCAAAATCCTCCGTGCCGCCGGTTTTATCCGGGTTAAAGGAAACCTTGAGCTTGCCCTTTAAAAGGTTGACGGATACAACCGTACCTTTGCCGGAAGGCGTCTGCACGAGTGCGCCGACACGCGGTGTTACCTTAAGCAAATCGTCGTAGGCAACCTGCTCATATTTTAAGCAGCACATCAAACGACCACAGGTGCCGGAGATTTTTGACGGGTTTAACGAAAGACCCTGCTCCTTTGCCATTTTGATGCTGACCGGGGCAAAGTCGCCCAAATACTGCGCGCAGCAAAGGTTTCTGCCGCAGATGCCGTAGCTGCCAATCATTTTCGCTTCATCGCGCACGCCGATCTGGCGAAGCTCGATGCGGGTGCGGAATACGCCGGCCAGGTCTTTAACCAGCTCGCGGAAGTCTACACGCCCGTCAGCGGTGAAATAGAATAAAATCTTGCTGCAGTCGAAGGTGTATTCCACATCGACTAACTTCATTTCCAAATTATGCTCGCGGATTTTTGCCGCACATTTTTCGAACGCCTCGCGCTCCTTTTTGCGGTTATCCTCCGCTTTTTTGAAGTCCTCCGCCGTTGCGATACGCAAAACCTTCTTGAGCGGCTGGACGATTGTGTTTTCCTCGACATCGCGGTTGGCGATAACCACCTTACCCATTTCCACGCCGCGCGCCGTTTCCACGACAACATGCATATCGGTGGTGATTTCCATGCCGTCCGGGTCGAAATAATATATTTTTCCTACGCTTTTAAAGCGTATACCGACAATTTGTACCATTGGAATTGTTTCTCCTTATTTATAATAGATGCTAAGCAGCAGACTTAATATCGTAGAGCGAGCGGAAATGGCGAGCGCAAGTCTTTCTTGTGCGCTGACCACTGCCTCACACGCATGCACCAGCTTTTGCTTGTCGACATAGCCGCAAAGCTCTGAAAGCTTTTCAGCGTAGTCTGTGTTGGTGATGCCGCGATTGGTGCCTGCCTTCAGCTTGAGTAAATCCGAAAAGAAGGACAGAAGGCAATCAAGTAAAATGCCGAGGTTATCGGTTGTAGAGCCCTTCTCTTTTTTGTGCGCCTCCATATACTCTGCAATTTCGAACAGGCGCGTTGGCTTGCCGCCGCGCAGCAAAATGGCAGTTGCGTTGTACATCTTTTGGCGCATCTCGGCAAATTCCTCGCTTTGACACAGCAAATCCACCTTGCCGGTGATGCCGCTGCAAAAGGCAACAATAAAATCTGTCTGGCTTTGCAGGTGCGGATAGTTTTCCTTCACATACAAGCGGATTTCGTTGTCGCTTTTTGGTTGAAAGCGGATGATGCTGCTGCGCGAGCGAATGGTCGGCAGAATCTTGTCTGCCTCCGATGTGCATACAATGAAGACGACGTACGCCGGTGGCTCCTCCAACACCTTTAATAAGGCGTTTTGCGCACTGACAGTCAGCATTTCGCCGTCTTCGATGATATAGATTTTTTTATTTGCTTTAAACGGGCGGATGTAAGCATCCTCGATAATATCGCGGATTTCATCGACGCCGATGCTTTGCTTATCCGTTAAATCCTTTAAGGATTTGGAGATGATATCGGGGTTATTGGCGCCTGCGCTCTGCACACAGTTATCACAGTGACCGCAGGGCGGCGTACCCTCGCCTTCACAAAGCATTGCTGCAGCAAAATAACGCGCGGTTTCGCGCTTGAGTAAACCGGCAGGCCCTGCAAACAGGTACGCGTGCACGGTTCTGCCTTTTTGGATACCGGCAATCAAATCCGCAATCAGCGCATGATTGCCCTTCGGGTAGGGAATCGACATTATGCTTTTTCGAAGCGCTCAACATCCATAACGAAAATCGTTGCGCCGCCAACCTCTACCTCCACCGGATACGGTGTGTATACCGAGCCGAGACCGGACATCGGAACCGGTGTGGAAATAATCTGCTTTCTGGTTTCACTCTTCGACTTAATGATGTCGATAACTGCCTGTACATTCTGCTCGCTTGTGCCGACCAGAAGCGTGATATTACCGGACTTTAAAAAGCCGCCTGTGGTCGCCAGCTTCGTTACACTGAAGCCCTGACGGTTTAATTCGCTCATTACCTTACCGCCGTCCTCATCGTGAACAATCGCAAGAATTAATTTCATAGAAAATTCCTCCTTTATATATAGAAAATGAATTTTAAACTGCTTTGTATATTTATTTTATCACAAAAAATCAAAATTGGCAATAGTGCAAATTTGGTGCTTATTCCAAGGGGAGTGACGGGACTGCATTTAAAGAAAGGTCCGCAATATCGCCTGCAATGTAGGCATAGTGTGCCGCACAGCCGATCATAGCCGCGTTGTCCGTGCATAGCACCGGCGGCGGAACGAAAAACTGCATACTGTTTGCCTTTGCAGCAGCTTCAAAGCTTGCGCGAAGTGCAGAGTTTGAGGCAACGCCGCCCGCGAGCGCGATTTTAGTTGCACCGGCGTTTTTTGCCGCGTGCAGTGTGTGCGCCGTAAGCACCTCCACCACAGCCTGCTGAAAGCTTGCGGCGATGTCGGCCTTGTTGTAGGCTTCGCCGTTTTGCTCGAGCTTGTGCAAATAGTTAATTACAGCGGTTTTTACGCCGCTGAAGCTGAAATCAAACGGATTGTCCATCGTTACGCGCGGCAGGTGTACTGCTTCGGGGTTGCCCTCGCGTGCAAGCTTGTCAATCAGCGGACCGCCCGGATAGCCTAAGCCGAGCACGCGCGCTACCTTATCGTAGGCTTCGCCTGCAGCATCGTCGCAGGTGCGGCCGAGCACCTCAAAGTCCGTATAATCCTTAACATGTACGATGTGGCTGTGCCCGCCGGAGGCAACTAAACATACAAACGGCGGCTCTAAGTCTTGATGGGCAATAAAGTTTGCCATAATGTGTCCTTTGATATGATGCACTGCAATGAGCGGCAGCTTGGTCGCCATGGAGAGCGCCTTTGCAAACGAAACACCGACCAAAAGCGCGCCCACCAGACCCGGTCCGTAGGTCACGGCAATGGCGGTGAGGTCATCTAAGGTGACATTTGCCTTTGTAAGCGCTTCGTCAACAACGGCACCGATTGCCTCTGTGTGGCAGCGCGATGCAATCTCCGGTACAACGCCGCCGTAGCGCTTGTGGATTTCGATTTGCGAGTTGATTACATTCGATAAAACAGTGCGTCCGTTTTTGATGACGGCGGCCGCCGTCTCGTCGCACGAGGATTCAATTGCCAGAATTAAGGTTTCCTGCATACTTACCATTCCTTTACCATAATGAGGGCGTCCTCATTGTTGTCTGCATAATATTTTTCGCGTAATCCGACCTCTGTAAAGCCACAGGCGATATACAGCGCCCGCGCCGCCTTGTTGGAAACGCGCACTTCTAAAAACAGCTGCTTTATGCCGCGCTGTTCTGCCTTGCGGACAGCTTCTTCAATCAGTCTTTTGCCAAGCCCGCGCCTGCGGTAGTCGGGATGCACGGCGACATTGGTAATGTCAGCCACATCCGCCGCCTGCCAAAAGGCACAGTAACCGATAACCGTTTCGCCCTCGCACAAAAGGGTGTAGCAGGCGTTTTCGTTGGATAAATCATCCGTAAATGCCTTCAAGGTCCACGGTACGGCAAAAGACATACACTCCAGCGCATACAGACTGTCTATATTTTCGGAGCGCAGAGTATCAAAGTGCATCTTCCTTCGTCTCCTTTGTATACAAAAGCTCGATGGCTTCGTTTAACCGATCGCGGCACGCGCGGTAGACTTCTATATTGCCGCCGTACGGGTCCAATACATCACCGCCGATACCGACATAGTCTAAAAGCGGATGTGTTTTTAATTCAAAATCGTCGCCGAAATAGTGTACGATTGCCTGCTTGTGCGCTTCAGTCATTGTCAGCACCAAATCTGCCTCGCTGAGCACATCGGCATCGATGTTGGCAGAGCGGTGCGCGCTGATGTCAATGCCGAGCTCCTGCATCGCCGCCACAGCATTTGCCGATGCGGGCATACCTGCTGTCGTGTTGATGGCGCCGGACAAAACCTGCAGGTCATCGTCTTTGTCGCATTTGGCTTTCAGCAATGCCGCCGCCATCGGGGAGCGGCAGGTATTGCCGGTACATACAAAAAGTATATTCATTTTATTCCTCCGTAATGATAATGCGGTTTGCTGCCGCCTTGTAGATGCGATTGCGCACGGCAACCATCATCGGTGTGTGCCAGCAGAGCGGCGCAAAAATCTTGTCCATGCCTGCTGCGTCAAAGGCGCGCAGCGCATCAAACAGATTTGCCGCATAGGCTTCGGCGCTTTCGCCGCCCCGGATATAAAAGTTTGCGCCGCAGCTTGCGTAGTCGATGCCGTCCTGCAAAATACCGACCTTGCCTTCGCTTTCGGCGACAAGCTTGGTAAGCATTGCGCGGCAGTCTTTTTTGTATTCAATAACCGTGACCTCTGCCTTGGGTGCATAGTGCTTGTATTTCATGCCCGGGCATTTCGGCGCTTCTGCTTCGGTTGCGCTGCCTTTGCCGGCATGCACCTCGCCGAGCACCGCTTCGAGCATATCAAGCGTGATACCGCCCGGACGGAGCACCGTCGGGACATCGCTTGTTAAATCAATGACGGTGGACTCCAAGCCGACTGCACAGCTGCCGCCGTCGACAATCATATCAATTTTGCCGAATAAATCCTCGTGCACATGCGCCGCTTCTGTCGGCGACGGCTTGCCGGAGGTGTTGGCGGAGGGGGCTGCAATCGGCACACCGGCAGCGCGGATGATTTCGCGTGCCACCGGGTTTGAAGGCATACGCACCGCAACCGTATCGCGCCCTGCGCTGATAAAGTCGGAGATTTTCTCGGATTTTTTCATAATAATACTGATCGGCCCCGGCCAGAAGGTATCCATTAAAAGCTTCGCCTTTTCGGGAATCTCGGTTACGAGAGCGGCAACCTCTTCTTTGTCTGCCACATGCACAATTAAAGGGTTGTCCGACGGGCGCCCCTTTGCGGTAAAGATGTTTTGCACCGCAGCCGCATCAAAGGCATTTGCACCAAGACCGTATACCGTTTCCGTCGGGAAAGCGACCAAGCCGCCGCGTGCGAGAATGTCGCCGGCTTGCTGTGCGAGAGCGGCGTCTGTATTTTCAGGATTTAATTTTATTTCCTTGGTTTCCATAGATACATTCCTTTTGCTCTTTATGTATTATTTCTTATTATAACATACATATAAAAAAAAGACAACTGTTCTTCGAAGGGACAATTGTCTTTTTGTTTTCCTTAAGCCTTGTGGCTTTCTTTCTTCGTTTTATGGCTGATTACAATCGGCGCATCACTTAAGAAACGTACGCCAAAATCTGCATTTTCCGGAATACCGACCGCGGCCATAGACATCCAGTTGAACCACACGTCGTTGTCGTCCACTTCGTCGCCGGTGATGTTCAGCGTCTTGATGCTCTGGCGGTTGAGGTGTACCGTGACGTAACGGATGCCGCCGCTGACTTCGGTTTCAAAGAAGAATTCTATCCATACCTTGACCGGGTTGAGCGTCATATTCAGGAAGGTGAATTCCATATCCTCCGGGTTGCCGGTGTTTAAGCCGGAGAATATCCAGGTCTTGCAACCGTTGGAGCGGATGCCTTCGTCGAGCAGGCGCTTGTGTTCTGTCTTTTTATAGGCCGGCGGCGTGTATGGTAGGGTGATGGTTCTTGTCGGATCGCCCGTAATCCATTCATCTACATCCATATTCTCCATTAAGAATCTGGAGCTGGGTCTGTGGATGACGTTGACGGTATACGCATTGAACGTAGAAACCGGCAGGAAGCATACGGACGGCTTGATGTATTGGTAGGCTTCGATTTGTGCCATAGGATCGCCGGACTGGAAACCGTGGTGCGGTACTTGCAGGATATCCGATTTCAGGAACGCCTTGTACTTCTGCGGCAGTTTGGAAGCCGAGAAGCTTGCGTCGGCGCCCCAAAGCACAGTCTGTCCGCAAAGTGTCATACGGAAGACGAGCGAGGTTGCGTTTATATTTGGTGCTTCATCAAACCCGTCGTCCAAGCAGGCGAGGCAGGAAAACGTAGCATCTGCAAAGGTGTAGGTCTGGCCGGTGTGCGGCATAAATATTTCTGCACCTGTGCGCGATATGTAGTCTTCCATTACCGGAATATTGACGTACGGTGAGGTATTGCGCTCTACGCGCCTGTCGGATTTTTGCATAGCAGGGAAGTGTTCCAAGTCGTCATACGCCGGATAATTATACAAGAATTTCTCAATCTGCACGTCTTCGATATATTTGTCCAGGAAGGTTTGCAGGCAGAGATGGTGGTCGCTGTGCGGATGCGTTAAAATCCAAGCGGCAATGATCGGCTTTGCGTGCGGCGTGCCTTCTTTTAAACAGTTGAACAAGCGGTCGGCATCCTGTTCGAACTCTCTGCCGCCGTCGATGATTACAAATCTGCCGTCGCAGAGGCGGATCACGTAAGACATGCCGAAGTCTTCCAGATGCACCTGCGTAATCTGCGGCGCTGTTTTCTCGGCGGTTGGGGCATCCGCAAAATCGAAGTATTTACAGTTTTTCTCCAGCACAACGGAGACTTGGTCGGTGTTTGAAAAATAGTTTATAAACAACGCATCATTTTCTTTTGCGTAGCCGCAGTAGTTGTGCGCGTCAAAAAAACTGTTTTGCTCTTTGCGCTGATACCCGTGCTGCTCGATTTCGGCGCAGAACTTGGAAAAGTCCGCCGCGGTACAGTTGGCGATTTGCCATACGGTACTGCTTTGGTTTGCTTGAATTTGAATTGGTGTATCCATAGCTCGATTCCTTTCTTTATTTCCTTTGCTGATTATTATAGCATAGGAAAACGGAGGTCGCAAGGCTTGCGTGCAAAAAACACCCCTTGGTTGTACAAATGTGTACGAATTGTGAAAATTAAAATAATTTATAGACAAAAAGTCAAAAATATGCTTTAATGGTAGAGATGTTTATGTAATAATGAAGGGGGACCTTTGAAAAGTGGCAAAAAAAGAAAAAGTGAAGAAGCAAAAGAAAAAGTATACCATATCCAAATCCGTGGCGCTGACCTTCGGTTCGGTTGCGGCGATATATATCGGCTTTCGAATCAGCGTGCTTGTCGGCTTTGTGGTTTCGGGCATCTTGCTTGCCTGCCTGATTATCTGGCATTGGGCGAATATTTTAACGCTGCTTGGGCAGCGCGCCTATGCACAGGGCAAGAATAATAAGGCGCTGGCATACTTAAAGGCGGGGCACGAGCATCCGCGCGCCGGCGCAGCAAACTCGAGTGCCTATGCATACATACTGCTGCGCTGCGGCAGAGCGGAGGATGCGCGCTTTATTGCCAATTATGCGCTTTTGAATAAGAAGCTGCCGGAGGCGGACAAAAATCAGATTCGCCAGATTCTGTCGCTGATTTGCTACAAGCTCGGGGACTATGCTGAAGCGACGGAAATGATGGAGCAAATTTTCGAAAACTACAAGACTACAACCGTATACGGCACGCTTGGGTATTATAAAATCCTGGCAAACAGCGAGGATATGTATGCCTTTAACGAGGAGGCCTATGCATACAATGACAGCGATAAGGTCATTATCGACAATATGGTGATTTTAGCGCTTAAGCAGGGCGATGCCGAAAGAGCGCAGGCGCTCTCGAAAAAGAGTATGGATGCAGGCAATAAGGGCGTGGAAATTTTCTACCATGCGGCACAGGCAGAGGAAGCGCTCGGTAATAATGCGCAGGCGCTGGAGTACTACCTGATGGCGCAGTCGTGCACGCGTTCGTTTATGACAACGGTGCCGGAGGCGGAAATTGAAGCGGCAATTGAAAGATTAGATACAGAAGAATAAAAGGAGAGAGAAACAATGAAAAAGCTTTTAGCAG
This sequence comes from Clostridia bacterium, assembly GCA_045546315.1. Lineage (GTDB taxonomy): Bacteria > Bacillota > Clostridia > UBA1381 > UMGS1253 > RGIG2041. Next base: position 3,954 of record JAZQCN010000140.1, on the reverse strand, counting down.
TATTATTGGCAGTCGGTCTTGTGTTTGCATTCGGTGCGTGTGCCGATACGACCTCGCAGGGGGATACCCCGCAGATTCCGACGGAGGTGCCGGCGGAGCCGAAATATGTAACCACGGCGAATGTGGATATGGAAAAACTCAATGTCGTAATTGAGACCGAGCTTGGTGACATCCATGTAGAGCTGAATCCGGAGGTTGCGCCGATTACGGTTACAAACTTCCAAAAGCTCGTGGGCGAAAACTTCTACGAGGGCTTAACCTTCCACAGAGTTATGGATGGGTTTATGATTCAGGGCGGTGCTTCACAGACGAAAAAAGCAGACCGCATCAAGGGTGAGTTTTCCGCCAATGGTGTAAACAACACGCTTAAGCATACCCGTGGTGTGATATCTATGGCAAGAACAGATGAGCCGAACTCGGCAAACAGCCAGTTCTTTATTATGCACGCGGACTATCCGAGTCTCGATGGGCAGTATGCAGCCTTCGGTCAGGTGACGGAGGGGATGGAGGTCGTTGATGAAATCGTGATGCGCTCCCCGGTAGAGGACAGTAACGGCACGGTCGCAACGAAGAACCAAATCAAGATCAACAGAATATATTTTAAATAAGAGGAGATAATAAAAATGGCAAATGTGAAAGTAGTAATGGAAACAGAGCACGGCACAATGAAATTAGAGCTTTACCCGGAGATTGCGCCGATTACGGTTGCAAATTTTGAAAAGCTTGTAAGCGAAGGCTTCTATGATGGATTAACCTTCCACAGAATTATTCGCGGCTTTATGATTCAGGGCGGCGACCCGGAGGGCACCGGTATGGGCGGCTCGAAGGATAAGATCAAGGGCGAATTTACTTCCAACGGCGTAAAGAATGACTTGAAGCACACGCGCGGTGTTATTTCCATGGCAAGAAGCATGATGCGTGATTCGGCAAGCAGCCAGTTCTTTATTATGCACGAGGATGCACCGCATCTCGACGGCGAATATGCAGCCTTCGGCAAGGTAGTAGAGGGTATTGAGGTTGTAGATGCGATTGTTCAAAATGCCCAAGTTGTGGATAGAAACGGCACGGTTTTGCCGCAGAATCAACCAAAAATTATCAAGGTAACGCTTGAAAAATAAAAAAAATTCAAGATTATCAAAATTTTAACAAAAAAAACTTGTAAAAATGAAATTGTTGTTGTAAAATAGTATAGGTAACTTTAAAAGTTAATAAAATATTTGGAGGTAATTCAAATGGCAGTAAAAGTTGCGATTAATGGTTTTGGTCGTATCGGCCGTCTGGCTTTCAGACAGATGTTCGGTGCAGAAGGCTATGAAGTTGTTGCTATCAACGACCTCACAAAGCCGGAAATGCTTGCACACCTCTTAAAGTACGATTCCGCTCAGGGTCGTTACAACAAGAGCGTTGAAGCAAAGGAAAGCTCCATCGTTGTAGACGGTAAGGAAATTACAATCTACGCGAAGGCTAACGCTGCTGAGCTCCCGTGGGGCGAACTCGGCATCGATGTAGTACTCGAGTGCACAGGTTTCTACACCTCTAAGGAAAAGAGCCAGGCTCATATTGATGCCGGCGCTAAGAAGGTTGTTATCTCTGCTCCGGCAGGCAACGATCTTAAGACAGTTGTATTCAGCGTAAACGAAGACATCCTCACAAAGGATGATGTTATCATTTCCGCTGCATCCTGCACAACAAACTGCCTCGCTCCGATGGCGAAGGCACTCAACGATTATGCTCCGATCCAGTCCGGTATTATGAGCACAATCCACGCTTACACAGGCGACCAGATGCTTCTCGACGGTCCGCACAGAAAGGGCGACCTCAGAAGAGCAAGAGCTGGCGCAATCAACATCGTTCCGAACTCCACCGGTGCTGCAAAGGCAATCGGTCTGGTTATTCCGGAGCTCAACGGTAAGCTCATCGGTTCCGCACAGCGTGTGCCGGTTCCGACAGGTTCCACAACAATCCTTACAGCTGTTGTTAAGGGCACAGATGTAACGAAGGAAGGCATCAACGCTGCTATGAAGGCTGCTGCTTCCGAGTCCTTCGGTTACAACGAGGACGAAATCGTTTCCTCCGATATTATCGGTATCACCTACGGCTCCCTCTTCGATGCTACACAGACAATGGTAGCTAAGATCGCAGAGGATCTGTACGAAGTTCAGGTTGTATCCTGGTACGACAACGAGAACTCCTACACAAGCCAGATGGTAAGAACGATTAAGTACTTCGCTGAGCTTTAATTTTTAAACGGTTTGCGAATCAAATCCCGTAATACCTCGTGTATTACGGGATTTTTATATTTTCTCTCAAAAGCATTGAAAAAACGCGGGTGCGTATGCAATTGCGTTCGAAAACAGTTTGAATCAGACAAAAGGAGGATTGAAATGTATATTGTTTTTTCAGCCTCTTTTCTTTATAATGTATTAATGTAATTTTTGAATGTGGGGGGAGATAGGATGGGCGGTATATATGATGTCACGTTATACGGCGTTGTCGGCGATGGAAAAACGAACAATACGGCAGCCCTGCGCGCGCTTGCGGAAAAGGTGGGCGCTGAAGGCGGCGGCACGATTGTGTTTCGGAAGGGCAGATATGTCAGCGGCAGTATTCGACTCTATGATAACACAAAGCTTTGCATAGAGCGTGATGCAGTTCTTGTCGGCAGTGCGGACAAGGAGGATTTTCCGGTTGTGGATTTAGAAGGCATCGGTCCATCTATGCGCTATGCGCTTGTGTATGCTGTGCGCGCAAAGAATATTGAGATTTGCGGAAACGGCACGTTGGACGGACAAGGGCAGAATTGGTGGGACAATCCGCGCCAGCCGCGCCCGAGAATGATTTCAACGATTTTGTGTGAAAACGTAAAGATTAAAGATGTCTATATTAAAAATTCGCCAAACTGGACAGTGCATCCGTTGTGCTGCAAGAACGTGGAGATAGACGGTATACGCGTTGAAAATCCTTATGATGCACCGAATACGGACGGTATCAACCCGGAAAGCTGTCAGAATGTGCGCATTTCCAACTGCAGCATCAGCGTCGGCGACGATTGCCTGACCATCAAAGCGGGAACGGAAGCGCGTGCGGCTTATCTTCGTCAACCGTGTGAAAATGTTTTCGTGACAAATTGCACTATGTTGCACGGACACGGTGGCATCGTTTTCGGCAGCGAGATGAGCGGCGGCGTGCGTAATATTACGGTTTCAAACTGCGTTTTGAAAGATACGGACAGAGGCATCCGCCTTAAAACAAGGCGCAAGCGTGGCGGCGCTTTGGAGGATGTAACCATCAATAATGTCACAATGGACGGTATCTGGTCTCCGCTTTGCATCAATGCTTTTTATCATTGCGGTATGGATCGGAACGACCCTGAATATTTTTCGTATGAAAAACGTCCGGTAGATGAAAATACACCGGTCGTGCGCAATGTGCACATTTCTGATTTGACCGCAACAAACGTAAAGCTTTCCGCAATGAGCATTCTCGGCTTGCCGGAAATGCCGGTTACGGGTCTGCATCTTGAGAATTTGGACATTTGTATGCAAAATGATGAAGGTTTTACGGAAGAGCCGATTATGGCGGCTGAATACAGACCTGCTTGTATGGAAGGCATGCGCCTGCAATTTGTTTCCGATGTGACGATGCATAATGTAGCGGTACATAACCAAAACGGGGATGCAATTACAATTCTGAACGGTGAAGATGTCATTTTAGACGGAGAGAGGATTGCATAACAAGAAGGCGCTTTCTTTTGCTAAATATTGTATATCAACCACATGTTTGTCACATTATATATAGGAAGAAAAAAATTTTTAAAAAAATTCAAAAAAAGTGTTGACAAATGGGTTGGGTTTTGGTATACTATCAAAGTCGCTGATGAGACGGAAGTCAAAAAGCGCGGCATTGGACATTGAAAATTAAACAGTGTACGACAAATTACAAGGAACTTGTCAA
>JAZQCN010000139.1:0-34053 GCA_045546315.1 Clostridia bacterium | reverse complement strand
GCTGGATACGCGACAAGGGCTTTAATGAGTCGGTTTTATTCTATGAAGGCTTAGGTGTCGGTACAACCTGGATGATGGGCAGAAACAACTGGAATAATGTATGTAACGGCTCAAATGTCGTTGCGGCAATTGCCTTTGCAGATGAGCTGCCGGAGATTGCAGATTATGTTTTGGATAAGGCGGCAATCGGTCTTCCGTACTCCTTCCAGGAAATTTCGGCAGACGGTGCATATGCTGAGCCGCTGAATTACTGGGACTACGGCGTGCGCCATCAGGTCAAGGCAATGGCGGCGCTCGATTCCGCGCTTGAGCCGGGGAAGACTCTGCCGGCAAGACTGGATTTTAAGGATGTGCGCGGTTTAGACAAGACAAGCGATTTCCCGATTTATTATAACGGCATCACAGGGTCATTTAACTATGGCGATGCTGCAAGCGAGATTGTGTGTTCGCCGATTATGTACTGGTTTGCGAATAAATATGATAAACCGCAGTACGCCTGGTATGCACAAAACTTAGAGGATACGAATTCTGCGGTAGTGACGGAGGGCAAAGATGCAGTGCTGTCGCTTCTGTGGTATGATCCGGACAATGTCGCAGGCGGTACATTGCCGCTCGATAAATTCTATAAGTCGAATGAGCAGTACGGTGCAAACGGTATTTCGATGCGCTCCTCCTTTGAGGATTTGGATGCGCTTATTGTTATGGCGCACGCAGGCGATGCAACAGCAGCGCATTCGGCGCTTGATGCCGGTGGATTCGTGCTCGATTGGGCGGGTAAGCGCTGGGTACATATGTACGGCAGAGAGCCATCGGACAAAAAAATTCCGGGCAGCGTATATTCCTGGCCTGAATACCACACCAAGACTGAGAAAAACGGTCACTATCAGTACTACCACACACGCGCGGAGGCAAATAACACCATCATTGCAAATCCCGAGCAGGATATGCCGGATATGTACTATCAGTACTACGCGGAGCTTGAACGCTACGAGAGTGGTGAAAATACCGCATATGGCATTATCAATATGACCGAGACCAATAAAGACTTTGATACTGCAAAGCGCGGCATTATGCTGACGGGTAACCGCGATGTGCTTGTGATTCAGGATGAAATCACAGCAAAAGCAGAAAGCGAGTTTTACTGGTTTGCAAATACGAAGGCAGAAATCACGCTTGCGCCGGACGGCAAGAGTGCACTTCTGGAAATGGACGGCGACAGAATGCTTGTACGCATCACGCAGGGCCCTGCGGATGCTAAATTCGGTATTATGGCGGCAGAGCCGCTGCCGACCTCTCCGGACCCGGAAATTCAGCCGAATATTGAAGAACACAAGCTCTTTATCCATATTACAAATCAGAAAACATTGGATTTAACCGTGGAATTTGTGCCGCTCGCTGAAGGTGAGGGCATACCGGCTGTGCAGCCGGTTGTAAAGCTCGAAAATTGGAGCGCAAACGGCAGCGGTTCAAAAACCACAAGTCAGACACTGACCGGTGTGGTTGCACTCAAGGTAGATAACCCGAATGCGTATGCAATGGGTAAAAAGACTTATGTGGACACCAATAATTTAGACATTAAGCCGCTTGTACAAAACGGCAGAACGCTTGTGCCGGTGCGCTTTATCTCCGAAAATATCGGCGCTGCGGTCAGCTGGGACGATGCGACGCAGACCGTCGGCATCACAACAGAAGCAAAGTATATCACATTGCAGCTTGGAAGCGACCAAATGATTGTAGACGGCAACGCCGTAACGCTTGATGTGCCGGCGCAGGAAATCGGCGGGAGAACGCTCATTCCGCTCCGCGCACTCGTGGAAGCGCTCGGCAAGCAGGTGTTCTGGGATGATAGAGGTCTTATTCTCATCACAGACGAGCCGGTAACCTACGACGCAGATAAGATTAACAAAATCATTGATTTGTTAGACATCCGTGTGCAGGCAGACGGTCAGGAGATTAAATTCTTCGATAGTGAGATTTATAACTACAATGTTCAGATTGCCAAGGGTGCTGCAGCGCCGACAATTTCGGTAATCTCCGATAAGGAGGCTGTTGTAACGCAGGGCAGTCCTGCAACCGTTACGATTGACGGCAAGACCTATACCTTTAACTTCGTGGAAAATCTGTTCGAGGGCGTGCAAGGCACGGGCTCGGCTGAGATCGCAAAGAAGCTGGACGTAAAGGTTGAGGGTGGCGATGCACTTCCGTCGTATCAGTCGTATTTAACCATTCAGAGCGCAACCAGCTCGATTGAATGGTCTGAGGAAAAGTACCCGATGACCGGTACCTATGACGGTGTAATCAGTGAAGAAACCGTAAACCGTTGGTCGGCGGACGGCATCGGCAGCTGGATTTGCTATGATTTTGGTGAGGTACAAACGCTGCATTCGTTCGCACTTTCCGGCTATAAGGCGATGAGCCGTAGCTACAAGTACGATGTTGAGACTTCCGTTGACGGCGTAAACTTCACGAAGGTTACAACGGCAGAAACGCCGCTCGGCGTGGACCACGCTGTGTTTGCGCTCGGCGGTGTGCAGGCGCGCTTTGTTCGCCTGACGTGTACGATGTCGTCGAACTCCACCTGGGCAGGTATTTCCGAGGTGCGCTTCTATGACAGTGCGCAAATGGAAGCCGATGACCAAAATGCGTGGATGAGCTATTTCTACGCAAGCTCGATTAATATGCTGGCAGGCAGCACCGCGCAGCTTCGCGTTAAAGGTATAAACGCAAAGGGCATCGAGGTAGCAATTGATGTGGCAAATGCCAAGTTTACCAGCACAAAGCCGGCGGTTGCAAGCGTAGATGAAAGCGGTAAGGTAACGCTTTTAAAGGCAGGCTCTGCCGTGATTAAAATTGAGTATACGGAAAATGGCAGAACAATCAATGCAAGTGTTCCGGTAACAGTAGAATAATATTTCGGCATCCTCGCTTCGGCGGGGATGCTTGTTTTGAATTAAAGAGAAAACTTGAAAGTTGTATGACAGCGTGGTATAATTGATATACACAGTCTTGTTGAGGATACTACAATAGAGGGAGTGATGTAATGTATAGTTTATTGATAAAGGTTTTGAGTCTGTTTTCTATAAGCCAGGTTGCGTATTTGGCATTTTTATTTATTGCTTTCTTTGCGGTATTGTTTGGCGTTGGAGCGATAATTTGTTTTTGGGCTAAGGCGAAGAAGAAAGCGCAGCCGATTTCTGACAAATTGAAATATTGTACCATAGCGATGGCGTTGATTTTTGGTGATATGATTTACACAGTGCTTAACTTTGGATGGTGCAGATACGGTCTTTCGATTTATTATACTGTTCAGTCTGTTCTCATGATTTGGGGAGCGTGCGTGACTGCGCCACATATTAAAAAGTCCGGAATTTTTAAATTATTATTTGTATTTAACTGTATACTTTATACTGTGCCACGTGTAGTATTGCCGGATTCACTTGCGAATGATTTGTACGGTTTTTTCGGTTTGGTTCAATACGGTGATTTTTGGGGACATGTTCTTTTGAATGTGTCGGTCACATGTACTATAGCGCATATTGTTTTGTGCATTGTTCAAATTATAGTCGCATCGCGCTTAAATAAGCGTTGCCGTAGCGACTGATACATGATGAAGAGAAGAGCGCCTTTGCCAAAAGACAGAGGTGCTTTTTTGATGCTTATCAGGCATAGCTTTCCTTGTGTAAAGGGAGGTGGGTTGCTTATTATGCCTTCCCCTTGAGGGGAAGGGGACCGCTTGCGGTGGATGAGGTGTTGTAAAAAAGAAAGGTTGAAATACAGTTTCACCTCATCAGTCAGCCTAACGGCTGACAGCTTCCCCTCAAGGGGAAGCCTTTGGGTATTGCGCTTGCTTGACAATCTTCTGCTTTAAAAAGATTGTTTTGTGTCTTGCAAGTGTTGAAAAAAACAAGTATACTGAAATAAATGAGGTGAATTTATGGAAAAACTGGGAATGCTTAAAAAGTATACTTCAAAAGAAATAAAAGAATCGCGCATCAGCATCGGCTTTGAATGCCTCGACAGAGAGTTATTTAAGCCGGAGAAGTGCTATGACCTGCTCGGCAAAACCGGCGTAAAATACGCACGCTGTCAGACCGGCTGGGTGCGCTGCGAAACCGAAAAGGGGAAATACGATTTTTCGTGGCTGGATGCAGTGGTGGACAGCATCATCGCGCAGGGCGTGCAGGTGTGGCTGAATGTCGGCTATGGAAACCCTTTATATATGGATGATATTAAAAACAAGGCGGCGGTCGGCTGTGTGCCGCTCTACTACGGCGAGGAATGTATTCAGGCGTGGAAAAGCTATGTAAATGCGCTTGCGAAGCACTTTGCAGGCAGAGTGCATCTTTTTGAAATCTGGAACGAGCCGGAATCGCCGAATTTCTGGTACCCGAGCGTGCCAAATCCGAAGGAATATGCAAGACTCTATGCAATAACGACGGCGGAAATTTTAAAGCATATACCGGATGCGAAATTTGTTGCAACCACCGCATCGGAATATGATTTTGGTTATATCAAGGGTATGTTTGAAGCGCTAAAAGGACAGCAGGTGGATTATTTTGCCTATCATGCCCATGCAATGTATCCCGAGGTTTGCCACGGTCACGGGCAGGCGTATTTAGATAATGTGGCGCATCTGCGCTCGATATTAAACAATGCAGGCTTTACGCATACACAGCTGATCCAGGGCGAGGCAGGGCAGCCGTCCTGGGCACCGGAGGGGCATTGGCTCTATAAAGACGGATTCGACAATCCGCGCGCGCAGGCAGTTTGGCTTTTACGCAGATTTGTTTTAGACCACTATGCCGGCGCGGCACTCAGCTCGTTTTTTATGATTGCGGATATTTGGGAAAAGCCATACGAAATGGCTACGAAAACCATTCCGCGCGCGCAGGCAAACGGCATTTTGAACGGCCTTAGCTACACGCCGAAGCCATCGTATACCGCAATGCAGCATACGGCAGCGCTTCTGCAGGGCGATATTAAGGCAAGCAAGGCATATTTTACGGCAAGTGTGCCGGAGGTTGATATTTGCGCGCGCCACGCGCTGATGCGGCTTGCCTTTGAAAAGGATAAAAAACCGATGTATGTATATTATCTGCCGAGTGCGGTGGGTGAGGAAGTGTATATAAAAGATGCGCTTACCGCATTTGTCGAAGCGCCGCTTGACGAGCCGGTGCTTTTGGATATGTACACCGGCGAGGTGTTTGCGCTATCTGCGCCGGCGTGCGTGCAGGGCTTGGCAGCATACGAAAGCCTGCCGCTTGCAAACTATCCGTTGGTGCTTGCCGAGCGCAGTGCAATTATATTAGAAGATTAAAAGGGACTTTTGTCCCTTTTTTCTTGCTTTATTTACAAAAATAATGTATACTGTATTTGTTTTGATTTATGATAGGAGGGTGTTTTAAATGCAAAGAGAAAAATTTTCCTCGCGTCTCGGCTTTTTGCTGATTTCTGCGGGGTGCGCAATCGGCCTCGGAAACGTATGGCGTTTTCCGTACATCGCCGGTAAATACGGCGGTGCGGCGTTTGTGCTTTTGTATCTGGCGTTCCTGGTTTTGATGGGCCTGCCGATTATGGTGATGGAGCTTGCAGTCGGTCGTGGCAGTCAAAAGAGTATCGCGATGTCGTTTGATGCGTTAGAGCCGAATGGCTCAAAATACCATCTGTATAAGTATGTTGCAGCTGCAGGTAACTATCTTTTGATGATGTTTTATACCTCGGTTGCCGGCTGGATGGTGATTTACTGCAAAAAGCTCATCAGCGGCGAATTTGTCGGCGCAACGAGCGAACAGGTAAGCAGCGCCTTTTCCGGCATGATGGCAGACCCGGTTGGGATGATGATTGCGATGGTTATCGTGGTTGTCGGCTGCTTTGCGATTTGCTCTATCGGACTTCAAAAGGGCGTTGAGAAGGTAACAAAGTGGATGATGCTGGCGCTTTTGGCGATTATGCTTGTGCTGGTTGTTAACTCGCTTCTGATGCCGGGCGCAGCAGAAGGTCTTAAGTTCTATCTCTATCCGGACTTTGGTAAGCTGGCAGAAGCCGGCATCTTCAATGCGATTTTCGATGCGATGGGACAGGCGTTCTTCACGCTGAGTATCGGTATGGGCTCGATTGCGGTTTTCGGCAGCTATATCGATAAAAAGCATTCGTTGACCGGCGAAGCGGTGCGCATCACGCTTTTGGATACGAGCGTAGCTTTTATGGCAGGTCTGATTATTTTCCCGGCTTGCTTTACCTATGGAGTAAATCCGGATGCAGGTCCGAACCTGATTTTTGTAACGCTGCCGAATGTATTTGCGGCAATGCCGGGCGGACGCATTTGGGGCTCGCTGTTCTTTATTTTCCTTTTGTTTGCAGCACTTTCGACGGTTATCGCCGTGTTCGAAAATATCATTTCCTTCTGGATGGATTTGAAGGGCTGGAGCAGAAAAAAGACCGTTATTATCAACGGCGTTGCACTTTTGGTATTGTCGCTGCCGTGCGTACTCGGCTTTAATGTGCTGTCGTTTATTCAGCCGCTCGGCGCAGGCTCGACCATTATGGATTTAGAGGACTTTATCATCTCTAACAACATTCTGCCGCTCGGCTCGCTTGTTTATCTGACCTTTTGTACCTACAAATTCGGTTGGGGTTGGGACAAGTTTACGCTCGAAGCCAACACCGGCGACGGCTTAAAGTTCCCGACAAAGCTTCGTGTATACTTTAAATATGTCCTGCCGCTGATTATTCTGTTTATCTTTGTGCAGGGCTACATTGCAAAGTTCTTTTAAAAACTTGTTTTAGGTAAAATAAAAAAGCAAGGACAAATTGTCCTTGCTTTTTACATGTTTGAATTAGTTTAAGATTGCAATCTCTGTTTCCTTGTCGAAGAGATGCACCTTGTTCGGGTTGAGCGCCAGCTTGATTGTATCGCCAATCTTGGAGGTCGAGTTCGGATTAACGCGTGCTGTGAAGTTGTTGCCTTCTACTACGAGGTAGAGGTATGTTTCAGCACCCATCATTTCTGTAAGCTCAACGGAAGCCGTTGTCACGGAATCTGCATATGCAGCGATAGAAGCTTCGTCATCGTTCAAATCTTCCGGACGGATACCCATTGTAACTTCCTTGCCGAAGTATTCAGCCGGAATCTGAGCGCTCTTCTCAGCTGTGAGCTTGATTCTGCTGCTGCCGAATACAACAACTGCATTGTCGCCGTCCTTTTCGAGCTTCGCGTCGATGAAGTTCATCTGCGGGCTGCCGATGAAGCCTGCAACGAACTTGTTTGCCGGTGTGTTGTAAAGTTCCATCGGGGATGCAACCTGCTGAACGATACCGTCCTTCATAACAACGATACGGCTACCCATTGTCATAGCCTCTGTCTGGTCATGTGTTACATAGATAAAGGTTGTCTGCAGCTTCTGATGCAGCTTACCGATCTCTGTACGCATCTGTACACGCAGCTTAGCGTCGAGGTTGGAGAGCGGCTCGTCCATCAAGAATACCTTCGGCTCACGCACGATAGCACGACCGAGGGCAACACGCTGTCTCTGACCGCCGGAGAGTGCCTTCGGCTTTCTGTCGAGGAGATGCTCGATGTCGAGAATCTCTGCAGCTTCCTGAACGCGTCTTTTGATTTCGTCACGCGGCATTTTACGAAGCTTTAAGCCGAATGCCATGTTTTCGAATACGGTCATATGCGGATAGAGAGCGTAGTTCTGGAAAACCATCGCGATATCTCTGTCCTTCGGGGCAACTTCGTTTACGAGTCTGCCGTCGATGTAGAGCTCACCGTCACTGATTTCTTCCAAACCTGCGATCATTCTCAGTGTTGTGGACTTACCGCAACCGGAAGGACCAACGAGGATGATAAATTCCTTGTCTGCGATCTCGAGGTTGAAGTCGCTGACTGCAACAACGCCGCCCGAGTATCTCTTGTAGATGTTTCTTAAGCTTAAATCTGCCATTGGTGGATACCCCTTTCCTTTTAGGAAAAATTTATTTGAAATTTTCCGTTACTGAAAAAATTCACTATAAGTATTATAGCATAATGAAACTGCTTTTTACATAACCAAATTAACCAAATTTGAAAGCTCGTTTTTTTGCACTTTGCACAAAAAACGGAGCATATGCATATATGCTCCGTTTTCAATCTAATTATTCAGCTGCGTTTTTCTTTGCATTCTCGATTACCTTATCAACGATATTCTTCGGTGCATCCTCGTAGCGAACGAAGTTGAACTCGAACATACCGCGTCCCTGTGTCATCGAGCGCAAATCTGTTGCATATTTTGCCATTTCGGCAACCGGTACCTCGGCTTCGACAACGCCGCTGTTCATGCCCAGAATTCTGCCGCGGCGCTTGTTGATATCGCCGATAACATCACCCATGAGCGCTTCCGGTACGGTTACCGTAAGGAAGCCGACCGGCTCTAAGAGCACCGGATTAGCCTGTGCAAGACCTGCCTTGTATGCAAGACCTGCCGCAACTTTAAATGCCATTTCCGACGAGTCTACCGGGTGGTAGGAGCCGTCTAAAAGGGTTGCCTTTAAGGAAACGACCGGATAGCCTGCGAGCACACCGTGCTCCATGCAATCCTTTAAGCCCTTTTCAACTGCAGGGAAGTAGTTTTTCGGTACGCTGCCGCCGAATACATTTTCGCAGAATTCTAAGCCTTCGCCTGTGCCCGGCTCAAATTCAATCACAACATGACCGTACTGACCGTGACCGCCGGACTGCTTTTTGTGCTTGCCTTCTACCTTCGCACGACCGCGGATGGCTTCTCTGTAAGGTACAATCGGTGCTTCGAGCTTTGCATCAACGGCAAACTTGCTCTTGAGCTTGCTTAAAATGATATCCAGATGCTGCTCACCCTGACCGGAGAGAATCATCTGCTTGGTTTCTTTATTGTTTGTAAGACCGATGGTCGGGTCTTCTTCACGCAGCTTTGTAAGGCCCATGCTGATTTTTTCTTCGTCGCCCTTCGCCAGCGGCAGAACAGCGAGCGAGATAATCGGCTTCGGATAGTCGATGCCTTCGAGCTTCACGAATGTGCCTGCCTTGCAGAGCGTGTCGCCCGTGCCGGTTACGGCAAGCTTTGTTACCGCACCGATATCGCCGGCGCCAACCTCGCTGACCTCAACCTGCTTTTTGCCTTTAACGGCATAGAGCTTACCGATTTTTTCTGTTGCATCCTTGTTCGGGTTGTATACGGTTGTATCCGGTTTAATGCTGCCGGAAAGTACACGGAAAATCGAAAGCTTACCAACATACGGGTCGGCAACGGTCTTGAATACAACGGCTGCAAAATCGCCGCTTTCGTCTGCAACGATTTCAATCGGGTTGCCTTCCTTGTCTTCGGCAACGCTTGCCTCTGCCTTCACCGGAGACGGCATATACTCTACCATCTTGTTCATAAACAGCTCAACGCCCTTGCCGGAGGTGGAGTCGCCGGCGAATACAGGGATGATTAAGTTGTCCTTAATACCGTCGCGGATACCCTTTTCGATTTCGGCATCCGTGAAGGCTTCACCCTCAAAATATTTTTCCATCAGCGCTTCGTCTGTTTCGGCAATCTGCTCCATCAGCGCTTCGCGCATGGTTTCAAGCATTTCCTTGTGGCTGTCCGGCACCGGAATCTCGGTCATTTTAAAGCCGTCTGTCGCGTAGGCCTTGCCGGAAACGGTGTCGATGATGGCTGTCATCTTTTTATCTGCATCCAGCACCGGAATGCCGAACGCGATAACCGCAGTACCGAAGCGGCTCTTGATTTGCTCTAAGATGCCTTCGTAGTCTGCGTGCTCATTTTCTACTTTAGAGATATAAATTGCAATCGGCAGATGGTGGTTTGCAGCTGCGCGGAACGCTTTTTCCGTGCCGACTGCTACACCGGATTTACCGCTGACCGCGATTAAAACGCAGTCTGCACCGCGCATACCCTCGTATACGCCGCCGATAAAATCGAAATATCCCGGGGTGTCAATCAGATTCAGCTTGTGGCCCTTCCATTCTATCGGTGCTACCGCTGTGCTGATTGAGAAATTACGCTTGGTTTCTTCAGCGTCAAAATCCATTGTTGTTGTACCGTCAGCCACATTGCCGAAGCGGTCGATTACGCCGGCGTGGAACAGCATTGCTTCGCAAAGTGTTGTCTTACCTGCACGGCCGTGACCGGTAAAGCAAATGTTTCTGATTTTGTCCATCGAAAAAGTTCCCATGAAGATTACCCCCTTGTATGATGTTTCGGGCAAGTGCGGCATTTTCCGCTGCCCGCTTGTATAGGCATAAGATGTAAGAAACAATTGATTGTATTGTACGCACGCCTTAAAGCTATACTATATTACTAATATAATTCTATTTACAAAAAAGAATTCCTTTTGGAATACTGACCAAGATTTTCTTCTGTATTTGTGCAATTTGAACAATGAAATGGAAAAAACAGAGAAATCATCGTCAAAATTGACGATTGTTTTGCGGCGCGGGGGCGTAAAGGGGAAGGGCAAAAATGGGGAAGCGGTGACGCGAGAGCGGGGATATAAAAAACAAGCGACAGCCAGGCGGCTGTCGGGTGTTTGTGCATATTGTTTGATTTTTATTTTACAGTCTTCTTTGCTACATCCGTCCATGCACCCCACCACGGGCTTGCGATGAAGATGGAGGTAAACGAACCGCAGATGACACCGATGATAATCGGCAGTGCGAAATTCTTTAAAGAAGATGCACCCATAAAGTAGAGCAGAACCAGCGTCACCAGCGTGGTGATGGAGGTGTTGATGGTTCTGGTCATCGACTGCCAGATACTGTTTTCAACGACCTCTGTGTTGGTGCTCTTCTTGTCGAGCTTTCTGTTTTCTCTGATTCTGTCGAAGATAACGATTGTATCGTTGATGGAATAACCGACAACGGTCAGGATTGCTGCAATAAAGGTTGTCGACAGCGGAATCTTTGCAATCGCATAAACAGCCAGCATAACGAGTACATTGATTACGAGGCAGCATACTGCGAGCAAGCCGCTTCTGAATTCGAAGCGAATCCAGATGTACACAAGCATCAAAGCAGCTGCAAGCAGCGAAAAGAGCAGTGTTCTGGTCTTCATTTCATTACCGTAGGTTGCTGCCTGTGTTGCATTGCTGAGCACGAAGCCCTCGCTTGCCATATCAATACCATGCTTATCGGCAATTGCCTTAATGCCGGCATCTCTTGCCTCCGGTGTGAGCACCGTAGACTTAATTACGATGTTTTGTGTGCCTGCGCCCGTCAACTGCACGGTCGGCTCGATTTCCAGGCCTGCAGCCTCCATATACAGCTTTGCAGCCTCTGCGCGCTCTGCACTTGTGAGCGTCTTGCCCATACCCAATTCAACGGAAGTACCGCCGGCAAAGTCGATATCCTGCTTAAAACCGCCGTTTACGAAAAATCCGATGATACCTGCTACAATAATCAGTACAGGAATCAGAGTAAACCACAGCTTGTTCTTTGTAATACTAAACATTTACTTTTCCTCCCTTTCTAATTATTCAGCGTCTTTTTTTGCAAGCGGCTTTGCGCCGTATGCAACCGGATTAACGATGTTTAAGCCGACAACCTGATTGAGCAAAAAGCGTGTCAGCGTGATGGCTGTGAACATGGAAAGTACAACACCGATGAGGAGTGTAACTGCGAAGCCCTGTACGGTTGCAACGCCCGATGCCCAAAGCACGATTGCAGCAATCAAGGTGGTGATGTTACCGTCTAAGATGGCGGTCAGCGCACGCTTGAAGCCTGCATCTACGGAAGCGCGAACGGTTTTGCCGTTGCGGATTTCTTCCTTAATTCTTTCGAAAATCAATACATTCGCGTCTACCGCCATACCGATGGAGAGGATGATACCTGCGATACCGGAGAGGCTTAAGTTGATTTTGAATGCACCGATAACTAAGCAAACAAGACCGATATAGCCCACGAGGGAAATGTCTGCCACCAGACCCGGGAGTCTGTAAACGAGCAGCATAAACAGCATAATGATTGCAATACCGATGAGCGCTGCCCAAAGGCTGGTTACGAATGCATCATCACCAAGCTCTGCGCCAACCTCGCTCGATTCAATGGCTTCGAGCTCAACCGGCAGCTGACCGGACTTAATCTGGTTTGCGAGCTGGGAAGCGGATTCCTGGGTAAAGTCACCTGTGATTACACAGCAGCTCGAGTCAATTTCTGTGTCAACACGCGGCATGGAAATCGGCTGACCGTCCATGCAGATGGCGATGTAGTTGTTGCCTGTGCCTGCAGCAGCGGCTGCACGGGTTGCTTCTGCAAACTTTGCGCGGCCGTCTTCGGTCAGTGTCAGTTTGATATGGTGTGTTGCGTTGCTGAATTCGCTTGTCTGACCGTATTCATAGCTTGCATCCTCTACATCGCTGCCTTCTAACACAACCTCGCCGGCAGCGTTCTGGAAGGTCAGCTTTGCAGTCGAGCCGAGCAGGGAAATTGCCGACTCTGCATCGATGTTCGGGATTTCAACGCGGATACGCTTCATGTTGGTTTGCAGTCTGCTTACGCGCGCCTCGGTGTAGCCGAGGTTGGACAGACGGGCACGCATAACAGCTTCAACAACATTCATCTCTTCTTCGGAAACGGTTTCTGCCTTTGCCTCGAAGGTGATGGTCGAGCCGCCCGCAAGGTCGATGCCCTTGTTGAGGCCGCCCTCCTGCAGAATGCCCTTGTAGTACTGCTTGCCGAATAAGGTGATGCCGCCGAGCGATACAGTCGCAATCGCAGCCACCAGAATCAAAGCAAGCAACATGAAAATAATGCTTTTCGCTTTCATGATTTAAAATGCCTCCTTTATAGAAAATAGCTTTTGTAAATTAGAAATCAATCTTTTCATCCAGGTAAGCGATCAGCTCGGAAATCGGCATACGCACCTGCTCCATGCTGTCACGCTCACGAACGGTTACGCAACCGTCTGCTTCACTTTCGAAGTCGTAGGTGATGCAGAACGGTGTACCGATTTCGTCCTGGCGGCGATATCTCTTGCCAATCGAGCCTGCATCGTCGAATTCGATGCGGTATTTCTTGGAAAGCATTTCAAATACTTCGCCTGCTTTGTCGGAAAGCTTCTTCGAGAGCGGCAGAACTGCAGCCTTAATCGGTGCAAGCGCCGGATGCAAACGAAGCACAACGCGCACATCGTCGCCCTCAAGCTTTTCTTCGTCATATGCATCTACTAAGAATGCAAGCGCAACACGGTCTGCACCGAGCGACGGCTCTACGCAGTACGGCACATAACGCTCGTTTGTAACCGGATCTGTGTAGTCCATACTCTCACCGGAGTGCTCAGCGTGCTGCTTTAAGTCGTAGTCTGTTCTGTCTGCAATGCCCCAAAGCTCGCCCCAGCCGAACGGGAACACAAATTCGATGTCCGTTGTTGCGTTGGAGTAGTGGGAAAGCTCTTCCTTCGCGTGGTCGCGGAAGCGCAGGTTTTCTTCGCGGATGCCCAGTGTTAAGAGGAAGTTCATGCAGTAGTCCTTCCAGTATTTGAACCAATCAAGGTCTGTGCCCGGTGCGCAGAAGAACTCTAATTCCATCTGCTCGAACTCGCGTGTTCTGAATACGAAGTTACCCGGTGTGATTTCGTTACGGAAGGATTTGCCGACCTGCGCAATACCAAACGGAATCTTCTTTCTGGATGTACGCTGTACATTTTTGAAGTTTACGAAAATACCCTGTGCAGTTTCCGGACGCAAAAACAGCTCGGACTGCGAGTCCTCGGTTACGCCCTGGAAGGTCTTAAACATTAAGTTAAACTTACGGATGTCCGTAAAGTTTTTCTTGCCGCATTCCGGACAAACAACATCGTTTGTCTGGATGTATTCGAGCATCTGCTCATTGGTCCAACCGTCTACCGCAATGGTTTCGCCCTTTGCCTTGCAGAAATCTTCAATCAGCTGGTCTGCACGAAAGCGCGCCTTACATTCCTTACAGTCCATCAGCGGGTCGGAAAAACCGCCCACATGGCCGGATGCGACCCAGGTCTTCGGATTCATGATGATTGCAGCATCCAAACCTACATTGTATTTGGATTCCTGGACAAACTTTTTCCACCATGCGCGCTTTACATTGTTTTTGAATTCAACGCCGAGCGGGCCGTAGTCCCAGGAGTTTGCAAGTCCGCCGTAAATGTCAGAGCCCGGATACACGAAGCCTCTGCCCTTACACAGCGCAACAATTTTTTCCATTGTTTTTTCAGAGTTGTTCACTTTTTGTCTACCTCCATAAAAATGCTTCACACTTATGGCTTAAGTATGAGCGGTCGGGGGATAACGCTTGTTTTTTTTACATAGCCCTATAACCCTACAGTATAGTTTATCAAAGATTGGAAAAAAGTCAAGGCATTTAGCATACCTTTTTAAAATATAATAGTAATATATTTGCGGGACATTGAAAAAAATGTATGTTCTTGTCGAAAAGAGATACATTTTGTTCAAGTTTATGACTTGAAAGCAAAATCAGAATGTGATAATATTAATACCGTAGGTGACAGAATATGTAAAGCTTAGGGGGAAATGGTTATGAAAAAAACAGGTATGACCAGACCGGTGGACGAATTGGGCAGAGTTGTTATCCCGAAGGAAATCAGAACAAGCCTGGGCATAGACGTAAAGGACAGACTGGAAATTTTAATGGACGGAGACGCAATCGTGCTCAAAAAGTATAATCCGAATTGTGTGTTCTGCGGCAGTGAGGAAGATGTAGAAGAGGTACTGAGCAAGTGCATTTGCAAAAAATGCTTACAGTCGCTGAAAAATATTTAAAAGGATTTAACAGGCATACTGTAACGGTATGCCTGTTTTGTTTATGAGGGAGAGAGGGTTTTATAATGAAAAAAATGCTTGCACTTTTGCTGTGTGCCGCTCTTGTCTTAAGTGTAATACCGTCTTTTGCGGCGCAGGAGGTAGCGGAATTTGAAATTCAAAACGGCGTGCTGAAAAAATATAACGGTGACGGCGGTGCGGTCATTGTGCCGGACGGCGTGACTGCAATCGGCGCAGGAGCGTTCAAAGAATGCAACACGCTGACGAGCGTTGTTTTGCCGGACAGTGTAGCAAGCATCGGCAGGAATGCCTTTGCGTCCTGCTACAATCTCGCAGAGGTTTCCTTGCCAAGTGGAATCACGGACATTGACAGCGGCGCATTTTATGCAACAGCGTGGGCAAACCGGAAATTTGGCGATGATATGCATATCATCAACGGTACTTTGATTGAGATTCCGGCACAGAAGCGCGGGGTCAATCTGGTGATTCCGAGCGGTGTCAAACGAATCGGCGGCGGTTTATGCAGCGGCGACAGATCTATTCGCACACTCAAGCTGCCGAACGGTCTTTTGGAGATTGACGATCAGGCGTTTAAGGATTGTTACTATTTAGAGAGCGTCACGATGCCGGACAGCGTTGTGCGCATTGGTAAGGAGGCGTTTGCAAAGACGCCGAATCTTGAAAATGTAAAATTGCCGGCAGGCCTTCTGGAGATGGGCGCCGGTGCATTTGAGGGCTCGCCCTGGGTGGCAACGCAAAACGAGTTTGTGATTATTAACGGTGTTTTGTCAGCCTACAACGGCAGCGGCGGCCATGTGGTAATTCCGGATGGGGTTACGAAAATTGCAGACGGCGTATTTAAAAATAAGAAGCAGAGCAGCGGCGGTATTATCATCATGGATGGGCTCGGTACGAGCAGCACTTTCGGAAATACCGATACAACAAAAACGGGCGCAATTACAGGGGTCACGATTCCGGACAGCGTTGTTGAAATCGGCAACGAAGCGTTTTACGATTGTGCGCAGCTTGCGGAGATTTCGATGGGGGCTTCAGTAAAACGAATTGGAGACGGTGCATTTTTTAACTGTGCATTTTCCAAAATAGATGTGCCGGCCTGCCTGGAGGAAATTGGCGCAGGCGCATTTGAACGCTGTGCATCGCTGACGGCGTTTGCGATACCGGCGGGCGTGAAAAGCATCGGTGCGCGTGCGTTTTCCAACTGCTCAAAGCTTGAAAGTGCACCGTTGCCGCCAAATTTAAAGACCATCGACGAAAAAACATTTTATAATTGCTTGCGACTGAAGGAGATTCAAATTCCTTCTACTGTGCAAACCATTGGTGCGCAGGCATTTGAAGGCTGTGGCAATCTGCAGCGCTTGGACATACCGGCGGGCGTTATAAGCATCGGCGACCAGGCATTTCGTATGTGCTACTATATGACGGAAATGAAGGTTTTCAGCAAAAATGCAGTCTTCGGCAAAAGTGTTTTTGCTTCTTGCAATCATCTGACGCTGTATGGTTACCGCGGCACCGGCGCGGAAAGCAGCGCGCTGGAAAGCGGCATCCCGTTTGTTGCGCTGGATGCGCAGCCTGCAGAAAGTGTCATTGCAGGCATAGCATATGAATCCTCGCAGGCGGTCTTTATGGGCTTGTGGTACGAGCATATGCCGATGTATGCATTGCTGGATGCAAACGGCAACCCGACCAATTATATCAAGCTTCGTGATTTGGCATATTTGCTGGATGAAACACCGGCGGAGTATAATGTGAGCTGGGACGGAACAATCAATTTGGAGTCGCACAAACAATACACCAACAGAAACGGCAGAGAGCTTGCAAATCCGTTCTCCGGCGACCGACCGTATTCGCTCGATGTTGCACCGATTAAAGTAGACGGTGTGCCTGTGACGATGGATGCATTTGTGCTCACGGACGACGAGGGAGGACAGTACACCTACTTTAAGCTGCGCGATTTGGGCAGACACCTTGGCTTTAATGTGGGCTGGAGCGAGGAAAAAGGCGTTTTTATCGAAACAGATAAGCCATACACGGACGAAAACTAAAAGCTTTATAATTATATCTTGCAACGGACGCTGCTTTGTGTTATAATTTAATGGTTGTAACGCAAAACAGCGTTTTATTTTGCAAAACAGGAGTGAAGGTAACATGTCAGGACATTCCAAATGGAGTACCATTAAAAGAAAAAAAGGTGCAAACGATGCACAGCGTGCAAAAATATTTACAAAGATTTCCCGTGAGCTGACCGTTGTCGTTAAGGCCGGCGGTCCGGATCCGGAAAGCAACTCGAAGCTGAAGGATATTATGGCAAAGGCGCGCGCGGCGAATATGCCGAACGATAACATTGCGCGTACAATTAAGAAGGCAGCGGGTGAGACCGGCGGCGATAACTACGAAGACATCACATATGAAGGCTACGGCCCGAGCGGTGTAGCCGTTATCGTAGAAACGCTGACGGATAACCGCAACCGTACGGCAGGTGATATGCGCCACTATTTTGATAAGTATCACGGCAACCTCGGACAGACGGGCTGCGTAAGCTTTATGTTCGATAAAAAGGGCGTAATCTTAATTGAGCAGGAAGACGGCATTGATGAGGATACACTTATGATGGAAGCGCTCGATGCCGGTGCAGACGATTTTGCCTCCGAAGACGGTATTTTTGAAATTACCACAACACCGGAAGCGTTCAGCGCTGTACGCGAGGCACTTGAAGCAAACTACACACTCGCTTCCGCAGAGGTAGCGCTTGTGCCGCAGACGACTGTGGATTTAACCGACCCGGACGATATCAAGTTTATGGGCAAGCTTTTAGAAATGCTCGAAGACAACGACGATGTACAGAATGTATATCACAACTGGAACCAGCCGGACGAAGAATAAGAAAATTAAAAGCAGATGCGAGCGCATCTGCTTTTTTGGTATTTTTATTTGTGCTGCTCCAAAAACTGCACATACTGCTGCCAATCGCGGCGGCTGAAATAGTGCGTGTCGGTTCTGTAGTGGTAGCCGATGTTGCCTTCGTGGAAGGATTCGCCGACCTTTGCGAGGCGGTCGGGATGCACAAAGCCGCAGCCGGTGTGCTTTTTGTAGTAGTCACTTGCGGCGATGCACGCCATATACTCATTTTCCGGGCACGCCCACAAATCCTTTTCTGCACTTGCGACATATACAAGGTGCGGTATATTTGCCGCGATTAAATAGTGCTGGTCAAACGGCATTGCCGCTTCGTTGTCTATGTATTTTGCGTAGGATTTTTTAAACCAGAACGGAAATTTGTTTACAATATCCTTGATGGTTTCGCCGGTGTTTTCTCTTGCAAGCGCAGCACCGCTGCAGCCGGAGCAGTTGGAGAAGGCACAGTAGAAGCGCTCGTCAAGCGCGCCGGCTAAAAGTGCCGTTTTGCCAAGGCGCGAGTGTCCGCAAACGCTGATGCGGGCTTTATCAAGCTCCGGAAGTGTCTGTGCATAGTCCATCAGGCGCATTGCCGCCCATGCCCACAGTCCGATTTTGCCGCAGCCGTCTTCGGTCTGCTTGCCGTCTTTGTACACCACGCCGGCAAGTCCGTTTGCAAAGTCGCCGTCGTCACTGGTTACATCCTTGTACCCAAAGCTTATAACGCTGTAGCCGGCATCGTTAATTTCCTCATTCGGCTGATAGCGGTCGGGCACATCCGGTCGGAAATTGATATGAATAAAGCAGGGCACCGGCTTGTCTGTGTTCGTCTTTTTTGTGTAGATAAACGGGAAGGTGAATGTGCCGAATTCCGCCTCGCAGGTTAAAAGCATCTGCTTGCGGTGCGCCGTGCCGGCGCAGAAGTTTTCGTAGGTTTCCACCTCGGTTGCATATACCTTGATGGGTGCCGGCGGCAAATCGCCGTATTCCTCTTTCAGTAAAAGGTCAACAATCTCTTTTTTGCTCATTTCGCCCGGCATGGGCAGTTTGTTTAAAAGTTCCATAGCAGTATCTCCTTAAGGAATTTATTTTTTTACAGGTTCTCTAAAAAACGTTTTTTGTACTCCGAGGGTGTACACAGAATATATTTCTGAAATATTTTGTTGAAATAGGACTGTGATGCAAAGCCGACGGAAGATGCGACCTGAGAGACGGAAAGTCCTGCTTTTAAAAGCGGTTTTGCATTTTCAACCCGAACAAAATTCAAATAATCCATTATGGTTTTGTTTGTTGCGGCTTTGAAAATTTTACATATGTAATTTTTGTTCATGTGTAATGCGCTGCCGATATCCTGCAGGGAAACGGCGGTGATATAATGCTTTTCGATGAATTCGGCAATCGGCAGAATGTGTTGTATGCTTTTTTCGTGCGGTGCATTCGGGGTATTCTCCGTCAAAAGTCCCGCTCTGTGTAAGAGTGCGAATATTTCCAGCTTTTTTGCGGTTATGATATAGTTGTGGGCAATGTCCTTTTTTTCGCGTTCGTTGTATATGGTCATAATCAGGTCAATTAAAGTATTCGTATTTTTATCCTTTGCCTTAAAAACATAATACGGCACATTGTTTTGCTCAATAAAGCGTGAAAGAAACTTTGCATTTTCGGGCGTTTTTACAAGGTCGTCAAATTGAAGCATTACACATTCTACGGTGCTGTCCGTGGTTGTCTCTGTTGCGTGCGGCGTTCTGCTGTTGAAAAAAATGATTTCTCCTGCCTGAACAAGAATGTTGTCCTTGTCTGTGTGGCACAAATAGCTGCCTTGCAGTATATACAAAAACTCTAAGCAGGTGTGAAAATGCATCTGTGTATACACGGTCCTTTTGTTGGAGCGGTTGGAAGAAATGTTGATGTTTAAATTAGGATTGTTGTGCTCAACAATTTCACGATACATAATTATCACCTCCGCAAAGTGAATATTTTGCTAAAATGAAACTATATGCAGAACTGAAAACGCATTTTACACAATAATTTTAGCATAGGATATTTTTGATTTCAAGGGACGGTGAATAATTGATAAATATTTTTTTACAGAAATAAAAAGTAGGCGGCAACATTATATCAATGTTGCCGCCTGTTTTTTTTTGGTCGGAGTGACGTGACTTGAACACGCGACCCCTAGACCCCCAGTCTAGTGCGCTACCGACTGCGCTACACCCCGATGTATTTAAGAGTATAACACAGTTTTTTATTTTTGTAAATGATTTTGAAAAATTATTAGTACTCAAAAATCGCAAAGCCTGCGGCAGGGATGCATGCGGTATAGGTCGTATCGTCTACCTTGGCAAGCTTGATTTCCTCTGCGCCGTGTGCGATGCACTTCGGCGTGCACGCTACCTTGAAGGAAAGGGTAACGCTTGCATCCGCTTCGCGGATTAAATCGTCGCCGGTGATGAGGTTTCTGTTGTTGCCTTCGTTATTGAATACGGAAACAAAACGCTTGCCTGCACCGTCGGTCGATAAGAGCCAGTGCAGAGAATCTGCCACGCACGGCAGGCTTGCCTTTGCCTCTGCATCAATATCGTGTGCGAGTTTTGCGTAATCGTCGCTTGTGAAGATTTTTAGCTTTGTATCCTTCTTTGCGTTTGCAAAGCGATTGTCAAAGGAGGCGTCTACAAATGCGCTGTACTTTGCCAGTACCTCGTCGGAAGCATCCTCGTAAATAATATCAAATAAATCGCCGAAGCGCGAGTTTGTGAGCGTATGCCCCTCTGTACCGTAAATCTTTGCTTCATCTCTGCCGTAGATAAACTTAAGCACATCCTCTGCGTGGTTCACGATTTGCTTTTCTGTGTCGTTCATCGTGCGGTACATATAGGTGTCGCGGTGCTTTTTAAAGCTGTACGGCATAAACGGGTCGGTGATTTCTACGCACTCGTATTCCTTCGGAAGCACAATTGCGAACGGCACGATTGCCTGTATATCACGGTGGCTTTGTGTAAAGTCGATAAATTCCTTCTTTGCCATACCGTACGGCGAAAGCTCGAAGGTGTTCATGTCAGCGTAGCTGCAATTTAATCCCCATTCTTCTGCCATATAGTCTGCGCCGCTCATCAGCGTGTAGTGGTAAATACGCTTTTGCAAATGTCTGGAACTGCCGCCGACCTCGCCGTAGGAGGTGAAGTCATCGCTGTGCGTTTCCTGTGTTAAATACCATTCGTTGCCCGGCTCCTTGTTAAAGCACGGCATCGAATACTTATGGTCGGTTGATTCCATCCAGGTTTCGTAATAAGTGCCCCAGGTTTTGCCGGCAGCCTTGGCTGTGCCGCGTGCAAGTGCAACTGCAATACGCATTTGTGCAATCTGGCAGCCAACCTCCGGCATAAAGGTGCGCATACCGAGCTTATCCTGCATTCTTGAAAACAGGAAATAACTGTCGCACGGCAGGATATGGTTGTCTGTTTTATTCAGATATTTTTTGAACATCGTTTCGATTTCGCTGATATATTCCGTAACGGTTTCGGCGCGCTTTAATGGCGCATACTCCTCTGGTGTACCCTGTGCAAATCCGTGCAATACCATACCGTCCGGCGTTTTTGCCTTCGGGCGGATGGAGTTTTTGCGTAAGGTTTCCAAATCAAACGGACCGGTTTCGCCCTGCATATAGCGCTTTAAATTGTTCCAGTCGTTGTTTCTGTTGCTGGCGCTTTCGTGGAGCTGAAAGCCCAAAAACCAATCGCCGAGCAGGTTTTCGTATTCTTCGATGAGCGCCGGGTCAAAATCGTATTTGTAGTAGGTTACGCCGCCGGCAATTCTGTCGACATAAAAGGGGTGCTTGCCCTCTTTTAACATGGCGTGCAACTTTGTGCCCTTTGCGGCGAAGGTGTTAAACTTCAGCTTCTCCGGCACGGCGAAGCAATGCTGAATTTTAAAACCGGTGTCTTGGTTGATTAAGTTGTTTTTAACTAAACCTTCAAAATATTCATCGTTGTACACGTGGAAAAATTTCATAGCGTACACTCCTTTGCTTTGATTGTAAAACCAGATTTATTATAACGAAAGACGGTTGTGAGTGTCAACCGCTTTGCGTGCGAAATTTTTTCGTAGGCTTGCCTGCGCCCTTATTTCGCCTTTGCTTTTTGCTTGAATTCCGAGGGCGTTATTTTCGTATGCTTTTTATACAACCTGAAAAAGTTGGAGTAGTTCTGAAAGCCTGCCCTGTAGCAGCTTTCTTCGATAGTGCCGCCTTTTGAAACCAGCTCGTTGAACAGATTTATCCTTTTGAGAATAACGTAGTTCCATAAAGATATCCCGACGTGCTCCTTGAAAAGGTGCGTAAGGTAGGAGCTGCACAGGTTAAACGCCTTTGCAACGCTTTCGACGCTTGTGTTTTCGGAAAAATGGCGGTTTAAATAGTCAAGCACCGCGTTGATCACGTCGTTGGACGACGCCGCGGCAACGCTGTAGGCGGCAGAGGCGCCGAGCTTATCCAGCACGGAAAAAAACTCAATCACCTTGCAGATGCTCAGCAGTTTGTTTTCGGGGGACGGCGCTTGTACGAGGCGGTGAATTTCTGTAAATTTATTATGCAGGCCGTGCATTACGACGTCTTCTTTCTTTATTTTGTGACACAGTTTTTTTTCACGATTGAAAAACGGCGCAAAAAAGGACGAACAATCCGCCGGGAAATTCTGGAGTATGGCCTTTGTGATGTGCAGCGTGAGGCGTTCGTGGTATATGCTTTTGTCGACGCTGCAGCAAAACATTTCCGAGGGGTTGAGCAGAATAAAATCGCCTTCCTCAATGTCGAAATAGTTGCCGTCAATTCTGATGTTGCCGCTGCCCTTGATGAAATAATAAATCAGAAATTTATCGATGTCGTGCAGGTGCCTGGATGTGGAATTTTCTGCGGAAACGCCGAAGGTATGATTGAGCTGAAAGCCGCAATCTAAATTAAATTCTTCTCTGTGAAACGTATTGTCCAAAGCATTCGCCTCCCTCTATAGCAGAATTGTACATAAAAATAGCCAAATAGTCAATAGTATATTGAATTATGCTATTATATAATAGCATATACAATAGTAAACAGAGGTGATATTATGTTTGGAATTCAAAACGAAAATATTGTAAAAATCAGACGCGAGATCCACGAGTATCCGGAGCTGGATTTTGAGATGGAAAAAACGTTAGCCGTTGTCAAAAGAGAGCTCGATAAAATCGGCCTTGCTTATACGGAAGAATACGGGCAGGGCAGTCTCGTTGCGTACATTAACCCGGAAAAGGACAATTTTACCATCGCGCTCAGAGCGGATATGGATGCGCTTCGCATTCACGAGCTGACGGACGTACCGTTCCGCTCCAAAGTTGACGGCAAAATGCACGCCTGCGGTCACGATGCACACACGGCAATTTTAATCGAAACTGCGCGCGTACTTAAATCGATGGAAAACGACATCAACTGCCGTGTCAAGCTGTTATTCCAGCCGAGCGAAGAGGGGATGAAGAGCGGCGCGATGATGATGGTCGAAAACGGCGTGTTAGACGACGTGGATATTATTGCAGGCTTACATATTTCCAATAATATGGATTCGGGCTTGCTCGGTCTTTGCCCGGGCGAAAGATCGGCATCGAGCCGACATTTCACAATTGAAATTGAAGGCAAGCAGGCGCACGCGGCGGCACCGCATAAGGGCATTGACGCGCTTGCGATTGCCGTGCGTTTGTATGAGGCGATTCAGTTGATTGTGACAAGAGAGGTCAGCCCGTTGGAGAGATATCTTTGCCAGGTGGGCAAGCTGGAAGCCGGCACTTCGCAAAACATTGTGGCGGGCAGCGCAAAAATGGTGGGTACGATTCGCGCGTACAAGGTGGAAATCAGCGATTATATCTGGGGCAGAATTGAGCAGATTGCGCAGTCGCTTGCCGCAGAAACCGGCGCGAAAATCAAAACGCACGGTCTGCTCAAATCGCTTTGCGTATATAACAATCCGTACTTAAGTGAAGTTTTAAAGGCGTCGATGGCAAAGGTGATTGGCGCAGAGAACGTCAAGGATGTAAAACCGACGATGGGCTCCGAAGACTTCTCGCGCTTCAGCGAAAAGGTGCCGGCGGTATTTTTCACCATCGGTACGAGAGACGAGGCGACGGGGTGCACAACACCGGCGCACAATGAACGCTTTAAAATGGACGATGCTAAGCTGGAAAACGGCGCGGCGACCTTTGTGCAGTTCGTGTTGGATAATCAAAACGGTGTAGATATGCAGAAGGTTAAGGATTCGGAGGACAGATAAATGCGCATGAACAGAAATTCACTCGATACGCTCTGCGGTGCGCTTTCTTACGCACTTGGCATTGAAGCGCCGAAGGAAAGTGCGCCGAAAAACGCTGACCTTGCGGAGTATATTGATAAAATTTTCGAAGGCGAAAAAGCGGATAGAATTTTTATGTACAATCCGGACGCCATCGGGCAATGGGTTTATGAAAAGTACAACGATTTATGTACTGCGGCGGATATGGTTACAGAGTTTCAGCTGCCGCTTGAAAGTGTGATGCCATCGGTGACGCCTGTCAATTTCGGCACGATGTACACCGGTGCACAGCCGGCGGTGCACGGCATACAGAAATATGAAAAGCCGGTTATCCGCATTGATACGATTTTTGATGCCTTAATCAGAGCGGGGAAGAAGCCGGTGATTGTAGCGTATGGCAATTGCAGTCTTTCTAACATTTTCTTGGAAAGGGAAATGGATTATTATATCTGCAAAACCGTTGACGAGGTAAATGCGAAAGCGGCAGAGCTGATTTTGAAAGACGAGCATGATTTTTATGTTGTATACAACGGAAACTACGATTCGGTCATGCACAAAACGGGTCCGGAAAGCGTGCAGGCGCTTTCGGAGCTCAAGGCAAACTGCAGAGCGTTTGGCATGTTCTCGGCAATGATAAAAGAGCATTGGACAAGCCATAATACGCTCGTGGGCTTTGCGATGGACCATGGCTGTCACGAAATTGACGGCGAATGCGGTTCGCATGGTTTGGATATGCCGGAAGATATGCATATTATGCATTTGTATCAGGGGTATAAAAAAGAGAAGAATTAAATCGAGGTGAACAAAATGAAATATCCGAAAGTAAAATTTACGGCAGCGGGAGATATGCTGATTCAAAGAATGATTTCCACGGAGTATGAGGGTTTTTCTGAAGTGCGCGATTACATTTCAAAAGCGGATGTGCGCTTTTTCAACCTGGAAACAACACTGCACCATGGTGAATTTTTCGGCAACCAGTTTTATGGCGGCAGTTTTCTGCATGCAGATCCTGCTGTGTTGAATATTGCAAAGGCATACGGCTTTAATATGCTCTCCTTCGCAAACAACCACACGATGGATTTTTCGCACGGCGGACTTTTGGCTACGCTCGACTATGTAAATCAAGCCGGCTTTGTGCACGCAGGTGCGGGCAAAAACTTAGAAGAAGCCGCACAGCCGGGGTATTTAGATACGAAAAATGCAAGAGTTGCGTTGATTTCTGTTGTATCTACACTGGTCAATCCGGCGGCAATGGCAGGTAAGCAATCCCGTCGCTTTATCGGCAGACCGGGCGTAAATCCGCTCCGCGCAGATGAAAGAATAGAGCTTCCGCCGGAAGAGTTTGAGGTAATTGAGCGTATCGGACGCAATTGCACCATCAACGCAAGAGACAATATCAAAAGAGCGGAAGGCTATGATACAGCACTGCCGGAAGGCATTGCAGTTTTAAAGGATCTTCGGTTTTTCAAGGGCGACAAAACGTACTATCATATGTCGGTGAACAAAGAAGATATGGCAAGAGTGCAAAGGGCTATCTATGAAGCACAGATGCAGGCGGATTATATTATCGTAAGCTTTCATGCACACGAGGTTGGCGGAACTGCGAAAGAAACACCGGCAGAATTTCACACCGAGTTTGCACGTGCGTGTATCGACAGCGGTGCGCATGCTGTCATCGGTCATGGTCCGCATTTGATTCGTCCGCTTGAAATCTACAAAGGCTATCCGATTTTCTATTCGTTGGGCGATTTTATGATTCACAACGAAAACATAGCCAAAGCACCGGAAGAAATGTATGCAAAATACGGTTTGAATTCGGATGCAACCATGCGCGAGCTGTTTTGCAAGCGCTCCGCAAATTATACAAGAGGTCTTATGACGGACAGAAGAATGCTTGAATCGTTTATTCCTTACTTTGAAATGGATGATGGAAAGCTTACAAAGCTCGAACTTCTGCCGATTGAACTGGACTTTGAGCAGCCGCGCTGGAGAAGTGGTAATCCGCACGTGAAAACGGATGCCGGCATTCTGGAGAGACTGCAGGAGATGTCTGCAGCTTACGGCACGAAGATAACGATTGATGAAAACGGCATCGGTATTGTTGAATTATAATACATACGAAAGGGCGATAGACTATGCTGATTAAAATGGTATGATTCACGACGCGGTAAACAGAGAGGCGTACGTAGCCGATATCCTGATTGCCGACGGCAAAATTAAAGCGATTGAAAAAGCGATTACGATTTATCCGGCAGAGCATATCGGCGTAGCGGACAGAGTCGGCTCCATTGCCGTTGGTAAGGATGCGGATATCGTTATCTGCGACGGCAGTCCGTTTGAGATTGCGACGAGAGTGGAGTGTGTTTTAATTGACGGTAATGTCGTGGCAGACCATCCGGAATTCAAATAAGCATACGGGTGAGAAAGGAATAGCAGATTTATGGGAAACAACCGTATCATAGATGAGTTTATCGAGCTTACAAGCATCAGCTCGCCTTCGTTTGGCGAACGCCGTATGGCAGATGTGTTAAAAGAACGACTTGCAGAGCTTGGCTTTGACGTGCACGAGGACAACGTCGGCGAAATCATCGGCGGTAACGCAGGCAACGTTATTGGCATGCTGAAGGGCACAAAGGGTAAGCCACTCCTCCTTTGCGCGCATATGGACAGAGTTACAAACGGCGACGGCATCAAGCATGTTATCAAAGACGGAAAGATTACGTCGGACGGCACCACCATCCTTGCGGCAGACGATGTCAGCGGTATTGTTGCAATCTTAGGCGGACTTCGTTTGCTTAAAGAAAGCGGGCGCGCGCACGGTGATCTTGAGGTTGTGTTTACGGTCAGCGAGGAAAAGCTCACGCAGGGCAGTAAAAATTTAGATTACAGCAAGATTTCTGCAAAGCACGCGTACTGCTTGGATTCGGCAGGAAGAATCGGCAGAATTGTTAACGGCGCACCGAGCAAGGCACTGCTTTATGTAGACGTATTCGGAAAAAGTGCGCACGCAGGGCAGGCGCCGGAAAACGGTATCAACGCCATCAAAGCCGCGGGCAAAATTCTGGCAGACGTGCAGGATGGAAGACTTGACTTTGAAACGACCGCAAACTGGGGAACAATCAAGGGCGGTACGACCACCAACGTCGTGTGCGACCACGTGGAAATCTTAGCCGAGGCAAGAAGCCGCGACCCGAAAAAACTCGACGCATATATAGAGTACGCGCAAAAGCATTGTGCCGATGCGCTTGCAGGTACGGACGCGCACGCAGATGTGCGCGTAGAATATATTTATGACGCATTTGTCGTGCCGGAAGAGGATGAGCTGATTACAATGCTGTGCGACGTTTTGAAAAAGAGCGGCATTACGCCGGAAATCGCGCTCGGCGGTGGCGGAATGGATGCCAACCGATTTAACAACAAAGGCATCAAAAGCATCGGCGTAGCGACGGGGTATATGCATAACCATACAACGCACGAGGAATTGTATATGGAAGATTTGAAGCAGTCGGTAAAGATGGTGTATGACTTGATTTGCGCCTATGCCGAGAAATAATTGAACGATGGAATAAAAAAAGACGACGACCGGTGTCATCGCCCTTTTTGGTTATTTGATAAATACCGATTTATTAAATTGTGTTTGGAAAGTTCTTGGTATTTAACAAAATAAGTGTTATAATACTTTACCGTCAAAATACGCTTCGCTGTAAACGTGAAAGAATTTCATGCGATAACGCTCCTTTTAAAACGGCTTGTAGCCGTGAAATTGATGTATGTATTTACCCTGCAGTGCGTTTTGCTTTATGCCGCGCTGCAGGGAATTGTTTTCGGGCAGCTTTTCTAAATCAATGTCCGAAACCGAGCTTGTTTCGATGCCGAATACATATAAAAACGCATCCGTTGCGCCGCTTTTTGCAGGGATGAGCGTAAAGCCCTCCTGAAAAGCGAGAATGTTGGATTCCGGTTTTAGGAGCTCGCGCAGCACCGGCGAAAGCATCCAGCAGCAGATGAGAAAGCATTTAAAGTCGTACTCCGGAAAGCAGCGTTTAAAGATCTCCTTTGCGCGCGCATACGATGCGGCGCAGTTTTCCTTGTCCAGTTTGCCGCCGTAGGGGATATGCACCTTAATTGCCGTATAGCCGGACTGATACACCGGTGTCCAATCCGTTTTGGAAAGCACGGTGCGCGCGTTTTGTGCAAGTCCGGTATTTTGGTCAACGGCATAGCCTTCATACGTCGTTTCGGTTTCTTTAAAATCTGCAGCATACGCGCCATCTTCATCCATGCAGCCGTATGCGCCTAAAATATGCCCACTTCTGTGCAGCGTTGTGTTTTCCATTAAAACGCAGTATTCGCCGTTTGCGTTTTGAAAGATTCTTGCCGGGCGTTCGGAATTTTCGTGAATTTCAAAGCGCAGGCGACCGATGATAAGATGGTTTAAATAAATCGCTACACCGTAGGATTTAAAAAAGCCTTCGTCAAAGCAAGGCTTACCTGCCTTTTCCGTGCATTGGTAAAACAGAGAATCTGCCCAAAACAGACTTGCCGTCAGCACATCGTCTTCAATGCCGCGCGCTTTAAGCTCGTTCCACGAGGGGAGCAGGTGCGCCAGCACCGGGAAAATGGCCACACAGTCATAGCCGATGGTGTTCTGCACGCCCTCGGGCGCTTTCGGTAGCTCAAATTCCGTAAATGCGGCTTTGAAGCCCTTCTTTGTTGCAAGAATGTGGTAAAGTGTCTTTGCCAAAAGGCAGAGCGCAGGCTCATTTTGCACAAAGGGGAGTGCTTTCAAAACGGTTTCGTGCGTTTTCGGCAAAAGCCCGTACTTTGTGTAAAGCGTATCTATATAATTTTCCGTCAGCCATTCGGGCACATCCGGCTCTGCAAGCGCGGATGCGTAGGCTTCATCCCAGTAGGGGGATTGGATGTTTATATGAAGTATGTCTCGGATATCGTTCATTGAAACAAACTCCTTTTGCTTTGATTTAGTTATGTTCATTCTATCATAAACAAAATAAGGCGACAATAGGAAAACTTCTGTGTTTTTTTAAATATAGTCTTGAATATTGACTATTTTAAAAATAAAAGTGAATGGATTCGTTGACAGTATTTAAATGAAATATCTCACTGCGTTCGATATGAAATAATTTACTTCGCAAATTGTGAAATAGAAAACTTTCGTTTTCTGTGAAATAAAATAAATCCTTTGTTACACGCCGTAGGCGTATTTCGTATTGCGTAGCAATATTTCACGCCCGAAGGGTATTTCATAAATCCTGAAAGGATTTATTTCATTGAAAAAACGGCTTGTTTCAACAAACCGTTTTTTCTGGCACCCCCGGCGTGAATCGAACACGCGACTAATCCTTAGGAGGGATTTGTTATATCCACTTAACTACGGGGGCATAAATTTAAACTATGTAATTGTAAAATGATGCACAAATCAAGATAACAAATCCCTCCGTTATCAAAAGGATTTGTAAATATGAGCGAAGCGAATATCAAGGTTCTCCGAAAATATCCAAAATTTATTTTGGTCATATTTTCGAGAGGTTCTTATATCCACTTTACTACAGGGGCGTACATATAAATTGTGAAAATGACACTACGGGCACAAACCTTATCTATTTTACCACGAAAAGCCTTTGCAGTCAAGCGAGGGAAGGAAAGTTTTGGTATTGAAAGCCGTTGGCTTTTCTGCTACAATAAAACTAAAGAGAATTTCGGAAGAAAAGAGGGGTTTTATGCGCAAATTTAAGCTGTTTGCACTTTTATTGGTGTTGGTCTTGCTCTTTGCGGGCTGTAAGCCGGCAGAGCCGCCGGCTGTGGAGACCGGTGCAGAGACGCCGCCTGCAGAGGGGAAAACCGAGGCTGTAGATGCGGAAATCACGGAATTTTTTGAGCGATACATAAACTCTGATGTGCGCCCGGTCGCCGTTATGGTAGATAACGACGACGAAAACGCGCGACCGCAGGCAGGCTTAGAGGACGCGTATTTGATTTACGAAATGGCGGTCGAGGGCGGTGCAACGCGCTTTATGGCACTGTATAAGCACGCGGACACGGCGAAAATCGGGCCGGTGCGCTCGTCGAGGCATTATTTTTTGGATTATGTTTTGGAAAATGGCGCAATTTATACGCACTACGGCTGGAGTCCGAGGGCGGAGCAGGATATCCCGGCGCTCGGCATCAGCAATATTAACGGCGTCGAGAGCGGCAGCAGTATTTTCTGGCGCGAGCGAAAATTTGCCGGCGACTGGCACAGTGCATATACAAGCATGAAAAACATTTCCGATTGGGCAGAGCGTGCGGGCTACAGAGTACAAACGGACAATCAAAACGGCATAAAGTATGCGCAAAGCTATGCTAAGCCACAGGCGGACGTCACAGCCGAGCGCGTAACGCTGAACTACTCGGCAAGATATAAAACGGGCTATACCTATAATGCAGAAAGCAAGCTGTATGAAAAGTTCATCGGTAGCAGGCCGCATAAGCTGCAGAGCGGCGAGGTGCTTGCGGTAAAGAATGTGCTGGTGCTGTATGTGACAGATGTATCGCTCGGCGACGGCTCAGCAAGACGCGAGCTGTATAATACGGGCAGCGGCAAGGGGTACTACATCTCCGAGGGTGCGGCAGAGGAAATCACCTGGTCGAAGGCATCGCGCAGCGCGGATACGGTGTATACCAAAGCAGACGGCACAGCGCTTGAAATCAACCCAGGTAAGACCATCATCAACCTTATCAATCCGGCAATCGGCGCTGTGATAGAGTAGGGGACGATGAAAGTGAGGCGACACATATGACGAGAAAGGCGAAATGTATTCTGGCGATTGTGGTGCTGGTTTGCAGTGTGATTGGCTTTTGTGCGAGTATGCCGATGCCGATGCAGAGCGTCAGAATCTATTATTATTCCGGCGGTTGGTCTGTGTTGGACTATGAAGTTGAAGTCTTTTCGAACGGCATCATCCAAACGAAGGTGTTGCAGGATGTAGAAGGTATAAGTATACGCTGTCCTGTTCCGTGGCCGAGTGAGCGCCGGCAAAAGCTATCCCAAGCAGACCGAGCGTGCGTGGATTATCTGATTACACAGGTTAAAGAAAATGCAAAATTCACCGGTGATTGCGGATGCAGTGATGCGTGGGAAATATACGTTACTGTGGATGACGTGACATACGAGGAATGCTACGGTTGTATTCGGTCAGATGCGTGGGTTTGCGCTTTAGCTGAAAAGGTTGCGGATGTTGCACCGGTTGTTTGGAATTATGTATATCATTCAGAACCTTGGAGTACGAGTTGTATGCAAAGTGATAATTATAAAGAGCTGTGGGCTACACCGAAAAATTGAATTCGGAAAATATGCTTTGAAACTGATTTTGTAGGGGACGATGCCTGCATCGTCTTGTAAAGCGGATATAAAATCACGGGCGGATGTGGACATCCGCCCCTACAATATTTATTTTGCATAATAAAAAGCTACGGAATGTCAGCCGAGTGTTCTCAAGGTCACTCGCCCTTGCTCCGTAGCTTTTTTAATTATTTAGTCTGCATCACATAGGTGTAAAATGCCGAGATTGCGGCTTTCATACCTTCTTCATCGATGCAAAAATCGTTTCGGTGCGCTGGGGCTGTACAGCCGGTTTTCTCATTTCTTGTGCCGAAGCGAAACAGCATCCCGGGTACTTTTTCCAGATAGTATGAAAAATCCTCGGAGGTCATACGCGGCGGCATTTTCTGCATGAGTATGCCTGCATCGGTTACGGCTTTTTCAAAAGCATTTGTCAGCTTTTCGTCATTGTGCACCGGACCGACCAGCGGCGTCCAATCCACCTCGGCGCGACCGCCGTATTTTTTTGCAATCTCATCGCAGAGTTTGCGGATGGCTTTTTCTGCGCGGTTTGCAAAGTCTGTGTCAAAGTAGCGGAAGGAAATATCCAAAACGCATTCGTCTGCAACGATATTATGCACCTTGCCGCCCTGCAAATGCCCGATGGTCCAGATGTATTTGCGCTCGCCTGCCTCGCGTGCAAGGAGTTCCTTTGACTTCGTATACGCCTCTACGCCCATGGCGATGGCGTCAATGCCGGCTTCGGGCAGAGCTGCGTGTGCCGTTCTGCCGAAAAAGCGTAATGTTACCGAGGTGCAAGCCGCCATGTAATCGCCGCTGTGTATGCCGAGCGTGCCTGCATCGATGGTCGGCGCGCAGTGCGCGGCGAGAATGTGGTCCACGCCTTCGCAAACGCCGTCAGCCGTTAACAGCTTTGCGCCGTTTGTCGGGTCTTCCTCGCTTGGCTGGAAAATCAGGCGCACGCGGCATGGAAGCTTGTCTTCTTCCGCTTTGAGCCACTTGGCAACGGCAAGCAGGACTGCTGTGTGTGCATCGTGTCCGCAGGCGTGCATTTGCCCGGGGATTTTTGATGCGAACGGCAGGTTGGTTTTTTCCTGAATCGGCAGTGCATCCATATCTGCGCGCAGCGCGATGCATTTATCGCCCTGACCGAGGTCGGCAACCAAAGCAGATTTGCCAAAGCGTGTGGTATAGGCGATGCCAAGCTCTTCGAGCTCTTCACTGACCAGCTTTACGGTTTTTTCAAGGTTTATGCCGAGCTCGGG
This sequence comes from Clostridia bacterium, assembly GCA_045546315.1. Classification (GTDB taxonomy): domain Bacteria; phylum Bacillota; class Clostridia; order UBA1381; family UMGS1253; genus RGIG2041. The sequence continues at coordinate 1,459 of JAZQCN010000139.1, read as the reverse complement.
ATATTCGTGCAGCTGTCTTCGGATGCGCACGGCATACGAAAACAGCTCGTCGGAAACAGTTGCGTTCATAGCTTTCTCCTTTGTAGTGATTGTAAGGTCTGTTGTTATTATATGCCAAACAAAAAGAAATTTCAATAAAAAATACACGCCGAGGTGTTGCGCCCCGGCGTGCGTTGGTTTTTAAAATTATTTGTAGAGCGGACCGTAGGTCTGGCAAGCTCTGTAGTCCTGACCTTCCTTGTCCATACCGAATGCGTTCCATGCAGCCGGACGGTAGATGTCCTCCTCCGGTACATTGTGCATGCAAACCGGAATGCGAAGCATCGAGCACATTGTAATCAGGTCTGCGCCGATGTGACCGTAGGAGATAGCACCGTGGTTTGCGCCCCAGTCCATCATTACCTCATAAGCGGTCTTAAACGGCGAGCCTTCCTTACCGTCACAGCGCGGTGCAAACCATGTGCACGGCCATGTCGGGTTGGTGCGCTCCATTAACTTGTCGTTTACATCCTTCGGCAGGTTCACTGTCCAGCCTTCTGCAATCTGCAGCACCGGGCCGAGACCTTTTACGAGATTCAAGCGAATCATGGTTACCGGCATTTCAGCGTAGGTATCAAAGTGGCTCGAGAAACCGCCGCCGCGGAAGTTGTCAAAGCCTGCCTCGCACCAGGTGGTAGCGTCGGTCATCTTCTTGGTATCCTCGTCGGTTACTTCCCACCAACGCTTCATCACAGCGTTGCCGTTTTCATCGGTGCATACGCCGGAAGCGTCCAGGCAAGCTGCGCCGGAGTTGAGCAGGTGGATAATACCGTCAGACTCAGCAGCCTTGCCCTCTAATTTATAACCGGTTACACGCTCGGTTGCATCGCCGGACCAGTAAGTACGCACATCTGCAAAAAGTCGGATCGGAGCCATGTCGTTCTGTGAGCCAAGGAGTTGTACAAAAGGATTGTCTTCCTAAGACCGCTTGGCCTCCGACTTGGTGGATAATACCGTCAGACTCAGCAGCCTTGCCCTCTAATTTATAACCGGTTACACGCTCGGTTGCATCGCCGGACCAGTAGGTACGCACATCTGCAAAAATCTGCGCGCGGTGGGTGAGAAGACGCATCATCAGCATACCCATGCCGTTGGGCACATCGTTCTCGGTTGCGAGTGTGAACGGCTCGCGTGCGCCTTCATAGTCGAAGGTGGAGCTTAAAAGTGCTTCCGGATAGTCGCAGTTCGGCCAATGGTCTGTCCACTGTCTCTGACCCTGGAAGCCGCCGACAATCGCATTGTGGCCTACCATTTCTTCTTCAAAGCCCTCGGGCAGATTCTTGTTACCTGCCATAAGGTCTTTGATTATGCAATACATTTTAACGGTGAATTCCCACTGTTTTTCTTTTTGTGCATCAGAGAATTTAACAGATGCGGGATTATTATCTCTTCCCTCTTTGCAGTGCTCTTTCCTCCAAGC
>JAZQCN010000138.1:0-4583 GCA_045546315.1 Clostridia bacterium | reverse complement strand
ATCGCTGCGCGCGACCGTATGGGGCGTATCCCGGTTCTCATCGGTAAATCCGATGACGGCTATTGCGTATCCTTTGAGTCCTTTGCCTACTTAAAGCTCGGCTATGAAGAGGAAAAGGAGCTCGGTCCGGGCGAAATCGTGCACCTGACAGCGGATAAGCTGACGCAGCTTGCGCCGCCGTTAGAGGAAATGCACATCTGCGCATTTTTGTGGACCTACTACGGCTATCCGAATTCCTGCTATGAGGGTGTGAATGTAGAGGTAATGCGCAACCGCAACGGCGCAATTATGGCGCAAAACGATGCAAAGAACGGAAAGCTTGCCGACCTCGATTATGTCAGCGGCGTACCGGATTCCGGCACACCGCACGCCATCGGCTATGCCAATGCGTGCCATGTTCCTTTTGCAAGACCGTTTATCAAATACACGCCGACCTGGGCAAGAAGCTTTACGCCGTCGAACCAGCGCGAGCGCAACCGCATTGCCAAAATGAAGCAAATTCCGACACACGATTTGATTGAAGGCAAGAACCTTTTGTTTGTCGACGACTCGATTGTGCGCGGTACGCAGCTGAAGGAAACGGTAGATTTCTTATATGAAAACGGCGCAAAATCCGTTCATATGCGTTCGGCTTGTCCGCCGATTATGTACGGCTGTAAATACTTAAACTTCTCCCGAGGCACAAGCGATATGGATTTGATTGCCAGACGCGTGATTTTGGAGCTTGAGGGCGAAGAGGGCTTTAAGCATTTAGAAGAATACAGCGACGCGAAGACAGAGCGCGGTAAGAATCTGCGCAAGACCATTTGTGAGAAATTCAATTTCGCTTCGTTGGAGTTTCAGTCGATTGAGGGTGCAATCAAGGCAATTGGCTTGCCGGCGTGTAAGTTATGTACCTACTGCTGGAACGGCAAAGGCTAAAAGAGAAAAAATTGGCGAATTGCTTCGTTGTTGCATCGCCGTATACAAAAGTATAGCGACCAAGCCGTCGCCTTGTCTTTCATCAAAATTCACACTTTTAAATACTATGGTAGTCGATGCAGCCACCTCGCACTTCATCCGATTTTTTCACTTTTAAATCAAAGGATGCATTGCTCGCCCCTACAATGTAGGGACCGGCGTCCTCGACGGTCCGTGGTACAACAAAGCAATTTACCGATTTTACCTTATCTCAACATAAAAAGAGGAAAATTGTATGTAGTGCAAGGCGCGGACGGCGACACAGTACTTGTGTATGGGTCGACGGCTGCAACGACGCAATGCACCGATTTTACCCTGCATCAACATAAAAAGAGGAAAATTGTATGCAGTGCAAGGCGCAGACGGTGACACAGTACTTGTGTACGGGTCGACGGCTGCAACGACGCAATGCACCAATTTTACCTTTTTAAATTAGAATCTATGAAAGAAAGGAATATATACTATGCATAACAATTCGAAATCTGACAGCTACGCAGCAGCAGGTGTTGACATTACAGCAGGCTACAAGGCCGTAGAACTGATGAAGGAGCACATCGCAAGAACGCTGACGGGCGGCGCACTTTCCGACATCGGCGGTTTCGGCGGTCTGTTCGAGCTGGACTTGACGGGCATCAATAAGCCGGTACTCGTTTCGGGTACAGACGGCGTAGGCACAAAGCTGAAGATGGCATTTTTGATGGACAAGCACGACACGGTGGGTATCGACTGTGTGGCAATGTGCGTAAACGACATCATTTGCTGCGGCGCAAAACCGCTCTTCTTCTTAGACTATGTTGCAGTCGGCAAGAATGTACCGGAAAGAGTAGCGCAGATTGTTTCCGGTGTGGCCGAGGGCTGCGTACAGTCCGGCGCATCGCTCATCGGCGGTGAAACGGCAGAGATGCCGGGCTTCTATCCGGTCGATGAATACGATCTGGCAGGCTTCAGCGTAGGCGTAGTAGACAAGGATAAAGTTTTGAACAACAAAACCGTGAAGGCAGGCGATGTGATTATCGCGCTTCCGTCGAGCGGTGTACATTCTAACGGCTTTTCTTTAGTAAGAAAGGTATTCGATGTAGAAAATGCTGACATCAAGAGCCCGGTTGCAGAGCTCGGCGGCAAATCCATCGGTGAAACGCTGTTAACACCGACGAGAATTTATGTAAAGCCGATGCTGGCACTGTTTGAAGAAGTTACCGTAAAGGCAGTTTCCCACATCACGGGCGGCGGCTTCTACGAAAACATTCCGAGAAGCATCCCGAAGGGCTTCGGCGCAAAGATTGACAAGGCATCGCTTAGAATTCTGCCGATTTTCGATTTGATTGCAAAGACAGGCAATATTCCGGAGCGCGATATGTTCAACACCTTTAACATGGGTGTGGGCATGAGCATCGTAGTTGCAAAAGAAGATGCGGACAAGGCACTTTCCGTACTCAAGGCAAACGGCGAGGATGCATACATCATCGGCGAAATCATCGAATCGGATGAGGGTGTTGTAATATGTTAAAGGCAAAAATCGCCGTGCTGGTTTCCGGCGGCGGCACAAATCTGCAGGCGCTACTCGACAGTCAGGGCAGCGTATTAAACGCAGGCGAAATCGCATTGGTCATTTCCAATAACGCTGACGCCTATGCCTTAGAGCGCGCAAAAAACGCAGGCGTAAAAACCGCGGTGGTATCCAAAAAGGCTTGCGCCTCGCAGGAAGAGTTTGAAGATAAAATCAGCGCACTTTTAACCGAGAATAAAATCGACTTAATCGTGCTTGCCGGCTTTATGTGCATTTTAAGCGAGCGCTTTACCTCGCGCTATCCGAAGCGCATCTTAAATGTGCATCCGTCGCTCATTCCGTCGTTTTGCGGCAAGGGCTTTTACGGCTTGCATGTGCACGAAGCGGCACTCGAATACGGCGTAAAGGTCACCGGCGCAACCGTGCATTTCGTCAACGAAATTCCGGACGGCGGCGAGATTATCCTGCAAAAGGCAGTGGACATCTGTCCGGACGATACGCCGGAGAGCCTGCAAAAGCGCGTAATGCAGGAGGCAGAGTGGAAAATCCTGCCGGCAGCAACCGAGCTGGTATCAGCTTCAATATTATTGGAAGGGAACGAATAAATATGGATAGAATTTGCATTGAAAAAGAACTGCGCGAAAACGCATACCCGGGCAGAGGTATTATTTTAGGTAAGTCGGCAGATGGCAAGAGCGCCGTTGCCGCATACTTCATTATGGGCAGAAGCTCTAACAGCCGCAACCGTATCTTTGTAGAGGACGGCGAAGGCATCCGCACCCAGGCATTTGACGAATCCAAATTAGAGGACCCGAGCCTGATTATCTACGCACCGGTACGCGTACTCGGCAACAAGACGATTGTAACCAACGGCGACCAGACCGATACCATTTACGATTTAATGAACCAGCAGTTCACCTTTGAGCAGGCGCTGCGCACACGCGAGTTCGAGCCGGACGCGCCGAACTACACACCGCGCATTTCCGGTATCATCAAGCTGGCAGACGGCAGCATGAACTACGCACTCTCCATCTTAAAGAGTGCAAACGGCAACCCGGAAAGCTGCCAGCGCTACACCTTCTCGTATAATGCACCGCTCGCAGGCGACGGTCATTTCATTCACACCTATAAGTGTGACGGCAATCCCCTCCCGAGCTTTGAGGGCGAGCCGAAGCTTGTATCCATTCCGAACTGCATCGACGAATTTACCGATACGCTCTGGAATGCATTAAACGAAGAAAATAAGGTTTCCCTGTTCGTGCGCTACATCGACATCGCAACAGGCGAAGCAAAAACAAAGATTGTAAATAAGAATAAATAATTCATATAGAAAGGACTTTGCACAATGAAAGAATTTGAGCTGAAATACGGCTGTAACCCGAACCAGAAGCCGGCAAAAATTTATATGAAAAACGGCGAAGATCTGCCGATTCAGATTTTGAACGGCAAGCCGGGCTACATTAACTTTTTAGACGCGTTTAACTCCTGGCAGCTGGTAAAAGAAATCAAAGAAGCACTCGGTATGTGTGCGGCAACAAGCTTTAAGCATGTCAGCCCGACAAGCGCCGCTGTCGGCATCCCGATGAGCGCAGAATTAAAGAAGGCTTGCTTTGTAGACGATGTTGAGGGCTTAGACGAAAGCCCGCTTGCAACAGCTTATGCAAGAGCAAGAGGTACGGACAGAATGTCGTCTTTCGGCGACTGGATTGCACTTAGCGATGTTTGCGATGTAACCACGGCAAAATTAGTTGCACGCGAGGTATCCGACGGCATCATCGCCCCGGGCTATACACCGGAAGCGCTTGAGATTTTAAAGGGCAAGCGCAAGGGCGGCTACAACATTGTGCAAATCGACCCTGACTATGTACCGGAGGAAAAGGAAACCAAGCAGGTTTTCGGCATCACCTTCGAGCAGGGCAGAAACAATTTTGAAATCAACAAGGCGCTTCTTTCCGAAATCGTAACCGAGAACAAGGATTTACCGGAAAGCGCTGTTCGCGATATGATTATCGCACTCATTACCTTAAAGTACACACAGTCCAACTCCGTATGCTTCGCAAAGGACGGCCAGGCAATCGGTGTCGGCGCAGGTCAGCAGACGAGAATTCACTGCACA
>JAZQCN010000137.1:0-9385 GCA_045546315.1 Clostridia bacterium | reverse complement strand
CGCCCTTTATGTCACCTAAATATTCATGAAAATATCTTAAAAGAAACGAAGCAAAACGACAGTTATCCTTAGGAAAAATAACATTTGCGTATCCCTCTAAAGTCTTTTTTACGGATTTATCATATCCCATGCGTATGGAATCTCCGAGTAATAATAAATTTTTCATTTTTTAATTCACCTTGTATTTTTTATTATTTGAAAATCAAGCCTCTCTTGAAACCACACAAATCGGCGATTTCACATTGCTTTCTCTATATATTACATTAAATTTCTGCTTGTTGTCAAGCACGGTGATACTATCGCTTTTTTCATTTGTACAAATCATGTAGTTTCCAATAATATCAAAATCTCTGGGAAAATTGCCGCCTGTGCTATAGTTGTCTTTATAAACCAACCTTCCGTTTTGATTTTCCAAAACACTTATCGTATCAAGTCCGCGGTTTGAAACATAAATATGATTCTCATTAAAACGTATAGCACTTGCTGTTGTCTCCCCTGTATATCCTTCAGGCAAACAGCTTACTGTGTCAACATATTTTAATTCTCCGCTTTTGTACTCTAGGAAAGAAACTGTAGATTTTAGTTCATTTGCAACAAAACAGTATTTCCCGTCATCCGAAAAAACCAAATGTCTTGCGCCATGTCCTTTTGGAACTTGTACCTTGTCTATAAGCTCTAAATTTTTACTGTACAAATATACAGTATCCAGCCCCAAATCTACCACACAGACAAATTCTTTATCCGGCGTAAACCCGACATAATGCGCGTGCGGTGCCTCTTGTCTTATAGGATTTACGCCTTTTCCTTCGTGCTTTATCAATTTTTCAGGCATTTTTATAACACTGCCGGAAATATAATTTGCACAGTATACATCTCCACAAATTACCGACAAATGGCATGCCACCTCACCTTTTGTTGAGATTATATCCGCAGGTGGTTGCAGTTTTCCGTCTGCGGATATATCACATACAGCCAAGCCGCTTTCATTGCCTTTTGAAAACGGGCTTCTAAGGAGGATATACATACGATTATCTTCAGTAGCCATATACATGGGTCTGTCCATTTGCGTAAAGCTTTGCAGCTTCATAGTGCCATCATCATATAAATGATACTGATATATGCCTCCGTCGGTTGCGCAGGAAGCAATATAAATATTATAAAGCGGATTGTGTATCATTGGGATCACCATTTATAGCAAGATCATATTCATGAGACCAGTCAAGACCTCTGTAAGCGATTGCTCTGTCGTCTTTTTCAATCCAATCAAGAAGCAAGTCCAGCATTTCTTTCGACCATGTATTCTTGTCAATCTGTGCAGTTGTGAATTTGTTAAGACTTATCATTTCAAAACCAAACATATCCTTTACCTGGGTTTTTGCAGCTCCCCCTACAACCTCTTCTACAAGATGCGCAGGAATAAAGAGCACACCGCCGCCTGCACCAAAAACAACATCGCCGGGCATGCAAATTGCATTGCCGATTCTTGTTGGAGTATTATATGCTGTTATGATAAAATCGCGGATGGGGGTAGGGTCAATACCACGGTAGTAAACCTGTGTATCTTCAACCTTTTTCATCTGCTCGGTATCTCTTATACCACCCCAGATAACTGCACCGCCGTTTTCATTTTTGGTTTTATTTTTTAATGCAGTCGTAAGGTTTCCGCCAAGAAATGTGCCTTTGTAAACTTTGTCATACATATCGATTACCGGAACATCATATTCCATCAGGTTATCAATCACCCACTGATTGTATGTACCCGTTCTGCCTTCACTTCTTCCTATATCCTTTACAACTTCGTCAAAGTCAGGACGGAAAGGACAATATGTAGCGGTAACGGCGCGGCCAATCAGCTTTCGACCGTCATCATGGAGTGTGTGGAGTCTGCCTTCAAACTGGCTTTCATAGCCTTTTACAAAAATCGGCTTCCACACTTCTTCCAACGTAAGCGTTTTAAGTGCTTTTAAGTATTTTTCATCCACCTTCGGTCTGCCATCGGGAAGTCTTTCGCCCTTCCATTGCGGTGTTAATGCAATAATTTCTTCTCTTACATTATAATTCATAATTTCATTCCTCCGTCTATAAAAATATTTTCTCCTGTTATATATTTTCCTTCGTTTGAACAGAGCAAAAGCATTAATCCTGCGCAATCCTTTGCTTCTCCGGTATAACCGCACGGGATTCCGGCTAAAACCTTTTGCGCATATTCTTCGTCGGATAATGCTTCAAAGTTCCTTGGTGTTTCTATAACACCCGGCGCAACATTATTCACAGTAATGTTAAATGGTGCAAGCTGTTTTGCCAGGTTCATAACCATATTATGCTGTGCTGCTTTTGATGCTGCATACACAAGCATATCTTTATGCGGCTTTGCTTGCTGCACACTGCCGACTGTAATAATGCGCCCCCAACCCTGTTTTTTCATATAAGGCACATATTTTTGAATCAGCTTTAGCGATGATTTAAAATTCACCGTCATCTGTCGGTCAAACTCTTCATCGCTTATTTCATCCCATGCTTTTCTGTACTGCACAGATGCATTTAAAATCAGTATATCAATATCCCCGGTTATCTCACACAAACGCTCGGCACAGTCTGGGTTTGACAGGTCACATAATGCAGGGTGCGAATCAGGAACAGCGCTCACAGCTGTATTCACTTTTTCCTCGCTCACCGCTCCGTTTATATAAACACAAGCACCGCAGCTTGCAAATTGCCCGGCAATTTCAAGACCTATGCCTTGCGTCGAGCCTGTAATAAGTACCTTTTTACCTTTAAAGTCAGTCATCTGTCTCCTCCTTTTTAAATTAAAGCTAAATCGCTTCCAAAACACCTTTCAGATAGCCTATGGCATATAGTCTCCCTAAGGCTGTATAGCCTGCCGTCTCCTGCTTTTCCCCTGCCATGAGCGGAACATGGTCAACTCTTATCGGTACATGAACATTACATTTCTTATACAGCTTCATAATGTCTGCCATCTCTATCATCCCATTGTCATGAAAGGTTTCGCGGAATTTATATTTATTACCAACCGCATTTCTGAAATGCACAAAAAATATTTTATCCGCTAATTCAGGAATTACCGTATACAAATCTTCGCCCATCATACAATATGTAGCCTGGCACATGGTAACACCTAGATTTTCGCTATCAACAATATTAATTGCTTTTTTTATGTTGTCATAATTTATCATGATTCGTTCAACCATTCCTAATCTCTCCAATGGCGGATCGTCCGGATGCAAGGCAAGCTTTATATTGAATTTTTCAGCATACGGAATTACGGCTTTTATAAAATATGCATAGTTATTCCATAATTCTTCAGCTGTTATTTTTTGATCGGTGCATTTAAACTCATCTATGTCAAACCCGGTAACTAAAGCACCACCACGCTCTTCTATACTATCCGATGTTCTGAGCCATCCGATATGCGCCATCCAGTTAAAGCAAATGGTGCGAATATCGAGCTTGTCCATATACGCAAACATTTTAATTACTTTTTCTATACATTCGTCACGCTTTTCATCGCCGGATTTTATATGATCGTGCAACTCATTTGGCATAGGCTCTATAACGATTGGTTTTATACCAAAATCAATAAATTTCTTATTCACTTTTTCCCAATGCGAAAAATCAGTAATATCAAATTCAGCATCTTCCGGTAATCGAATGACGCCGTGTTCTACGCCACATTGTTTTGCATAGTCCCATGTCATATCGCGACTGCTCCTGAAGTAATCTGTTAAAATCATTTTACTTCTCCCTTTCTCTGTCTTTTAACAAGAATTTCTTCTCTTTTATGATTGTAAATTTCTATAATTCACTTGTCAACAAATTTCATATTATGAAATATTGAATTTCAAAACGATTTGCGATATAATTGGTGCGAGGAGGGATAATATGATAGGCTCTGTACAAAAAACAGTAAAGATTCTGAATACAATTTCCGAAGGAAAAAGCAGTCCGGTTTCTCTTTTGCATATAAGCACCGTGACGGGAATCAACAAATCCACCTGCTCGCACATCATATCCACACTTGCCTCGGAGGGCTTCGTTAAACAAATTTCCCATTCAAAGGGTTATGTGCTCGGACCTGCAGCCTATTGTCTTTCAAGACATGGGAAGTATGAGAATGAATTTGTATCGATATGCCATCCACTGATACGCTGGCTAAATAAAAAAACGGGGTATTCCGTAATCCTTGCCGTGGTTGAGGGAGGACAGAAATATACAATAGATTATATGGATACCGAAAAAATACTTCCCGAAATTTCAGAGATTATGCCTGACGATATCTACCGCACCGCAACGGGCAGGATTATCATGGCAAATATGGAGAAGGCAGATATTAAAAAAGTTTTTGAAAAAAACGGAACGCCGCCCGAAGGACACTGGGACGAGGTGACCTCCTTTGAAACATTAATAGCTAAGCTTTCGGAACTTGATAAAAACGGTGTCGTACAGACATACAACGAAGGAGACGATGGCAAAATCTTGCTTGGTTATGCTGCTGCGATTTTCAGATACACAAAATGCATAGGCGCAATCGGTGTTGCTGTTTTATGCACAAGGGCAGAGTACGAACAATTCGAGGAAAAAGAAAAGCTTATAAAACACAATATTATAAAAGTCAGAGCAGAAATAGGCAGACGGCTTAGATATTCATAAATAAAGATAGTGGCTTCATCAACACGATTTTGCGCATCCACACAAAAAATACCGATGGATTTCTCCATCGGTATTTTTGTATTGTTTTGAAATTATTCAACCGTAATATTCGCCGTTGCACTTACACTAAAGCCGTCCTGCGTTACGGTAACGGTGACGGTGGTTGTGCCTGCTTTGATAAAGGAAACCACGCCGTCTGCTGAAACGGTTGCAATGCTTTCGTCTGCCACCGTATAAGTCACCTCAGCATCCGGGCGAATGGTTACCGAATTTTTAAATGCATCCTTTGCAGAGAGCAACACTCTTACGCTCGTGCCGACGCTACCCTTCACTTCCTTTTCGGCAAAGTAGCTCGGCCAGTAGGAAGCATCTTCATTTTGCTGCGCAGCACTTTCGTAGAAGCGCACCTCAGCATAGGTATTCCATGCATTCTGATTGTTGCCGTGACCCACAAGCTTGATATATCTTGCCGATATGTCGCCAAGCGGAATGATGCTCATTTTGTCCGTTGTGGTCGGTGCGCCGCCCGTATGTACGGTTGTATAATTTTCGCCGTCTATGGAGGCAAGCACATCAAACTTATAGGCGCGCGCCGTCTGCGTTACACCGGCAAATGCCATAGAGTGCACAGTCTTTACGCTGCCGAAATCCATCTGAATCCAGGCATTCGGCTCATTGGATGCCCAGCGGTTTAAGGTGCTTTCGTTAATCACGCCGTCGACAATACCGCGCTCCGGATAAGAAGCAAATGCTGTGGAGTCGGTTAAGTCTTCGACATAGATAAAGGTTTCGTGCTCTGGTAACCGGGTGCCTGCCGACATCGCTTCAACGCTTGTAATTACGCCGGCATCCTTGCTGCCGATTACATTTTCAAACGCATCCGGCTGCAGCTTGAAGGTGTATGCCTTGCCGTCAATTGTTACGGTTGCGCTCTCGCCTACAGCGCCTGCCTGCGTGCAGGAAACTACCTCTGTACCGACGGTACTGATGCCGATTTGCGGCACAGCTGCACCGCTCTTTACATCGATTGCATATTCGCTGCGGTCTAAGTCAAAGAATGCTGCATCCTTACCGTCTATGCGCACACGAACATTTAAAGCGCCAATCAGCTTCACAAGCTCAGCTTCCGTATAGCTTGCCATTGCATCGCCGATGACGATCAAGCCTCTGTCATCCCAGAATACGGATTTACCGAGCGCCTCAACGAGCGCACGAAGCGGAATGAGCGTTCTGAAATTATAGGTGTTCGCCGGCACATCCAACAAAACGGTTTCGCCGTTGACTTTCATTTCATTTGAGCCGATAACAAGCTCGATTTCCTTATCGAGATGGGTTACGGAAACGGTCTGGGTTGCATCGTCCCAACCGACCTCTGCGCCGAACGCCTCGGAAATGAAGCGCACCGGCACAAGCGTTCTCCCGTTTTCGGTAAACGGAACAACATCGGTATTTTTTGTATCCACAAAGGTACGAATACCGTCTGCAAATGCGTTCGGGCTGCCGATTTTCAAAATGACATTTGCACCGGAAAGTGCACTTGCCGTCATGCCGTTATCGTTTGCTGTCCAGTTGTCTAATTTTGTATAGGTCCACGGTGCACGGATGCCTTCACCCTCGCGGAGCGGCACATATTCTACGCAGATGTTTAACTCTGTTTTATCCGTAAAATGCAAATAGAGCTTTTTGCCGCCGGCATCGCTGATAAAGTTATCCACGCCCTCGGAGAGCGACTTTCTGTCCATCAAAGCAAAGCGCGCTTCTGCCGGTGCTTCGATAATACGCGCAAGCATTCTTTCGCCGTTCATTGTCAGCATAGCTCTCTTGCCGTCCGGCGCGATTTGCACATTCGCATCCGTGTTTGCAAACCAGTAAAACTCACTCGGCTTCTTTGCTACAACCTCATCTTGTACAATAATGCGGTTTCGGTTTTCCGTCAGCATAAGTCCGCGCTTTGCACTTACATAGTTTGCGTGTGTTTTGGTTAAATCCAAAATACCAAAGGCGGTATTGTCGCTTGCAGCGTGACGGATGAGCTGTGCGTTGCCGCTCTTTAGCTGATCGTCTGCAGGCGACGGGTTGATGACTAAGTTATTATACGCCTCTGCGCGCTTGTAATACAGCGGTCCCGACAGCGAATAGTCATGAATGCCGAGTACGCGGATAAAGCGGCTTCCCATATAGTCGATTACATAAGTGCCGAGCGACAAATGCTGATGCGATTCGCCGTTGTTGCCGCCCTGCATCGCGCCCCAAAGCGCGGTATTATCCTGCCAGGAGGAACGCATTGATACGCCGTTGACTGCGCCCGGTGCATCATAAAACTTATCGAGCGGAAACGCCCCCGGCGTTAAATAGGCATTGTCTGCATCATACCATGCCAGCGCCGCAACCGCATCAAAGCTTGACAAATAGCTGCCCGTGCCCATCTGGCGGTTATTTTGCCACCAGGCATAGTGCGGCTTGTTAAAACGGTTTGCCGCCCAATACATCGCTACGCAGTTGGTGTGTCCGCTTGTGCAGTCACCATAGTTAAACTTTTCTACCGGACCGTCGTAGTATATGGCAAAGTCCGGCGTTTCTGCAACGCCCGGTGCTTTCCACGCAAGGTAATCCTCCGGCAATTCAAAGCCCTCTACAAAGGCATTTTCCAGAAAATCCGTTGCAAAGAGCATAAAGCTCGTACCTAAATCCCAGTAGGAAACACCCTCGGGATATGCCCCCTGCGGCGCATAGGCAGGTGCATAGTACTTTGTAATGCACGGCGGCGCTTTTTCCAAGATATACTCCGCCATATTCGGCTCATCCTCGGCAATCGCAAGCGCAAGCGCAATTGCGGTCGCGTTGATATCCGGGTTCCAGTTGTTCGTAGAAATTACGCTGCCCTTGTGTTCCTCGTACTGGTAGATATATACCGGCAGGGCGTGCTTTTTAAGAATATCCATAATGGTTTTTCTCTGCTCGGCTGTTAAATCGTCATAGAGCCAATCATAGGCATAAGCATAGCCCTGCAGAATTTCAGAGGTCGCCAGCATTGCCGTATACGCAGACCATTCCGGCCACTTACCGTAGGCAAGCATTTCTTCATACGCTCTGTTCAAATACTTTTTATCGCCCTCAATTTTGTAGGTAAACGCAAGGGCAACCAGGCGCGTTCTTGCGCTTCTGGCAGAATCCAGAATATTGCCGCGCGAATTGAGCTCGTATCTTGCAAAGTCCGTCACTAGTGCTCTGTCTGCCGCATTTTTCAGGCTCGCATACCACATGCGCGTCATATGGTCGTCATTTACATGCACGCGCATATAGTCCCAATCGTGCACAAACACGCGCGGATGCGGCGTTAGGTTGTTTACAAAGCTTTTATCGGAAAGCGGCTTTGCCGGCTTAACATTTTCCCAGGCAACCCTGTTGTTGCCCATCAGCATACCCTCAACCTTGATTTCATCCTCCGTATAGAGTGCCATCGAGTCCACATACGCCATATCGTTAGCCTTCAGTCCCGCCGTTATGCGCAGCTTCACCGTTTCAAAATCCTTGATTTCACCAAGCGTAATACCGGAAAACGACTTGCCGTCCACATCACCGCTGACCGTACGCTTTTTCAAATCAATTTCCATATGAATATAATGCCAGGTATCGTCTGTATCTGACATTTTACCGATAGCGCCGGAATTGATTTTTGCGCCGTCGGCATAAATATCCGCCTGCACATTACCGCCCGAAAAGGCGATGGCATAATCAAAGCTGTAGCGCTTTGCCATACCCGGCAGCTTGATTTCCACGCGCGGTGAATGGGCTTTGCCGTCGAGCGCACCGAAGCGCAGCATACGGTTTTTGTTTACATCTGCAATTTCACCGTATGCCGTTGCGCTGCTAAACGGTGAAATCGTACCCTCCGGCGTAACGAGCTTCGTTTTTGCCGCCGTTGAAAGCTCCAAAGCATCGTTAAAGTCCGTATCAAAAATCACATAAGCACTTTGCGGAACATTCGCGCGCTTTGCCTGCTCAGTCGGTGCAAAATCCGGTTCGGTCGGCAACGGCTCGTCGTCCTTCGGTGCTAAATTGCCCTCCGACGGAATGCCGGTGATTTTAATATCGTCAAAATATGCACCTGTGCCCGGCTCGGGTGTGCTTGCCATAAAGCGAAGCTGACACGAGCTTGTCGTGTCTACGCTCTGAAGCGCCCCGCTCTTCGCCTCTTGTCCGCCAACCTTGCTTACAAAGGTCATCTTTTCAAAATCCAATGTAATGACAACATCCGTCCACTTCGTTTCGTCCACCGAAATGAGGTTGGTGGTTGCTTTCGGCTCTGCCGAATAAAACTGCACGAATGCATTTGCGCCGCCGTTTTTTGCCTTCAGCGACACCGTCAGTTTTTTATAAAGCGCAATGTCTACGGTAATTCTGCCGCTCGGGCTGCCGGTTTTGCCGCAGTCGCAGCCCGCTTCGTGATACGCATACAGCGCCATATTGTCGCCATCGAGCGCGCAGTGCGCATACACCTTCGTTGCTGCATTTTCCTGCGTACTCAGGCTGCCGGGCTTATTGCCCGCTGTACCGGTGGAAAAATCCTCTGAAAGCAGCACCGTCTCCTCTGCCGCAAAGGTCGGCAGCGTACCGATGCACGAAAGCATAAGTACAGCGCTTAAAATCATCGCAATTGCTTTTTTCATACGCTTCCTCTCCATATATTTTAATATTCCTCAACATTTTCAAGCAG
>JAZQCN010000136.1:0-14181 GCA_045546315.1 Clostridia bacterium | reverse complement strand
AGAAAGAGAAAGAGGTATCACAATCTCCACAGCACACGTTGAGTATGAGACAGACAACCGTCACTACGCTCACGTTGACTGCCCGGGACATGCCGACTACGTTAAGAACATGATCACCGGTGCTGCACAGATGGACGGCGCTATCCTCGTTGTATCCGCTGCAGACGGCCCGATGCCGCAGACAAGAGTGCATATCCTTCTCTCCCGTCAGGTAGGCGTACCGTACATCGTAGTATTCATGAACAAGGCTGACCAGGTTGACGATCCGGAACTTCTCGAGCTCGTTGAAATGGAAATCAGAGAGCTTCTCTCCGAGTACGAATTCCCGGGTGACGATATTCCGATCGTAACAGGTTCTGCTCTCGTAGCACTCGAGTGCGATTCCAACGATCCGTCCGCTCCGGAGTACGCTCCGATTCTTAAGCTGATGGAAGAAGTTGACGCTTACATCCCGACACCGGATAGAAAGGCTGACCTGCCGTTCATCATGCCGATCGAGGATATTTTCTCCATCACAGGCCGTGGTACAGTTGCTACAGGTAGAGTTGAGAGAGGTCAGCTCAAGGTTGGTGAAGAAGTTGAAATCGTTGGCTTGACAGACGAGAAGAGAAAGGTTGTTGTAACCGGTATCGAAATGTTCAGAAAGCTCCTCGACTATGCAGAAGCTGGTGATAACATCGGTGCACTTCTCCGTGGTGTTCAGAGAAATGAAATCGAAAGAGGTCAGGTTCTCGCAAAGCCGGATTCCATTCATCCGCACACAAAGTTCAGCGGTGAGGTTTACGTTCTGTCCAAGGAAGAAGGCGGCCGTCATACACCGTTCTTCAACAACTACCGTCCGCAGTTCTATTTCAGAACAACAGACGTTACAGGCGTAATCAGCCTGCCGGATGGCGTTGAAATGTGCATGCCGGGTGATAACGTAACAATTTCTGTTGAGCTTATCACTCCGATCGCTATCGAAGAAGGTCTGCGTTTCGCTATCCGTGAGGGTGGTAGAACCGTAGGTTCGGGCGTTGTATCTGCTATCAACGAGTAATTTATAACCCCAAATACAAAACAGAGTCCCTCGGGACTCTGTTTTTTTGTTTTTGGTTATAATGTACAACCGTCATACGGTATGTATGACGGTTTTTCTATTTCGTATTTTTATTTAAAGCATGCCAAAATTTTATCGAAATCGCTGCCGCGCGCAACGATTTTGGTGTGCTCCTTTAAGTACATTTCGATTTGCTGCGCACCGACCGGTGTGGCAAATTCGAGCAAAAGGTTGTTTAAGCGTTTTGCTTCTGAGCTGCTGCACGGTACTGCAAGGTAATAGCAGTCAGCCGATTTGTACAGCAGTGCGGTTTTGGGCATTTTGCTTGCTTTAAGTAAATCGGCAAAGCTTTCCAAGCTTTCGAAGCGGTAGAATTTCTTTTCCGCTTTTTTCGCTTCTGCATTTTTGGCGACAACGCGGAAGGCGTGTTTTTTAAAGCGTTCGCGCTTTTCCTCGCGCGTCAGTGCAGGTCTTTTCGTTTCTGCCGGCGTATCCACGCGCGTGATTACGAAAATGAACTCGTCGCCCTGCGGGATGGCCTCGATTAACACATTGCCTGCCGGCGCGTAGAAGCCGAGCTCAATTTCGGCACGCTGCATCAGCGCCAGAATAAAGGCGCGCAGCCGCGGCGAGTCCGGCGACAGAGTTTCGAGGGAAATATCGTAGAGCAATAAATCCTCCGTATTCACGGTCGCTTTGATTTTGTTTAAACTTAGTTTTTCAATCCTCATGCTGTCTCACCTGCCCGAACAAATTTAAACAATCAGCACTTTGAAATGTGCCTAAATACATTATATTATAACGGAAATGATTTTGCTATAACAAAAAAATGTCGCTTATGTTACCGTTTGGTAACCTTGTAAAGCATTTCCAAGGTATATTTATTGCAGAAAACGCATAAAATAGCAAGTTTCATCCCTTGACACAGTTGTATCAAACTGTTATAATATATGAGATGAAGTATGCCTATGCATACGGATGTATTGTATTTTTTGTAAGGAGGAAACATAGATGGCAAGAAAGATGAAAACCATGGACGGTAATAATGCCGCCGCTTGGGCATCGTACGCGTTTACGGACGTTGCTGCGATTTACCCGATCACCCCGTCTTCCGTAATGGCAGAAGTTACGGATGAATGGGCGGTTGACAAGAGAGAAAACATTTTCGGTCAGCCGGTTAAAGTAGTTGAGATGCAGTCTGAGGCCGGTGCAGCTGGTGCTGTGCACGGTTCTTTAGCAGCTGGTGCACTCACTACAACCTACACTGCTTCCCAGGGTCTTCTTTTGATGATCCCGAACATGTACAAGATGGCAGGTGAGCTTTTACCGTCTGTTATCCACGTATCTGCTCGTTGTGTAGCATCCCATGCACTCAACATTTTCGGTGACCATTCCGACGTTATGGCTTGCCGCCAGACAGGTTATGCGATGCTGTGCTCCAACAGCCCGCAAGAAGTAATGGACCTCGGCGCAATTGCACACTTAGCTGCAATTAAGGGTCAGGTACCGTTCCTGCACTTCTTCGACGGTTTCAGAACTTCTCACGAAATCGACAAAATCGAAGTATGGGATTATGAAGATTTAAAAGAAATGGTAGATATGGATGCTGTTAAGGCATTCAGAAATAACGCACTCAATCCGGAGCATCCGGTGCTTCGCGGTAGTGCGCAGAACCCTGACATCTTCTTCCAGAACAGAGAAGCTTGCAACAAGTACTACGATGCAGTTCCGGCTGTTGTAGAAGAATATATGAACAAGGTTAACGCTAAGATTGGTACAAACTACGGTCTCGTAAACTATTACGGTGCTCCGGATGCGGAGAAGGTAATCGTTGCTATGGGTAGCGTATGTGAAACCATCGAAGAGACAATCGACTACCTGACCGCTAAGGGCGAGAAGGTTGGTTTAATCAAGGTTCGTCTGTACAGACCGTTCCCGGTAGAAGCATTCTTAAAGGCTGTTCCGGCAACATGTAAGAAGATTGCTGTACTCGACAGAACGAAGGAGCCGGGTTCCATCGGTGAGCCGCTTTACCTCGATGTTTGCGCTTGCTACGCAGGTAACGCTAACGCGCCGATGATCGTTGGCGGTAGATACGGTCTCGGTTCTAAGGATACAATTCCGGCTGATATTATTGCAGCTTACAAGAACCTTGACGCAGCTGCACCGATCAAGGGCTTCACACTCTCCATCGAGGACGATGTAACAAATCTGTCCCTCGCAAGAGTTGAAAATCCGGACACATCTGCTGAAGGCAACACCGCTTGTAAGTTCTGGGGTCTTGGTTCTGACGGTACCGTTGGTGCAAACAAGAACTCCATCAAGATTATCGGTGACCACACAGACTTGTTCGCACAGGCATATTTCAGCTACGACTCTAAGAAGTCCGGCGGTATCACAGTATCCCACTTGCGTTTCGGTAAGAAGCCGATTAAGTCGACTTACCTCATCAACAAGGCAAACTTTGTTGCATGTCACAACCCGTCCTATGTGGACAAGTACGACATGGTTGAGGACCTCGTACTGGGCGGCAACTTCCTCTTAAACTGCGCTTGGGACATCGATGAGCTGTCTGCAAGACTGCCGGGTAAGATGAAGCGCTACATCGCTGAAAACAACATTAACCTCTACACAATTGATGCTATCGGTATTGCAAAAGAGCTCGGTCTCGGCAACAAGACCTCTATCGTGCTCCAGTCCGCATTCTTCAAGATTGCTGATGTAATTCCGTTTGCTGACGCTGTAGAATATATGAAGGCTGCAGTTGTTAAGTCCTTCGGTGCGAAGGGCGAAAAGATCGTTAGCATGAACCATCAGGCTATCGTTGAAGGCGAAAAGAACATCAAGAAGGTTGATGTTCCGGCTGAGTGGGCAAATGCTGCAGATGACGCTGCTGTAGAAAAGGATGTTCCGGCATTCGTTAAGAATATCTTAGGTCCGTGTAACGCACAGGCTGGCGACAAGCTTCCGGTATCCACATTTATGGATATGGTTGACGGTCACCTCCCGCAGGGTATGGCTGCTTACGAGAAGCGCGGTATCGCTGTTGATGTTCCGGAATGGATTACAGACAACTGTATCCAGTGTAACAAGTGTGCTATCGTTTGTCCGCACGCTGCAATTCGTCCGGTTGTATTAAACGCTGACGAAGCTGCTAACGCTCCGGCTGCAATGAAGAGCAAGGCTATGACCGGTAAGGCTGACTATAAGTTTGCTATGGTTGTTTCCACACTCGACTGCTCCGGTTGCGGTAACTGTGCTAAGGTTTGTCCGGCAAAGGAAAAGGCACTCGTTATGAAGCCGATTGATACACAGCTCGAACAGCAGGAAGCTTTCAACTACGGTATCAAGGTATCCGTGAAGGAAGATGTTCTCGCTGGTCCGATGAATGTAAAGAATTCTCAGTTCCGCCAGCCGCTCCTCGAGTTCTCGGGCGCATGTGCAGGCTGTGGTGAGACTCCGTACGCAAAGCTCATTACGCAGATTTGCGGCGATAAGATGTATATTTCCAATGCTACAGGTTGTTCCTCCATTTGGGGTGGTTCTGCTCCGTCCACACCGTACACCGTGAACCACAAGGGTCAGGGTCCGGCTTGGGCAAACTCCCTCTTCGAGGATAACGCTGAGCACGGTCTCGGTATGGCTGTTGCTGCAAAGCAGCTCCGTGAGAGACTCGCTGAGAAGGTAAAGGCTATTTCCTGCGACAGCGCTAAGGATGCAGCTGCAGAATGGCTCGCAACCTACGATGATATCAATGCAAACAGCGCAGCTACAGATAAGCTCGTTGCAGCACTTGAGGCTTGCGGCAGCGATGCTGCAAAGGAAATCCTCGAAATGAAGGACTTCCTCTCCAAGAAGGCCGTTTGGATCTTCGGTGGTGACGGTTGGGCATACGATATCGGTTTCGGTGGTCTTGACCATGTTCTCGCTTCCGGTGAGGATGTAAACATCATGGTATTCGATACAGAAGTTTACTCCAACACTGGCGGTCAGGCTTCCAAGTCTACGCCGACCGGTGCTGTTGCACAGTTCGCTGCAGGCGGTAAGCCGATTAAGAAGAAGAACCTTGCAGAAATCGCAATGTCCTACGGTTATGTATATGTAGCACAGGTTGCTATGGGTTACTCTGATGCACAGACAGTTAAGGCAATCAAGGAAGCTGTTGAATACAACGGTCCGTCCCTGATTATCGGCTACGCTCCGTGTATCAACCATGGTATCAAGGGCGGCATGACTGATACCCAGAAGGTTATCAAGAATGCTGTTGAGGCTGGTTACTGGCATACCTTCAGATTCGACCCGAGACTTGCAGTTGACGGTAAGAATCCGTTCCAGATGGATTCCAAGGATCCGTCCGCATCGTACAGAGACTTTATCATGAACGAAGTGCGTTACAGCTCGCTGGCGCGTAAGTTCCCGGATAGAGCAGAAGAACTCTTCACCGAAGCTGAAAAGCAGGCGAAGGAGAAGTACGAGCACTGGACAAAGTATTCCAAGCTCTTCGAGTAATCATTTAATAAAAAAACAGTGTCCCTCGGGGCACTGTTTTTTTGTTGCTTTGTTCGCTGAATGTGGTTATAAAAAGGTAATTTTGGCGCATTGCGTCGTTACGGCACAGAGGTGGACAGGAACACATGGGTCTCTGTTTTTTTTGTTTGAGTACGCAGTGGTGATGCGTATTTCCTCGTAGATCAAAAATAATGTCGGGTGGCAGGGGGTTCTTATGGGGGATGCAATCCCCCTAAGCCGTTTTAAGGGGGTTATAGGGGGAGAATCGGAACTCCCCCTATGTTTTGCTACTTTTGCATTCAAAAGTAGGCCCGTCTGGCAGGACAAGGGTATGTAGAAATTCTTTGTAGCAGTTGCAGTTTACCAATGGTTGGTTTAGAGTGAAATTATGCTATATCTTTTCTTTATTAGAAGAAATCTAAAACC
Organism: Clostridia bacterium; assembly: GCA_045546315.1. GTDB lineage: Bacteria > Bacillota > Clostridia > UBA1381 > UMGS1253 > RGIG2041. The sequence goes on along the minus strand of JAZQCN010000136.1, from coordinate 8,207 downwards.
ATATTGAAAACGGATATGTTTTTATGTTATACTTAAATAAAAAAGGATAAGAGGTTTTTGTATGGCAAAGGGAATAATTTATGTAATGACAACGGTAGTTCCGGGGCTGATTAAAATTGGAAAAACAGGAACGGAAAATTATGAAAGCAGAATGTATCAATTAGAAAGAAATGGATATTTTAATGTTGTAGGACTTAAAAGAAAATTTGCAATTGAAGTTGATGACTATGATGAAAAAGAAAAACTATTAGATGAAATATTTGCTAAAAGTAATGTCCAAGGTTCAGAGTTGTTTTCGCTAGATTGCGACTTGGTTGTGCAATTATTGTCGTCGTTTGAAGGAAAGCAAATTTACCCTGAAACATTAACTAAGGAAGAAGTTTTTATTGCGGCTACTGAAGAACATAAAATAAAAGAAGATTGGGCTCTTATTCCTGATGGTAAATACTTTTTGGCTCAAAATGTAAAAGGTTTTGGAAAAGTTTCTGCAACTATGCTTGTCGTGGATGGTAAGCTTTCGGTTGAAAAGGGTAGTGTTTGCGCACCGACCAAGGAAGGTTGGGTGCCTGAGGCGCGCAAGAATGCGCAAATTAAAGATAATGTTCTTCTTGAAACAACAGATGCAAACTCTCCTACAAATGCTGGATGGATTGCACTGGGACATTCTAACAATGGTTGGACTGTTTGGAAGGATTCAAAAGGACGCCCGATTGATATTTACAGAAAATAATTGATTTAGATACAAAATCCCCGCCAAATATTTGGCGGGGATAATTTTTTTGTTTGATTTTGGTTCGGCGGATATGCTTATTCGAGAAGGGTTTTTATTCTTCATCAATTTTCTTCACATGCGGACACTCTAAAACGCCGCGATAGGTCGGATTTGCCCAGCGTACTGCGTTTTTGATAACGGTTTGCACTGCCGGGTTGTAGTAGGTTGGGTAGCGTTCGTGTCCCGGCTGGAAGTAGAAAATCTTGCCGTAACCGCGTTGCCAGCAGCATCCACTGCGGAAAACCTCGCCGCCTTCATATGTACCGATAAACACAAGCTTGTCCGGCTCCGGAATCATAAACGGCTCGCCGTACATTTCCTCGTGCTCTACTACAAAATAACGGTCAATGCCCTGCGCAATCGGATGCGACGGGTCAACAACCCATACAAGCTCCTTGTCACCGTCACAGCGCCAGCTTAAATCGCCTGGCGTACCCATCAATAGCTTAAAGGGCTTAGAGTGATGCCCGGAATGAAGTGGGATAAAGCCCATGCCTGCGTGCACGGCATCGCGCACGCGAATGGCTATCTCATCCGGCACTTCTTTATGCGCCATATGTCCCCACCATAAAAGCACATCTGTATTGTCAATTACCTCTTGCGAAAGTCCGCATTCCGGCTCATCGAGCGTTGCGGTTCTTACGCTGACCTCGTCGCAGGCGAGAAAATTCGCAATCGCATTGTGAATACCTTCCGGATAAATCTCGCGTACATGTTCTTTTTCTTTTTCGTGGCGATACTCGTTCCATATGGTTACCCTAATCATAAAAATCCTCCTTCACTATTTTATCTTTGAGTTCATTCTACCACAGAAAAATACGCGTGTATATCACATTTTTAATAAAAAATATCGAAAATTCATAAAAAAGCTTGACTTTTATATTAGACAATTGTAAAATTAAAGCGTAATTAGACAATTGTAAAATAAAAAGGAGCAGATACATATGAAAAAATTACCGGAAAGTGAATTGGAGATTATGCTGATTATTTGGGAGGCTGGCGCGCCGGTCACCTCGGATTATATTATGGACAGATTAGACAAGGCTTGGGTGAAGCCGACGGTGCTCAACTTCCTTTCCCGCCTCTGTGAGCGCGGCTTTTTGAAATGCGAAAAGGATGGTCGGCATAATGTGTACACGCCCTGCGTGGAAAAGGATGTGTATTTAACGAGCGAAAGTCGCAGCTTTTTGGAAAGAGTGCACCAAAATTCTTTAAAAAGTCTGCTTGCATCGCTTTATGACGGTAAAAAGGTTTCGAAAGAGGAGTTAGATGACCTTCGTGCCTTTATAGAGGAGGCAGAATAATGCAGGATTTGCTGATGATTTCTTTAACGAGCGCAGTTGTAATTGCGCTTTTGCTGCTAATTTTGCCGCATACGGAAAAGCGCTACAGTGCAAAATGGCGTACAATCATCTGGATTGTACTGGCAATCCGCTTGCTTGTGCCGTATCGCGTGAATTTGCCGTCTGCGCCGATTCAGATTCCGCGTGTGGAGGACAGACCGATTGTGTACACCTATGAAACGCCGTCGCCTGCGCTGCCGGGACAGCAAACGGAGGAAAAACAGCTGTTTTTGCCGGAGGCGAAAAATACAGTCAGTATTACGCTCTATGACCTGGTTTTCATTGTTTGGGGCATTGGCGCAATCGGCTTTTTCGGCTTTCACATCGGAGGTTATTTGGTATTTGTATGTAAGGTGCGTAAAAAAGCAAGGCCTGTCGAGACTGTGTGTGATTTGCCGGTGTATGTCTGCACAGAGCTGACCTCGCCGATGCTGTACGGCTATTTTAAGCCGAGAATTCTTTTGCCGCACAATGATTTTTCCGAAGCGGAGCTTGCCGTGATTCTGCGCCACGAGCAGATGCACTGCAAACGCGGTGACTTGTGGGTAAAGCTCTTGCTTTTGGCGGCGAATGCAATGCACTGGTTTAATCCGCTTGTGCACCTGATGGTGCGTCGCGCCAACCGCGATTTGGAATATGCGTGTGACGATGCTGTTCTGCGCGGCACGGATATGGAATTTCGAAAAACCTATGCAAAAACAATCTTAAAAACAATGGAGGACGGCGCGCATACGCCGCTTGCCGTTTACGCGAAAGGAGAAGACGAATGAAGATACCGTTTTTAACGACGAGTTTTTCGGAAAATGCAAAGCAGGCAAAATCCCGCTTTGCAAATATTCTCAACACTAAAGCCAAAAGAGCGGGCGTGGTCGCGCTTGCGGCAATTCTTTTGCTTGCGCTCGTTTGCGGTATTATCGTAGGCTGCGTGCAAAACAAGCCGACAAAGGCAACAAAGATTGTGCCGGGCGATACCGTGGTTGTAACGCGGGATTCGGAAATTACCGACGGCGTAATGGTGTACAAAGGCGATTTGCTGTTTGTCGTTTATGAGAATGATGACACATACCATGTGCAAATGCCGTATATGAGTCACCCGGCAATATTTGGTGATATTGAAAAGTCAGCAGTTTCCAAGGATGCGGAAATGCTGGCAAAGGCGAACTATGCCTCTATCAAGCCGCTCGGCGCTGTATATACAAACAAGGGTGACGCTAAAAAGGAAACCTATTATTCGATGCAGACGCCGCTAAAGGTCATCAAGCGCGACGGCAAATGGGTCGAGGTCAGCTTTGCTGCCGGTGTGGATAATAAATGGGTAAAAAGTGAGGATATCGAGCCGGTGATTCCGTCCACACAAGTGGATTTTGATTATCTTGACTTGCAAAAGAGGGTAGACGCAGGCGAGGAGCAATGGCGTCTTTCGCCGCACGAGGTGGTAAATGACTACCTTGCAAGCAGAAAGGTAACTGCACATATGCGTATTGATGCCAATCAAATGGAAGAAACCTCTGCCAATACGATGTCTTATATAACCGAGGGCTATTTTGTCAGTGTGTATCAGCCAATTAAAAAGGGAGAAGACGGCATTTGGGTTGTAAGTAATGCCTCGCTGATGAAGGGGCAGATGGATGATGCCGTTCCGGCAGATGTCAAGGTAATCGTCAACAGCGGAATGGGCTGGCGCATTAATCTGAAGGGAAATAAAATGATTTACACACACTACAGCAGCAAGCAGTCGTGGTCGGTCGAGGATTTGGCGGCGCAGATGGGTTTTGATGCGAAGGACTACTACGGCAAGGACCTCGATATAATGATTTACGAATACACCGCGCCGAAGGGAAATACGGCGTATCTGTTTGTGTTTGATGATGAGCAGCTGATTGGACACGCCGAGCTGGACACGAAAGATAAGCTGGAGCTTGCCAAGCAGACACTTATAAAATGGACGGAGGGAGATGAATGAAAACACCGTTTTTAACAACAAGCTTTTCCGAAAGCGGCAAGCAGGCAAAGTCACGCTTTGCGAATATATTAAATATGCGCATAAAAAAGCGCGGCACATTTGTGCTGATGTTGCTTATATGCGTAACGCTTCTGTGCAGTGTTTTGGTTGGGTGCGGTGAATCCTCAAGCGTCGGCGTTATCGGCGGCGCGGACGGCCCGACAAATGTAGTGGTGCATAAAAATGGGAATTATACAAAAGAAATGCACGAGCGCGTGTCCAAGGCAATTTTAGAATACAACAAGGACAGATTTGTGCACGGTGGTTGCTACGCAGAGGGACATACGATTTTAGAAACGGAAGAAACAGAGAATGGCTATAAGGTGTATACCGTAAGCACCTATGGCACATATAACTTTTGCGGTGACCATTTTGAGCACGGCTCCGGCTGCGGCGCGATTCCTACGGTGCTGATTTTTGATAACGCGCATAATCTGGTCGATTATCAGACGCCGATGGATGGGGCGTATTATACGGAATCCATAAAAGAGTTGTTCCCGGAAGATTGGCACGCGTATCTTTTGAATATGCCGGATTCTGATGTGCAAGGGCTGAGAGAGCAAAAACGCGCCTATGCTGAGGCATATTTAAAGGCTGCGGGCAAAGAGGGAATGCCGATAGGGGATTATGGCGATTTTCATTGATATTGCAACGCTGAAATACTTATGATAAAATAAAAGTATGGAGGTGATTGTATGCGTAAAGGCGTAAAGATCGGTATAGCGGCTGTTCTTGCTGTTGCGCTTTGTGTTGTGGCGTTTTTGCTCTGGCCGAAGCCGGTAGAAGAAATTGCCATTGGCGAGACTGCGGTTTTACGGCATACTGTGCGCCTTGAGAATGGCGTGAAGCTTAGCAAGGGTGATCCGGTCTGCGTGATTTGCAAGCAGAAGGACCGCTATTATGTTGTAACGCCGATTGAGGGAGCCATGTATGCATATGTGCCGAAATCAGTGCTGACGACCGACAAAAAGCTTATGGCAAAGGCGAATTATGCTTCTGTTAGCGGTCTTGCCAGGCTTGAGTCTGTAACAGGTCAACATGGGATGATATATGATGGCGATGAAAAGGGCTATTTCATTATGCGTGTAGTAGAGCGCGGCGATGAATGGAGTATTGTCGAAGACGGTGATGTTGAGTGGCGCGTAAAAAGTGAAGAATTGCTTACGGTGATCGACCCGAAGGAGTTTTCGGTGGATTTGGCCTATGCAGACTTGCAACAAAAAGCAGATGCGGGGGAAGAAACCTGGCGACTTTCTGCTTATGAAGTTGCACTGCGCTATGCACGGGAAACGAAGAAGCTTTCTTCGATAGAAGCAAGTCCCTACAAAGGTGAAGATGTGTTTTACGGAACAGATGAAAACGGTAAGCAACATCGAATCAGCGTGTGGCAGCCGGTAAAAAAGGATGAGAGCGGCATTTGGGTTGTGTGCGATTGGACATTGCGCGAGCATCAGATAGAAAGCCTGCTTCCGCCGGATGCGGTAGCGCAAGATGAAGAGGCCCTTATGTCCGGCGGTTATGATATTGTTATAAAACCGGAGCGGACGGTGTATGTGCAGACGGATACGGAGGCGAGAAGCTACGGAAATGATAAGCCGGTAACGCTTGGATCGCTTGAAGCGCTTGCGATATCGCATCAGATAGATGTTGCTTTGTGTTACGGAAAAGCGTTAGAAATTTATACGCTTGACTATAATTGGCAGGATACTATAATTTCGGGTATTTTTGCCTTTGAGGGCAATGACCTGATATGGCATTTTATTTTCAACAATCCGTATGAGCGGGATATTGCCGAGGCGACCCTGCAGGAATGGAAGTGGGGCGATGAATCGGACTATCATGCTGCCTGGGTTGCAAGGTACGGAGAAATAACACATTAAAAAATCGGCTCAAATGAGCCGATTTTTTTAGTATTCACTTTCTGCATTTAAATTTTCACCGTCACAATAAACGATGACTGTCCCGCTTTCGTCTGTGCGGTAAATCTCGATGTTGCGACTGCTTAAGCGCTGCAGCACCTCGCGGTGCGGGTGGCCGTATTCGTTGTCTGCGCCGCAGCTGATGACGGCGATTTGCGGTGAAACGCGGTCTAAAAACCGCTTGCTTGTCGAGGTGGAGGAGCCGTGATGCCCGACCTTCAGCACATCAGCGTCAATATCTGCCGTAATTTGGCTTTCCGACAGCGCCTCCGCGTCGCCGGTAAACAGCATGGATTTGCTTTTGTAGGTTACCTTTACAATGGCAGAATAGTTGTTTAAATCCTCGTAGTATTCCTGCACCGGCGCAACAAAAACAATATTCAAATCCTCCGTATCCAGTGCGGTCACGCCGGCTTTGGCTGTTTTGATTTTCAGCCCCTTCTCCTGAATGGCGAGCAGCATGTTTTCGAAGGTTTTGCTCGTGTGACTTACGCGCGGCATATAGATTTCACCGATTTCGAATGCGCGCACGACTTCTTCGATATAGCCGATGTGGTCCGAATGCGGATGCGTCGCAACGAGATAATCAATTTTGCGGATGCCCAAATCGCTGATGTAGTCGCGCACATCCTCGCCGGCGTCAATGAGCATCGTTTGCCCGTTCGGCAACTGCAAAAGGATGCTGTCGGCTTGGCCGACATCGATAAAGTGTGCAGCGAGCGTATCAGCGGGCAGTGTGGGTATTTTTCCTTTGCCTGTTTCCGTCGGGTCACTCGGCGTGAAATTTATATGCGGCAGACAGCAGGCGATAAACAGCGCGAGCAAAATGAGAGTGTAAATCAGTTTCCTTTTCATATTATACCTCGGTCAGTCTGTCGGCAAGTGCGCAAAAATCCTCTAACGACAACTCTTCGCCGCGCACGGTCTCTTTGAAGCCTAATTCGGCGATGATGCTCTTGTATTCTTCTTTAGAGCGGTTAAAGGCGTTGCTGGTGGACAGTGCGTTCAAAAGTGTTTTTCTTCTGTGCCCGAATGCGGCGCGCACTGTTTTGAAAAATACAGCCTCGTCCTTTGGTGTTACACGCGGCTTTTTGAGCATCTTCATTTTCACAACGGCGGAGTCGACTTTCGGCGCAGGCACAAAGCTTGCCGCCGGCACATGGACTACGATTTCCGGCTCTGTGTAATAGCGTACAAGAACGGACAGAGCGGAGTAATCCTTTTTACCCGGCTGTGCGCATAGGCGGAGTGCCACTTCCTTTTGCACCATAACCACAATGTTCTCAAACTTGAATTGGCGGTTTTCTAAAACGCTGGTGAGAATCGGGGTGGTGATGTAGTACGGCAGGTTTGCCGCAAGGCTGATTTTTTCGATACCTGCAAAGTTTTCGTCAATCAGCTTGAGGAGATCCACCTTCATAAAGTCGCAGTTGATAACATTTACATTCTCGTGCCCGGCAAGGGTTTCTTCAAGCACCGGTAAAAGGCGTGTGTCGATTTCAACGGCAGTCACCTTCCCCGCGCGGCGCGCGAGTACATTTGTAAGCACGCCGATGCCCGGCCCGATTTCGAGCGCACCGCAGGCAGCATCTATCTCCGCGGCATCAGCGATTTGCTCGAGTACATTTGCGTCGGTTAAGAAGTTTTGCCCGAGCCCTTTGCTCATATGAAAGCCGTACTTTTCTTTGATATAATTGATGGTTGAAATTTTAGTTAAGTCCATAATGCACACCGTTCCTTTGTTCTTGCTTCTATTATACTTTATAAAGGAAGAATTTTCAAGCCTCAGACCCTACGAAATATTGTGTGTTTTTCAATAGGAGATACATATATATAGGAAGATAAAAAAATTTAAAAAAAGTTGAAAAAAAGTGTTGACAAAGCCCTGGTAAAGTGGTATACTAAATCTCGCCGCTGATGAGACGGAAGTCGAAAAGCAGGGCATTGGACATTGAAAATTAAACAGTGTACGACAAATTACAAGGAACTTGTCAAAGAATTTGAGTAAACGCAGATAATGAAAATTATCGGCGTCCTGACAAAGTAAGTCAGAGTTTAAAAGAGCTAATTAAACGAACGAAATATTTTTTTCGAGAGTTTGATCCTGGCTCAGGACGAACGCTGGCGGCGTGCCTAACACATGCAAGTCGAACGGAGTTTAGAAAATGAGA
>JAZQCN010000135.1:0-16268 GCA_045546315.1 Clostridia bacterium | reverse complement strand
CCCTCCCTTACACAGGGAGGGCTTTTATTCTCTATTATTTTCGCATCATATACGCATGCGCTTTTTTGATAAAGTGCAGCTTTTCATTGCGAAGCACAAGCAAGTCGGATCGTAGCCATGTCGTTCTGTGAGCCAAGGAGTTGTACAAAAGGATTGTCTTCCTAAGACCGCTTGGCCTCCGACTTCCCTCCCTTACACAGGGAGGGCTTTTATTCTCTATTATTTTCGCATCATATACGCATGCGCTTTTTTGATAAAGTGCAGCTTTTCATTGCGAAGCACAAGCGGACAGCGAATGCTTTCCCACGGGATTTCATAATTGAATATGCCGTCGTAATCCACCTCGCGCAGCGCCTGCACAACTGCATCAAAATCAATATCCCCACGGCCGTACGGCATAACGTGCTGGTCTGCCGTACCGTCGTTATTATGCACATGGAGTGCCTTTAAGCGGCTGCCTGCCGTCAGGATAAATCTGCGCTGGTCTTTGTCCTCTGCAATATTCAAATGCCCCGTATCGAGGCAAATACCGAATTGCGGGCTGTCGAGCACATCGAGCATATACATCAAATCCTCGATAGAGTCCGAAATTCCCGGCATGTTTTCCAGGCAAATCATAAAGTCCTTGCCTTCTATATACGCCTTCAGCTTTAAAAGCGCTTTGATGTTTTCATCCAGCATTTCACGGCGCGATTCCCCTTTTGCAAACCAGTCCGGATGCAAAACACCGCGCTTAATACCGATAGCTTCAAACAAATCAATCCACGCCTTCAGTTTTTCAACCGCACCTTCTTCACACAAGCGGACTTTCAGCCAAAGATGCCCCTGCGGAATCGAAAAACCATGCTCACGCGCAAATGCACCAAACTGCGCGCCAACGGTTTTTGCATCGCCGCGCTCAAGCAGCGCCGCGCCATGCTCGTCAGAAAGCTCCGTACAGGTAATGCCACATTTCAAAAACTCTAAAATCGCATCCTCCGGCGAAAGCTCCTTATAATAAGACGACCAGATCGACAATGTTTCATTCATAAAAAAGCACCTCGTATTATATAATGTCATCCCTATGATAACATCATAACAGGCAAAAGTCAAGGGACGGAAAGTTTCAGCTTTCCGTCCCTTTTTTCTTATTGTACCAGCACGTTAATCTTAATGCTTGCTGTTTTTTCTACGCCGTAGTAGGTCGCCGTCACGGTAATTACCGCGCTGCCGCTCTTTTTCGCGGTCAGCACACCGGTTTCAGAAACCGCTACTACGCTATCGTCACTGCTTGCATAGCTGAAGGCTACGCCGTCTGTGATAACTGCACCTGCGTTATTTGCTGCCTCTGCCGCAATCTGCTTTGTTGTACCTGCCGCGTAGGTGTAGGTCTCAACGCCGTTAAACACCGTTTCCCAGTAGCGCGCATCTAAGTTTGCCTTGTCCGCATTTTCATAGAAGCGCAGCTCGTTTATACTGTTCCAGTTGTTTGTGGTGTTGCCCGAGCCGACATAGCGCATATATCTTGCGCTGACCGGCGCTGCAAAGCTGTACAGCGTCGGTAAATCATCGCGCATTACGGTTTTACCGTCCGTATACACATCTGTCCAGTTTACGCCGTCATTCGATGCCTGAAGCTTAAAGCTGTACACACGCTCCGAGCCCTTCATCACGGCAACGGAGAAGTGAGTCATTGTTTTTGCTTCACCGAAATCATAGCAAAGCCACTGCTCACCGGCGAGTGTCCACTGCGTTTTGATATCGTTATCGAGCGCATTTTCCGGCGCAGTATTGCCCGGCGCTGCCGCCGTAATCGCCACCGGTACAAGGTACTTGATTTCGTCTAAGCCCTCCATCGTTTCGCCGGCAAGCGTTGCTTTTACGCTGCCGATTGCCAAATCGCCGGAAGCGTATGTCGTCGGGTCGGACACAAAACGGAAGGTGTAAACGCTCTCACCGATGGTCACACCGTTTTCAAATGCCTGAATCGCATTTGTATAAGCGCTTGTCGCTTCAATCACCGGCATACCGCTTGCAGCCGCCGATACATATACCTCATAGTGCTTTTTACCAAATTCGAGCGCAACCGCATCTCCGTTTACAGTGATGGTATTGCCCAAAAGCTCAACAAGGTTTGTTACTGTCTCCGGCGTAAAGCTTGCCGGCTTTTCCGTAATCACGATTAAGCCTCTGTCATCCCAGTGCACCGTCTTGCCGAGCGCTTCGACAAGTGCACGAAGCGGAATGAGTGTGCGGTCGTTAATCGTCTGTGCCGGCACATCCAGAATTGTTTCTTCACCGTTCACCGTCATAATATTGCTGCCGATAACCAGCTTAACAAGCTTGCCGCTGCCGTTGACGGTAACAGTTTGCGTAGCATCGTCCCAGCCGACTCTCGCGCCGAACTTTTCTGCTACAAAGCGCACCGGAATGAGCGTTCTGCCGTTTTGCACAATCGGCTTAACCTCTGTGTTGTTTGTATCTACATAGGTGACACAGCTGCGGTCAAACGCCTTCGGGCTGTCGACAAACAATGCAACTGCATTGTCAGCAAGTGTGTTTACAGATGCGGAATTGTCCTCAATTTTCCAGGTTGAAAGCTTTGTATTTGCCACATCTCTTTCCGGCACGGCATCATTGCCGTACAGCGGAATAAATTCAATCGTTAAATCAATACTCTTATGTCCCGCAAGGTCGATGGCAAGCTTTTGCCCGTACTTTACGGATGCCTGCGAAGCCGGATTCGGGCTTGTCGGCAGCGGCTCAGCTGCCATAACGCTAAACACCGCATTTTCCGGACCTTCGATAATTCTTGCATAGAGCTTTTTGCCGTTTTGCGAAAGCATTACGGCTTTCTTATCCTCTAAGAACTGCACCTGCGCGTCCGTATGCATAAACCAGTAGCCACTCGAAAGCGGGCTTGCCATACGGATTTCATCGCTTAACAGCACGCGGCTTCTGTTGTCAAACAAACGCACACCGCGCTTGACGCTCGTTGCGCCAAAGCGCTTGTAGCCGTCGGTCATATTGATAATAGCATAGGCTTCGTTGTCCGCCTGCTCAAACTTTTCGAGCTTTGCTACAGAGTCAACCTCCTGGTCTGCATCCATACCGGAGTTTAAAACCAGTGTGTTCTGTCCTTCCGCGCGGCACTTATAGTAGGTCCAGCGCTGCGAGGTGTTTGTGCCTCTGGAGAAATAGCCGCTCCAGCCGTAGTTGCCGCTGCCGCGCATCGTGCTCCAGCGTTCGCCGTTTGCCTCTAAAAGGAAGTTGCCCTGCGACAAGAACATATGGTTATCGCGGTTGTAGCCGCCCTGCAGACCAATGTATACGCCGTTATCATCCGTCCAGGAAGAACGCAGGAATGCGCCGTTAAAGCCTTCTTCGCTCTTGTATGCCTTGTCTAAGTTAAAGCGAACATCCCCTGCCTGTTTTGCAGGATTGTACCAAAGCAGCTTCAGCACATTGCCCCAAGTACCGTCCACCGGCTCATAGGTAGCGGTTGCTTCTCCTTGCAGCATATACCATGCATACTGCGGTTTATCAAATTTATCTGCAAACCAATACAGAATTGCCGAGCCACCCATTGCCGCACTTGCATCGCCGTAGTTAAAGCGACCGGTGAATGCATTTGTATAAACCACAAAGTCACAGGTATCTGCAATACCCGGTGCATTGTAGAATACAAGGTGCGCCGGAACGCCGCCATCAAAGGCGGATTCAAGTGCCGACATCGCGTAGGTTAAGTAGTTTGTGCCGTATGCCCAGTAGCCTGCGCCCTCCGGATACGCACCCATCGGTGCGTATGGTGCAAGACCTTTCTGAATCGATGCTGCCGCCTTTTCAAAGAAGAAGTCTGCATACTGCGGTGCTTCATCTGCAATCGCGATTGCCGCGATAAACATCGAGCCGTTGCACACCAGATTCCAGTTGTGCGTTGCCTGCACCCAGTTGGTGCCGCCCGTCGGGCTGCCGTTGTAATTTTCCACGGCATAGTCAAGGCCCTGCTTTGTCATAATATCCAAAATATTTTTGCGCTCGGCATCTGTCCAGTCATAGTAGAGCCAGTCGTACGCCAACGCAAACGCGTGGCACATTTCTGCCGTCGCCAAAAATTCTTCAATGCTCCAGCCCGGGAAATTGCCGACATTGACAAACTCAGCGTAGAGTCTGTCCTTATATGCCGCATTGCCCGTCATTTTATAGGCAAAGGACAAAACATACGACATATGCATCACATAGCGGCTCGTTTCCAAAATATTATCCCCAACGCCGCCCTCCTGCACATTGTATACATAGTGACCGCGCTTCAGCATCGCATCTGCCGTTGCGATTACGCTGTCTGCCCATTCGGTTTTTAATGGGTCTGCCGCAATGTCTGCCTTGAAGGCATCAAAATCACTGATATGAATACGCGGATGGCTGTTTTTCAGCTGTGCGCGCACCTTCGCACCCTCGCCTGTTGTAGACAAATCGCGGATGCTTTTGTTATTACCGCTCGCCATTTCCTCATCGTTGATGCCAATAAACACATTATCCAAGCGAATGTAGTACCCCGGCTCGATGCCGTTGTTAAAGCGAAGACCAATCGGTGCGCTAAAATCCAAATCCGAGCGAATTTCCGCGCCGCTTGTCACCTTTTTATCCCCGATGGTCACATCGTAGGTCATTTTCGCAAAGTCTAGCATTACATAAACATGCACATAGTTTGCCGCATCGATTTTTACGCTGCTGTCTAAGGAATATGTGTCTGTAAGCGTAAAGAGCTTCGACGATTTACTCGTGTCGTGCAGCTCCAAAGATGCCTGCTGGCCATTGGTGCGCACATCGTATTCCACGGTCACGATATGCTTTTTCGTAAAGCTGTATTTTTGCTCCAGGCGCGGATAGCCCTTGCCGGCCTGGTCTGCCGGTCTGCCAAACTCCGCTACCTGATTTGCGCCGTCCTTTTGCACGGTCAAGGTTGCAATATCGCTCGATGCCTTTGCGTGCCATTTGCCGGTCTGTGTGCCGACAGATATACCCTTGCCCACAGTGTCCTTTTCAAAATCGTATTCAAAGAGCGTATAAAAGCTGTCCGGCGTTTTTCTCTGCTTTGTAATCGCCGCAGATGCGCTGCCGAGCATTTCTTCTGCCTTTTTATCCGCCTCAGCCTCAATATTTTCGCTCGAAAGGGATTTATCGTTTACGCGCATCACAACATTATCCAGCTGTACGGTCTGCCCCGGCTGCAGCGTTGTGCCGATACGCAGCACCATCTCATCTAAATCGAGCCCTGCATCCATTGCCTTTTTATCCACGGTTGTTTTGCCGTTGACGGAAATGGAATACACCTTTGCGCCAAAGTCCAATGTCAGCGTAACCGGTGTAAATGCATCCTTATCGAACTTTACCGGCGTATCACCCGAAACCGTGTCGGTCATATCCAGGATTTTTTTATTGGTGTCGCTGTCCTTAAAATACAAACCGAAGCTGTTGCCGTTTGTTTTTACCAAAAAAGAAACCTCGACTTTTGTGCCGTCCGTCGGCAGCTTCTTTTCATAGCGCGGCCCGCCTGCGCCCGAGCTTTCCGCCGCACGCCCGAACTCTAATACCTTGCCGCCGTTGCCCTCTACAACCTTGGCATACGATTCGGCGCTTGCCGCCTTCGCGTTCCACTGATTTAATTCACCGCCCGTTGCCGGTGTTGCCCCGATTTTCTCGTTTTCAAAATCGGTACTAAAGAAAGTGTATATCTCCTCTGCCGCAAATACTACCGTACCAAAGCACGAAAGTACCATGCTCAGGCAAAGCACGATGCAAAGCAGCTTTCTTACTGTTTTCATACATTTCGCCTCCCAAAAAATATTTCTTCTGATTTTATTATAGCTTATCTGATACCGTATGTCTTAAAAAATCCGTACATAACATATGTACGGATTTTTAAACTCATTTAATTTTGGTATACATGCTGTACAAATTCGAATACATACCGCCCTTTTCCATAAGCTCCGTATGGCTGCCCTCCTCGACAATGCCCTCGTCGGTTAAAACAATGATTTTATCCGCGTTACGGATGGTGGTCAGGCGATGCGCCACCGTAAATGTTGTTCTGCCCTTGGCAAGCTTTTCAAGCGACTGCTGCACAATCAGCTCGCTTTCATTGTCAAGCGCGCTCGTTGCCTCGTCCAAAATCAAAATCGGCGGATTTTTCAAAAACACGCGCGCAATGGCAAGGCGCTGCTTCTGCCCGCCCGAAAGCTTGATGCCGCGCTCGCCGATATAGGTGTCATAGCCATCGGCAAGACCTAAGATAAACTCATGCGCACCGGCAAGCTTTGCCGCCTCGATGATTTCTTCGTCCGTAGCGTCCATTTTGCCGTAGCAGATGTTTTCCTTCACCGTGCCACAGAACATATACACATCCTGCGCCACAACACCGATATGGTCACGAAGGCTCTTTAAGGAAATTTCGCGAATGTCCGTACCGTCGAGCATAATTTTGCCGGATTGGATTTCATAAAAATGCCCAATCAAGTTGCAAAGCGTGGTTTTGCCGCCACCCGACGGACCGACCAATGCAATGTTTTCGCCCGGCTTTGCGTGCAAATTGATATTCGTCAGCACTTCCTCTGCACTGTCGTTATATTTAAAGCACACATCTTGAAACTCAATTTCGCCGCGCACTGCATCGACCTCAATCGGATTTTCGCAATCGCGGATGTCGGGCTCTTCCTCCATAACCTCCATAAAGCGCTCAATGCCGGTAATACCGCGCTGAAACTGCTCGGTAAATTCCACGATTTTCCGAATAGAAGCAATCAAGGTTTGAATATACAGTATATAGGCAATCAAATCGCCCGGATCAATTAAGCCGCGCAGCATAAAAATCGAACCGAGCACAATGCCAACCACATACATCAAGCCGTCAAAAAAGCGGTTTGCCGCCTGAAAGCGCGCCATAAACACATACGCCAGGCGTTTTGCATCGAAAAACTTTTTGTTGCCACGGGCAAACTTTTCCTTCTCGACCTCTTCGTTGGCAAAGCTTTTGACCACGCGAATACCCAGCAAGCTGTCCTCTAAGTCGGCATTTAACTCACCAACCTGCACGCGCTGCGCCTTAAAGGCATCCTTCATGCCCTTTCGAAACAGCCCGACGGAAACAAGCATAATCGGCAGCACTAAGAAAATCAGTAGCGTAAGGTGTAAGTTGATACCGCCCAGAATAATGAATGCACCGACAATTTTAATTGCCGCAATAAAGATTTCCTCCGGGAAATGGTGCGAAAACTCTGTGATATCAAATAAATCAGTGGTCACGCGCGTCATCAGCTGACCGACCTTGGTGTTGTCAAAAAAGTTATACGAAAGCGTCTGCATATGCGCAAACAAATCGCGCCGCATATCCGTTTCAAGCCTCGTACCCATCACATGTCCGACATATGCCATATAATACTGTGCCGCTGTGTCGACCAAGCGCAAAAACAGATACGCACCGCCGATTTTTAAAACCGAGCTTAACAAAAGCGCCTCCGGATTGTACTGCGCGGTGTTGGTAATATAGCGCACCAGCATCGGAAATACCAGCTCGCAAACCGTTGTCAGCGCGGCGCAAAACAAATCAAAACACACAATACCGATATACGGTTTATAATACGGAATGAACTTCAAAAACATCTTCAGCGTCGATTTTTCCTTCTTCATACATAATCCCTCACTTTTATCCCTATTGTAGCACAAATTTACCAAAAAGGAAATAGCATTTTTTCAAGAAAAATTCTTGCTTTTCTTTCGACAAAACTTGACATTTTCCGTCAGTATGATATACTTTTTTTAGTTTGATTTTTGGGGGCATTCTTATGATATATATTATCGCAAACCGCCTTGCCGGCAAGGGCAAGGGCGCCGCTTGCATCAAGGCAGCGGAAGCTGTTTTACAAGAGCGCGGCGTTCAGTTTAAAACCTTGGTTTCCGAGTATGCCGGGCACAGCACGATTCTTGCAAAGCAGGCCTGCGCAGACATCGCCTGCCGCCGCATCATCGCCATCGGCGGTGACGGTACCTTCAGTGAGGTGTTAAACGGCCTGGATTTGTCCGTGCCGATTGCATTTGTGCCTGCCGGCACCGGCAACGACTTCGCCAAGGGCACCAACCTGCCGACGGATACAAAATCGGCAGTGCTTGCCGCCATCGACGGCAAGGTAGCGCTCTTTGATATTTTAACGGTCAATAACAAGCGCTGTTTAAACATCGCCGGCACCGGCTTTGATGTTGATGTGCTTTTAAATGAGAAAAAAGCGCGCAAGGTTTTGCCGGGTAAGCTTAGCTATATGGCAGGTCTGCTTACCTCTTTAATTAAGCTCCGCTTTTTCAAAGCCAAGCTTTCTGTTGATGATGCACCGAGCGCAGAAAAGTCGTTATTTTTACTGGCGGCTGCCAACGGTCGCTACTACGGCGGCGGATTGCCGGTTTGCTTAGATGCCGGCTGCGATGACGGTTATATGGATTTACTTCTCGTCAAGGAGCTTCCGTATTCCGCCGTACCGGGTGCGCTGACAAAGTTTTTGAAGGGCAAAATCAAAGAGGTCGACAAATATGTCGAATACTGTCGCTGCAAAAAGCTGACACTGCACGCCGAGCCGGCGCTACCAATTAACATTGACGGCGAACTAACAGACGGTATGCTGCCTATAACAATCGAAGTCAAGCACCGTTGCCTGCAGGTTTGCAGATAAATAATACTAAAAGCAGTTGCTCCATCGAGCGCCTCCTTTTTTTACTGTAGTAGCAACGGAACGACACATAGGTCGTTCCCTACGAAGTTAAATTGCAATCAGCGAACAAATCCCACACTGCAATCAGCATAAAAAGAGGAAAATCAGATGCAGTACAAGGCACAGCGTCGGGCACAGTACTCGCGTACGGGCTCGGCGCTGTAACGCAGTAATGCGCTGATTTTACCTTTTTATAATTATAATCAGCGAACAAATTCCAAACTACAACCAGCATAAAAAGAGATAATTTTGCTGTAAGACAAGGCACGGCACGGAGCACAGTACTCTCCGTACGGGCTCTGTGCCGTAACGCAGTATTACACAAAATTAGCCTTTTTATAACTGTAACCAGCGAAGATTTGAGCAATAAAAAAGAGGGCATTGCCCTCTTTTTTATTGCTCAAAATAGATTGTATAAGCCTTGCCGTCAATCGTCACCGTTGCCGGACTGCCGTCCGTTACTGTAATGACTGCTGTGTTGTTATTCTGCTCTACGCGAATCGGTCTTTGTGCCCCTTGAATATAGTATGTTGTCTTTGCCGGTTCGAAGGTGATTTCATCCTCCCCTGCAAAGATGCGAATGTCTAAGTAGTCGCACGCTGCATCGAGCGTTTCTGCACTGTAGCCCATATCCAAATCGGAGATGATGATTAAGCCTCTGTCATCCCAGAGCACATGCTTACCAAGTGCTTCCACAAGGGCACGCAGCGGGATAAATGTACGGCTGTTGTAGGTATTTGCCGCGGTGTCGAGCGTTACCGCTTCACCGTTTACAAGCATCTGATTCGAGCCGATTTGCAGCGAAATGTGCTTGTTTAAGTAGTCTACGGTTACCGCCTGCGTTGCATCATCCCAACCAACGGTTGCGCCGAAGGATTCTGCAATATAGCGTACCGGCACGAGCGTTCTGGAATTTTCGGTAAACGGAACAACATCCTTATTTGCAGTGTCAATATAGGTTCTCTGTCCCTTTGCAAAGCTTACCGGTGTGCCGAGCTTTAATGCAACGGCGTTACCGATTGCCTGCGCGGTAAACGGCTGCTCTTCCTGCACAGACCACTCAGCCAATTTCTTCTTCGCCGGTGTATCTGTCGGAATAGCAAAACCATCCTTAATCGGAATAAACTCAAGCTCGATGTTCGCGCTTGTTACGCCCTCCAGCTTCACATACAAGGTCTTATCACCGGAGTATTCCGGCAAATATTCCCCTTGCTGCGCCGGCGGATTCGGCGAGGTCGGCAGCGGCGAAATATCACGCACTGCAAGCTTAGCGCCGGCCGGTGCTTCGTTGATGCGCACATACATCTTCGCATCGTCAATCGTCATCATCGCGCTCTGCCCGTCCGCTGCAACATCAATTTGCGCATTGGTGTGACCGAACCAGTTGATTTCGGACGGTATCTTCATCGTGATTTCGTCGCGGATAATCACGCGCTCACGATTGTCGTACAGCATCATACCGCGCTGCCAGCTTTGAATATCTTCGCGGGCGGTGGAAATATCCAACACACCGAATGCCGCATTTGCCGCGCTACCGCGGTTGATGAGCGGTGCAAACGCTGTCTTCTCCTGGCCAACGGTCTCATCCGGGTTAATGACAAGTGTGTTGTTTGCCTCTGTTCTCTTATGCCAGATTTCACCTTCGTTGCCATCATGTCTTGAGGTAATTGTATATGTACCCGACAGCGAATTTTTACCCGTCAACAAGAACCAACGCTTACCTGCATAGTCCATAACGAACGTACCGAGCGACGGATTTTGATGCATTGCGCCGTTGTCGCCGCCCTGCATAGCGGCAAAGAGCATATCCTCATCTTCCCAGGAAGAACGCATACTCATACCATTAACGCCGTTTTCGCCGTCATTCTGATAGAACTTATCGAGCGGAAAATCTCCCGGTGCACAGGTTACATTGTCCGGGTCATACCACGCAATCGCAAACGGATTTCGTCTTGTCGTAAACGGATTCTCCGGCTGATTTTTCGTCAGCTCGTACCAAGCGTATTTCGGCTCATTATAACGCGAAGACAAATACAAGAACGAAATGGATGAAATAAATCTCGAGGTTGTGTCGCCGTAGTTAAACGACGAGGTCGCACCGTTGTAGTAAATCGGGAAATCGCCCGTGTTGATAAAGCCCTCAATCGAGTTTGCCCAGTCGAGTCGTTCCGGCAAGGTTGTGCCCGGCTTGATGCAGGATTCCAATGCGGAAATCGACTGAATTACATCCGTTGCGCTCGCATCCCAGTAGTCGGTTGTTTCAATAAAGCCGCCGTCCGGGAAAAATTCATAAAATACGTTCGGCATACCTCTGGAGGCATTGTCGAGCAGATACTCGGCAACCGCCGGATAATCTGTTGCAATCGCAATCGCCAGACAGATGTTGGCTCTGTTTGCCGTAGAGGTCTGGTTGTTGCCGCGCTGCATCATCGTCATGTACGCTTCCGCCAGCTTTTGCTCGTAACCCTGCACCGCAATGTTTGCACCGCGGTTCATCGTCATACGAAGCACATCTGCGCGCTCCTCTGGCGTAAACACATGGTATGCCCAGTCATAGGAATATGCGTAAGCCGCAATGAAGTTTGCGCTCAGAAGCGCGAGCGATTCACTCCAATCCGGGAAGGTATCATGTACATGCTTTAAAATTTTATAAAGCTGCTCTGCGTACTTTCGCTCACCGGTTACACCGGCAACAAATGAAAGCACATACGCCTTGATGCGGATTTCCTGGCTCGTTTCCTGAATATTACCGCGCTCGTTGACTCTGTAGGTTACCGTTGTGTCCTCTGCCACATAGTAGTCAGCCGTCGACTTTACGGAGTCCCACCAAACGCCGCACCAATACTCATTTTTAATCTTTTCGCGGATTTCATCCCAATCGTTTAAAATCAGACGCGGATGGTCTTCACGGACAATTTCGGTAAGACCGGTCGGGTTTTCGGTTTTTACCATATCCCAGTTGATGTTGTTCTGATAGTCAAACACCGCATTTGCCACGCTGTCCGGCGTGTAGGCAACCGTATTATCAATTCTGCCCTTTGCACCTGCGGTAAGCTGCGTAGAAATCTGAATTTCCATTGTCTTCCACGCATCCTCTGCTGCCATGAGCGCATCTAAACTGAGCTCCTCGATCTGCGCGCCGTCAATGTAGCATATCGCCTTTTTATCCTTAAAGCTCGCCTCAATCTTCAAATGATGCCACTTGCCGTCACGGTATTGCTCCTGCGGACGTGCCACAGTGACGGACTTTGCCGCATTTTTGATATAAACAATCAAATCAAACGCCGTATTGCCTGCAAAGTCGAGCTCGAAGGTCATGGTATTCAAGCCTAAATTCTTGAGCGGACGGTTAAAGCGCGGGGTATGTATCTCGCTGTCCGTATTCGCAATCGAAATAAACTGATTGCCGCCGTCCTTGCCCGGGTTGACATATGTCTTGTTGCCGACAATCGACCAGTTGTTGTAGGTCAGCACATCGCCGTAGCTTTCGCAATCGTCCAGCACGATAAGATTCTGCCCTGCCGGTACATTGATGCCCTTCTTCGGTGCAGCCTCAAAAGTGATGTTCAGCTTTTCCTCGAGTGCTTTCTGCGCAGCTTCGATGTGTTTCTGATTTGCCGGGTGCGCCGCAGTTTTGTCGCTCTGCGCCGCTGCCGCCGTAATATCATCCGTTGTTGTAAACACGATGTTATCTATGTATGTTACCAAGCCTGCATTGATGCCGCAGCCCATGATAAACTGAATCTTGGTCATGTTTGCAAACGGCTCAAATGCGATTTTCTCGCCCTTTTCGCCGCCGATGGTTGCCTGATAGGTCGAATTTGCAACATCAATGTCAATGATGACCTGATTCCAGTCAGCGGACTTTTTCGTTTTGACCGTGTGCGTGGTTACGCCATCCGAAAAGCTGAAGCTGATTGGGCTGTCGCCCTTGTATTCATAGCTTACGCGCACATTCGACAAAGCGGCCAGGTTGATGTACTTCATCAGCTTTGTACCGGAGTACGCATCCGAGAAGTTGTCAAGCTTCAGGACCTTGCCGCGCCCCTTTTCCTCGGCGCACGTAAACATTGCAACTTCTGTCTTCATCGTGACCGTGTACCAGCCGTTGACATCGTTTCTGTCCTGCGCAATCAAATCGCCCACATTCATGCTTTCAAAATCAGATAAGAAAATCACATTCCCATCCGATTTTTCTGCCGCAAGCACGCCTACCGGCAGCATCGTGCACAAAAGCGCAACGCTTAAGAGCATACTTACAATTCGCATTCTTCTTTTCATTTTAGTTCCTCCTTATATTTTATCAAGTCCACTCTCCTCGTTCGCCGCGACTTGTTTTGTACGAACATAATTATATACCTATATATTTTTCAATTCTTGTACAATACGGAACAAAAATATAAATTTATTCCGTTTTTCATATTTTCTATTTTCATTATACAATATAAAATGTTTGCGCGCAATATAAAATTGTGCACAAACAGCTTAATTTTTTACACGCTCAATCTGTGCACCGAGCGCAGCGAGCTTGCCCTCTAAGTTCTCGTAGCCGCGGTCAATATGGAAAATATCGCTAACCTCCGTATCGCCCTTGGCGGCAAGTCCTGCCAGCACCAGTGCCGCACCGGCGCGCAAATCCGACGCCTTCACCTTCGCGCCGGAAATACTTTTCACGCCCTCAATTACGGCGCACCTGCCCTCAACCTTGATGTCTGCGCCCATACGCGCAAGCTCTCGCACATACATAAAGCGGTTTTCAAATATCGTTTCCGTAACGGTAGAGGTGCCGTCGGAAAGCGCTAAAAGCGCCGTCAGCTGGGCTTGCATATCCGTCGGAAAGCCCGGAAACGGCAGGGTTTTGATATCTACGCCGCGCACTCTGCCGCCGACATCAATCTCAAGCTTATTTTTATGCTCCGTAATACAAAGCCCCATTTCGCGCAGCTTTGCCGTAATCGGCTGCAGATGCGCACAGTGCACACCCCTGAGCTGCACATTTCCGCGCGTAATGGCGGCAGCGGTCATAAAGGTACCGGCTTCGATACGGTCAGGAATAACGCTGATTTGTGCACCTTGCAGCTTCTCCACCCCTTCTATAACGATCACCGCGCTGCCGGCACCCTTGATTTTTGCACCCGCCTTATTTAAATACGCCGCTAAATTTTCAATTTCCGGCTCTGCTGCCGCATTTTCAAGCACAGTCTTACCCTCGGCAAGCGTTGCCGCCATCAAAAGATTTTCCGTTGCCCCGACGCTCGGAAAGTCCAGATAAATTCTCGCGCCGCGCAGCTTTTTCGCCGTCAGCACCATCCGCCCCGCCTCGCGCTTTACCTGCGCGCCGAGCGCCGAAAAGCCCTTCAAATGCAAATCCACCGGTCTGACGCCGATCGGGCAACCGCCCGGCAAGCTGATTTGCGCGCGGCCGGTTTTTGCCAAAAGCGGTCCAAGCACCAAAAAGGATGCGCGCAGCTTATTTACCGCCGCATCCGGTGCGATGCTTGTTTGCAGTTTTCCGACTACCGTAACCGTATTTTTTTCACGCATAACCTTTGCGCCGACCGCCTCTAAAATTTCGCACATGCTGTCTATATCGGAAAGTGCCGGCACATTGGAAATAACGCTTTCTCCCTCGCACAACAGCGTTGCCGCCAAAATCGGCAACGCCGCATTTTTTGCTCCGCCGATTTGCACACACCCGGAAAGCGGCGGCGATTTTTTTATAATAAATTTTTCCATTTTACACCTCACACACTTTTTCATTAGCGTGTGCAAAGCACAAAAAAATATTCCGCCTAAAAAGCGGAATATTTTTTAAATCATTTCAAATTTTATTTTAAGAAAATTTCGATAACCGGCACTTCTGTCTCCGGTGGCACAACCGGCAGCTTAAATACAAAGCTGTCTTTATTTACCTTACAGTCGCCCTCGTCCTGGAATACTTTTTCCACATACTGCACTTCACTACCGTCATGTAAAAACTGTGCATAATCGACCTTACCCAAAAGACAATCCATCTGAATCGCTCCGAACGGATAGTTCATAATGTGCAGATACAGTCGCTTGCCGTCCTCCGACTGTGTGAGTCTGCAGTCGCGCGGCGCTGTAAATTCCGGTTCTGCCTGTGTACAGCCATAGATAGCACGGCTGTTGTATTTCATCCATTTTGCAAATACATCAAGCGATTTTTCCGCACGGTGGTCAAAATAGCCACGCATCGTCGGCCCGACATTCATCAAAAGGTTACCGCCGATGCAAACGGTATTTACAAGCATATCGATGAGCATTTTCGGATTTTTCCAGGTAAGCTCGTCTCTGTGATACCCCCAGGCGCCCGAGAAGGTCTGGCACGCCTCCCAGGTCACAAGCTCGCCCGTTTCACCGTGGCGCACCCACTCCAGCGGCTGTATCTGCTCCGGTGTCCACAAATCCTGCAAAATATCCGTACGATTGTCAATAATAATTTCCGGCTGCAGGCTTCTCGCCGTTGCCAGCAGCTTTTCTGCCTCCCAATCATCCTTGCCCTTACCCGGCAAATCATAGTGCTTGCCACGATATTCCTTAAAGCCTCTGTTAATATACGAAAAATCAAACCACAGAATATCGATCTTGCCGTAATTGGTCAAAAGCTCGGTTACCTGGTCACGCATATACTGCGCATACTTTTTGATATCGCGTGTTTTATTTAGCGTCTCCGGATCGTCATCACGGCGCGGATGAATTACATCGACAGGAAAATCCGGATGATGCCAGTCAATCAACGAATAATAAAAACCTACACGCAAACCCTCTGCACGGAATGCCTCAACATACTCACGCACCAAGTCGCGGCCCGCCGGTGTATTGGTGGACTTATAGTCGGTATATTTCGAATCAAACAGACAAAAGCCCTCGTGATGCTTTGTGGTCAGTACGGCATACTTCATACCTGCTGCCTTTGCCTGTTTCGCCCACTTACGCGCATCGTACATATCCGGATTAAAGTACTTAAAATACTTGTCATACTTTTCTTCCGAAATTTGCTCATGCGTTTTTATCCACTCGTGGCGTGCCGGCATAGAATACAAGCCCCAGTGAATGAACATACCGAAGCGGTCGTGCTCAAACCATTCGGTGTTGCCCGGTGTTTTTTTCGTTTTATAGCTGGACATATTATATACACTCCCTTGTGCTTTTTTTCTTTGATTGTAGCACACATTCTTTAAAATGTATATGGCGAAAATTAACCTATACTTGTATATTTTTAACTTAATTACAAAAGAGCGATGCCGCAGCACCGCTCTTTTGATTCATTATTCTACACCGATAATCAAGGTCGCACTCTGTGTCATCATACCAAAGCTTTCCGCTTTAATCAGCACAGTTGCCACACCTTTCGATTTTAAAGTCACCTTACCGTTTGCATCTACTTCAGCAATCTCCGGATTCTTGCACTCATAAGTTACCTTATACTGACTCAAATCCACATCATTGCCGAAGGTGTTCTTTGCTACAACCGAAAGCTGCAGCGTATCGCCTGCCTTGCCTGCGGCAACA
>JAZQCN010000134.1:0-20532 GCA_045546315.1 Clostridia bacterium | reverse complement strand
AATTGTTTTATATAATGACGGTTCAGAAGTGTTTAATCAAGATTATGAAAACTTTAATAGCGATTTTAACATAAAATATATCCGCAAAGAAGATAGTAAAATATTTTTTGTATTAAATGCATCTGTTGATGATGACGAGGGTATTGTGTTTGTTAATGATGATACAAATGGTTTAATGGATGGACTTGGTTCTTTGGAAAGAATAAATGGAAATTCTTATAAATATAAAACGTTCAAATAAGACAACATTGAATCACATTTTACTTGTGTCAAGTCCATACAATTTAAAAGAATAGTTTGCCGATTTTGATATTTACATATACTATCGGGAGCGTGAAAATCCAGTATTCTCGCGGGTTCTAAGGAAAAGTGTTAAAAGAAAAACAGTTGAAAAAATAAGGAAAAGTTAGTAGGTCCATATTATGCTTTAGCATAACAAGGTTCTCGGGTACCCAACAGAAATCTGTGATTTCGTGTTGGGTGATGGTTCTTATTGTTCACTGTTCGCCTGACTTGACACGAGCATGAATTTTGTTAAAGCTTTTAAATGATGCTATCTAATGATTTTTCGGAAAGAATTATACAAATGAGGTGCAAATTATGTTTGGGAATACGGATAAGCCTGTTGAAAAAATAGAAAACGATACCTTTGGTATAGGGATGTATGTAGATGGGTTGTGTAATTTTATAGTAAATTGCGATTCTCCTATGACGATTTCCATTCAGGGCGATTGGGGAAGCGGAAAAACTAGCATGATGAATATGATAAAAGAGAAAATATCAGACAGGGTACATCCTATATGGTTTAACACCTGGCAATTCTCTCAATTTCAAATGCAGAACGAACTTACTGTATCTATGATTTGTGCTCTGTTGGCAGAACTTGATTGCTCTCAGGAAAAAGTAAAAAAGGTTGTAGGCTTTTTAAGTGGTGCGGCAAAAACAGCGGTGGGGATTCTTACAGAAATGGTTGCCGGTGGAGTTGCTGCAGATAAAGTTACAGGTGCTTTTGAGGGTGGAAATGTAGATTTTGCGGAAGAAATCAAGAGTTTAAAAACCAAATTTCAAGAAGCTGTTAATGACAAGCTAAAAAAGACACAAAAGGACAGAGTCGTAATTTTTGTGGATGATTTGGACAGACTTCAGCCTGCAAAAGCGGTAGAGCTTCTTGAGGTTTTAAAAGTGTTTTTAGACTGTGAAAGCTGCGTATATGTGTTGGCTGTCGATTATGAGGTTGTAACACAGGGGATAAAGCAAAAATTTGGCGACATGGTTGGTGAGCAAAAAGGGAAAAGCTTTTTTGACAAAATTATTCAATTGCCGTTTAAAATGCCGGTAGCGCAGTACGATATTTGCAAGTATGTTACGGATCAGCTCTCAAAAATGAATGTAAAAGCTGATAACAATGATGTGAAAGATTATGTGGATTTAATCAGTCTTTCTATTGGGTGCAATCCAAGAAGTATGAAGAGGCTTTTTAATACCTATCTTTTGCTGGATATTATTTTGCAGAGCACCTCTTCGGGCAAAAAGCGAGACAGCGGACGAAAACTGCTGTTTGCGACAATCTGTATGCAGATGGAATTTGACGAGCTCTACGAATACATTGTTGTAAATCGTGCTGCTCTCGATAACGATATGCTTGTAGAGTTAACAAAAGATATCTCTGTCAATGATGAGCTTAAAGAGAGTCTTGGAATGACAGATGAGGGAGAACTCGCGAGAATATCAGCATATATGAAAAAGTTTAATTCTGTACTGCAGCTTGACGATGATGCAGAAATATCTGAAGAAGAGATTGAAAATTTAAAAGAAATTCTTTCGTTTTCAACTGTCACCTCGGTTAATGCCACGGATAATTCCCAAATTACAAATGACTTGGATTGGGAGTACCGTTATAAAAACAAGGGGATTGTTAAGGCTGTTAATTCTAAAATCAAAGAAATGACCGGGTTTGATTTTGTAGTGTGGCAGCCAAGAAAGAATAAGAGCTATAGAAAAATATCAGACACTTGGGGCGTTGCGCAGCTAAACGGAAAAAACGGTGTAAGCTTTGATATGGATTATTCATTAAAAACCGACTACACAACCCAAAAGACGATTTTAAGATTAGCTATTTATTGTAGAAAACCATCTACAGAAAATGATTTCTACAATTTGTTTGAAACCTCGCCACTTTCTTATTCGGGCGCCAGAATTGAAGGCGGATATGGTTATGAAAATATTTTTGCCTTTCGTGATGCGGAGACGGATGCTGCTGTTTACACAATCAGTGAAATAGTATGCAAGGCTGTAAAGGAGATAGAGATATATTTAGATGAATAAATATGAAAAACAAATTTTTGACATCTATAATAAAATCAACATAGGAAAATCAGACACTTGCAAAAAATGCAGAAGTCAAAATAGAGATTTATCGCCGCCTGTTTCAATTTGGCAGGTTGGAGATGCGTATTATGACAGTGCGTATAAAATTCTTTTTATAGGTAAAGTTGCCAGAGGCACTCCCGGAGAAAAATATGGAGATTTTATGGACGCTACAAGGAGAGCAGATGAGCTATATCAAAATGCAGGCTGGGCATATTGGAATTATACAAAAGCAATTGCAAATAGCCTGTATGGTGGGGATGCCTGGGAGAAGATTGCATTTACCAATATGGTAAAATGCAACAGTTCTGATACGACTGATACAACGACGGACACTATGAGAAATTTTTGCCTGTGCATTTTAAGGGAAGAAATCAAAATATTAAATCCAAAACATATTGTCTTTTATACAAAAGGTTATGATGCACAAATTGAGAAACTATTTGATATCATAATGAATTCAGAAACAAAATATGTGCCCATTGGAAAAAAGCAAATGAGCAGTTGGACATTTGATGGTGTGCTTGGCGAAAATGTTGTTCGATGCATCAGAGTTGGACATCCCGAGAGAATGAAAAAAGAAGATTTTGTTAATCATGTTGTGAATTTTGTTAAGCAATAATTTTTCATTTATATAAGGGAAAAGTTCGTGTCAAGCCCATACAATTTAAAACAATTGTTTGCCGTATAATATTTACAAAAAAGCCTTGCAGAGCAAGGCTTTTTGTCTTTTTTGTCATTTCAATACTTAATTCATATTTCTTTTTCTGTAGTCTCGCGGCGGGATACCGAAAAACTGCTTAAAGTAGCGTGTGAAATAAAATTGTTCTGAAAAACCGAGTATCTTGCTGATTTCCGATACGGATAAATCGCCGTTTTTTAAAAGCTGCTCTGCTTTGAACATTTTTTTCCTCTGGATATATTCAAGCACCGTCATATTAAGCTCGACTTTGAATTTGGAGGAAAGCGTGGATTTGGAGACATAGGCATATTGCGCAATATCTGCCAGGCTTAGTTTTTCTCCCAAATGCAGGTTAATATATTCTATGGCTTTTTGAATGCATCGAGAATACGCATTGGTTTCCGGTTTGCTCGGACTTTTTTTAATCAATTTTAAAAGCGTATTATATATTTTTTCTTTGACAACTAGTGCATCCATGAGGCGGTCTGAATTGCTGTATGTCTTGAAAACCAGATGCGGATTCGTATCATCAGCGATGCTTAGCGGCTGAAGCAGGGAGGCGAGTGCGTCGAGTCCGTCGTCGCCCGAAAGGGAAACGTGAAAATAAATATGTTCCATTTTATGTGGACAACCGAAATCAAAGGAAAAACCGGCAGGGAGCAGATACCAGTTGCCCGGCAGCAAATCAAGCGTTACATCTTCAGCGGAGATGTGCGCTTTGCCGGAAATGATATAATACAGCCTGGACAATACAGGGTTTTGCACATGACCATTCCACTCCGGATCAATTGTCGCATAGCCGAAATGGTGCAGACTTAAGTTTATACAGTTTGCTTTTTGACACAAGGCTCGGTTTGTAAAGTTCATTGTACGATTCTCCATATATACAGTTTGATTTTGTATGGAATTCAAGGGATTTTGTGCTATAATCTAATTGTATTTTACATAAATATAGCACAGAAACAAAAGAGAGTCAAGGAGGAAATGATATGCGTTTAAGGGATAAGTTTTGGTTATGGGGACATCCGGAAGGCCGTTATAATTTGAATGCAGATGGATTCGGTTGCCCGTCGGTATCGAGAATGACGCCGATGGAAGCCTGCATTTATCTTGGCATCCGCAATACCTTTATGGTGCCGGTGGGCGTGAATGTAAACAGACGTCAGTACAACAAATCGTTTAAAACTTTGCTGAATGTGGGCTGGGAGTGCTTCGGCGCGTGGAATAATCCCGAGCTCATCGAGCAGGTTATCGATGAGGCAAGTGAATTTAAAAATATTTCCTGCGTTGTAATCGATGATTTTAAGTCAAGAGATGCAGCTACGAATGCGCCGAGATACAAGAAGATTCCGGTTTCTATGCTGAAGGATATCAACAACAAGCTGCACAACAATTACGTGCGCAGACTGGATTCCTGGATGGTATTGTACACCTTCCAGTTTGGTCTTGACGCGCAGGAGGACAAAGATTTTCAGCCGTATATGGACGAGTTTGACGGCGTTATTATGTGGACGTGGAAAGAAAAGGATGTGCCGCTGATTCCGGAGAAGTTTGAAATCTTTAAAAAGTATACGCCGAATACGCGCAGAATGGTTGGTTGTTATCTTTACAACTTCGGCGAAAGAAAGCAGGCGACCGGCGCGGCGGTAAAATGGCAGTTGGATTACTACCGTGAGCTGCTTTTGAAGGGCGAAATTGAAGGCGTTGTTCTGCATACCAATACGATGGCGGATTTGGACCATGAAGCGTATGACGTTGCCGTGGCGTGGATGGAAGAGCACGGCGACGAGGAAATTTAAGAAAAAGGATAATGAAAAAGCACCCGATGGGTGCTTTTTTTGATGCGGACAGTATCGGTTTCATCTTGAAATACTATTGAATCTTTTATGACGATGCAAACAGTAATTGGTACGACAGTACGATTAATGCGAAGTGGAACGAGAAAATTGTTTGGTCAAATCTATATAAAATTTCGCCAAAAGAATCGGGTAATCTACCATGGTCACTTATGGGATTGAATGCGGAGGAATATATAAATATAATTAAAAAAGAAATTGAGGAATACACAGAGGAGACGGTGGACTACACCGTTGCGCTGTTAAAAAAATACGGTTTTTTTGATACATGCTGTTTTTATGCATTCAATGCGAGAATCATCAAGTATATGCACGCGATGGAAATATGTAATTATGAATGTATTTGCCTAGGTCACGATGAACACAATGAAAAAATATACGACGCAATGCTGAAAAGCGGAAAACGCCTTTATTGCGTAGCGACTGACGATAATCACAATAAGCCTAATATGGAATCATCATTTGGTGCTTTTACTATGATCAAAGCAGAAAAACTGAAATATGAAATGATTACCGATGCGCTTGTAAAAGGTGCGTTTTATGCAACGGAAAGACCTTTGATTCATGAGCTTTGGTATGAAGATGGTAAAGTTTATATTGAATTTTCGCCTGCGAGAGAGGCGTTTATAACAAACGCAAACAGAAGAGTTTCAAGAATGAAAGGCAAAAACGGCGAGCTGATTACAAAGGCGTGCTTTAATGTGGAAAATGACGATATGTTTTTCAGAATAACAGTTGAAGGCGCCGATGGAAAACGCGCATATACCAATGCATATTTTATAGATGCGTTGATGGAAGGTTAAACACAAAGAATTTCATTATTTTTTCCTTGTACAAGCCTCTTGATTTAACAAAACAGATTGCCGATAATAATATTTACATACAGAAAGAATGGTTTTGATGTTTGCGGCATGCACAATTCGACTTTTATGCTGCCGGCAGCGGAGCTTGAAACCCTTGCACAGCAATACAGGTTTGAAGACGGCAAGGCGAGGAATATCGGCAAGCCTATAGCGAACTACAAAATCGGCTCTGAATATGCATCGGGCGGTGCAGGGTGTATTTCTACCGTTGAGGATTACATAAGGTTTTTAGAAGCGCTTCGTACACACAAGCTTTTAAAGCCGGAAACGGTTCAGCTGATGACGCGTGACCGCTTGACGGAGGAGCAAAGAAAGACATTTATGGCAAAATCCACACACGGCTACGGCTTGGGTGTGCGTTGCCCTATGGGGGATGCGCGGTATATTGATTTCGGCTGGGGCGGTGCAGCAGGTGCATACTTAGCTATTGATATGCAAAATGCAATCTCAATTTTTTTCGGCTCACATTTGATGTTGTCGCCTGCGCAGGGCTTGCGTTCAAAGCTTTACAGGTTTGTAAGAGCGGAGCTGTTCGACCCGAGCGACATTGAAAACATATATGCAGAATTAAACGAATTGTACGATTACAAGTTAACCTATTGACAATTTTGATTTCGTCGTGTATACTTGCGTTAAATCTGTAAGGTGCGTGATACATATGAAAAAGTCGATGCTGATTCATCCGCATGAATTAAGCAAAAAGTGGATAGACAAGATGGTTACGCTCGGTGTGGATACGCTGGGGATTCATCCCGTCGGCGGAAAGGACGCGCACGACAGCCTTGTGCAGCTGCTTAAAGATGTACAAAAGCCGGAATTTCGCGCGCTGATTGATTATGCCTGCGACAAGGGACTTGCTATTGCTTACGAGCTGCACGCGGCAAGCTTTTTGCTTCCGCGCGAGCTGTTTGATATGCATCCCGAATATTTCAGGATGGACGAAGACGGCAAGCGCGTCAGGGAATATAATTTTTGTCCGTCCAATCCCGAGGCGATGCAAATCGTTGTAAGCAATGCGGTGCAGCTTGCAAAGCTTTTGTACCGCTCTGCGCCGCAGTATTATTTCTGGCTCGACGATGCAAAAAATGTCGGCTGCAGATGCGAAAAGTGTAGGCATTTATCGGATTCCGACCAACAGCTTACGGTGCTGAATGCAATTTTGAAGGCGCTTCAAAAAGAGGACGAAAATGCGAAGCTTGCCTATTTAGCATACTACAGCACAATCACGCCGCCCGAAAGTGTAAAGCCGGCGGACGGTATTTTTGCAGAGTATGCACCCTTTGAGCGTGATTTTAAAAAGCCGCTTTCGGCAGACGATAAAGCGGATACCGACAATATAAAAGCGCTGCTTGCGTATTTCGGGACAAAGAATTCGAAGGTACTGGAGTACTGGTATGACAACTCGCTGTTTTCAAAGTGGGACCCGGAGCACATACAGAAGCTTTGCCCGGACAATGCGCTGATTCGCAATGACATAGAGTATTATAAGGCATTCGGCTTTGAAGGGATTTCGACCTTTGCCTGCTTTCTTGGCGCGGATTATGAAAAGCTGCACGGCGCGCCCGATTTGTCAGGGTTTGCAGAGCTATAAACACAAAGAAAAGAGGAAAAAATATGCAATACCGTTCACATAGAGGCGGAAGCTTTTACACACCTGAAAATACAATGCCGGCGTTTTTGGATGCGCTTGAGCAGGGCTTTGAGATTATCGAGACAGACCCGGTTTATACAAAGGACGGTAAAATTGTCTTAATGCACGACGATACGATTAACAGAACATGCGTAAACCCGGACGGCACGGAGATTGAAGCACCAATCAGAGTTTGTGAGCATACCTATGAGCAGCTTTTGCACTACGATGCAGGTCTGCGCAAGGGTGAAGAATTCAGAGGCACTAAAATCCCGCTTTTGGAAGAGCTGCTTGCTGCTGCCGAGGGCAAGGATGTTATCCTGGAGATGGATAAGAAAATCGAGACGGACGCAATGGAGCCGCTCTTTGATTTGATTGCAAAGTATAATGTGAAGGTGTGCTATTCTACGGCAGATTTAGAGCGCATCGAAAAGGTGCTTTCCCGTTTTCCGGATGCGTATATTAACTACGACGGACCGGTGACAGACGAGATGCTTAAAGCGGTGACGGCAAGGGTAAGACCGGAGCGCCTTTATGTTTGGGTGTATTTGGATAAACCGAATTTTGCGTGGCTGGAGCCGATCCGAAAGGTGTCGAAGGAAAACTGCGCGCGCGTAAAACGCTATGCAAGGTTGGGTATCGCCAATGTGAATAACCCGTATGATGTCCGCGAAGCGCTCGGCTTCGAGCCGGATGTTCTTGAGGTGTAATATTTAAAGGGAGCAGGTATTTCTTGCTTCCTTTTGTTGTTTTTTGCAAGTTAGTATGATACAATGAATTTATAGTATTCAGATTAAGAAGCTTTTGCTTAAAAGGAGGAAAAAATGAAAAGGTTTTTAGCTTTATGTTTGGCAATATTCTTGCTTACTTCATTTCTTCCTGCATATGCGACAGCAAAAGCGAGCGACGGGCCGAAAATTCTGATGAGCTCAGTGTCCCAATCGGTCAACATCGGCGATGTAGCGCAGGGTCCGGGTGCGCTCGCACTCATTGAAAAATACATACCGAATGCGCAGGTGAAGCTGGTGACAGCCGGCTCGACGGAAGAAATTCGAGAGATGATTTATAAGCGTTTTCCGGATTTGGTGGTGGAAATTATCCGCGGTAAGTTCGGCAATGACGGCAATACAACCAATCAGGCATTGCTGGATGCCTGCGTTTGGGCGGATTACTATGTACAAGCCTCCGGTCCGGGGGTGGTTGTGCATAATATCCGCGGTTTTGTAAAGCATTCCGGCGGTAAGCCGTACGGCATTTTAGGCGTGACCTATTCCGGCGGAAAAGACATACAGGAAGCGATTAACGGCGCGGATTTTTGCTATTTTCGCGACAGCGTTTCGCTGGACAAGGCAATTGCGGACGGACTGACCTGCCCGGTAATGCAGTTCGGGCCAGACACGGCGTTTGCGTTTGATATACAAAATACAGAAAAGGCGGAAGCGTTTATGCAGGCAAACGGCCTCGAGGCGGGCAAGTTTATGTGCCTGATTCCGCGCTACCGCACAACGCCTTACTGGGAAGTCAGAAATGTTGAAAAAAACGAGGAGGCTGACAAAAAGAATCAGGCGTATAAAGAGAGGGACAATGCGCCTTTGCGCGCAGCGGCGGTGCAAATCGCTATAGAAACCGGGATGAAAATCGTTGTGTGCCCCGAGGATGCAACGCAGATGAAGCTCGGCAAGGAAATTATAATCGACAAGCTCGACGAAGAGCTTGCAAAGTGCGATAATCTTACTGATGCGGAAAAGAAGGAAATCAAGCGCAAGTTTGTATGGCACGAGGCATTCTGGCTGCCCGATGAGGCGTGCGCACTGTATGCAAAGAGTGCAGGCTTGTTCGGAAACGAAATGCATTCACCGATTATCTGCATCGGCAACGGCATTCCGGCAACGGTCGGCAGATGGAGCGGTCAGACCACGAAGGGCTTTATGTGGAAGGATATCGGGCTTTCGGACTGGCTGTTTGATATGGACAAGGAAAACGAGGTTTTAAAAATCGCGCCGACGGTGCTGGAGATTGCGAAAAATCCCGAGGCTGCAAAGGCAAAGCAGCGGGTGGCGCTTGCGGTCGTGCAGGGCTGCCAGGCGGATATGTTTAACACCCTTCGCTATTTTATGACCGGGGAAGGTCAAATCCAAAATGCGCACACAAGCAAAATCGGCGGCAATGCGGATATCGGCATACCGACCGGGCGCTTTCAGTATCGCGGAAAATGGACACAAAGCAGCTTAGTCGGCGCGATGCCGTCGCACAAGCTCTATTATTCTAAAAACCCGGGCGCATATGCGCAGTGGTTTTTGGATTTTTCCGAAGCGGCAGAGGTTAGAATCCAGGTGTACAGAGTGCCGTATACGAAGCGCGGCGTGCAGACCTACGAAATTTACCATAGCGGAAAGACGGATACTGCGTCTGTGGATTTTAGCAGCGCGGCAGGTGAGGACTCTGCTTGGGTGGATTTGGGAACATATGATTTCAGCGGCGGTAATGAATATGTGAAGCTGACTGTGCCGACTGCCGAGCCGGCGACACAGCTTTCGGAGGTTCGGTTTATTGTAAACCCGGGCACAGCTGAAGAGAAGGCTTACTGGGTTGTGCACAGTATGGATGCAAAGAATAACGCAGACAATGCACTTTCTGCAAGGCTGGAGGTTGTGCTGCAAAGGCTTTTAGAACTGCGTGAGAAAGTGCTTCAATGGATTTAGTATAAAAATGACATAAGAAAAGAGAAGTGACCTGATGTGGAAAAGACAAAAAAATTATTGCTTGTAATGAATCCGTGCGCAGGTACGAAAAAGGCAAACAAGTATTTGACCGATATTTTGGTGCTGTTTGGCAAGCACGGCTATGAAAATACGGTGTATTTAACCGAGGCGGCAGGCGATGCGAAGGCATATGTAAAGAAAAATGCCGCAGGCTTTGATTTGGTGGTTGCTATCGGCGGCGACGGCACCTTTAACGAGGTGGTTGCCGGCGTATTAAAGTCCGGCGCGGATGTGAAAATCGGCTATATCCCGGCAGGCAGCACAAACGATTTTGCAAACAGCTTAAAGCTGTCCAAAAACATTTTAAAGGCTGCGGAGGACATTGTAAACGGTACGCCGAAGGCAATCGACATCGGCTCGTTTAACGGCAGAAATTTTTCTTATGTGGCATCGTTTGGTGCGTTTACGGAGGCATCGTATAAAACGCCGCAAACCGTAAAAAACACGCTCGGGCATCTGGCGTATGCTTTTGAGGGGATTAAGGATATTGCGCATTTAAAGAGTATGCATCTGCGATTTACTGCAGATGGCAAGGTGATTGAGGATGACTTTGTTTTCGGCGCGATTTGCAATTCGACCTCGGTCGGCGGCGTGGTAAGTCTCGACCCGAAGCTGGTGGATTTCAGCGACGGTAAGTTTGAGCTTTTGCTGATTCGTCTGCCGCAGGACTTGCTGGAGCTTAACGAAATCGTGCTTGCACTAAGCTCGAAACGGTATGATACGGAAATGATAACATTTTTGAGCGCAAAGCGCATTGTTGTTGAAACGAAGGAGAACATTAACTGGAGCCTGGACGGCGAGTATGCCTACGGCGAGGAAAGAATTGAAGTTGAGAACCTGAATAAAGCGATTCAGCTGATTACGAACCAAAGATAGAGGGACGGAAAAATGAAAAATCAAATGATAACCTTAAACGAAAATATACATAAGATTTTGCCGCCGTATAAAGACATTTACACAACGGTATGCGCGGTTAAAACACCGCTTGGTGCGGTGCTTTTTGATGCGGCAAGCTTTGATGCGGATGCGGAAGGCTACATTCTGCCGATGCTGGAGTCGCTAAGCATCGGCAAAGCGGATTTAAAATACATATTTATTTCGCACAATCATAAAGACCACGCCGGTGCACTTGCAGAGCTTTTAAAGCATTTTCCGGATGCAACCGTATTGTCGCGCTCGGCGGCGCTGAAGGAAAAGCTTGTCGGCTACAAGGTGTATGCGCCTGAGGACGGGGAGGCTGTCTTGGAGGTTTTGCGCGCTGTTACGATTCCGGGGCATACGGAGGACAGTATGGCGCTTTTGGATACAAGAACAGGCACGCTTATTACCGGCGACTGCTTGCAGGTGTACGGCATTTTCGGCTCGCAGGACTGGGGCGCAAACATCGGTTTTCCGGTGGAGTATATGGAAGCGATTGAAAAGGTGCGCGGTCTGGGCGTGCGCGAGATTTATACAGCGCACGACTATCATCCGTGCGGCAATTGCGCAAAAGGGGAGTCGCAAATCAACCGCATGCTGGACGGCTGCATTGAGCCGCTTGAAAGAATTTGCAGCCTGATAAAGGAAAATCCGTCGAAAAGTGATGAAGACATTCGTCTGCTTTATAACGCAGCAGGGGAAGTGCCGCCCGTCAGCACAAGAGTGGTCGGCGCAGTACGCAAGGCGATACTGCAGGGGAAAATGTGATTTTGGAGAAAGAGTAAGGCTTTTATTTACAATGAATGCTTATTTTCGGAGGTTGTTATGTTTGCTACGATCATCAGAACAATGCATTTAAATAAATATGCATACAGTATAGAACAAGACAGTAGTGCTTCTGCGGCGGCTTCGATGGATTACGGTATTCTGCCGAGGTGTATTACGGCTGAGGGAAATAACAGCAAGTATACAATGAAACAAAGCAATTGGCTGCTGAAAATACTGATGGCTATTCCCAAAATATTTATTCCGATTGATTTGTTTCCTAAGTACAATATATTTTCGGATGAAAAAATAATCGGAAAAACCAAACCTGCTTTTTGTACACCGAAAAGAGAAATAATGATTGAGAATAGCTTATATGAGGTATACCTACACAGCAATAATTACATATCTATTATGAAGGACGATGTTCAAATTGCACTTGTGAAAAAATCTGTGGTCACGATTGGCGAGAAAAACAGATATGATGTTGATTTTGAGTGTGTTACCGAAAAAGACAAGGTGCTTATCTTGCTTATGGTCGCATTCGCTGATGTTGTTTTCTTTCCGAATCGTTTCAGCGTGGCTGCTGTGAAATATGAGAAAACGATTGGCAAGGATAAAATGGCGCATCGAACAGCGTGGCAAAGCAAGGTATAACCGTTTTGGGCTTCGCTGACGGATGAGGTGGAAATATGAAAAAAATAAAAGGATATTATTTAAGACTATGGAAAAATATTGGCCTTATAATCATTGCCCTCGGTATAACTATCGTTATTTTGTTTAAGCAGGCGTATATTGGCGCAATAATCACACTGATAGGCATTGTGATAAATGTAATTCCATATGTAATAGGGAAAACGGTATATATTTGCCCGAAATGCAAAACGCAGTTCAGAAACACAAGCGACAAAATTGTTTTGAAAACCTCTACCGGCGCTGCCGGTTGGGCGCTTTTAACTTGTCCAAAATGTAAAGAAACAAACTTCTGCAAGACAAGATTAGTATCAAAAGATGAATTATAACAATTAGATTTTTTGTTTCTGATTTGATATGAACTATATGGATATGTCGAATGTTGTCGAAAGGAGAAATTCTATGAATAAAGAAAAATTCAAATATAATGTGATATGTTTAATGTTATTTCTTATAACGCCTCTTTCTGCAAGCGCAAATATGGTTTGGCCATCTTTATATATTGCAGAGGGGATGAGAAGCTGGTATGTGATATTAATCGGTCTTTTAATTGAGATAATATTTGTAAAATTCTTTTTAAAAGAATCATATTTAAAATCGGTTTTGGTTGCGTTTATTATGAATTTAGCATCTACTGTTTTAGGGGTTGTTGTGATACCTTTAAGCGGTTTTATAGGTGAGGTTTTAATGATTCCTTTTGGCACAGGTACATTTCATCCTACCCATTGGTTGATGAGTTATGTGTTTGCTATATTATCAAATGTATTGATTGAAGGTCTTACTATTAAGATTATTTTTAAAAAAGAATTTAAAAAGATGTTTTGGTGGCTTTGTGTTGCCAATGCAATCAGTATCATAATTTGCATTTTGTTTCATGGAATTGCAATGCAAAATATAAATATTTAATTGTTTGATTTTAACTTGACACGAACATCTCACCCAAAAGGTTTGCATCTAAACCTTATGTGTCGCAATTAATGAAAATGCATGGCATCTAAATTATACAGTCTTTATAGTACGATTATAGAATGATGTCGAAGGGAGTGGGGAAATGAAAAAAGTTATTATTGGAATTTTAATTGCATCATTCGTTATTATGTGTTTGTGTATACCATATTGGGTTGATGATTTCGCATGTGCAAAATATCATAAAAAAATTGAAAATGTTGTTTCGAGTGTAGATGGTATCAAAGTAATAGATATGCTGAGTGGGTGCGGAAATCCGGCTAACGGAAATCATACTAGCAAAATTGTCGTAGCTTTAGTTGAAACAGAAATGACAGATGCAGAGTTAAGAGATGAATTTTCAAATGCATTTAGAATAATGCCTTTTAACGAATTACTAAAAGGAACTGAAACATTTAATAGATTTTCTACGCAAATTACCGAGAACGAAAAGAACAGTTATGTGATAGTGTATTCAGAAAGTGCACCATT
Source organism: Clostridia bacterium (assembly GCA_045546315.1). Taxonomy (GTDB): domain Bacteria; phylum Bacillota; class Clostridia; order UBA1381; family UMGS1253; genus RGIG2041. The sequence continues at coordinate 6,559 of JAZQCN010000134.1, read as the reverse complement.
TTACTATTTGGATTTGAGAGGTCATTAAAATTTTCGGACATAGCTTAGCTTAACTATTGAGATATGACGAATGATGTCGAAAGGAGATGCACAATGCAAAAGAAAATTGTTGGTGTTGCAATCGCAATTGTACTTATTTTCTCAATGCTGTCCTTTGTGGTTTTCGGGATTTTAAACTGCGAAATTCTTGTGGATGAATCACCGACCGGAGCGTATCAAATCGTGAGCTGGTGGACCGATTGGGGCGCTTCGGGATATAATGGGGCTTTTTATCTGAAGGAGAAGGGTTTATTTTCAAAATGGCATAAGATTGGAACAGTTCCTTTTTCAAGCAAATGGTTATCGGAAACAGAGTTTTCGATACATTACGCATATACAGTTGATGAAGACAACTATAAAGAGTATAATGTAAATGCGTTTTTCAATAAGTAAGTGAAGGCTGTGTTTTTCTGAACGGACAAAGGCCTGAAAAACTAAAAAATATAAATCACCATATTTAAAGGAGAGAGCAAAAATGGATTTACAGAAATTTTCTGAGGAAAAATTTGCGGCGCTTTTAAAGCTGCACCGCGAGCTGTGCCTGATTCCGGCACCGTCACATTTTGAGGAGGAAAGAGCGAAGTATATTTTGGAATATCTCAAAGCGGCAGGCATTGAAAACGCGTACATAGATGCGGCGAAGAATGTTATTTGCACGATGGGCGCACCGAGTGAAAAAATGGTTGTATTTATGGCGCACACCGATACGGTGTTCCCGATGGACACGCCGCTTAATTATGTAGATGACGGTGAGAAGATTCATTGCCCCGGCGCAGGCGATGACACGGGCAGCCTGGCAGGGATGCTGACTTGCGTGAAATATATGGCAGAACATAGCATCGTGCCGAAGAAAACGATTATGTTTGTAGCCAATTCCTGCGAAGAGGGGCTTGGCAATTTAAAGGGCACGCGTCAGCTGTTTAAGGATTTCGGGGATAAAATCGAATACTTGTATTCGTTTGACTCAAAACCGTTTGGCGTGACGAGTAAAAGCGTCGGCTCGCACCGATACAAGATTACGGCACTGACCGAGGGCGGTCATTCCTTCGGCGCATTCGGCAACCGCAATGCGATTCATGTGCTGGCAGGCATTGTCAATGATATTTATACCATTGAGGTGCCGGTTATCTCAGGCAGCAAAACGACCTACAATGTCGGCAGCATTGAGGGCGGCACAAGTGTAAATACGATTGCGCAGAATGCTTCGATGCTTTGTGAGTACCGTTCGGACAATGTGGAGTGCCTTGCCATTATGGAAAAGAAATTTGCTGAAATTTTTGAAAAAGCAAAGACAAACTGCCTGGAGCTTAAGGTGGAGCTTGTCGGCAACCGCCCGTGCATGAGCGCGGATATGGATATGGAGAAGCTGCACGAAATCACCGAGCGCGCAAGGGGGATACAGTCTAAGCATTTCGGCATCGAGGCAATAGCAAAATCCGGATCGACAGACTGCAACATTCCGCATTCTTTGGGCATTCCGGCGGTTGCGCTTGCAAATTATGACGGCGGCGGCACACATACGAGAGAAGAGTGGGTTATCCGTGAAAGCTTTAAGCCGGGCCTCAGAATCAGTATGGAGCTGATTTTAACCGAGAGCGGACTGTTATAAGGGGGAAACGATGAAGAAATATATAATGCCTATAGTCGCTGTTTTGTGTATACTGTGTCTTTGCTCGTGTACGCAAAAAGCACCTGTATCGGAGACGGTGGGCGACGCGTCGCAGACGGAAACACTTACAGACAAGCTGCTGCGCGAAATTGAAGGCGAATATTTTGAAAAGCAAGCTGAGCCGCAGTATACCACGACAGCGGGGATGGTGAAGCTGTCGGTTGAATATGCGTCTAAATGGGAAGCGGTTGCAGAAGAGTATTATGCTAAAATACTGGAATGGCTTTCAAAGAATAGCCCTGAGGTGCAAGCGGCTTTTGAAAAAAAGCTTTCGGAATTGAAGGAAACATATGCTGCGTATGCAGAGGCAAAGACGGAGGTCTATACGGAAGCTTATCAGATACTGTATGGCGGCGGAAGCATACGCGGGCCGCTGAGTGCGCACAGAGCGTATGACATAAAAAAAGACTTTGCTTTAGAGCTTGCGGAGCTGTATGAAATTCTGACCTTTGACAGGTGACTTGCGACGCGAGGGGGCGTATGCCCGGTTGTTGCATTTGTGCTAACGGAAACAAAGGAAGAAGGGAAACACGACGATGGGCAAAACAAAATATGAAATTGACTTTACACAGGGGCGGATATTCCCGAAGATTATAGCCTTTGCGCTACCGATTATTTTTTCGGGCTTTATGCAAACGCTGTTTAATGTTGTCGATATGATGGTTGTCGGGCGCTTTGTCGGAAACGAGGCTCTGGCGGCAGTCGGCTCAACCTCGTCGCTGATTAATCTTTTGGTGCAGCTGTTTTTGGGCATCTCTATGGGTGTGACAATTGTTGCATCGCAGGCTTACGGCGCTAAGGATGAAGCGCGGATGCATAAGGCGGCGCATACGGCAATTGCCATCAGTCTTTTCGGCGGCATCTTTCTTGCGATTTCAGGTGTTTGCCTGGCGCGCACGCTTTTGGAGCTGATGGGCTCGCCCGACGATGTTATTGATATGGCAACGACCTATGTCCGCTTATATTTTGCGGGCATTCCGCTGATTTTGTTGTATAATTTTACGAGCGCGATTATGCGCGCGTATGGCGATAACAAGCGCCCGCTCTATTTTTTAACGGTTTCCGGTGTGCTCAACATCGTGCTGAATTTGTTTTTCGTGCTGGTGCTGCATATGGATGTTGCCGGTGTGGCGATTGCGACCTTTGCTTCGCAGGGCGTTGCGGCAATTCTGAATCTGTTTTGCCTGATGCACATTGAAAACGCCTGCCGCATTGATGTGAAAAAGGTTCGGTTTCATAAAAAAGAGCTGCTTGAAATTTTGCGCTTCGGTATCCCGACCGGAATTCAGTCAAGCGTGTTTGCAGTGTCGAATGTGCTTTTGCAGTCGGCAATTAACTCGTTTGGCTCGGTCACGATGGCGGCGCACGGCGCGGTGAATTATATGGGCAACATTTTAGGCAATGTTTCCAACGGCTTCGGCAATGCTGCATCGACCGCGTGTGCACAAAATTTCGGCGCACGCGAAAAGGGCAGGATTCAAAAAAGCTGGCTGTCGTGCTTAGGCTGTGTTGCACCGATTCAGATTGTGCTGGGGTTGCTCGGCGCATGGATTATGCCCTTGTTTATGCAAATTTTTACGACGGAGCCAAAGACCATCGAGGTCGGTACTTATATCGCTTGGTTCTACATACCGTTTTGGTTTATCGGCGGTATGATGAATGTATCGAGCAGCTCGCTGCGCGGCATCGGGTATTCAACGGTGCCGATGATTGTGAGTATATGCGGCACATGCGTTCTGCGTGTGATTTGGATTTTTACCGTATTTGCAGCCTTCCCGCAGCTGGGGGTTCTGTATTCGGTATATCCGCTGACATGGGGCTTTACGGCGCTGGTGCAGAATATACTGTTTTGGTATTTCTTCCGCAAGCTGAAGTTCGATGCGGAGGCGAAGTGAATTTGAATAAAAAACGGACTACGCTGAGCTTAGCGTAGTCCGTGTGTTTTTTTAAAATTCTTTGTCGATGCACCGGCGCAGCATATTGATGGTTTCGGCATCGTTTTCAAGCTCGCCGGCGTCAATCATTAAGGTTGCGCCGTAAAGCAGCGAGCGGATGCGAAACAGCTTATCCTTTGCCTCGGCTTGCGGGATGCCGTATTCTGCGCAGCATTTGTGAATCAGCGCTTCGGTGCTTTCCGCGATTTTGGTCATTGCGTTGATGCGCTCGTCGCCGAAGGTGTCGGTCTTGAGCATCAGCACCGCTCTGAAATTCGGGTTGGCAATCCAGAATTTGACATAGGCAACGCAAATTTCGATGAGCTGCTTTTTCGTGTCATTCGGGAAAACGGCAGCAACCTGCTCTTGCAGCAGGAGCCACTTTTTGTGAATATACAAAACGATTTCCGCGATGAAATCCTCCTTGCTCGCAAAGTGCTTGTATGGCGCCGCGCAGGACACATTGCAGGCGGTTGCCACGCGCCGGAGGGAAAAGTCGGTGATGCCGTGCTCCTCGATTTCGCTGATGCCGGCGATGATTAACTTTTGCTTTACCGTTTCAAAGCCCTGATATTCTTCCATCTTCCTGCTCCGTTCTTGTATTTTCGTTTATTGTATCATATTTTTTTGAAAGAATCAACCTGCAGCCCTTGACAAAGCTTAAAATTGTGGTATAATGGTTAAAAAATACAAAGTTAACAGTGTTAACTTTATGGAGGGCGCGTATGGATAAGCTGCAAATCGCAAGAGAAATGATTAACCGTATAGATAAAGAAATGGCGGCGCTGTTCTGCGAAAGAATGGAGGCTGCAAAGCTTGTAGCCGAGCACAAGCAGGCGCACGGTCTGCCGGTGTATGATGGGGCGCGGGAGGCGCAGGTGATTAAAAACAACTCCATGCTCGTTGAGGATGCGGAGCTGCGTGCATACTATATCAGCTACATCAAGGCAATGATGGATATTTCTAAGGCGTATCAGCATCGCCTTTTGGAGGGCGCGCGCATTGCCTACAGCGGCGTAGAGGGCGCATTTGCCTACATTGCCGCAAAGCGCATTTTCCCGGACGGACAGCTGACGAGCTACGCAAGCTTTGAGGAGGCGTATGACGCGGTAGTGCACGGCGCGTGTGACTGTGCGGTGCTGCCGATTGAAAACAGCTATGCCGGCGAGGTTGCACAGGTGACGGACATTATGTTCGAGGGCTCGCTCTATGTGACCGGTATTTACGATTTGCACATCACGCACAATCTGCTCGGCACACCGGATGCAGAGCTTGGGGATATTCAAACGGTGATCAGCCATCCGCAAGCGCTCAGCCAGTGCGGTGATTACATAAAGCACAAGGGCTACACGACGGTGCAGGCATCCAATACGGCAATTGCGGCGCAGCGTGTCGCAGGAGACGGCAATAAAAGCGTTGCGGCGATTGCCAGCCGTGAAACAGCGGCGCTGTACGGGTTGAAGGTCTTAGACCACCACATCAATTCGAGCAATACTAATACAACGCGATTTGCTGTGTTTGCAAGAGCAGAGAATAAAAACTTAAAGCCGAGCGAGAGCAATTTTATTTTGCTGTTTACGGTGAACAATGAAGCCGGCGCTTTGGCAAAGGCAATCAGCATCATCGGCCGTCATGGCTTTAATATGAAGGCACTGCGCAGCCGTCCGATTAAGGAGGCAAACTGGCAGTACTATTTCTATGTGGAAGCCGAGGGGGATGTGTCCGGCGAAAACGGCGCACAGATGCTCGACGAGCTTTCGGCATACTGTGATGTTGTAAAGGTGGTTGGCCGCTACGCAGGCGAACGCATTTTGACCGATGAGGAGGAAGCGTAAATGAACATTCGAATGAATTTGGGCATAAACAGCTATGACATTGTTGTTGAGCGCGGCGTGCTTGCGCGTGCAGGCGAGCAGCTGCATTTAAAGCGCCGCGTGTTTATCATCACGGACGAGGGCGTACCTGCAAAGTATGCCGCGTGTGTTGCGGCGCAATGCGATAAAGCGCATATCGCAACTGTAAAGCAGGGCGAGGGTAGCAAGAGCATTGCGGTGTATGAGCAGCTGTTAAAGGAAATGCTCTCCTTAGGCTTCGACCGCGGTGACTGTGTTGTAGCCGTGGGCGGTGGCGTTGTCGGCGATTTGTCGGGCTTTGTGGCGGCATCGTATATGCGCGGTATTGATTTTTACAACATTCCGACCACGGTGCTGTCGCAGATTGACTCGTCCATCGGCGGTAAGGTGGCGGTGAACCTGGGCAGCATCAAAAATATTGTCGGTGCGTTTTGCCAGCCGAAAAAAGTGCTTATCGACCCGGAGGTGCTTTCCACACTGCCGGCAAGACAGATTGCAAACGGACTTTCTGAGGCGGTGAAGATGTCGCTGACCTCGGATGCGGCGCTCTTTGAACTGTTTGAAGGGCAGGATGCGCTTGCAAATATAGATGAGATTATTATTCGTTCCTTAAATATAAAGAAGGCGGTTGTCGAGCAGGATGAAAAGGAGGCCGGACTTCGGAAGATTTTGAATTTCGGGCACTCCATCGGCCACGGCATCGAAAGCAAGGCGGATTTGTACCACGGGGAATGTGTGGCACTCGGGATGCTGCCGATGTGCGCGCCGGCGGTGCGCACGCGCGTAGAGAAGGTGCTTGAAAAGCTTTCTCTGCCGACAAAGGTGCGCCTCGATGCTGACAGCGTTATTGAAGCAATGCGCCACGATAAAAAGATGAAGGACGGCAAGCTGACGGCGGTTTTTGTAGAAGCGGTCGGCAGCTTTGTGATGAAAGAGATTACCTGCGAAAGCTTGACCGAAGTGCTCGGGTTGATTGCTGAAGGGGGCATATGAGATGAAAAATTCATTCGGCAGCGCCGTTACGGTAACGCTGTTCGGCGAAAGCCACGGCGCTGCCATCGGCG
>JAZQCN010000133.1:0-11559 GCA_045546315.1 Clostridia bacterium | reverse complement strand
TCCTTGGCTCACAGAACGACATGGCTACGAGCCGACTTCAGCGTACAGGACACCATGCCGGGCAAGCTGCCGCAGCGCAAGATTGTAACCACCGCTGCTGCAGGCTACAGCTCCTACGGCAACCAGATTGGTCTTGCAACCGGTCAGGTAGACGAGCTCTATCACCCGGGCTACGCTGCAAAGCGCATGGAAATCGGTGCAGTTATCGCAGCAGCACCGGCTGAAAATGTGCGCCGTGAGCGCCCGGTTGACGGCGATATCGTCATCCTCTTGGGCGGCAGAACCGGCCGTGACGGCTGCGGCGGTGCAACAGGCTCTTCGAAGTCTCACAACCTGCAGTCGCTCGAAAGCTGCGGCGCAGAGGTACAGAAGGGTAACGCTCCGGAGGAAAGAAAGCTGCAGCGACTGTTCAGAAACAAGGAAGCTTCGCTTTTAATCAAGCGTTGTAACGACTTCGGTGCCGGCGGTGTATCCGTTGCCATCGGTGAATTGGCAGACGGTCTTGAAATCAACTTAAACGCCGTACCGAAAAAGTACGACGGCTTGGACGGCACAGAGCTTGCCATCAGCGAATCGCAGGAGCGTATGGCTGTTGTCGTTGCTAAAGAGGATGCTGCGCGCTTTATCGAGCTGGCAGACAGCGAAAACTTAGAGGCAAGCATCGTTGCAACCGTAAAGGCAGAGCCGAGACTCGTAATGCACTGGAACGGCAAGCAGATTGTAAATATCTCGCGCGAATTCTTAAATTCCAACGGTGCAGAAAAGCACATTGATGTACACGCTGCTGCAGCAACCTATAAAAAGGAAGCTGTTACCGGCAGCTTTACAGATAACTACAATGCACTTGTAACCGATTTGAATATGTGCTCGAAGCGCGGCCTTTCCGAGCGTTTTGACTCGACCATCGGTGCAGGTACAGTCCTGATGCCGTTCGGCGGTAAAAACCAGCTTACCCCGATTCAGGCAATGGTACACAAGGTATCGGTTGAACAAAAATACACCGACACCTGCTCACTCATGGCTTGGGGCTATAACCCATACATTTCCGAGCAAAGCCCGTACCACGGCGCATATATGGCAGTGGTTGAATCCGTATCCAAGCTGATCGCAGCCGGCGCAGACTTTAAAGAAGTTTATTTAACCTTCCAGGAATACTTTGAAAAGCCGATGAAGGATGCAAAGCGCTGGGGCAAGCCGTTATCTGCCCTGCTCGGTGCATTTATGGCACAAAAAGAGCTTGAAATCGGCGCCATCGGCGGTAAGGACTCTATGAGCGGCAGCTTCGAAAAGTTAGATGTTCCGCCGACACTCGTATCCTTCGCCGTAACCACAGATAAAGTGCAAAACATCATCTCCGGCGAGTTTAAAGCAGCTGACCGTAAGGTTGTATACCTTGCGCCGGACTATGACGAAAACGGTCTGCCGGTGACAAAGTCACTTATTGACACCTTCAACACCGTAACTAAGCTGATGCGCGAGGGTAAGGTAGCAGCGGCGTACACCATCGGCTTCGGCGGCATCGCAGAAGCAATCTTTAAGATGGCAATCGGTAACGGCATCGGCTTTAAGTACGATGATGCGCTGTCCTTAAATGACATTTTTGAGCGCGGCAACTACGGCAGCTTTATCTTAGAGCTTACAGAGGATGTAAACATCGGCAAGACGCTCGGTACTACAACCGCTGCACAGACAATCGCCTTCGGCGGTGACACGCTCGACCTCGGCGCACTCTTAAAGGGCTATGAAGACAAATTGGAGGGCATCTTCTCCTGCAATATTAAGACAGAAGAAAAGGAAATCCCGGCATTTTCCTATACAGCGGAAAGCCGCGTAGCACCGGCAATCAAGGCTGCAAAGCCGCGCGTGCTCATTCCGGTATTCCCGGGCACAAACTGCGAATTTGATACCGCAAAGGTACTCAGAAAAGCAGGCGCAGAGCCGGAAATCTTCGTAATCCGCAACTTGACCTCTGCTGCAATTGCAGAGTCGGTTGACGCATTTGCAAAGAAGGTTGCAGATTCCCAGATTATCTTCATCCCGGGCGGCTTTTCCGGCGGTGGCGAGCCGGACGGCTCCGGTAAGTTTATTACCGCATTTTTCAGAAACGCACAGATTAAAGACGCTGTAAGCGACCTTTTGGATAACCGCTACGGACTTATGTGCGGTATCTGTAACGGCTTCCAGGCGCTCATTAAGTTAGGTCTCGTACCATTCGGCAAAATCATCGACACCGATGAAAATTGCCCGACGCTGACCTTTAACACGATTTCGCGCCACCAGTCGAGACTCGTGCGTACAAGAATTGCATCGAACAAGTCCCCGTGGCTTGCAAACACAAATGTCGGCGATATCTACACCGTGCCGATTTCGCACGGCGAGGGCCGCTTCCTTGCAGACGAAGCGCTCATCCGTCAATTAGCGGACAACGGTCAGATTATCACACAGTATGTTGACCTTGCCGGCAATCCGACCAACGACATTCACTTCAACCCGAACGGCTCTATCCTGGCAGTGGAGGGTATCACCTCGCCGGACGGTCGCGTACTCGGTAAGATGGGTCACTCCGAGCGTATCGGCGCAGGTCTTTACAAAAATGTCGAAGGCAACTACGATATGGCTATGTTTGAAAGCGCAGTCAAGTATTTCAAATAAGTAAAAACAAGATAAAAAGAAGGCCTGTGTACACAGGCGTTCTTTTTATCTCCTTAAGCAGTTGCGCCAGTGTCGAATCCGTTTTGGATGCGCAATTTTACGCCACTGCATTGTTAAAATACTCGCAAATGCGCCAGCATTTACTGCGTTTTTGCCTCGCATTGACGCAAAATTGCAGCATCGAAAATTCTTTGAACCTAAAACAAGATAAAATTGTTGTTTTTCAAGGCGGCAGGTCGATGGAATACTCGCGTATTTCAAGACCGACAACACAGAAAAACGGCTATTTTACGTGTTTTAGGCGGGTTCGACACTGGTGCAACTGCTTAACCACTTTGAGGGCAATACCCCCATATAACGCTTAAATGTCTTTGAAAAAAGCGAATCATTTTGAAATCCGCATCGGCGTGCAGTCTCTTTAATCGTATTTCCTTCCTGTAAAAGTTGTGTGGCCATTTGACAACGGTACACATTGGTATACTGTAAAATCGTTTGCCCTGTCATACGCTTAAATTCACGGCAAAGTGCATATTTGTCTGTATAAATATATCCGGCAATATCATCAAGTGAGAGTTTATGCTCGTAATTTTTCCGTATATATAATATGGTCGCTTTCACGTTCTCAAATGCCTTACCCTTCTGCTTTTCTGTTGTCCGATGTACAGCGTGCTTCTGCGCAAGCAAAAGGCAAATCTCCGTCAAGCAAGCATACATCGCCGCTGTGCGAAAAGGCGCCGCTATATCTTCATATATCGCCTTCAACGCCAAAAATCTGTCCACAAACGCTTCATCACAACAAATACGCTCTTCAAACTCAAAAGCTTCAGGCGAAATTCCAATTTTGCGCAAAAACGCCGCACTGATAATCAAGCAATCATACACTAAGTGCGCATCTGTCTGCGTATAATGCATCAGCCCGGAATTGACTGCTATGACATCGCCACGCTGAAACGGTACTTGTCTGCCGTCAAGTAAAACAATACCACTCCCCTGTGTACAAAACTGCAGTTCTATATCCTCATGCCAGTTTCTTTCACTACTTCGTCTCTCCCTTGTCCGCTCCAAATTCAAATGCAGAACAAAAGGGCAGTTTTCATCAGTGTATACATATTCCTCATACCTAGTTCCAAGCATCTCTATTCTCCAATATTGTGTTATTTTTCACCAATATTTAGCCTTGAAATACGACAAATAAATCAATATAATATTATCACACTTTTAATCCATTTGCAACGGAAAGGGAAAAATATGATATTTACGGCGCAACTTTTCGGCATCGGTGCGATGATTGCTTTATTTTGCATTTATCAGCAGCAAAACAGAAAACACATACTGTTTGCCAAGCTGACGGCAGATATCTGTTGGGTGGTCCATTATTTATGCCTCGGCGGCATTGCAGGTATGATTCCCAATCTCGTCGGTATTTTCCGCGAGGTGATTTTCCTGCACCGCAAAGAAAAAAGGTGGGCAAGCCACATCATCTGGCCTATCCTTTTTATCCTTTTGAATTGGACACTCGGCTTTCGCACATTCCACACATTTTTTAACCTGTTGCCCATTACAGCATCGACATTTGTAACAATCTCGCTGTGGATAGATAACCCTCGCCTGACTAAACTTATTTCTCTGCCGGTTTCGCTTGCCTTCGGCATATACAACGCCTGCATTGGTTCTTATGTCGGCATACTCAATGAAAGCATTGCAATATGCTCTATACTGTTATCATTTATAAAAGAGAGAGGAAAAACTATGGAACCGTTATTTTTACAAGATTGTAAAACAGAGCACGAACTCGTACTCACCCAGGGTGCTCCCATCACAAATGTGCAAAAAAAAATCTCGACGGATGCAACTAAAATCGCCCTGGAAAAGGGCAAATTGTTTGCAGATGAAATCAAGGCACGATTTGTTTCTGACTTTGAGCACGAAGCCGATAAAATGGCGCATGTTTCTACCTTCGTTGTCGCAGATGGCTATGTATTTATGAGTTACTACGCCAACACAAAAGCGCCGGACGAAGACCCGAAAAATCAGACGGCTCGCTTAGTTTATGCGCCACTCGCCGACATAGAAGATAAAACCTTCCTTGATTTGCAAACCACGGGCGATATCGTCGACAAGCGCGTGGTAGACATGGTCTACGACACTATTTTGATGCAAAAAGACGAAAATACGCTTCACGTGATGTGGACAGCGCGCATAGATGAAAACTACTACCGCTTCTACTGTCCGTTCTACATCCGCGAAAAAAAGCTCGGTAAAATCGGCGTAAATCGTTTTTGCGTGGCAAATACAACCAATGATTTTTCAACGAGCGGTATCCAAAGTGCGCTTGCCGCAAACAACGTACCCTGTAAAAAAATGTTTTCGGATATCGGTATTATGCAAAAACTTTCCGTGCGCATGGAAAACGGCATACCTTATTACTACACCGGTGCCTACAGCGGAGATTTCACCTGCATTATCAAAAGTTATGACCTGATTACCTGGGAATATGTTGCCCAGCCCGACTTTATCAACGACTCCAAATGGGAAAATGCAACCTATGTACTCGGTGACAAATGCTTTTACTTTGTTCGCCAGCAGGATTTAAATCCGTACGGCTTCTTAACAGTCTACGATTTAAACACCGGAAAATGGGAGATGCCGATTGAAATTGCCGACTGTCAATCCCGAAGCGATTTTATCTTCTATAAAGACGCACTTTATCTTTTTCATGCGCCCATAGACCGTGAGCATATCGGCATCGTAAAAATCGATACAGAAAATATCGCAAACAGTGAGACTCTGCTTCAAGCACATATGCACTCGAGTTGTTTTTATCCGTTCGTGCAATACTACAAAAGCAATAGTCTAGCTATGTCCTACACCGTGGCAAGAAAGCATATCCGCCTTGCGCAGTTTGATTTCGATCAATATATTGACTAATTAAAACCGCTTGTGCAATCGCATAAGCGGTTTTTTATTTCCCAAGGATAAAACAACCACAAATTAGCACAAAATGAACATTTGTTCAAATAAGCCTTGCAAAATTCAAATTGTGCTATATAATGGACTTAGGTGATGCAAATGTACACACTTAAGTTGGATGGCTTAATGACTCTAAAAGTCGCAGGTCGCTATACGCAAACAGACGGTTGGAAGCACAGCGGTCAGCAAATACCACAGCACATTTTAGTATGCGTAGAAGAGGGAAAATGCGTTTTTGAAATAGACGGCAAGCAAATTTTTTTAGCACAAAATGAATGTATACTTGTACCTGCAAATACCTTTTACGCGCCACGTGCGATAGGCACGTGCGTTTTTAAGGCATTCCATTTTATTGCAGAATCGGAATTTCTCTGCGAAAGCAAAAAAGTGCAAGAGCTGCCGATGCCGGGCGTTATCCCTACCTTGACCGTACCGGAAAAATTCAAAAGCGACAATGCAATTGAAATGTATTTAAACAACGCTTTGGCAGAAAGCAGAAAGCGCACATCCATAGGCAGCATCAAAAAAAACATCCATTTTATCAATGCGCTTATCCGCATTTCCGAAAATGCAACGCAAATTGGCATCTCCTCGCTTGCGCAGGAAATCAAAAGCTATATTGATAAGCATATAGAAGACGATATCACCATTTCAGACATTGCCAAGGCGTTTGGCTACTCCAAGCAGCACATCGTTCGCCTGTTTAAGGAAAGCTTTACCCTGACGCCTGCAAGATACATTTTGCAAAGCAGGCTTGAAAAAAGCCTGGACTTTCTTGCCGAGAGCCGCTTAGCAGTCAACGAAATCGCAGAACAATGCGGCTTTAAGGATTTAAATTACTTTTCAAGACAGTTTAAGAAAAATTACGGTATTTCCCCGACGGCTTACAGAAAAAAGCTGGGTAGACGCGTGTAGCGCCACTGCAAAATTATTACAGAGCTTAAGAAAGCAAAGGAGTGTTTTTGATGCAAATCAAAAAAGAACAGATTGATTTTTTAGACTGGAAGCTCGGTGCATTTTTCCACTTTGGTATCCGCACCTTTTACGAGGGACACCGCGACTGGGACGGCAAACCCATGCCGGCAGATAAGTTTAATCCGGAAAAGCTGGACTGCAACCAATGGATGGAAACCCTGAAAAAAGCCGGGGCAAAATATGCCATTTTGGTATGCAAGCATCACGACGGCTTTGCCAACTGGCCGAGCGCGTACACAAACTATAGTGTGAAAAACACGCCCTGGAAAAACGGGCAGGGCGATGTTGTACGCGAGTTTGTGGATGCCTGCCGCGCGCACGACATCAAGGTCGGCTTATATTATTCCCCGGCGCAGGCAGACTTTGAGCAAGCAGATGCCACAGACTATGACAACTATTTTATAAATCAAATCAGCGAGCTTTTAACAAACTACGGCAAAATTGACTACTTATGGTTTGATGGGTGCGGCAGCGAAAACCACGAATTTGACACTAAACGCATTACCGCTAAAATCCGCGAGCTGCAACCGAATATTCTGATATTTAATATGTGGGACCCGGATACGCGCTGGGTCGGCAACGAGTCCGGTCTTGCGCACTTAGACAATCGCGCAACCGTAAATGCGCTCGATTTTTCCGTGCAGACAGAGCGCAAGGACGCGCTGGACGAAGAAGAATTTTTGCCGGCAGAATGCGATTGCCGCCTGCGTTTACGCAACTGGTTTTACAGCGATTTAGATGAGGACACAATCAAAAGTGTAGACGAGCTGATGGGGCTTTACTACTACTCTGTCGGGCGCGGTGCAAACCTTTTAATCAATATCGCACCAAACCGCGACGGGCTTTTGCCCGAAAAGGACGCTGCGCGTTTTATCGAATTCGGCGAAAAGGTGCAAAAAACCTTTGCACATCCGATTGAAAACACGGTCATCGAAAAAACAGAGGACGGCTACAGCATCAAATTAAAAGAGCATACCGTTATTTCGCACATAAAGCTCTCCGAGGATGTATATGCCGGCGAAAACATCACCGGCTTTAAGGTGTATATCGCGCCGTATTCCTATGGGCGCGACATCTGCGTCTACACCGGTGAAACTGTCGGCTATCGCCACATCTGCCACTTCCCTGCCGTGCGTACCGAGCAGGTCAAAATCGTGCTCGAGGGCGGCGATACTTTAAAAGATATTGTTTTATATTAAACAAAAAGACGCTTATGCAATCGCATAAGCGTTTTTTAATCCTTAATTAATCCCGGCAGGACAATTTCGTGCATACCCTTGTCCGGCATTTTATTTTCGCACATCAGTGTACCGAAGGTGGTCACCTCGCGTCCGTATTTTGCCTTTAATTCATCCATCACACCTTCAATGGCGCGGCGCGCAATGGGGTGCTTTCCCTCTGTAATACTGAGTTGGGCATACTCCGCCTCCGTTAAATAAATCGCGCGCACCGCAAGCGCACGCACAGGATATTTCCAATCATACTGCGCTTTAAACATTTCCATCGCGCGCTCGGCAAGCTCGCCTGCTGTCTGAACCGGCGCATCAAAGCGGCTTTGCGCGCTTGTACGCACAAGCTGATTGCTCTTAATCTCCAGACCCACGCCGCCGGCGTGCAAACCGATGCTTCGAAGCTCTACCGCCACCTTTTGCGCCATTGCGTAAATAACCTTCCATACATCCTCGTCGCAAATCAAATCCTCAACGCAGGTAATGCCTCTGCCGACGCTTTTAACCTCATTTTTATGGTCGAAGGTTTGCACGGGGCTTCGGTCGTTGCCGTTTGCCCAGCGATGCAAACGCTCGCCGTTGACACCGAGCCACCGCTTCAAAAGCGCAGGGTCCGTTGCCGCAAGCTGACCGATAGTGCGGATGCCGTATTTTTCCAAAGTCTTCCCCGTCGACGGACCGACCCCAATCATCTCTGCGGCATTTAAATCCCACAGCATCTTCTTAAAATTCGCCTTCGTAATCACCGTAACGGCATTCGGCTTTTTTAAATCCGAGCCGAGCTTTGCAAATACCTTGTTAAACGAAACGCCGACGGAAACCGTCAGCCCGAGCTCTTCTTCCATACGCTTGCGGATTTGCTCGGCAATTTCCGCGCCGCTGCCCATCAGATGTACGCTGCCCGTCACATCCAGCCAGCACTCGTCCATCCCGAACGGCTCAATCTGGTCGGTAAAATCCATATAAATATCGCGCGCAAGCTGCGAATAATGCTGATACAAGTCAAAATGCGGCGGCACGACCACCAGCTCGGGGCATTTCTTTTTCGCCTGCCAGATGGTATCGCCCGTGCGCACGCCCATCTGCTTTGCCGCCTGATTTTTTGCAAGCACGATGCCGTGCCGGTCCTCTTCCTTACCGCAGACCGCAACATACTTTCCGCGCAGGCCCGGCTGAATCAGACACTCGACTGATGCGTAAAAATTATTCAAATCGCTATGCAATATCACGCGCTCCTGCTCTTCCACGATGCCGCCCCTTTCTTTTTATTTCCAAACATCTGTTTGTTTATATTATATCACGCCTGCACGAAATGTCAACAGGAAATTTTTGTGTGGCATAAAAATTTGTTCACAAAAAAAGTATCGTTAAACAAAACGATACTTTCTGTGCAGAACAGGAAATTTGCGTGGAGTGTGCAAACCGAACCGAAAGGCAGTGCCCGATGGCGTACTTTCGTTCGTCGAGGGTGAGGTTTGTGTGCTCCGCGCGATTTTAACATTCCGGATTATACATTTCTTTTGCCTGCGGCATTTATTCTCGGGTCGGTATAAATATCGAACTCGTCCATACTCTTTGTGGAGAATTCGGATACAACCGCGCCTTCCTCGCCTGCCTTAAACCAGTGCAGGGTGTTCGGCATAATGGTGTACTGCTCGCCCGGGTTTAACACGATTTCGTGCTTGCAGGTAAAATACTGCTCCTCGCCCTCCGGCGGCGCAACCTGTGTTTTTTCTACCGGCTCGCCCTCTACATAGAGGTATACCTTACCGTAACGGCAACGGAAGGTTTCTTCCTTGCCCGGCTTGCCGTCGATTGCAGGATGGCGATGCTCCGGACAGGTCTGGTTCGGTAAAAGCACCAGCTCCTTTGCACAGCAACGCTCTGTATTTACATACACAACCAGCTCAAGACCGATTTTCTCCACGCAGCCAAGGTCGTACTCTGCAACCTGGATTTCCGCTCTTTCCTTCTCTGTAATGGCAATGCCTGCCTTTTCCAAATACTTTGCGGCTTCCGCGCTGTATTTTTCATAAACTTCCTTTGTCAGCATTATAAAACACGCTCCTTAAAATACAAATTTACTCTCTTATTTTACCACAAAAGCCAAAGCTTGTCTATCCTTAAAAGTAAAACTCGTGGTTATACTTGGTCGGTACATTCTCCGCGTACAAATGTGCATCATTCGAAAGCGTCTTTATGCACGGGATACAAAAACCGTCCTCATTTTTAAACTCAATCACCGTCAGACCGGAATGGCACATATCAAAGTGTGTGCAAAAGCTCGGATACGGAATGTCCAGAAGGCAGCTTAAAAATGCCAGACCAAAGCCCTGATGCGCAAAAAGCGCCACACGCTTATCGTTATCCTTGACCACCTTGTATTTGCCGGTGCCCGGGATGTGCTCATAGCCGAGCGAAGCAAAAAACTTGTCCGATTCCGTGCGGATGCGTTCAATGCCTGCCTTGTAATCATACTCTGCAAACGCCGGATGCGTGTACCACTTTTCGCCGAGTGCTGCCATCTCCGGATCGGTCAAAAGCATACGCGTCGGCGCATGCTGAAACATCCAGGTGTGGCTTCCGTCCTCTCTTTTGGTGGTCAATCCCTGCCATGCATAGGTCTCATTGGTAAAATCCAGCTCAAGCATCTCTTTTTTCAACAGCTCACATGTCGGCTTTGCCGTCAGCTTTGCACGCTCGGAGGTCGATGCATAAATTTCATCAAGTCCATAGCGCGCAAGGCGTCTTGCAATCGCCTCCGCCTGCCGCTCACCTAATGGCGTTAAGCTGTTCGGATTATATATCGGATCGCCGTGTCTTATATAGAAAAATAACATAATAATCACCTCTCGTTTATTATACAATAATCAATCGATTTAAATGTCAGCTTCATAATTTTCGTCAATCAAAACAATATAGTCTTTCACATCTGCTTTTCTTACATATCGTAGTATAATTGCGGAACTTTTTCTATAATATCTTGTATTTCGCCGATAATTTTCCCATAATGCGCACCCAAACTTCCTGCCATCATTCTGCCTCTTGCTTCGTTTTCAGCAGAAGGAGATGCATTTTCCAAAAAATTTACCAAATCTAAAACATCTTTAATATAAGGTGCAGTAGAATCAATCCCTGATAAATTCACTTTCAACGTTCTCCTTATGTTTATTATTTTTTCTCTGTACTCATTTCGGTCACTTACCGTAAACATAAATGAGGCCATCTCTTTATTATATGAAGCTTCTTTAATTGCTGCGTAATAAAACGACATTGCTTCAGCGAACGGATTATACTTTTCGTATTCTTTTAAAAGTAATACGGAATCAATGTATTCCTTTATATTAGTCCCATCATTTATAGAAATGTTTGTAGCAATACAAAACTTTTTATACTCCTCATATCTTTTCAAAGCAGCTGAATCTACAAGACTAGTATTTTCAAAATGCGCATTAAAGACATTTTCTACTGGATTGTTATATATATCTTTTTTTACATATTCAGCAAATTTATGAACAATTTCTTCTCGATAAAAAGTTTTACCAAAACCTATTGAACTATACTCTTGTGCCGCCACAACGATATCTCCACTGTATATATTACTAATTACTCAATTTACTTTTCTTTCGCAGTATTTTAAGTATCCGATAAATGATAATACCATTACTATTATTACAATTAGATAAACGGGCTTTTTAAAATATTTCTTTAACAATATTGCCTTTATTGTTTT
>JAZQCN010000132.1:0-6642 GCA_045546315.1 Clostridia bacterium | reverse complement strand
TTGTACTGTACATCTGCATCAGAACCACTACCAACCTTACCTACATAGGTATCGCCGTTGGAGGCTACCATTGTAACTGTCATATCGTTGTAGTCTGCCACATTGCCTGCAGTGATGTTGTTTGTAAAGTCGATTGTGATTTCCACATTGCGCTTTGCAACCTCATAGGTGATTTCATCTGTGGTGTCGAGTGCAAGTGCGTATGTGCCGCCTACTTTATAGGTTCTTACGATATTATTATCCAACTCAGCTGCATTTGCCTCAGCTTCTGTGTAGGAAGCATCTGCACCGAAGGTAAATGTGCCGTAGCCGGTAAACTCAACTGTACCGATTAAGAGCTTTGCACCTGTGTTGCTTACTACATCCTGATCGCCGGTATAGCTGAAGAGATAAGCTTCTTCATCCTCTAAGGATGTTGTGATAGCCATGTTCTCTGCCGGTGTGAGCTTATAGGTAATATTGCCTGCTGTCTCAGTTAATACGAACTTGAATTCTGCGTCAGAGAGGCGGTTGATTGCCTTGCCGTCTGTTGCTGTTACATACAGTGCATATACACGCTCGTCCGTTGTCGGAACGATTTCAAGTGCAACTGCCTCGGAAATAGCCTCAGCGGCTAAAACTTTGCCAACCGTCACTTCTGCATCGAGTGTTGCTGTGTCAGCAACTGTAAGTGTAGTTGTTGTATCAGCCAAATAAGCTTCATAATCCTTCGCATTTGCAACAGATACAACCGATGTACCGTCGATGCTCAGGCTAAGACCGCTCTTATCCTGCTTAATACCGTTTTCACAGCCGTCAACCGTAATTTTGGAATCTGTGATTTCACCTACAACCTGACGGAACGCGTTCTTGGACAGGTTTGTCATCTCAATTGTTGCACCGTTGATGTCTAAATCACCCATCTGGAATGCTCTTGCGATATTGTTTACCTTAATGGAACCACCGTTGATTTCAACACCGGTTTCCTGATCGTTGAGATAGAAAAGGTTCGCACCAATGCTATGATTAAATACATTGCCATCAATATCAATTGTACAGTTGTTGAGTACATACTTGCCAAGCTTTGCTACCGGTGTTACACCGTAGCCGTCCTTTGCTGCCTGGAAAACAGCGCAGGCATTGATGTTCTTACCTGTTAAAGTGATATTGTCAAGCGTAACTGTGTTGTCATCATTCCAAATCCAGAATACAGCCGTATTTACCTTCACAGACGGGTCAATCACCATATTACCGTTTTTGAAAGTAACATCCTTGGTGTATACATGGTCGCCCTGCAGTGTCATTGTAGTATTGTTTAAATCAAACACAATACCGTCCACGCTCGGCTCCATTTCCGGTTCCTTACCTGCGCCAATCAAAATATTTCTGTCTTGAATGGTTACATCCTTATAGATGTCAATTTCAACATTGCCGCCAAGTGCTTCTGCTGCTGCAAGTGCGGCATCAAGCGTAGAGTAAGCCTTGCCGTCTACCGTAAAGCCGTCAACCTTTGTGCCCTGCGGCAGAACAAGCGCACCGCTGTTTGTGTTCGACGGGTTGTAAGCCGGACCTGCAATCTCGTATACGGAAAGGTCGATATCCGCGTCTTCGCCGTTTTCATCCTTTACGGACAAATCGCCTGTAAATGTAGCATTTGTAATGCTGGTTTCTGTACCTGCCTCATTGTGCCATACACCTGCGATACCGCCGATTTCCGGATTGCCGTCTTCTTCTTCGTAGCCCTCAACGGAAACATCACCTGTGCAAACTACATTATCAAATTTGTTGCTGTAGTGTGCAATACCCGTGATACCGCCGACATCGCATACAGTACCGACAACATCGATGTTGGAGCTTACATTGGAAACCTTGTGACCGCCCTCACCCATGAAGCCTACGATACCGCCGACATAAGTGCGATAACGGCTGCCGTTTTCAACGGAGTCAGCATAAACCAAAGAGCCTTCGTTTGCATCAATCGTCAAATTGGTTGCATTCGCATAAAGGTTTCTGCCAAGCATACCGCCGACATAAGCCATACCCTTCACCTGCACATCACCGGTTAATGTGATGTTTGTATACTTCGATGTGTACGGCGAACCTGCAATTGCGCCAACACCGAGTCTACCCGAAACATTTGCATTATGTACATTCAGGTTCTTTACTTCACCGTTCTGCGTAAAGCCGAACAAACCTACATAGCTCTTCGTGCCTGTAACCATTAAGTTGGAAATCGTATGGTTCTGACCGTCAAATGTACCGTTAAAGGTTGCATCGCTCTTACCGATCGGTGTCCATTCGATGTTTGCAAGGTCAATATCTGCTGCAAGCTTTACTGTCTTGCCGGAGAAAGTGTTGCCCTCGTTTACAAGCTTTGCAAGACCAGCAAGCTCTGTTGCGGACTTGATGGTGTAAGTTGTAGCTGCTGCATCATACCAAGCAGTATCTGCAACATTTGCCCAAGCTGTCGGCTCTTCGCTTTCCAGCCCTTCACTCACATTGAAAAGTGCATCCACTACTTCACCAGCAACAACCAAAGTTGTCTCTTCTACACCATTTGCAACATAAGTAACCGCTGCCGGAGTCTCACTACCTGCACCATTATTTGTTGCGCCAATAATCAAAGCAGCGCTGTTCTCATAAACATCGCCTGCAACGATATCCGCATCATTTACCTTGTTGGAAAATACCTGTACCGGACTTGTACCAACCAGTAAACGACCAGCGATACCGCCAACGAAGCCATCATCCGCTTCGATGGAAATGTTCGAAACTGTGTTACCTTCAATCTTTGTAACGCCTGCAGACAAAAGACCAGCGATACCGCCAACATCCCATGCACCGGAGATTGAGCTATTTGCATCGCCGGACACGGAGCAGTTTGTAATATCAGCCACATAGCCGCCAATGATGCCGCCGACATGCGCGTTACCGCTGATTACAACCTCCCCTGCTAAATGACAGTTGTCAATTTTCGTACTTCTCGGATATGCAACGAATGCTGCTGTATAGTCTCCACCTTCAATGTTGATGTCCGCAAAAGTAAGATTTTTAATGATTGCACCGTTTGTGTGTGTTATAAATGCAACATTCGTTTCTCCTGTTTCTTGCATGGAGAAATTGCTGATGGTGTGCCCTTGACCATCCAAAACGCCACCGAATCTATGGGTGTTATCACCTGCAATCGGCAGAACAGCACCACCCATATCAATATCCTGTGTTACCTTGAAGGTAAGACCGCTTAATACAACCTTCGGTGTATTGGTGATATTGATAAGTGTACGGAAAATCTCAACATCTTGTGCATCTTGAATCAGATATGCACCACTTGCATCTTGATCAAGATCATCTAAAGAAATCGGCTTTGCTTCAACAACATACATACCATCGCCGTTTACATTCACAACAAATCCATCGAGCAAGCACGCACTCGGATCCTCGCTGAATGTACCTGCAGAAACAGTTAAAGAAGAACCTGCACCTTTTACCAACGCACCATTGATTGTGCTGTTACCACTGATGCTAATGTCACCCTCGCCTGCAGTTTCAATATTACCTGTGATGGTATTACCGGCTTGAATTTCCATTTTTTTGCCGTCTGCATAAATTGCAGTACCGTTCGGATCGGTAGCAATAACCTTTACACCATCTTGAATATACATATTGCTGCCGCCGCTGACATGATTGTAGTAAATCGGATATTCCCCATCTACGCCGGTATTCTGAATTGTGCCTTCACCATGTATAGTTATGACACCCTGCTTTACCTTAAGTGTGCCTTTAATCGTATGTCCCTGCATATAAATGCTAAACATACCTGCACAATCAATCGTAACATCCTGCTCGCAATTCGCAAGCAACATTACTGCATTTTTGCCCGGATTATGCTCGTCAGTAAAAGCATCGTTCAAATTCGTAAAATAACCAACTTTCGTTTCGTTATCTGCGATGTTGAGCTTTGCAACATACTGCGGTTCATCCGCAAATGCTGTCATCCCCATTGATGCGATAAGCATAACGGATGCCAGCAATACTGCTAAAACTTTCTTTGCTGTCATTTCTACATCTCCTTGTAAAATTTTTAGGGTTTCCCCTGTCAAAGCACAGAAAACACATTCTGCGCTTTGACAGAGGGTGGAGCGTTTTTCACGCTCCACCGCGTGATGTCAAGTATGTACTTGCCCTGTAAATACTTATTTTTTACATCAGCGCCAGCATACGGTTACACATAACCGCTACCTCGGCTCGTGTTGCAAAGCCGAGCGGATTAACGCCGATGTCGCTGCCCTTGATGATGCCTGCTTTTACCATAGATGCCATTGCAGCCTGCGCATAGCCTGCGATGTCGCCCTTGTCGGCAAACTGCTCGAGCACGGATAAATCCTCCGTTTCGTCGATATAGCCGGCTTTTACGAATGCGCGGTATGCCAGAACAATTAAATCCTGGCGGGTGATGCTGTTTTCCGGCATAAAGTTTGTGCCGTCACCCGTTGCAATGCCTGCAGCCTTTGCCGCGCCGATTGCGCTGTAATAATAGCTGTCTGCCGGCACATCGGCAAAGTTTGCATCGAATGTGTTGTTTACACCCAGCATACGGGTTAAAATCAGGATAAAGTCGCCGCGCTTAATCTGATTTGCCGGCGAGAAGGTTGTCTCACTCGTACCGCTGATGATGCCCTTTTCCTTTAAGGCGTAAACGGCATCCTCTGCCCACGCGTGCTCGCTCATATCCGTAAATGTCTTCGTCACAACCGGTGTGGTCGGTGTGGTTGGCGTTGTAGGTGTTGTCGGTGTAGTTGGTGTTGTGGCACCGCCGCCACCGCCACCGCCACCGCCGGCGGCTCCTTCATTTCCGGTGCTTTCTTCCTTCTTATTTGAAGAGCTTCCTGTCGTTGAGCCGTAGACAGTTACGGTAAAGCGGACTGTGCTCTCAAGAAGTCCGTCCGATGCAGTTATTGCAACGTGGTTTTCACCGATCTGAGATGCATCCGGCTTCCACGTGACGGACATTTTATCCTGATTTATGCTCATGCCGCGCGGAAGCGTTGTTCCCCGAAGCTCCTGCACCGCACGCCCGTCGGCACACAGAACACTAATCGGAATTGTTATTGAGCTTCCCGCTGAGACCGTTGCATTTGCTACCGGTTCTATCACGGGTGCTGAGGTTTCGTATGCGGTCAGCGCAATACGCGCTTTCTGATGCTCTTCAATATTGCATTTATATCCCTTTGAGAAGTCAAAGGCTTCTACGTAACCGCGCACGGTGGTAACATCACCTATATCAAGGCGCAAGGTGTTGCCGGAAAGCTCAGCACTCTTTATCCAATAGTCGCCGTTTTGAACACCGTCGTTTTCTATATCGAGAAGCTTGCCTGAAAGTGCAGATACATTAATATTTGATGCATCAATGTTATCTGAAAGCTCAATTTCGATGAAGTTTTCAAACTCAGGCTCACGCGTGAAGTCTTTTACTTTTCCTTCGATTGCCGCATTTTCCATAACCGTTTCGCCTATCTTTGTTCCGTCAAGAAGATAGCTTCGAAGATACGTTTTGCTCTCGTCATCCGAAACGGTGTAAACTCCCACAAAGCCGCAGAAGTCAAACAAATCATCAACGCGGTAGGTTTCTTTGTTGTTTGCGGAATATACAACATAGTCAACCCTGCCATTTTCGAGCGTTACCTTAATTGCCGCAACGGTATCAACACTTTTGATGGGGCTACCATCTGCACGGCGAACCTCTACGCGCTCGAGAGACTTTATGTTGCTCTGCCCGATATACGGTTCAAGAACGGTGGTGAAGAGCGTGTCCATATTCTTTCCGCTTCGGCGTGCAAGCAGGTATCGGTACGTCGGCGGGTTTCCGCCTCTTTCAGGTGCCTCGCCGTCTGCAAGCGCAACCTCTGAAAGCTCGAAATCGTTAAGCTGAGTTACGCGCAGATGCCAGTCGCGTTCCGTGAATTTATAAGGACGCATCTTTTCAATATCGAAATCAACGGTAAAGCTTCCCGTTCCGGGGTTTTGCGCACGTTCTACATTCTTAAGGTAGTTATATCCCGAATCGTGGGATGCGGAATATGTATCATCACCGTAAGGTACGTTCATTCCTGCATATGTTCCTGTGCTCTGCACCTGCATATCAAGGCTCGACTCCGCTTCTCTGCTCTGTGCGTGGAAGCTGTACACATGCTCATCGCCGCCGATAATGCGGAAGAAGTCGAGCGCGTAGGAAACGGTGTCATCCACGTCGACGGAGACTACCGTTCTTCTGTAGGTATCAACATCCGTATTATACGCTTCAGGTGCATCCACATCTACGACCTTAACCTCGCCGGAGTCATCAAAATGCATAACGTTACCGGATTCGGTTGTTCTTCTCTGTCGTTTGTCATTTACGACAACGGTGTTGTGAGAAACGGTTCCCGATACCCAATGGTCACGGATTTTTCCGCCCTGCGCACCGGTGTCTGATGGGTAACCCAGATCCGGAGAAAGGTTCATTCCAAATGCATCAATACCAAGCTGCAGGGTATCATAGTGTCTGTGGGAGGTTGCTCCGTGCCCGAAATACAGCCAGAGCGCGCGGGTGGTGATATCAAGGTTAGACGAGAGAGTTTTCCCTCTGAAGTCCACACCGTCCTGAAGCGTTGCAAGACCGAAGCC
>JAZQCN010000131.1:0-26437 GCA_045546315.1 Clostridia bacterium | reverse complement strand
GTATGACCTGGGATTTAGGCGTTATCCCCTATATGCCGGCACCACACCAGTGGCTCAAGCGCATTCAATCGATGCGCAAGGCAAATGCCGACTGGGGTCTGTGCGGATTAATGGAATCGCACCACTACGGCTATTATTCGTCCTTCATCGGCGATTTAACCAATCTGGCATTAAGCGATACAGAACGCAGCGCAGAAGAAGTTTTAGAAACCGTACTTGCAAAGCACTTCGGCAAGGAAAATACAAAAGAAACGGAAAAAGCGCTGCAGCTTTGGAGTGAAGCTTTTACAAACTTCACCCCGTCTAACGAAGACCAGTACGGACCGTGCCGCATCGGGCCGGCATTTCCGCTCTGCTTTAAGCGCATATTTAACGTGCCGAGCGCACCGTATGCACACTTCGGTAACCGCATCGTGTACCCGGATTATCCGATGTATCCGTCAAACGACCGTCCGCGCAACAGCGCCGAGGCACTGCGCATCCCGGTTGAAATCGGTATCAATGAAAAGGCACGCGCGCTACTGCAGGCGGGCATTGAAATCTTAGAAGGCATTCAAAACAAAAACGATGCACTTCTGCGGTTAATCAATATGGGTAAATTTATTGCAAACACACTGACGACCACCATTCATGTAAAGCAATGGTACATCACCAAAACCAAGCTGTGGACTGCGCAAAGCCGTGACGAAGCAAATGCGCTGATTGCCGAACTGCGCGAAATCGGTGAGGCTGAAATCGTGAATGTACAAAGCACCATACCTTTAGTGGAAGCAGACTCGCGCCTCGGCTGGGAGCCGAGCATGGAGTATATCGGGCATAAAGAAAACCTCGAATGGAAAATCCGTCAGGTACGCTATGTACTGGATAAGGAATTGGATGTATATCAGACTTCGGTGAATTTATAACATAAAGGGGCTGTAGCAAAATGAATGTCATTGCTACAACCTCTTCTATATAAATATGAAAGAGGTAATATTATGGGTTTATCATTTATCTTTGGAGCAGACTTAGTGCCGACGCCTTCCAATTATGATTTGTTTACAAAAGGAGAGCTTGACAAGCTTATTGATAAAGGTATAAAAGATGCAATTTTTGAAACTGATCACAGAGTATATAATTTAGAGCTTGCTTTAGCCGATGAAGAGGATCCTATTGTAAAATGCGGTCCGAATATTATTGCGCCAACAAGTACGATAAAAGGTATTAAAGAATTTAAGCCGTCACTTTTGACATTGGCAAATAACCACACCAGAGATCATGATGTCAGCGGATTGTTATCTACAATAGACGTTCTTGATAAAAACGGAATCGAGCATATCGGTGCAGGCAAAAATGCTATGGAAGCAGATAAACCATATATATTCAGTGATAAAGGCAAAAAAGTCGCAGTATATGCTTGTGCCGAGCATGAGTTTACTATTGTAAGTGAGGATTTGCCGGGCGCTAATCCTTTCGATCCGTATGAATCTCTTGACCGCATAGCCCAATTAAAAGCAGAAAATGATTATGTTGTAGTGCTTTATCACGGCGGAAAAGAACATTACAGATATCCATCTCCCATGCTCCAGAAAAGATGCAGAAAAATGCTTTCAAAAGGTGCAGACTTAGTTATTTGCCAGCATACTCATTGTGTGGGTTGCTATGAAGAATATGCAGGTGGTACAGTTGTTTACGGTCAGGGCAACTTCCTCTTTGACCTTTTCGCAGATAATGAATATTGGCAGACAAGCATACTTGTAAGAGCCGAATTTGGAGAAAAAATGGAGCTCAGTTATATCCCAATTTGCAAGGACGGATGCAGAGTTCGTATAGCAAGTGATGAAGAAGCTAAAGAAATTATGGAAGGTTTTTATAGTAGAACTGAGGAGATAAAGGAAAAAGGTTTTGTAAAAGAAAAGTATCTTGAAGTTGCAAAAAAACAGTTCGCTTCTTATGCATATATGCTGGCCGGAGGAAACAGTAGCGGCAGAGAGTACACAGAAGATTTTGCTGCAGACTATGCTCCCGGTGATGTGGCGGCAATATTCAATTGTATTAACTGCGAAGTTCACAGTGAGACTATCATGGCGGCAGCGTGGGATATGGTTATGAAGGCTAATGAAGAACGTAAGACAAACGAGGTGAAGTAAAATGGATGTAAGCAGATACGAAAAAATTGATTTGAGCGATAGTTATTACAATTTTAAGGATAAGCTGGCATATCACATTTTCAAACGTTCGGAAGAGGCTTTTTTAAAGGCTGACAATGTGCGTGATAATATAAGAACTAAAGAAGAACTGAAAACATATGCAGATGGGATGAAACAGAGGTTTATCGAAAATATGGGTGGTATTCCCTATGATAATACACTTCCCCTCTGTGCAAAGACAACAGGCGTCATAGAAGAAAAATATTTTACCATTGAAAAAGTGATTTTTCAGTCACGACCGGGCGTGTATGTAACAGCTACATTATATCTTCCAAAAGAGAGAAAAGAAAAATGCGGAGCTGTACTATGTCAGTGTGGTCATGCTGCTGAAGGCAAAGCGTATGCAAGATATCAGAAGTCGGTAAGAGAAATAGCATCGTCAGGCTTGATCGTCTTGTGTATGGATCCTGTTGGCCAGGGAGAACGCATGAGTTATATGGAAGAAGGCTTTTCATCACCGCTTATTGCCCCCTGTACTATAGAACATCAGCATGCAGGAGAACAGTGCGTTTTAGTTGGTGATTCAATTGCAAGATATTTTATAGCTGATGCTATGCGTGCTGTTGACTATCTGCAGTCAAGAAAAGAGGTAGATCCGGAAAAAATCGGTGCGTGCGGCACATCGGGCGGTGGTACTGCGACTTGTCATATGATGGTATGTGATGACAGGATAAAAGCAGCAGCTCCGGGAACGTTTGTGACAAACAGACGTGAATATTTGTATTCCGGCAATCCTCAGGATTCTGAGCAAATATGGTGGAGTGCTACTGAAAACGGATTTGACCATAATGAACTTTTGTTGTGTTTTGCACCAAAGCCTGTGATGTTGCTTGTGGTAGATAGTGACTTTTTTGCAATTGAAGGGACAAAAGAAGTCTTTAAAGAAAGCAAGCGTTTTTGGGATATGTTCGGTAAATCTGATAATTTAAAAATGACTGTAGACAAAAGCACACATGCTTTCACAGATGATATTGCCATTGCCGCAGGAAAATTCTTTGCAGACGTTTTAAACGGAGAAGACAGAATGTTTGTTAAAGATGCAGTTTTTGCACTTCCGGCAAGTGAGCTTAATTCCACAAAATCAGGTTATGTAAAATTTGATTATCATGATGCTAAGTTTGTATATGATGAAAATCTGGAAAGATTAAATGAATATAAAAGACGGCACGATAAAAAAGCAGCTAAAGCGTATTTGAGAAAATGTGTTGATTATAAAAGAATCCCATGCGAATTCAATATGAGACGTCCTATGAACGAAGAGATATTTGACAGTGGATATGGAATATGCGTTAATATGTGGTTTTCACAGAAACAAATGCCGACATACTCTTTATCGTTCAGGAAGTTAGAATATAAAGAAGAAAATCTTCCTGTGGTTATTTGCCTCTGGGATAGTGGAACAGATAATCTGGAAGGGAAAATTTATAAAATCAGAGAACTGTGTAATCAGAAAAAAAGAGTAGTGGTGATTGACCTGGCTGCTACAGGTAAAAATATGCCGAATATGTTAAACAGTGCTTTTGGGATTAAGAATAAACACGGTGTAACAGACCGCTTGACAAAAGATTTGTTCTTTTTAGGTGATTCACTTTGTGCCCTCCGCCTTTTTGAACTTGAACAGGCATTTAAAGCTTTAGCAGAAGAATTTAAAACAGAAGATATATCTATTTTTGCAGAAGGTAAATCTGCAATCTTAGCAAAGCTTTACGGACTTTTGCACGAAGAAACAAACATAGAAATTCAAAGCGGAGAAAGCCTTTTTAAAATAGCAAAAGAAAAGTATTATGAGGATTATAACTGCTCAGGATATTTGCTTCCGGGAATGCTTAAATATATTGAAATCTGAATATTATAGTATTAGTGCAGGTAATTATAGTTGATTGCCTGTACTTATTTATTTTATCCGGAAAAACTCTGTATTTACAACACGGTTTTTGAATGAGTAAACAAAATGTTTTGAGTCGATAAATTTTGATTTAGCTGGGAGTTTGTACAATACTTTTTCTGATACTTACGTACTATCTTTGGTGGCATTTAAAAGACGCAATACAAAATGCCTGTGAGATTTTCGTAATTTTGGTGTAAATTGGCTTGGTATCAGTTCCCTTAAATGCCAGCCAATTTTTTTCATCCTACCGACAATCTCGTTTTAACGACAACATCTACGCTTTTCAACAAAAAAATCCCCAAAACGCCTTGACTTTCCAAGGGTTTAGGTATATAATACGCTTTGTTAAAAAAATATCAAACAAAGGGATGACAACAGTGAAATACTTAATGGACGGCGGTAACTTAGAGGACATCAAATATTGTAATGAGTTCTTTCCCCTGGCAGGTGTGACGACAAATCCGACACTCGTTGCCAAGGAAAAGGCAGAATTCTGGCCATTGATGCACAGCATTCGCGAAATCATCGGACCGGATAAAATGCTGCACATTCAGACCGTGCAGACCAAAACGGAAAATATCATCGAAGAAGCAGAACTGCTCCGAGACAGAATCGGCGGCAATCTGTATATTAAAGTGCCAATCAGCGAAGAAGGCTTAAAGGCTACGATGCAATTAAAAAAGCGCGGCTTCGGCGTAACCGTAACAGCGATTTTCACGCCGGCGCAGGCGTTGCTTGCTGCAATGGCAGGCGCAGACTTCGTTGCACCGTATGCAAACCGTTTGGACAACATCGTTGTAGACGGCACGAAGGTTGTTGAAGATATTATGCACCAGTTTAAGATTCACCACTCTGAATGCCAGGTGCTCGCGGCAAGCTTTAAGAATGTAGAGCAGGTACACAAGTGCGCACTTTGCGGCTGTAGCGCAGTAACCATTTCCGCAAACCTGTTCAAGCACATCATTTCCCACCCGATGACGGATGCTGCCATTGCCGGCTTTGAAGCCGACTGGAAAGAGCAGTACGGCGACAAAACAATTTTAGATTTTTAATTATGCAAAAAAGCCGATGCAAATGCATCGGCTCTTTCTTTTTTATTTGATTTGTTAAAATAGTAGAATTCAAATATATATTTCCTTCTTTACACATCCCATCAACTATGTGCACTTGTACTTTTATTCTACCGTTACCGGCAAGCTTGTTCTGATTCTATTACCAAGCACAGTGGTAGTTTCAGCAACAATATTCGTACTGCCCGCTTTCACAAGCGTTACAACACCATCCGGTGAAACAGTTGCAATCTCCGGATTTTCACTTGTCAGCGTCACATCTGCAATCGCAATTGGTACTGCCTGACCGCTCTTGCTCTTGCCCTCAACCTCAAGCTGGAGTTTTTCGCCTGCCCTAGCGTAAATCGAGCTTGTATGGAAGTAGTGGTTCCATGCACTCTGATCGTCTGCTTCCATTTGTGCATTATCGTAGAAGCGGATTTCGGAAATACCGAGCCACGCCCCCGAATTGGAGGTATATGTGCCGGTTACGCGCACATAACGCGCTTCGATGTCCCCAAGCTTGAACACACTTCGATTTGCACCCGGTTCCGTCGCCGCTTCACAAATCTTTGTAAAGTGTACGCCGTCCGAGGATGCTTCAATATCATATTTATAGTTTCTGGAAATCGCCAGATAGCCGGCAATCGCTACAGAGTGCAGCTTTGTCACTTTTCCAAAATCGTAACAAATCCAGTTGCCGCTTCCCTGCGCCGACCAGCGGTTAAAGGTTTCTTCGCTGATGATGCCATCGTAAGAACCGTTTTCAGGATACTTCTCCTCGCTGAATTCAATCGAGCTTGTTGCCGATGCGATGTCAATATACGTCTGATAGTTCGGCAATGTGCCCGCATTCTTTACGGTTACGCTGAGCGTTTTTGCTACGCCTTCTGTGCCGGTACCGGACACGCCATCAAACGGATTTTCAACAAAGTGGAAGGTATAGTTCTTGCCACCGACCGTTACCGTTGCCGGATTCCCCTGCAAAACCGCTGCTTCTTTATCGGAAATTACGGAAAGTGTCGGAATCGGTGCACCCTTCGCAATTTCTACGTTATAGTTATAAACTTCGCTGTCAAAGAACTTGATTTCCTTGCCGTCCGACTGCACGCGGATATCAAGAAGGTCAATAATTGCATCAATCTTTGCCGCATCGTAGGTTACCGGTGCATCTGTAATGAGAATTAAGCCTCTGTCATCCCAGAACACCTGCTTACCGAGCGCTTCTACAAGTGCACGGAGCGGAATGAGTGTTCTGCCGCCGATGGTCTGCGCCGGTACGTCGAGTGTAGTCGCAGCGCCGTTTACCAACATCGTTGCTGAGCCAATTTGCAAAGAAATGTCCTTTGCTTTCGTCTTTACAGATACCGTCTGTGTTGCGTCGTCCCAGCCCACCGTTGCGCCGATGTTTTCAGATATAAAACGCACCGGAACGAGCGTTCTGCCGTTTTGTACAATCGGCTTGATGTCTAAGTTTGCAGTATCTACGTATGTCTTTTTGCCTTTTGCAAAGGCATTCGGGTTATCCACCTTAAGCGCCAGTACCTCATTTATACTTTGCGAAGTTGTCTTCGGTGCGCTGCCATCTGCACTCCAATCATCGAGCGCAACAATCGGTTGCGGTACAGGGATACCTTCCCCTTCCGCCAATGGCACAAATTCCACCGTCAGCTTCAGCGATTCCTGATTTGTCACATGGATACGCATTTTATGCTCCGGAATATCCGGCTGAATTTCCGGGTCCGGACTCGTCGGTAGCGGCTGCGCCGGCACAAGCTCCAGCTTCGCATCTGCCGGTCCCTGCGTAATGCGGACAAGCATCTTATCGCCGTCCATCTCCCAAAGCGCACTCTTGCCGTCCGGCGCAAGTGTAACCTCCGCTCTGGTGTTCACAAACCAATAAAATTCAGAAGGCTTCTTCGCCGTAATTTCATCCTGCACAACCAACACATCACGGTTCGCCGTCAGCATAATGCCACGCTTTGCTTTTTCATAATCCGGATTGGTATCCGTCATATCCACGATACCGAATGCTTTGTTTGCGCCGCTCGCATACCGCTCTACCTGCGCAAAATACTGATAATACATATCCGGCTTATACGGACGAGGGTTTGCAATAATGGTATTGTTTGCCTCTGCACGGCAATGGTAGTAATCATAGTGACCGCTTGTTTCTTCACGCGCGCTGAAATTCGGCCATGCATATACACCGCCGCCCGGCACATTGGCAACCGGGTATTTTCCGTACATATGCACCCAGCGTTTGCCTGCCCAATCCAGCACAAAACCGCCGGCATCGAGATTGGAGTGTGATGCTGTCTGGTCACCTGCATGCACCATCACAACCAATGCATCCGTATGTGCAAAGGATGAACGCATAGAGATGCTATTGGCGCCGTACTTTTCATGCGATGAATAAAATTTATCCAGCGGCAAATCCCCCGTCGCCATTTTTTCCGGATTATACCACAAAATCGAAAGCGCAGCATCCTTGGCTACAAGCGGTTCAACAAATGAATTCGTGTCTCTCAAATTAATGGAATACCAAGCATACTCCGGCTTGTTGTACTTATCTGCGATATAATACATCAGCGGCGAAACCACAAAAGTATCCACGCCATCGCCGTAGTTAAACGCTGCGGTTGCACCATTGTTGTAAATCGGATAATCGCAGGTCTTATCCAGACCACGCACATCTTTAAAATCCAATACGGCCGGTACAGTCTTACCATCCGCAACGCTGGAATCAACCGCCGCCATCACCTTCACAAGATGACGGATTGCATAATCCCAGTAATTGATCGGTTCTGAAAATGCACCGTCGGCAGATATTTCCTGGAATCCGTACGGAAGACCCTCTGCGGCATGGCGAAGAATGTATTCCGCCGCCACCGGCATTTCATTGTATACGGCAAGCGCCGCCACAATATTCGAGCCATTGCACACGTAGTTCCAGTTGTTCGTGCCATGCACCCAGGATACAGAAGGTCCATACCCCTCATAGGCAAGCACCGCTTCACGAAGTCCCTTTTCCTTAAACCAGTTTAAAATATTTTCTCGTTCTTCTTCTGTCCAATCGTTATAGAGCCAGTCATAGCATACGGCATACGCAAAATTCATATGCGCCGTACACAACCATGCATCTGCGCCCCAATCCTTCCAGTTGCCGGCATTTTCTATCTCCTGATACAATCTGTCCTTATAACGGACATCGCCACTGACACAGTAAGCCAGCGCAAGTGGAACAACTCTGTTTTTAAACTCGGTTGTCGGCGCATTCAAGTTGTTTTTCTCTGTATGTCTTTTGTATTCTACAAGTCCTTTTGTAAGCTGCGCCTGTGCATCCGCAAGAACAGTACGATACCATGCCGCCGCATTTTCATCCGTCGCAATTTTATTGCGAATCTCCTGCCAATCCGTCACATAAATGCGCGGATGCGCCTGACGGAGCACATTTCCCATACCGGTATTTTCTTCGGCAGATACCGTCATCTTATCCCAGTTGACCGTTACACCGTCAATACCAATCAGCTCCTCCGTAGCTACGTCCGACGTAGTTAAAAGCACATTGTCAATCGCAACCCAGCTACCGTCCAGCTCTACAGTACAGCCGATGCGCAGATTCGCATTTTCTGCGCCCTGCAAATCAATTTTAGCCTCGCTGTGCAGTCTGCCGTCTACATAGGCTTTGCTGACACCGTTCTTCAAATCAAAGCGGATTTTCACATGCACCCAATCCGTTTTGGGCGAAGATGGTGAAAGTGCCGTATAGATTGGAGAATTTTCCGATTCGTGTATCAGATAAACCGTCGGGAATTTGGTTGCGCCACCGCTGGATTTCACATCCATGTCTAAAGTCAGTATGTTGAGCTTTCCAATCGGAATCAGACGCTCCATACGAGGCGAGCGCGCTGCTTCACCCGGGGCATTCGGTGCACCGTGATACGCTCTTAAAACTTTATTGCCGTCCGTATCTGCTTCCACATACA
The DNA here is from genome assembly GCA_045546315.1 of Clostridia bacterium. GTDB lineage: Bacteria > Bacillota > Clostridia > UBA1381 > UMGS1253 > RGIG2041. The sequence continues at coordinate 17,322 of JAZQCN010000131.1, read as the reverse complement.
TACGTGCTACGTCTTTGCTGACGCCGGAGGTAAAACCCTTGCCCGTACCCATATCCGGCTTTCTGCCGACGGTATGCGTTTCAAAATCTTCGTCCATAATAGCAATCAGGTTCCCGCTTTCCGGCTTTGCATCCGCTTCGTTATATGGTGTAGTCAGCTCCGCTTCCTGTGCGATTTTGTACATTATATCCGTCGTGGTGACTTTAAAATCATCCACCATTGCCCAGCTTCCGTCTGCACCGCACGTACCGCAAAGCGCCATAGCAAATTTTTCATAATCCGATAAATTCACATCAACAGCGGCTCCGCTTTTTTTGCCGTTTACATACACCTGCGCCGTATTTTTCTTTAAATTGATTTCAATTCGAATGTCCGTCCACGCCTTAAAATCAGAAGGCGCTCCCGTTGCGGCAATCACCTTTGAAGTGCCGGCTTCCATAAAACACAGCGTTACCGCCGACGCACCGCCGCTCGATTTTACACGGTAGCTGACCGTCAGGTTTGTAAGTCCGTTCGAGGCGAAATTCTTTGTCAGACGCGGACTGCGCGACTTACCCTCTTCCGGCGCACCGTGCTGCACCTTCAATACCTTATTGCCGTCCGTATCCAGTTCAGGATATATTCTTGCTATATCATTGAGCGGTCCTGCATCAAAAAAGGTTGTGCCAAACTTTGGTTTTACACCAACCTCCAGATTTTCAAAATCCAGGTCAAGAATCACCTGTACATCCGCCTCTGCCGCCTTGATCGGCATCCCAGGACATACTGCAAAAATCATAACCACACACAAAAGCATACTTATAATACGCATCTTCATTTCGCCCACTCCTTCACAATCATAAAAGCATTGCCATTTTATATTTATTGTATCATTTACAGTCCCTGAATACAATGATGAAATGTATACTGTTTGATTGCAAAAAATCTGCCTTCCGTAATCGGAATGCAGATTTTAAAGGTCGGATTAAATTCCGGGTTCAACGTTGACCGAAATGGAAGAGGACGTCTTAACACCCAACGAGGTGTATTCGGCGCGCAGAGTCGTTGTACCCACTTTATTTAAGGTAACCACCCCATTTGCATCGACCGAAGCAATCTCCGGATTTTCGGATGTAAAGATGACATCGGCAATGTTTACTTCCACCGTGTTACCGCTCTTGCTCTTGCCCTCAACCTCGAGCTGGAGTTTGCCGCCTGTCATCGCATTGATAGAACTTGTATAGAAGTAATGTCCCCATGCGCCCTGGTCGTCCGTTTCCATTTGTAAGCTGTCATAGAAGCGAACTTCGGCAATGCCAATCCACGTTGTATTGTAAGCATATACGCCCGTGATGCGCACATAGCGCGCCTGCACATCGCCAAGCTTGAATACATTTCTGTCTGCGCCCAGTTGTGTCGGAGCTTCCGAGCAAACCTTCGTATAGTTCACACCGTCCGCCGACACTTCAATGTCAAACTTATAATTTCTCGAAAGTGCCTTATAGCCGGCAATTGCAACAGAGTGCAGGTTCTTCACTTCACCTAAATCGTAGCAAATCCAGTTGCCGATACCGTTTGCCGACCAGCGGTTTTGCGTATAGTCGTTGATGATGCCGTCATAAGTGCCTGTCATCGGATACTTTTCGTTCCACGCAACGGAACTTGTTGCCGATAAAATATCCAGATATGTCTGATAGGTCGGCAGGTTGCCGGCATTTCGCACTGTAACCGACAAAGACTTTGCCACGCCCTCCGAGCCTGTACCGAGCACACCTTCAAAGGCATTTTCGACGAAACTGAAGGTATATACCTTACCGTCAATCGTAACGGTTGCCGGATTGCCTTGCGATACAACTGCTTCTTTCGCCGAAAGCACAGATAGGTTCGGCACGGTTGCACCCTTGGCAATTTCTACATTGTAGTTATAAACCTCACTATCAAAGAATTTAATTTCCTTGCCGTCCGACTGCACACGGATATCCAGCAAATCAATGATTTTATCCATCTTTTCTGCACTGTAGGTCACCGGCGCATCTGTAATGAGAATTAAGCCTCTGTCATCCCAGAATACCTGCTTACCAAGCGCTTCTACAAGTGCGCGGAGCGGAATGAGCGTTCTGCCGCCGATTTCCTGCGCCGGAACATCAAGCGTTACGGCTACGCCGTCTACAATCATCAGATTTGAGCCAAGCTGCAAAGAAATGTTCTTCGCTTTTGTCTTGATAGAAACCGTCTGCGTTGCATCATCCCAGCCAACAGTTGCACCAATGTTTTCAGAAATAAATCTCACCGGTACAAGCGTTCTACCGTTTTGTACAATCGGCTTGATTTCTAAGTTAGCAGTATCTACATACGTCTTTTTGCCCTTGGCAAACGCATTCGGATTGTCCACTTTAAGCGCGAGCACATCGTCAAGCGCTTGGCTTGTAATTTTCGGTAAACTATCTGCTACGCTCCAATTCGCTAGTGGCACAATCGGTTGCGCTTGCGGGATCCCCTCGCCTTCTGCGAGCGGCACAAATTCCACCGTCAAATTCAGCGTCTGGCGGTTTTCAATATGGATAAACATCTTGTGCCCCGGAATATCCGGTTGTACTGTTGGATCCGGACTTGTCGGCAGTGGCTCGGTCGGCATAATTTCAAATTTCGCATCCGCGGGTCCCTGCGTAATGCGCACAAGCATTTTGTCTTCGCCCATTTCCCAAAGCGCACTCTTACCGTCTTCTAAAATTGTAATTTCTGCATTGCAATTTACAAACCAATAATATTCCGAAGGTTTTTTTGCCGTAATTTCATCCTGCAGGACAAGTACATCACGGTTTCCGGTCAGCATAACACCACGCTTTGCGGACGCGTACTCTGCATTTGTATCGGTCATATTTACGATGCCATATGCCTTGTTTTCCCCGCTCTCATAACGTTCGACTTCAGCATAGTATTGATAATTCATATCCGGCATATCCTGCTTCGGGTTGCAAATAATCGTATTATTCGCTTCGGCACGGCAATGATAGTAATCATAATGTCCGCCTTTTTCAGTTTTCCCGTGATAATTCGACCAGGAATATACTGTGCCCGGAATATTCGGCACAGGATCTCTTCCGTACATATATACCCAGCGTTTACCCGCCCAATCGAGAACGAAGCCACCCGCATCGAGCGCCGAGTGCGATGCGGTCTGGTCGCCGGCATGCATCATCATTACCAGCGCATCCGTATCCGCAAAGGAGGAACGCATCGAGATACCGTTTGAGCCGTATTTTTCCGTCGATTGATAAAACTTATCCAACGATAGCGCGCCCGCTTTGACATTTTCTGGGTTATACCACAAAAGCGCAAGCGTTTCATCCAATGCATCCAGTTTGGATACAAGCGGATTGTTTTTTCGCATATCCAAAAAGTACCACGCATATTCCGGTTTGTTATATTTGCTTGCACAATAAAACATCGTCGGCGACGTTACAATGATATTGACACCATCGCCGTAGTTAAAGCCGCCGGTTGTACCGTTGTAGTAAATCGGGAAATCGCACGTCTTATCCAAGCCGCTTACATTCTTAAAATCGAGCATCGACGGCAAGCTCTTGCCATCTTCCAAGCTCGTATCCAATGCCGCCATCGCCTTAATTAAATGGCGTACACCGTAGTCCCAATAGGTCATCGGCTCAGCATATGCGCCATCTGCAGAAATTTCTTTCAGGGAGCTTGGCAGGCAAGTTGCTGCCTTGCCGAGTATGTAATCTGCAAGCGCCGGCTCCTCATCGTAAACCGCAAGCGCCGCCACAATATTAGAGCCATTGCACACCTGGTTCCAGTTGTCTCCGCTCTTCATTGCATACGAGCCATAGCCTTCATACGCAAGCACAGCTTCGCGCAGACCCTGTGCCTTAAACCATCCTAAGATATTGGCTCTTTCCTCCTGTGTCCAGGCATCATAGAGCCAATCGTAACAAACTGCATAACCCAGATTGATGTGCGCCGTACACAGCCACGCGTTTGCGCCCCAATCCGGCCAGTTGCCTACATTTTCCAGCTCGCGATACAATCTGTCTTTATAACGCACATCCTCTGTAAGACAATAAGCCGCCGCAAGCGGTATAACATTATGCTTAAACTCGGAAGAGCTTTCGTTGATGTTCCCGCGCACATTGAGCACATATTCAACCGGCTCCTGCGTAAGCTGAGCATCTGCGTGTGCAATAATATTTTTATACCATTCCGCCGCGTTTTCATCCGTCTCGATTAAATCACGGATTTTCTGCCAATCCCGCACATAGATGCGCGGATGACTCTTTACGATTACATCACTCATCCCCGTCGGCTGTGTTACCTGAGCAAGTTTATCATAATTTACGCTTTTACCATCCCACCCGACTACACCGCCGATGTTTGTGTCCGGTGTAGTTACAAGCACATTGTCTATTGCTGTCCAACTGCCATCGGTAGCAACCGTCGTATTAAAGCGTATACGACAAGATGTTGCTCCCTGTAAATCTATTTTTACTTCCTTTTGTAAGCGACCGTCCACATACACCTTGCCGATGTTCTTCTCGAAATCACAGCGTATTTTTACGTGCACCCAATCCTTAGATGTCGTATCCGGGGCAAAGATGGCGTAATTCGGTGCATTTTCCGATGCATGTACAAGGAAAACACGTGGACATTTCGTCTCGCCGCCGCTTGTTTTTAAGTCATAATCAATCGTCAATGTCTTCAGATTCGGGTCAAGCGGAAGCGCACGGTCTAGTCTTGGAGTGCGTGCCGTTTCACCCTCGCCCGTCGGGTTACCGTGATAAGCACGAAGTATCTGATTGCCGTCCGGATCTTTTTCGACATACATACGTGCGAGTGCAGAAACAGCAGCGCTTGTAAAACCGCCAACCATGCGTAGCTCCGAAGCCGCACCGAGCGCCTGCGTTTCAAAATCTTCGTTTAAAACAGTCAGCAGTGTACCCGTTTCAGGCTTTCTGTCTGCTTCATTTACCGGACCTACACTGCTATCGCTTGCGCTGCCGTTTACGTATTTTGCATCGGTGGTTGTCACCTTAAAATCGTCAATCATTACCCAACTGCCGTCTATATCTACCTTGCCGGAAAGACGAAGCGCAAACCTCGCTGTGTCCGCAAGCGGAACGGTCTTTTGTCCACCGGACGGCTTACCGTTTACATACACCTGCGTCGTACCTGCTTGTACATCCACGGCAATCTCAATATCCGTCCATTCCTTAAAATTGGACGGCGTTCCCGTAGAACCGAGAAGCGCATTCGTCTCTGCATCCATAAACAGAACAGTTGCTGTCGAGTTGCCACCGCTGGACTTGACCTTATACTGCACGGTCATATTCGTAAGTCCCTTTGTGGCAAACGCCTTCTCCAGGCGCGGCGAGCGCAGTTTTTCCCCCTCCGCCGTCGGGTCGCCATGGTAGACCTTCAAAACCTGATTGCCGTCCGTATCTGCTTCGACATACATGCGAGCAAGTGCCGTAACGGCATTGCTCGGCCCGTCAAAGCCTGCTGCATTTGTCGGTGCTTTACCAACGCCATAACTTTCGAAGTCGATATCCATCAACACCTGCTCACCTTTTAAGGCAAATACCCCCGTCGCAGGACAAAAAGCAATCAACATACTGATGCAAAGTATCATACTGAGAATTTTCTTCCAATTTCCATTCATGGCTTCCGCTTGTATTAATATACTTAGCCTAAATATATTAATACGCTCCTTTCGTTTAAACTTTTTATGATTGAATCAATATAACTTTTCTTGGGCGAATACTCCAAAATCCATCTGTCAGTTTAACCCTTTTAACGACTCCCTGCTGCGATTATTCCATTTTCTATATCTGCAATCACCTGCGCAATCGCATGTTCTTCATTGCTGACGGTGATGTAATCCGACACCGCCTGAACCTCCGGTTGCGCATTAGCCACTGCGACCCCTGTTCCGGCAAATTTCAACATGGCAATATCATTATGATAATCCCCGATCGCAATCACATTTTGTCGTGTCACATTTAAATAATCCGTCATTTTTTCTAAACAAAGTGCCTTACTCGATCCTTTTGGCAAAATTTCATAAAGCATCTTTTCGGAGCGAACAAAGCTAAACTTGTCCGCTAACCTATGCGCATCCAAAAATGCCTTTAACGCCAGAATCTGTTTTTCGTCCTCATGCCCGAACATAATTTTCGCGATTGCCTCCGGAACATCCCGGTGCGCGCAAACCAAATTCGGCATATTGGTCACTTTTCTAAACCAGGCAAGCGCCGTGCTGTCCTTTGAAAAATATCCCTTTTCAAAACAGCTTACAAAAATGCCCATTTCCGGGAACTGCCGCTGCACATCATCTAAAATATCATGCACCGCATCGCCAAGCGGATACGTCCAGGTATATTCCTGTTTTGCATTATCATATACCCCACCACCATTGATGCAACCAAATGGTACATTTGGCTTCACGATTTCACAAATTTCCTGTACATAAAACGGCATACGTCCCGTCACAATAGTAAACATACCGCCGTGTGCCTTAAAATATTCTATTGCTTCTATGTTCTTCTTTGATATGCTTTTATCATTTCTTAAAAGTGTACCGTCCAAATCCGTACACAGTAATACGCCGTTAAAATTCATCATTTTTTCCTTTCCTTTACACAAGAATGCTTGTACTAAAGAAGTGATTTATAATACATATATCGCGCACGAAGCTGCTTGGCAACCTCAGCCATATACACCGCGCCCTTGTCGCGAAGTTCAATCGGCAAGTCGCGCACAAAATGGCCCGCTTCATAATTTAAATTGCCCACATAGCCCACCTCGGCCAGCGCTTGCATTACGCGTTCCCAATCTATTTTACCATAGTACGGCAACGTGTGCGCATCTATACTGCCATCGTTATCGTGGATGTGTGTACATCCGATGTGTGCTCCGATTTTATAGATCATCTCCACCGGATCGCGCCCCTTGATATTCGCGTGGCCCACATCAAAGCAGAAAGTAAATACCTCACTGCCAAGCGCGTTATACAATGAGAGCATCCCCTCCGCTGCACCTGTAACATAAGTAGGTATATTTTCAATTGCAATTTTTATACCGAGGCTTTCCGCATACGGCTGCAGCCTTTTGTAAAAATCGTAGTTATATTCCATCATAGCGGCATATTGGCTTTCACTCTCGCAAGGCATATGTGCACACGGGTGCACAACGATCATCTGTGCACCGAGCAAAACGGAATGCTGCATACTTTTTACAATTTCCAAAAAGCGTTGTTTCGTTTTGTCCTCTTCTGCAAAACTAGAGACAAACGGTGCATGTGTCTGTTCAAAAACGATACCTCTTGCATTGGCATAAGCCTTAATCTCCTTGTAAAATGCCGCATCATGTGCATCGGTATAATATTCCTGTAAATCTGCATTAAAGTCTATAGCCTCGAAACCGGCATTTGAAAAAACGTCTATCGTTTTCTTTAAGCCGAGCTCGTCATGAAAACGTATAATATTACTTGAAATCTTCATAGAAATGTACCTCTGTTTTAAAATTCAATCTCCAGCATGCCCTTGCCTTCAAGCGCAAAGCATGTCTTTTCTCCAATCGTTTCAAACGGCACGTTTACGCCGTCCAACGTTATTTTCTTTGCTGCGCGCGTCAGTGTAAGCTCTGCTTCCGGCTGTGCATAATCCGTTATAAGCACAAGCTTTTCGCCGCATTTTGCGGTCGCGTTGATTCGGATATTCGCATCCGTCAGCAAAACTTGTTTTCGATCACTTACGGCAAACATACGGCTGTGGTGCGCAGGCAAAGTAAGCTCTAAATCCCGAAGCGCAAGCTCCTCACCCGACCAAACATCCGTCAGCAAATATTCGCCTTCCGGTAATTTCAAATCCTGCGCCGTAACCGTATACGTTTTTTCCTTTTCATCCAAATTGAAAAAGCTTACCGTTCTGAGCGGCACAAGCGAATTGTTGTCTTCGGCTGTAAAGTGCGCTGTGTTAAAATATAAAATCTCCGGATAAGTAAACGTCTTACATCTGTAGTCAAAGCCCACAAAATAGACATCCTGACCGTTATTGGGGTTGCAGACCGCTTTTTTGAGCTGTTTCATTTTCGCCTTGTCCGCAAACTGCGACAATTTGCCGCCCAGCTCCACCATAGAGTGCGTCGTCATGCAGTAGTGAATCAGCAAATCCCTTTCGTGGTCTTTCAATCCGGCAAGGATACCGACAGAATCACTGTTTGGCGGAAACAAATCACCTGCGTGTGTCGAAAAGACACCTGCGCCGAGCAAGAATATGCACTTGACATTGTTCCAATTGCCCGAAAGTACGTCAGGACCATATCTGTAATTTGAAAAGAACTCGCCCAGGAACGGGTTACCCATACAAATATCGCAACCTGTCTGCATATGCGCCGCCTTGCCGAGGCGACTACGCATCTGCGTCAGCCACCAGCGTCTGAGCTCATAGCCGGAACGATCCTTGTATTTTAAAAGGTCGTGGCTGTCCTCAAATGCATAACTCCAAAAATCGTGTTTCACGCCTTCAAAGCCATATTTACCAAAAAAGGTGTCCAATGCAGAAAGCATATACGCTTGTACCTGCGGTTGGCTGACATCCAGCGGCGAGGTTGTATCTACGCGAAAGCTATAGTCTAAAAACCAATCCGGATGCTCCTGATAGAGCGGCGCTTCATGCGGTACAAACCCGCCAATCCAAATCGCAGGGCGTACGCCCAATGTACGGATGTAATCCGTCATAGAGCGAAAACCGCGCGGAAATTTCTTTGAATCTACGCCTGCTTCCCCTTCATAAGGTACGCCGAGACCGTGCGCCAATTTCTTTGAATAAACGCCATAGCCATCATCTAACTGAATCCAGTTCACCGTCGGGAAATGCGCAGAGACAAATTTCGCCTCCTCCAGCATAATATCTTCATTTATATCTCTGAAAACACCGTCATTCCACGAACCCCAAATCATACTCGTACGGTTGATATCCGTTCTGCCATAAGCGCACGGGAGCTTTTTGCGCAACTCATCGGTATAATCTTCAAATATTGCACAAATATCGTCCGCCGCATCCGTTCTGCCGAGATACCATTCATCTACGATGACTCTGCCCGGCTGCATACACAGCGCATCTATTCCCTTAAAGGAAGAAAAAATATAAAAATTCAGCGCGTTATCTTCGTGCTTTACAAGATAGTTATGGTAAAATACATCCTGCGAAAGCGTGCCGTGCACAATACCTTCCTTCACACCGTAATTACTAACCAGAACCGCCGGGAAAGGCTGATACGGACTTGCGCCGATTCTTTCACAAATCGTGCCTGGGTCTGCTCTTGAGCAGTCGAAGCATATGCCCGCCTCGGAATTGTCCGCCCCGGGCACCGAACGGTCAAAATTAACCGGCAAGGTGTACTGCCCGTAAATTCTTTCGTTTTCGTTACTGTAAAAATAGTCGTCCTTTGTATCGCCTTCGAATCGAATACCGCAGATTTCAAAACCAAGTTCACAAAGTTCTAAGGTATCTGCCGAAAGATTTTCGAAAACACGACGGCACAACACGCGTTTTTCATCATATGTAAAAAAGAGCGTATCACAGAAAATCCCATCTTGCGTCGCTCGCAGCATTGCCGTACCTTTTGCTTCATTTACAGTAAATTCATATGCCGGACGTGCCGTGCCGCTGCCTTTCAGGACAACCGTCGGCGTAATCTTTTTTGCCCCAAAAACCTTTGATTCAAAAATCCGTTTCATAAGTGCGCCTCCCTCTTCTTGACAAATCCATTATACCTTTGCTATACTGCAATTACAAGGCAGATAATTATCAAAAAGTTGTCAAAAATTAGCGAGGTGTTTCCATGCTTTCAGATAACACATTTGCTTCAAATCTTAATGCGGTGTGCCGTGCCGGTGGGTTTAATTTTGTTCCGGAAGGCACGGAATGCAGAAACTATCAACATTCGTTTTATGTATTGCATAAATTTTACTATTTCAAAAGCGGGAACTGCAAAATCACAATACAGAACAAGGAATACGAAGGCATCCCGAATCGCTGGTTTTTTATCCCTGCTATGGTGCCGCATTCTTACGGCAACTATGACCTGCAACACTATGCCGATTATTGGTTACACTTCGATTTGCAACCGGACGGGATACAAGCTTTCGACGAGTATCTCCCCTATTATGTAGACGTGCCGAATAATTCACGCGTAGACAAAATATTCAAGACGCTTTTACGTGCAGAAAAAAGCAATAAAGCCGCCGATGTTTTCAAGGCAAAAGCCGCTTTAATGGAATTGATTGGAGAGTATATCCATCTCGCCTCGCCTGATCTGTGCGTCTCGGAATCTAAAGACCCCGACATCCAGAGAATCACGGAATATATTACCGCAAATATGGACAAAAATATTACTGTGGAGGAGCTCGCGCATTTGTGCCACCTGCATCCAACACATTTTATCCGCGCATTTAAAAACAAAGCCGGTGAAACACCGGGAAAATTCGTGCAGCTGCACAAGCTTGCATATGCAAAACGACTTTTGGAAGAAAGTAAAATACCCATAAACGAGGTTATGAGACGGGTGGGCATTACAGATGCTGCACAATTTGCCAAGAAATTCCGCAGCCTTTACGGTTTCTCTCCCCGAGAATACCGAAAGCATATGCACATTACAGCCGCCGGCATACAAAAAAAGAACTGATGCATTGCATCAGTTCTTTTCGTATAGGTTTTTAAATTAATAACCAACCTTTTCCCAGCACTCAAACGGAGCAGCAAGCTCTTCGCTGATGTAAACCTGGGTCTTCTTTGTCTGCAGCATTGTGCTCGGCAGATACGGTGTGATCGGACCGTGTGTGCACAGACGGCTTGTCATTCTCTGCCAGGAAGAGAATGTGCCGCAGGTTGCGAGTGCATGCACTTCGATTCTTTCCTTCGCGCGCATTACATCGAGCGGGCCGATGGTTGCTGCACACGGCGGAACATTTGCGATATCACCGGACTGACCGAAGGTACCGTTCAAGGAGTTCTGCATAATGGTCATCGGATGCAGCTTAACAATCTGTGCCGGCTGATTGAGCCATTCTTCGATGTCACCGCTGCCGATGAATTCCGGAATCGGATCAACAAAAGCCATATGACCTGCCCAGCCCGGGGATGTGGATGCAATATCAGCACCTGTACCCTCTGTAATATCGTCGATAATCTTGGAATAATCCTTAATGTTTGCGTTTGTCGGGAAATGAACATTTTCCATCGGCATACGGAGCTTTTCATCAATCTGACCGTAGAGGTACTTAATCATAGAATGTGCAAAGCCTGCTTCGTATGTAATCGGCGCGATGTTGCCTGCTTCATCTGCCCATTCATCCTCTGCTACGAGGTGCACCTTGCTGCAGTCAACGCCGAAGTAGTTAATCAGCTGTGCCAGCGGAATGTAGGTATCCGGTTCCGGATTACCGAGAATCATTGTGAAGCTCTTGCCTGCTTCGGAAGCTGCTCTTAAACGCTCAAAAAGTGTAGCGATGAGCACCGGATGCGGGTTCATCATAACCTTTACATTAAATTCCGGATGCCACCAATCTTCTCTCTTTTCAAGGTCTTTGCCGCTGAGACTACGAACATAGTCGCAAACTGCCTTGTCCTTAAACGGAACAAACTCATGCGGCTGAAAATCAAATTTTGTTGCCGGATCAGTAATAAAACTCATGTATATTCTCTCCTTTTATAATATTTTGATATATAAATTATATCTTGCCGAAAAATGCTTGTCAATTGCTTTGCGTGCGAAAAATTTTCGAAAATGAAATTGTAATTCTGTGCCACATATGCTACAATTACAGCTGTACAAATTATCTTGGAGGGACTATTATGCTGATTTGCGATTTACACTGTGACCTGCCTGATAAGGTTTTAGACGGTGCAAAAATAAAAAACAACGGCTGTCAATGGGATGCGGCAAAGCTGAAAAAAGAGCACAACTATGTGCAAACCTTTGCGCATTTTGTTGACAAACGAAAGCACGCAGATGCCTTCGGGCGAATTGACAATATGCTCGCGCGCTTCATCCCCGCCCTTGCCGAGGCAGGCATCGGCATCGTAAAAACCGCAGAAGATCTGGAAGAAAACATCCAAAGCGGCAAGCCGTCGGCGATTCTGGCTATCGAAGGTGGCGAAGCCTTGGACGGCAAGATAGAAAATATAGAATATTTTTATAATATGGGCGTGCGCTTTTTAACCCTGACCTGGAATCTGAAAAACGAGCTTGGCGAAAGCTGCGTTTCCGGTAACGCACCGCTGACGGCATTCGGTAAGGCAGTCGTGCGCGAAATGAATCGCCTGCATATGACGCCCGATGTGTCGCACAGCTCCGAGGGCGGCTTTTGGAGTACGCTCGAAACCTCAACCCGCCCGGTAGTCGCGACACATTCGAATGCCAAAAAGCTCTGCGCGCACGCGCGTAATTTAACGGACGAGCAATTCACCGCCATCAAAGACTCCGGCGGCTTGGTCGGCATCAATATCTATCCTCCGTTTTTGGCAGACGATGCGAAAAAGGCAAGCCTTGGCGATGTCATTAAACACATAGAGCACTTTCTTTCGCTCGGCGGCGAGGATACGCTTGCACTCGGTGGCGACTTAGACGGCATTCCTGCCCCGGTGCGCGGCATAAACGGCATTTGGGATATAGATACCATCGCCGAGGCGCTTTTAAAGCTGAATTATTCAGACGCGCTGGTTGCTAAAATCATGGGTGAAAATGTACGCCGCTTTGTTAAAGTTGCATTTTAAAAGGCGGATTCTATTGCGCAAGCGGGCGATTCATGAATCGCCCCTACGATGTTGCCACAAGCTTGCATAAAAAACCAACCTGCATAAAAATAGGGATTTTGGATGTTGTAGGAGCGGTTCAATCAGCGAAGAAACCACACGCCATAACCAACATAAAAAGTGGAAAATCGGATGTTGTAGGGAACGACCTGTGTGTCGTTCCGCTTGCTTTGTGCCATGTTCGCGGCGCGGCACACAGGCGCGCGCCCTACGATATGCGCGAGCATTTTAACGACATAATGCGCCAAAATCACCTTTTTACAACTGAAATCAGCGAAGAAAATAAAATAAAAAAAGCACTCGGATGAGTGCTTTTTTATTTCATTATGCCACAGGATAAATCCAGTTGTACTTGTCTTCAACCTTACCCCACTGGATGCCGGTGAGTGTATCGTAGAGCTCCTGGGTAAGTGTGCCGATTTCGCCGTTGTTGATGATGTAGTCGGTGTCCTCGTAAGTCAGCTGACCAATCGGGGAAACAACTGCAGCTGTACCGCAGCCCCAGGCTTCCTTCATCGTGCCGTTTGCGAGTGCCGTTTTGATTTCTTCAACGCTTAAAAGTCTTTCGGATACCTTGTAGCCCTTATCCTTGAGAATTTCAATGATGGACTTTCTGGTGATACCCGGCAGAATCGAGCCTGTGAGCGCCGGCGTAACGATTTCGTCACCGATTAAGAACATAACATTCATTGCGCCAACCTCTTCAACATACTTACGCTCTACACCGTCGAGCCAGAGCACCTGCGAAAAGCCCTTTGCTTCTGCCTTTGCACCTGCACGGTTACTTGCAGCGTAGTTACCGCCGCACTTTGCATAGCCGGTACCGCCGCGTACTGCGCGAACATCCTCGGACTCAATCATAATTTTTACCGGCGCAAGACCGGTTGCATAGTATGCGCCAACCGGCGATGCGATAATTAAAAACTGTGCCTTTTCAACAGCGTGTACGCCCAAGAACGGGTCTGCGCCGAAAAGGAAAGGTCTTAAATACAGGCTTGTGCCTTCCTCGTGCGGTACCCAATCCTTTTCAAGCTCAACAAAGGTCTTGAGTGCTTCAACGCCAAACTCGGCATCAATCTGCGGCAGACAAAGACGCTCTGCAGATTGATTCATTCTGTTCATATTTTCAATCGGGCGGAACATCTGGATGTTCCCCTCAGCTGTTCTGTATGCCTTTAAGCCCTCAAAAATTTCTGCACCGTAGTGAAAAACGGTTGATGCCGGATGCAGCACTAAATCCGCAAACGGAACAATGCGCGCGTCGTGCCAGCCCTTTTCCGGTGTGTAGTCCATCACAAACATATGGTCCGTAAAATATTTACCGAAACCGAGCGGGCCCTGCGGCTTTTCCTTCGGTGTTGTTGTTCTGGTGATTTTAATTTCCATTTCAATACATCCCTTTCAAACAATCTATTTTAATATCATACTCTTTTTTTAATTATTTGTCAAGAAAAGTGCAAAAAAACACAATCCCTCCACCGCAAGCGGTCCCCTTTCCTTTACACAAGGGAGGCTTTTGGTGCGTATTCCAACCAACATAAAAAGGTAAAGCCGACGAAAAAATTCAAATCTGCAATCAGCATAAAAAGAGGAAAATCGGATGTCGTAGGGAACGACCTGTGTGTCGTTCCGCTTGTTTTGTGCCATGTTCGCGGCGCGGCACACAGGCACGCGCCCTACGATATGTGCGAGCATTTTAACGACATAATGCGCCAATTTTACCTTTTTAAAACTACAATCAGCGAAGAAACCGACAACCTGCAACCAGCATAGAAAGCGGAATTCGGATGTCGTAGGGAACGACCTGTGTGTCGTTCCGCTTGTTTTGTGCCATGTTCGCGGCGCGGCACACAGGCGCGCGCCCTACGATATGCGCGAGCATTTTAACGACATAATGTGCCAAATTCACCTTTTTAAAACTACAAGCAGCGAAGAAACTCAAATATTACAATCAACATAAAAAGAGATAATTTTGCTGTAAGACGAGGCGCAGGTGCAAGCACAGTACTCGTGTACGGGCTTGCATCTGCAACGAAGCATTACACAAAATTAGCCTTTTTACAATTAGAATCAGCGCAGAAATCGGCAAAAAAAGCACCCGGTCGGGTGCTTTTTCTTATGCCAATTTATACTTTTCAAGGTACATGTTATATGCTGCTTCATAATCCGCATGACCGGGCTTTTTCATATCGCTTAAGTATTCGTGGGTTTCAAAGTCGAAGCTTTCTGCACGAATCACGCAAACAGCGATATTGGAGCAATGGTCAGATACACGCTCAAAGTCGGAGAGAATGTCGTTATAAACAAAGCCGTCTTTAATGGTACACTTACCGGCTTCAAGACGCTCTAAATGCTTGTCTCTCGCCTGCTCAATGATTTTATCAATCACCTGCTCCAGCGGTTCAACCAGCTTTGCAAGCGTGATATTGTCATCGCACAGGGACTGCATTGTATTTTGTAAAATCTCCTTAATTGCGGCAACTACAATTTGCTTTGCCTTTTCGCCTTCTTCAGAGAACACGATGCCCTTCTCTTTCATTTCACGCGCGATGTACACAATGTTAACCGCATGGTCGCCGATACGCTCGATGTTGCCGATACAGTGCTGCATAACGGAAACCTCTTTGCTGTTTGCATCGGTCAAATCACAACCGGAAAGCTTGATTAAATATGTGCCGAGCTTGTCCTCGTAAAAGTCGAGCTCATCTTCCTTGGCAATGATTTTTTCAGCAAGTGCTGCGTCGTAATTTGTAATCAAATCCGCTGCGCTGCAGAAGGTCTCCTCAGCAAGCATTGCCATTTTGCAGGTTAAGTTGCGGCACTCCGCAATTGCAACAGACGGTGAATTCAAAAGACGCGCGTCAATCATTTGTATTTCTTCATTCTCCCCATCACTGCGCACAAAGAAATGTGCCATTTTCTCGAGTTGCTTCGTAAATGGGAAGAGCATCAGCGTTGTTACAATATTGAAAATGGTATGTACCAATGCAATGCCGACCTCGTTAATCGGCATACCGGACAGCTGCGTAACCGCCGCAAACAGCTTGTTTGCCAGCAGATAAACCAGCAGACAAACAAAGGTACCAATCAAATTAAAGCTGATATGCACCACCGACACGCGGCGGGCATTGTTATTTACACCGATACTGGAGATAAGCGCCGTAACGCAGGTGCCGATGTTCTGACCCATAATAATCGGAATTGCTACGCCATAGGAAATCATACCGCTGCCGGCAAGCGTTTGCAAAATACCGACGGATGCCGCCGAGCTTTGAATGATGCCCGTAACAATCGCACCGACAAGCACACCCAACAGCGGATTTGTAAATGCGGTTAAGACACTCTTAAACTGCTCATTATCCTCCAGCCCGCTAACGGAATCGCCCATCAGCTCCATACCGAACATCAGAACAGCAAAGCCGATTAAAATTTTACCGACATCCTTTTTGCGTTCGCTTTTGGAAACCATCGTCAGCAAAATGCCGATAAACGCAAACAGCGGAGCAAAATTTGCCGGCTTTAACAGCTGCAGCGCCAGATTGCCCGACTCGATGCCCGAAAGGCTCAGGATCCACGGTGTCAGCGTTGTACCGATGTTGGAGCCCATAATGACGCCGATGGTCTGGCCCATCTGCATAATGCCGGAGTTTACCAAACCCACCAGCATAACCGTCATCGCAGAGGATGACTGGATTGCAATCGTAATCAGCATACCGAGCAGCATACCCTTAATCGGTCTGCTCGTTGCTTTTTTCAGCATAATTTCGAACTTACCGCCTGCAACCTTTTCCAAGCCACCCGACATAATGCTCATGCCGTACAAAAAGAATGCAAGCCCGCCCAAAAGCGTGATAACACTAAGAACAATCGTACTCATAAACTCTCTTCTCCGTTTCTCATAGTCTCCTGCAGAATGAGGGTTGATTATTCGCGCCGTTTGTTAAAAATCCCAAAAACGATGCAGTATAACTATATCACAAACCGCCAAAAATCGCAATACAAACTTTTAATTTCTTATAATTATCTTATTATATACAAAAAAGCTTCATCTTAGGGCATACACCCTTTCGTGAAGCTTTTTATACTTATTGCGGTGCGTCGCCGCGATCAACAACCACCTCATAGCCGATGCGCGCCATACGATTTTTTAATTCCTCCAGCATTTGCGCAGACTCTGCGCCGGAGGAAAGCTTGTTGTTATACAGCGCATACAGCGCACGGTTTTCCTGCGGAGACAAATTCGGCATCACGACATTTGCGCCGGCACAGATGCCCATTTCCCTGCCCTGCGGGTGAATACTGCCAAGCGCCGTCGTTGCCGGCAAAAGCACCTTCGGCAACATCAGTCGAATGATGGCCAACAGCTTTAAAGTCATTGTTAAATCGCCACGCTCAAACTGCGCAAACGGCGTGTCGCAGTGCGGTATAAACGGCCCGATGCCGACCATATGCGGTTCGAAGCGCTGCAGGAAGCGCAAATCCTTTAAAATGTGCTCCGTTGTCTGGTACGGCG
>JAZQCN010000130.1:0-1950 GCA_045546315.1 Clostridia bacterium | reverse complement strand
CTGCATCTGCCGTTTTGTAAAAAAAGATGCTCAGCTCGTCTGAGCAAAAGTGCATCAGCCCTGCAATGCCTGCAGAAAACAGCAGTGCAAGCCTGAGCGTTCGGTTTGCCATGTAAATTATTCCTGCTTTGCGCCTTTGTGATTGCACATGGGTAAGCCGCACAGTAAGTATCTCGCCCAATGAGGAAAGCAGTACCGTCGGGAAAAATATCACAGGGAAAGCCATTTCGTGAATAATGCCGTATGCGGTGAAAGCTCCTGATTTTCCTATCCCTGATTTTCTTAAGCCAAAAGGCACCAGCATATGCCCAAGGGATGAAAGCCCCGTGCGTGTGTATGCGCTTACGGCAAGGGGTAAAGCCGTTTTAAGTATGCGGCGCATTTCTTTCCCGTTTGTGGATTTTTCGCGCTTGCCGCAGGTGTCTGCAATGTATAAAATTAAAAGGAGAAGCGTGGCAAAAACCTCCCCCACAGCTTCGCCTGCAGCCATAACCGTGCAAAAGTAGCGTTGTGGTGCCATTGACAGTCCTGCCACTGTTAAAGCTATTTTGATAATTGAATTACAAAGCTGCACCGCTACAAGGCGCAGAACCTTTTCCTTTCCTGTAAAATATCCGCCGATTGATGATTGAATTGCTATAAAGGGCAGTGTAAGCGCCAGAATACGCACTGCCGCTGAGGTTTGCGGCACAGCAATCCATGTAGACGCAATCGCATCTGAAAAAATATACATACAGCTTCCGCTGAGTAAACCGAAAAAGGCGCAGTACAAAAAAGCACTCCGCATCAATTTTAAAGGGTACGGATTGAATTTGCCGACAGCTTCCGCGCACAGCCTGGTAACAGAAAAGCGTATGCCTGAAATGCTGAGCGTGACAAATACCATATATGCCGACATTACAAGTCCGTAAATCCCCATGTTTTCCGCACCTGTGCTTGCAGCAAGAAATGCGCGGAAGCCAAGCTCTAATCCGCGCATAAGTATTCCGCCCGATGTGAGCAGTAATGTGTTTTTCAAAAAAATACGGGCACTTTGCATAGAATTCAACTCCTGGTAAAGTTTATGCAATATGCCGCGTAATTATCAGTAAAGTCCTGCAAAAAACGATGCCGCGGCAACTGTTAACAGTCCTGAAACTGCCGTTGCAAGGCTGCTTACCGCACCTTCGGTTTTTCCCATTTGCAGCGCCTTTACCGTGCCGCACGCGTGGGACGAGGTTCCTATTGCCACACCTATTGCCACGGGGGATGTAATTCTGAAGCATCGGCACACGCTTCCTGCAAAAACGCTTCCGAAAACGCCCGTTGTAAGTATCAGTACAGTTGAAAGCGGTGTAATTCCGCCAAGCTCCTGTGTAATGCCGATGCCTATTGCACCTGTGACGGATTTAGGAATAAACGATGCGTAAATTTCGTAATCAAGTGAAAATAAAAGTGCTGTGCATAAAACGCAAAGTCCGTTTGTGATAACGCCTGCCACAATTCCTGCAAATATAGCAGGCAGATTTTTTTTCAAAGCAGAAATTGATTCGTAAAGCGGAACGGCAAGGCAGACCGGAGCCGGCGTAAGCAGGTAGCTGATAACGCCTGCGCTTTTTGCGTATGTGCTGTATTCAATCTTAAACAGCAGCAGCACCGCTACCACCGCCGCTATTGCAACCAATAAGGGGAAAATTCCGCCTGCGTTCAGGCGCTTTTGAAGATAAATGCCGCAAATATATGCGCCTACAGTAAGCGTTGCACCAAAAAACACCGATTCATTTATTATGGTCATTACCTTTATCCCCCTTATCGGTAAGCCTTATTATATTTTGCACCGTTATCCCTGATACTATCATTACCGTAAGCGTGGCAAGGGTAATGATAACCGTTGCCGCACCAAGCACGGGTCTGAGCACCTCCCACGCATCAATTATGCCTGCCGCAGCAGGTAAGTCGGAGGCCAAGCGG
>JAZQCN010000129.1:0-6025 GCA_045546315.1 Clostridia bacterium | reverse complement strand
TAAAAGCCGTTGGTCCACCAGGAGATATGCAGAGGCATATATTTTCCGTGATGCACAGAATACGGAACAAAGTCATACACATCAACCGCTGTCTTGGAAAGCTTATTGTCTAAGCATTCCCATATGCGGCCAACCCATTTTTTATCATCGGCGTTTAACTGAATCATTTTACTTCATCCCCTTAATATCGGAAAGTATAATATGTTTGGCTGTTTTTTGATTTAGTTCACTTCAACCTCGATGGTGGTTGTCTTGAGGATGCCATTAATCATCGCCTCCGCGCGGATGCGCGTTGCACCCGCCTTATGCAGCGTTACATTACCCGAAGCATCTACCGAAGCAATTTCTGGATTGAGGCTTGTCAGCTTCACATCTGCGATATTAACCGGCAGGATTTCACCGAGTGCACTTTCACCCTCGATGCACAGACGAAGCGTCTGCCCTGCTTTGCCCATCATAGTGCTTGTGTAGAAATATGCGTTCCAGCAAGCCTGGTCATCTGCTTCCATTTGTGCCGAGTCGTAAATACGCACTTCGCAAATACCCATCCAAGTCGTATTCGTTGCCTTTAAGCCATCAAGTCGGATATATCTTGCTTTTACATCACCAAGCTGAACCACCGTACGGTCTATGCCCATAGTCGTCTCTGCTGCCTCATTTACCGTTGTCCAGTTTTTACCGTCATTCGATACGGAAATCTTGAATGTATATGAGCGCCCATCCGTCTTATAGCCCGCAATCGCAATCGAGTGCAGGTTCTTTTCTGCACCGAGGTCGTAGGCTATCCACTGGTCTGCGCCGTTTGCCGACCAACGGTTCTGCGTAACCGATGCGTTGATGATGCCGTCATACGTGCCGTTCATCACATACTTTTCATCCCACTCAATCGAACTGGATGCAGAAACAATATCCAGATATGTCTGATAATTTGCAACAGAGCCGTTATCGACAAAGAGGTTCAGATTCTTGATGACACCTGCGCTGCCTGTGCCGAGAACACCTTCAAAGACATCTTCTGCAAAGCGGAAGGTGTAGGTTTTATCGCCTACGGTTACCGTTGCCGGATTCCCCTGTACAACCGTCGCTTCCTTGTCCGAAATAACGGTTACATTCGGAACTGCCGCACCCTTTGCAAGCTTTACATCGTATTCGTAAATTTCGCTATCGAAGAACTTAATTTCATTACCGTCTGCCTGCACACGAATATCTAAAAGGTCAATAATCTTATCAATCGTCGCCGCATCGTAGTTTGCTACGGTGTCACTGATAAGAATTAAACCTCTGTCATCCCAAAATACCTGCTTGCCGAGCGCTTCTACAAGCGCACGCAGGGGAATGAGTGTTCTGCCGCCGATTTCCTGCGCCGGCACATCAAGTACGGTCACATTACCATTTACATTCATTTCATTCGATCCGAGTTTAAGCGTAATCGTGCCTGCCTTTGATGTTACGGTTACGGTCTGCGTTGCATCCTCCCAGCCCACCTTTGCGCCGAATTTTTCAGCGATAAAGCGAACCGGTACAAGTGTTCTGCCGTTTTGCACAATCGGTTTAATGCCTAAGTTTTCCGTATCTACATAGGTCTTTGAACCCTTTGCGTATGCATTCGGGTTGTCGACCTTAAGTGCTACCACATCGCCAAGCGTCAGCGAGGTGGTCAGCGCCGGAGCATCGTCTACGCTCCACTGTTCGAGCGCTACAACCGGCTGCGCCTGCGGAATGCCTTCACCATCCTTAAGGCCTGTGATTTCTACCGTCAGCTGCAAATTCTGCTGATTTTGAACATGTATAAACAGTTTATGCTCTTCAATATCCGGCTGTACATCCGGATCCGGAGAAGTCGGACGCGGCTGCGCCGGCATAATGCCAATTTTCGCATCTGCAGGTCCCTGTGTGATACGCACAAGCATCTTGGCACCCTTCTGTTCAAGCATTGCACTCTTGCCATCCGGTGCAACGGTGATTTCCGCGTGCGTATTCATAAACCAGTAATATTCACTCGGCTTTGTTGCCGTAATCTCATCTTGAATTACAAGTGTTTCACGGTTGTTCGTGAGCATAAAGCCGCGCTTTGCGGCAAGGTAATCTTTGTTGGTATCGGTTAAATCCATAATACCGAACGCCTTGGACGCGCTGGAATCAAAACGTTCCAGCTTCGTTACATAGTTAATATTCATATCCGCTCTGTTTTGCTGCGGATTTGCAATAATCGTGTTGTTTGCTTCGCCGCGGGTATGGTAATAGTCATACCTGCCGCCTTCCCAAGCACTCAAAAAGTAGTTATCCCAGTCGTACGGCGTGCCGTTCTTGCCAGGTACGGCTCTGCCGTACATATGCACCCAGCGCGTGCCGGCATAATCAAGCACGAAGCCGCCGGCATTCTGATGCGAGTGCCCTGCCGCCATATCGCCGGCAATTGCCATAACAATGAGCGCATCCTGATCTATCCAACTCGAACGCATCGACAACGCCTTTGCGCCGCCTTCGATATCCGAAGTGTAGAACTTATCGAGTGGGAACACATCTCCGCCTCCGTTTTGCGCGTGCGCTTCATCATACCAAATCAAGCTGTACATCGCGTCCATACCGTACGCCTCACTGATATACGGATTGTTTTCACGCATATTGCGCTCGTACCAGGCGTACTGCGGCTTATTGTACTTGGTGGCAAGGTAATACAGAATCGGTGTTACCTTCAGCGCGTCATCGCCGTCACCGTAGTTAAAGCCGTTTGCCGCACCGTTGTAGTAAATCGGAAAATCACCCGTATTGTTCATACCGGTTACGCCCTCAAAATTCAGGCAAGCCGGCAAGGTCTGTCCCGGCGCAAGAGAAGTATCGAGCGCCGCCATCGTGCAAACCAGGTGACCGATACCGTAGTCCCAATAGCCGAGCGGCTCAACATATGCGCCCTCTGCATTCAGTTCGGAGAACATATACGGAATTGCCGTCGCTGCCTTGGCGAGAATGTAATCCGTTACATCAGGATAGCTTTCCGCAATCGCGAGCGCCGCAATCAGATTCGAGCCGTTGCATACATTATTCCAGTTTGAAGCCCCTGTTTTCCAACTTGCGCTGATAAAGCCTTCATAGGCAAGCACTGCCTGCGAAAGCCCCTGCTCTAAAAGCCAGTTTAAAATGTTCGCTCTCTCTTCCTCGGTCCAATCGTAATACAGCCAGTCATAGGCAACCGCGACCCCAAAGTTCATATGTGCCGTACACAAAAACGACTCCGAGCCCCAATCCGGCCAGTTGCCAGCCGCTTCAAGCTCAGCATATAATCTGTCCTTATAGCGCACATCGCCCGTCAGCTTATACGCACCCGCAAGCGAAATTGCGTTGCGCTTCACCGTCGATGTTGCGGAATTGATTGTACCGGTCGAGCCACGCACATACGCGGTCGGGTCAGTATTTAAAGCACCGTTTGCCGTCAAAAGCACGCCTGCCTTAAAGGTTTGATACGTTGGTGAAGAATCCGCCTTTGCACGAAGCGCATCCCAATCTGTTACTAAAATACGCGGATGCTCCATGCGCATTACTTCAAGCATACCCGTCTTCTGCTTCGGGTCGAGCTTTAATTTATCCCAATATACCTTTTCGCCGGAAACCGAAATCGCACCGCCGAGTTCTAAATCCGGCGAGGTGATTTTGAAGTTATCCAGCATAACATAGCTGCCATCCGTTGCACACGCGGCGGACACGCGAATGTTAAAGCTTGTTTCCTCTCCCCAGCCGATATCTCTCGTCGCATATTCTCTGCCGCCAACATAAATAACCGCTTTCATTGCTTCAAAGTCACAGCGGATTTTTACGTGTGTCCAGTCCTTAAATGCACTCGGTGGCTTTAATTTGCTTATGTATTTATTTGTAGAGCTTGTTAAAAAGTCGATATTCAGCTCCGTTTCACCGAGGCTCGATTTAACATCGTAGTCAATCGTCATTTTGGTAAGTCCGGTTTTTGTAATCGCTCGTACAAGACGCGGCGAACGCGTTTCCGGATAGTTTACAGGGTCACCGTGATAGCAACGGATAACCTTACCCCCGTTGTCATTTTCAACACGCATGCAAGCGATATCTGTCACAGCACCGGTCGTAAAGCCGCCGTCCTTTTCATACTTCGGCAGGCTGCCGACTTCGAGGTCTTCAAAGTCGACATCCACAATCGATACAACATTGCCGGTTTCGGCTACAGCATTTTCCGCCTTATATTCGGTCTTTAAATCCTCTGCGCTCATGCCCTGCTTTAACGCATAGCCCTTGTCTGTTGTGGAAAGCTTGAAATTGTCCAGCATAACATAGCTGCCGTCAAGCTCCACAGTTGTTTTCAGGCGCAGAATCATCGTCGACTCATCGCCGAAATTGAGCTTCGTTGTGCCTTTTTTTGTATCATCGGCATAATAGGTCGCGCTCTGTCCGCTTACATCAACCTCAATTAAGATATGTGTCCAATCCTCAAAATTGTACGGTGCTTTAATCGAGCCTCCGTTTTTGCTGTTGTCCGTACCGGCGAGCCCTACAACCAGCTCTGTTTCGCCTCCGCTGGATTTTACATCATATTCAATGCGCAGATTGGTAAGCCCTTTTAAGGAAAAGTTTAAATCCATCCTCGGGCCGCGCGCCTTTTCCTCCGGATTTTCGTGATCACCGTGCCACGCTTTGAGTGCGTGGTTGCCTGCATCGTCAACAACCTTAAGACAGGCAATATCCGTTGCTACAACGCTGTCGAAGCCGGAGTTTTTCGGAGACGCATCCACCGCTTCCGCTTCAAAGTTTGCTTCTAAAAGAACGATGCGCTCTTCAGCTGCCACACCGACCGTCGGCAAAAGCGAAACAAGCATTACACAGATAAGTAAAAAACTTAAAACTTTTTTCATACCCTCACACACCTTTCAGATACACGCCGATGCCCGGCATAGAAACGTTTACAACATCGTCATTATCGTAAAACTTGTTGGTAATGATATCATATACAGTTTCCGGCATTTCACAATGCGCCGCTTTTTCTTCTCCGATTACCTTCAAGATTTGCGGATATACACAGAAATTGCCGACGGTGTAAAGTTCTGCATCATACACGCCGTATTCTTCTTTCAGCATTTCTATAGTTTTTAAAACCTCATACGCACGGATAGCACACAGGCTGTCACCGAGAAAAATCAGATCGGTGTTGAATTTTTTAGTCGCGCTTTCGCTGCTGCCGTACGCCGCAAGCGCATTCGGTGCACTTTTGCCCATTGCCGATAAGTCAACAACCAAACAAGCTCTTCCGGATGCCGTAATGTCTTTGATGGCCTTTTTGTGTGCAGCAACGCTATCCGTGCCGCCTTTCCAAAGGCACAGCGTCACAGGCAGAGCTTCTGCTTTTCGGTTTTCAGGTTTAAACAAAAGCCCAAAGCAAGGCATATGTGTCTGTGTAAACCACAGAATTCGTTCAACCGAAAGGTCTTCTGCGGTTTCAAAGCCCAAGTGGCGTACATTGAAAGCACATGCATCTCTATGATTATAAATATTTTTTAAAAGAATATCTTTTGCATTTTTACAATTTTTCTTCAAAAATTCCGCCTTATTCGTCTCGAAAACAGGTATCGCTCCTTTTTGGTCGGAGAGTAGCTGTCCTGATTTAGTTGCATGCAAAAGCACAGCATCAAAAGCAGGCTCTGCGATTTCGGCATCCACTTTTTTTCCTGCAAGGCATTCACTAAAAAACTGAGCCGCTGCCTTGGCAAGCGCAGGTGTGTAGGCATGCGTGCTGTCATCCCAGAAAATGCGCATATTGCTTTCCTTGCCAAAGAGTGCATAAAATTCTTTCCCTTTTTCAAATACCTTTTGGGTACCCTCACGGCAGAAAAAGTCGCTCTTTACACCCAAAATCATATACGGCTTCGGGCAAAAGCATGAAATCAGCTCATAATGGTCAAATAAGTCTTTGGAGCTGCCGGGCCAGATTTGCTCGGAATCCTGATTTCCGCCGGCATACATATAGTCACGGCGCGTGGTGAGAAACGTGCCCGGTGCAACAGCCTTG
>JAZQCN010000128.1:0-2890 GCA_045546315.1 Clostridia bacterium | reverse complement strand
ATATCAGCTTTGGTGTATTGCTCGTTGAATGTCTTAAACTCCAATAAAAGCACGACGCCATCAAGCAGCAACACAACATCAATACGACGGCCCATTCGCGGGATTGTGTACTCGAAGTAGATATGGCCTCGACCGATGTAGGGAGTGAGAATATCTTTCAATAGCGAAATCTCCTCGTGCCAGGCGTCATTTTGCAAGCTTTGCAACGAAGTGTGCAACGATGTATGCGCAGTGGTTAGAATACCAATAATCTGCGCATCGGGCATCGCAAGAAAGCCCTCTATCGTATCGCCGTGAAAGTACCTCTTTACCATAAGCTTATGGATTACTTTCTACAAAGTTAAGCAAAATTTGCAAACGAAAGACATTTATAGGACAAAAAGGCGTGTATAAGATTGGATTATTGCAGAATATGATTGATGCGCCATTTACTAATCACCTAAAACATACACCGCCTT
This sequence comes from Clostridia bacterium, assembly GCA_045546315.1. Lineage (GTDB taxonomy): Bacteria > Bacillota > Clostridia > UBA1381 > UMGS1253 > RGIG2041. The sequence continues at coordinate 2,432 of JAZQCN010000128.1, read as the reverse complement.
ATCGCTGTACCTATCAAGCGTGAAATGCAGGGTGCTGAGGGTGCTGGTGTTGTCGAATTGCGTGAAATAAACCTCGGCGGCGAGGTCGGCAGCGCCCCAGTTGCGCTGTTGGGCGGAGTTCCAGCTATGTCGCGTGTAGCCACGAAACGAAATAAACAGCAGATTTCCCTCGTCAAATGCCGTTTGTAGGTGTGGCGGGACCTTCTTATAAAGTGCTCTGCCGAGTGCGAAAATAACGGGGTGCTTGCGTTTAAGCAGGTAGTTAAGAATCTCTTTTTCGAGTGGGGAATGGAAGCCGCTGATGACGACTTTTTCGGTTTGGCAGATGTCGGCGGCCCATTGCAGTGCCAATTGCGCGTCGTGTGGCGTTGCTTTCCGCGAAGCGAAGAATGCCACTAACTCTCTGTCGAGCAAGTCCTTATTTCCGGATAAGTCCATAAAAAAAGCGCAGGCGCTGCATTTACTTATCCAACATCTAGGCCTTGGCTGCCCCCTTCGAGAATAAGCAACCCAAACGCCCACGCCGGATGATATATGCACACACTGAGCCAATCAGTGGTGGGTATATACAACCTTGCGTGGACATCTTGTTGTCGTTCTTCTCGAATGTCTTAACCGCCAAGTTTAGATGTTGAAGATTCGTCAAAAAATATCCAATCAAATATGTGCGGCTCAACGGCAAAAGCCATAAGCCATTACAAAGATATAGAAAATTTTTGAGAAAGCGTGAATTTGTGAAAAACTCTTATGTGGGAATTTGTTATCTTTGCGCAATATGGCCAGATTTTGGGTGCACACATAAGTGGATTTCTAACTGTGTGGATTGCGAGTGGAGAGAAAAAGTTTCGGCTTTTTCTCTTTTTGTTTGGCAAAGGTAAGTTTTTACTATTACACAACCTCTCGAATTGAAATAATGACTAACTTTGTAAGAGATTGATAAAAAAATAAATTTTATGTATACGATTTGTTATAAGTGCGCAGAAGTTTTTGATGGGGATAGATGTCCAAATTGCGGTGCAGAAACTACGACTAAAACAATGGATGAACTGAACAAAAATGCGTATATGGCCGTACGATATGGTTATCAATATCGTAAAATTGCTAAAGAACAAGTGTCAAATGAAAATGGTCGTTTGCATTATTGCCTTTCTGATCCGAGTCAAATTTTGGAGTGGCTCGCTGGTGCCATATTGTCTGGTATTACATGGGATATCATAAAAAAAGGTGTAAAAAAACTATGCAATTTGATTGCCTCTCAAATAAAACTTGAAGATGCTCGAGAAAAAGAGGCGTACGAAGTATTAAGCGATGAAAAGAACTTGCAAGAATTTTATGAGTATATTATAGAATACCAAGAAGGCTTTATTAATATTTCTGAAAAGGAGTATAAATACATCGAAAAAGAAATGAAGGCTGATTTTGTTGCGGAAGAAATAGCAAAAGTTGGTATACATCATACTGTAGAACATTATAAGGAAGCAACCTTTAAGGCTATACAAAAGATCCAAAAAATTAGTCGTCGTCAAAATATTATTAAATGACAAATGGTAAAACGATAACTATGCTTGCCTACACCTACAGATCCCACGGCAAGTTCGAGTTGATTGACAAGCCGAAGCCCGAATTACAAAGCCCGCGCGATGCCATTGTGCGCATTACGCTCGGCAGTATCTGCACCAGCGACCTGCATATCAAGCACGGCAGTGTGCCGCGTGCCGTGCCCGGCATTACCGTTGGTCACGAGATGGTTGGCGTCGTTGAGGAGGTCGGCTCCGAGGTCCGCAGCGTCAAGGCGGGCGACCGTGTGACGGTCAATGTAGAGACCTTCTGCGGCGAGTGTTTCTTCTGCCAGAACGGCTTTGTGAACAACTGCACCGACCCCAATGGCGGCTGGGCGCTCGGCTGTCGCATCGATGGCGGGCAGGCGGAGTATGTGCGTGTGCCGTATGCCGACCAGGGCCTCAACCGCATACCCGACAGCGTGAGTGATGAGCAGGCGTTGTTTGTGGGTGATGTGCTGGCAACAGGTTTTTGGGCGGCTCGGATTTCGGAGATTAAGCCCGACGACACGGTGCTGATTATCGGTGCGGGACCTACGGGAATTTGCACGCTGCTCTGCGTGATGTTGAAGCAGCCGAAGCATATCATCGTGTGTGAGAAATCGCCCGAACGAGCCCGTTTTGTGCGCAAACATTATCCGAGCGTAGAAGTTGTTGCACCGGAGGATTGCATCGCCACGGTGCGCCAAAAATGCGAGCGTGGAGGTGCTGATGTGGTGTTGGAGGTTGCAGGTGCGGAGGATACCTTCCGCCTTGCGTGGGAGTGTGCTCGCCCGAATGCGATTGTGACAGTTGTGGCGCTGTACGATAAGCCACAAGTGCTGCCTCTGCCCGAGATGTACGGCAAGAATCTGACCTTCAAGACGGGCGGCG
>JAZQCN010000127.1:0-14355 GCA_045546315.1 Clostridia bacterium | reverse complement strand
GGAGGAGAAAAAATGAAAAATGCAAAGAAGCTGCTGGCAACCTTACTGGCGTGCATTATGGTGCTGACCACTATGGGCACACTCCCGGTATTTGCAGCAGACACGGAAAAAGTGCTTTTTGAAAGCGATTTTAACTCGCTGGCAGAGGGCGGCAAGCCAAACGGCTTGAGTGTAACGGAAAATGCTGAAAAAGAAGCGCTCGTCAGAGGCGCTAAGGTCGACGGCAACGGTGTGCTGTATATCCACCGTGCCGAGGGCAACGAAGCGGAAGGACAAACCGGTCCGCGTGCAAACTTTGCGCTGGATATTAGTAAATATACGAGCCTGACCATTCGCTTTAAGGCAAAGACGAACGGTACAAAGCCGAGCATCGGTCTGTATTCCAAGGCGGCGAAAAAGACAACAACCTTCTGGTCTGATGAGGCTAAGGATTGGACAGATGTTGTTGTTGAAGTAAATTTGTCGGATATGAAATACAGCACAACGGTGAACGGCAAAGCCGGTAAGAGCGGCGACATTCACGAAATCGAGGATCCGGCGGGTTGTACGTTGCGCTTTGGTGCAGGCATGCCGAATCCGGGCGAGGGTGCGTATTTTGACGATTTGAAGATTACGGCTGTGGAAGGCGCAGGCACCGGCACAGGTACCGGTACGACAACCGAAACACCGGCAGACCCGGCAGCAGAGCCTGCTTTTGTACCGGCATCGCCGGCAGCGCTTCCGCAAATCCCGAAGGACGCGCATGTGTTTATCAATACGAATTTTGATGATGCAGCCGTTACAACGAAGGCGTTTAACACAAAAATCAAGGGCAGTAAGATTTTTAGCGGCGGTACGGACTTTACGCAGATTGTAGATGCCGGCGGCAACCGAATGATGCGCTATTGGGCAACCGACGGTAAGCAGCACGGTCCGCGCGTAGAAATTCAGGTTAACCCGGGCGTAACAACGCAGGAATTCATTTTTGCGATTATGCCGGTCGGCGAAAAATCGAATATTTATGTGCAGTACAGAGCTGACGGTAACAAGCTTGGCACGAAAATCAGCGTTAAGCCGGGCAAGAATGGTATGAAGGTAGAGGACTGGAACTACCTGCATCTTGTTGTGGATACAGAAAAGAATGTAATCGATGCCGATATTAACGGCACAGCACTTGAGCAGACGCAAATCGAGGTTACGGATAAGGCAACCTTCGAGCTGCTCTTGTGCGGTACAATCAATCCGGATGAAGTGATTTATGTGGACGGTATTACGCACTATACAATGCAAGAAGTAAAGATTGAAGGTCCGCTTTTGGGCAACCAGGAAATTTACTGGGACAACGTAAAGCCGAGCAAGGAGTTATCCTCTGCAAGCTTTGTTAAAAATGTAACGGCGCATCCGCGTCTGTTCGTGCATAACTGGGATGAAATGCGCGACAAAATCGACGATAACTACATGACAAAGCAGTGGTATAATAATATTAAGCAGCAGGCAGACGGTGCGCTTACAACCAAGCCGGTTGACCGCATTGTCAACACGCGCGGCAATGTGCTTGAATCCGCAAGAAGTGCGCGTAACAGAATTGCACCGCTCGCGTTTATGTATAAGATTACGGGCGAGAAGAAGTATCTGGATAAGGCGTATGAGGAAATGCTTGCCTACGGTGAATGGGAAGACTGGTCGGGCTTTACCTCGACGCTGGTAACTGCAGAAATTCTGCAGGGCTATGCATATGCATACGACTGGCTGCACGATGATTTGACACCGGAGCAGAGACAAGCGATTATCGACATCGTACACGATAAGGCACTTCCGGACTTTATCTATGCATATAACGGTCAGGTTTCCAATACAAACTTTGTAACGGGAACAATCAACTGGAACCCGGTATGTAACGCAACCATTATCGCATGGGCGCTTGCTTCTGCAGATGAAACGCCGCTCGTTTCCGAGTATTTCTTAGAAACTGTGCCGCCGTTTATCCAGAATGCGCTTCCGCCGTATGCACCGCAGGGCGGCTATCCGGAGGGCGTTTCCTATTGGGATTACGGTACAACCTTCCTGATTTATGCAACAGACTTTTTGGAAAATGCCTTTGTAGAAGGCTTTAAGCTGCCGGATGACTACATCTACTGGCAGGCACCGGGCATCGCAGATACCGCAGACTACGGCATTTACTACGATGGTCCGGCAGGCCGCTTTAACTACGGCGACTGCTCGACAGGGCATACAAGCTGTGAGGTTATGTATTGGGTGGCAAACCGCTTTAACAAGCCGCACTACGCTTGGTGGCAGGATAACCGCCAGCTCGGTATGGATACCTTCCTGGGCGGCTACAGTGCCTTTGCGGCGCTCGCGTGGTACGATGCAGACAATGCCTACAATGTACCGGGCGCATTCCCGCTCGATAAGTTCTATACCTCGCAGGATGGCGTAAACGGCGGCTCGATGCGCTCCTCGTGGGATGAATCGACAGCGCTGTTCGGCGCAATTCAGGGCGGTAACAACAAGGCAAACCATCAGCACCTTTCCCTGGGTACTTATGTAATCGACTTTATGGGCAAGCGCTTTGTGCGCCAGCTCAACAGCTACGATTATGCGCTCAAGGTAGCGAAGGCTGAAACCTATTATAAGAGAGACGAATCCTCGAACTGTCTGGTGATCAACCCGTCGGCAACGGCGAGCCAGATCAGCAGCGCAGTTGCAAGAACAATCAAGAGCGGCACAAGTGATAATACCGCATTTATCGTTCTTGATACAACCGAAACCTACGCAGATTACAAGTCTGCAAAGCGCGGTATGATGCTGACAGACAACCGTAGCCGCATCATCGTACAAGATGAGGTTGTAGCAAATGCACCGTCCGAATTTTACTGGTTTGCAAACACCGATGCAAGCATCGCCATTGCAAAGGACGGTAAGAGTGCACTTTTAACCATCGACGATGCAAGAGTGCTTGCGCGCATCATTGAAGGACCGGCAGAAGCCAAGTTTGAAATGATGGACAGAAAGTCTCTGTTTGAAAGCGTAACGCAGATTGACGCAAACAAGGGCGGTCAGAAGCTGTTTATCCACTTAAAGGATAAGACAGAGCTCAATCTCGCGGTTGAATATGTAGCATTGAAGCCGGGTGAAGGCATTCCGGTAGCGAGCGCATATGTACCGATGGAGAGCTGGAGCGCAAATGATAACGGTATGACCGCAACCGCACTTGCAGGCTCCAATGTTGTATTAAAGCTCGGCACACCGAATGCAATTGCAAACGGACAAAAGACATTTGTGGATACAAACAACGCCGATGTTGTTCCGTTTACGGAAAACTCCAGAACACTTGTACCGGTGCGCTTTATTTCCGAATCCTTCGGCGCGAGAGTCGGCTGGCAGGAAGCAACCCAGACCGTGCTTGTAAACTATGAAGACAAGGAAATCAAGCTCGTTATCGGCTCGAATGAAATGACCGTAAACGGCGAAACCGTACTTTTGGATACACCGGCGAATACCTATAACTCCAGAACGCTCATTCCGCTGCGCGCACTCGTTGAAGCGCTCGGCAAGGAGGTTTTCTGGGATGATCGTGGCTTAATCGTGATTGGTGAAAACATCAGCTACGACGAAGCACAAATCGTGAAGCTGATTGCAGAGTTAGATGTTCGCGTGAAGGTCAACGGCAAGGATGTTGCCTTCTTCGAGCTCGATCGTGATGCTTACGCAATCGATGTTAAGGCAGGCGAGGCTCTGCCGACGGTTGAAGTGCTGACGCATGGTGCACAGACCGTTTCCGCAACGCAGGCAGCTGCAATCGGCGAAAGCGCAGTTGTAACCGTTGACGGCAAAAACTATACCTTTAAGCTGCAGCCGTATGCATTTGAGGGCGTTTTAGGTCATAAGGACCCGGGCGTAATCTTAGATGTGAAGCTGTCGCTGGAAGGCGCAGGCGTACCGGCCTACAACACCTTTATCTATGTAGAGGATTTGATAGACTCCACCGGCTTTGCAACCTATCCGAAGCGCGGTATCGTGGACGGCGTGATCAATACCTCCACGGAAAACCGCTGGGCAGCGCAGGGCGAAGGCTGGATTCAGATGGACTTCGGCAGCGTGAAGAATGTACACTCGATGGGCTTTGCAGGTGTAACGCAGACGAGCCGTGCATACGACTTTGATGTAGAGGTATCCACAGACGGCGTAAACTATAAGCTCGTGCACACGGGTGGCGCACAGCCGACAAACGATATTATGTATCTGATTCCGCTCGGCGATGTGCAGGCAAGATATGTAAAGATTATCGGTAAGGGTAACAATACAAACGCATGGAATACCTACGCAGAGGTGCGCTTCTACGAAAGTGCGGCACAGCAGGCAGAGGATGTTTCCTACTGGCCGGCTTACTTTGGCTCGAGTGGTCTTTCCGGCAAGGCGGGGACAACCGCTACCGTGAAGGTAGAGGGCGTAGATGCAGGCAAGGCAGCATTTGCAATTCGTCAGGAATCCACCGTGGTTTATAAGGTGGCAGACGAAAGCATTGCAACCATTGCAGCAGACGGAACCATTTCCTTCTTAAAGGCAGGTACAACCACCGTCACCGTTACCGCAACGCAGGACGGCTATACTGCAAGCGCGACGGCGACAATTGTAGTCGAATAATTCAGTGCAATTCAAAGTACCGATGGAATAATCCATCGGTACTTTTTTTGCGTGAGAAATCTTAATATTATGCAAAAAAACGGAAAAATGCTTAATTTTGTTCATTGAAATGGCGTTTTTATGGGGTATAATTGAAAGTGTGAAATCTACATAAAAAGGAGATGGCAACATGAAAAAAGGGCTTGCGTGTGTTCTGGCGATGATACTGATGCTTTCGTATATCGGAAGTGTGCCTGTCTTTGCGGCAGAGAAAATTGTTTTGTATGAAAACGATTTTGAAGCCGTCAATACTGGCGATAAACCAACCGGGATGTATGTGCTGGAAAATGAGGCAAATCGCTACCTTGCGCGTATTGCGGAAACGGATGGCGGCAAAGCGCTGTTTGTGCATCATGCCGCAGACTGCGAATGCGGCAAAGGCGGCGGTCCGTTTGCAAGACTTACGGCGGATTTTACAAAGTACAAGGATTTAACGCTCTCTTTTAAAACAAAGGGCAATGAGGCGACCTCGATTGTTACCTTAAATAATGCGGAAAATGGTCAGATCGTTACGCTGTTTAAAGGGAGAGCGGATAAGTGGACAACGGTTGATGTGTTTCTTGATTTGGAAAAAGCAAGCTATACCATTTCCGTGAACGGCAAAAAAAGTGAAGATGGCAAGCTTGATTCCTTCGGTATGCCGCCTGCGGCGCAGATACGCTTTTCGGGGCTCGAGGTTTATTATGATGAAATCAAGCTGACCACTTCGGGCGAGCGCGAAACACCGTATGTAGCGCCGGAGGCGCCGGCTGTAGGCGATGGCTTCATGCCGGAAACTGCGGCAGCAAAGACTAAAGCACCAGCAGGTATGCACGCCGTTTGGGACACGGATTTTTCAAACGCAACCGTAGCGACGGCGAAGCAAACGGTGCTCAAGACAGACGGCGGAGAAGAAAATCCGTTTTCAACAGCAACGGATTATGTGGAGGTCGTGGATATAGAAGGCGACAGGATGCTCCGCTTCGGCGTGCTGGACAATAAGGTGCACGGACCGCAGGTTCGCTTCAGCTTGAATGCTGCCGCTAAAAAATATGTGGTTGATTTCGCAGTTGCACACAAGGCGGATTCCGGACTTTTTGTAGAGCTGTATCAGGCAAAGACGAAGGTGGAAAGCTTTTTGTCCGTTACCGCGAATACGACAGGTGAAGAAAACGGCTGGCACTATGTACACCTGGAAATTGATTTGGCAAACGGCACGGCAAGCGGTACGGTCAACGGAACAGCAATCGAAAATAAGAGCTTTGCCCTCAGCGGCCCGGAAGCCATTGAGCTGAGCTTTGCTACGAGTACAAGCAATAATGCGCTTTTATATTTGGATAATTTAAAAATATATTCAGCCGTAAAGCCGGTTGTAGAAACCATGTTTGTCGGCACCAAGCTTTACTGGGAGAATGTGAAGCCGAAAAATGAGCTTTCCGAAAAAAGCTTTGTAAACAATCTTGTAGCGCATCCGCGCGTGTTTGTTACCGATTGGACTGCAATGCGTGAAAAAGTCAACCTGGACTACTTTACGAAGCGGTGGTATGCCGGTATTAAAAAAGCGGCAGACGATGCGATGAAAATGGCGATGGTCGAGTGGAAGCTAAACTCGAGAAACAATGTTTTGGAGTCGGCGAGAGAGGCAAAGGGACGCTTGGTTGCACTTTCGTTTGTCGGTATGATAGAGCAGAATACTGCCTATCTTGACCGCGCGTATGATGAAGCAATTTACTACGGCAGCTGGCCGGATTGGTCGGGGATGAATTCTACCTTCGTTACGGCGCAGATTATGGAGGGCTACGGCTGTCTGTATGACTGGGGCTACGATTATTTGACGGCTGAGCAGAAAAAGACGCTTGTCGGCATTATGAAAAAGCACGGCTTCCCGGACTTTTTGTATCACTATGTTCATATGGACGGCTTTGCCGGAAAGGACAGCGGCAACTGGAATCCGGTATGTAACGAGGCGGCAATTGCGTGTGCACTTGCCATTGCAGATGAAGAGCCGCTTTTGGCAGAATATATTTTAGAAACTGCACCGCCGACCATCTGGAATGCAATGGTTGAGTATTCGCCGCAGGGCTCTTACGAGGAAACGGTGTCTTATTGGAATGCGGGCACGATGAACATTTCGTTTATTGCGTGGTTTATGGACCACGCCTTCAAGCCTGACTTTGTCGTTCCGGCGGATTACGATGTCAGCGGTATGGACGGTATGTCCTTAACGGCGGAATATCCGATTTACGGACACGGCCCTGCCGGTATGTTTAACTACGGCGACTGCGTGTCCGGCTATCAGTCCTCACCGGCGCTTTACTGGGCGGCAGCGACCTACGATAAGCCACAGTATGCGTGGTGGGCAAACAATGTGCAGGTAAAGCACGGCGCAGGTATGGACGGACAGTATTTGGTTGCGGCGTTGTGCTTCTACAATCCGGAGAAGGCATACTATGTGCCGGGGGCATTCCCGCTCGATAAGTTCTACAATGCAGACGGGTATCATAATGCGGCTTGGCTGCGAAGCTCCTGGAATGATGATACAGCCGTGTATGCGGCAATGCAGGGTGGTCCGGTCGGCGGACACCAGCATCTCTCGCTCGGCACATATGTCATCGACTATATGGGCAAGCGCTTTATCCGTCAAATCAACTACTATGATTACGCACTCGATTTTGGCGATTTGACGATGGCATATTACAGACGAGGCGAGGGCTATAACACCTTGATTGCCAACCCGACAAGAGGCGAGGATATCCTCAAAAAGGGCGTTGCAAAGCAGATTGCACACGGCACAAGTGCGGGTACGGCATTCGGTGTGTTTGATATGACCTCGACGAATAACGATTATGCGGATGCAAAGCGCGGCATTATGCTGACGGATAACCGCCGCCGCGTGATTATTCAGGATGAAGTTACAGCAAAGAAGCCGAGTGAATTTTATTGGTTTGCAAATACCGACGCCAGCGTAAAAATCGCGCCGGACGGCAAGAGTGCGCTTTTAACTATCGACGGCGACCGTATGCTTGCACGCATTATCCAGGCACCGGCAGAGGCAAGATTTGAGCTTGCGGAAAGAAAGTCGCTGTTTGCGGATGTAAACAATGTTATCTCCGGCGATGAGGGCATGAAGCTGCAGCTGCACTTTGAGGATAAAACGGAGCTGGAGCTTTGCGTAGAATATGTTGCATTAAAAGACGGCGAAGGTATTCCGGCGCCGTGGAGCTATACCAAAATGGAAAACTGGAGCGCAAACGACAATGATGAAAGTGCCATCGCAGCTGCCGGGTCGAACGTTGTGTTAAAGCTCGGCACACCGAATGCAATTGCAAACGGCGCAAAAACGATGGTGGATACAAACAATGCAGAGGTTGTTCCGTTTACGGAAAACGGCAGAACACTTGTGCCGGTACGCTTTATTTCCGAATCCTTCGGCGCAAGCGTTAGCTGGGATGAGCAGACGCAAACCGTCGGCGTAAAATATCTGGATAAGGATATTAAGCTTGTCATTGGCTCAAATGAAATGCAGGTAAACGGCAAAACCGTACTATTGGATGTGCCGGCGAATACTTATAATTCGAGAACGCTCATTCCGCTCCGTGCGCTTGTAGAAGCGCTCGGCATGAAGGTGTTCTGGGATGACCGCGGACTGATTTCCATCGGCATCACGGATGCTGCCTATACCGAAGAGCAAATCGTAAAAATCATTGGCGAACTGGATTTGCGCGTTGCAGTTAACGGCAAGGATGCGCTGATGTTTGATACGGCGCAAACTGCATATGCACTGGATATCAAGGCAGGTGAAGCGATTCCGCAAATTAGTGCGAGCGTAAATGGCACGCCGGTCGAGGTTGTGCAGGTAAATGCAATCGGCGAAAGCGCAAGCTTTACTGCGTACGGCAAAAACTACACCGTTTTAATGCAGGCGGATGCATTTGAAGGCATCATCGGCAACAAAGACCGTGGCGTGCTTCAAAGCTTGGAAATCGGCGTTGCCGGAGTAGCTGGTCCGGACTATGATACCTTCATTTATGTGGAAGATTTGACAGACTCTACAAACTGGGAAAAATATCCGAAGCGTGGTATTGTCGATGGTGTCATCAACGAAGAAATCAAGAACCGTTGGGCAGCGGAGGGCGACGGTGAATGGATCAGCATGGATTTCGGTGCTGTGAAAACAATCCACTCCATGGCATTTGCCGGCGTAAATCAGAATACGCGCGTATATAACTTTGATGTTCTGATTTCGAATGATAATGCGTCCTGGACGACTGTACATACCAGCGGCGCGCCGAAAACAACGGATATTATGAGTATTATTCCGTTGGGCGGCGTGCAGGCACGTTATGTGAAGCTGGTGTGTCACGGGTCGAACGAAAGCGCATGGAACACCTATGCGGAGGTTCGTTTCTATGAAAGCGCAGCACAGCAGGCAGAGGATATTTCATATTGGCCGATATACTTTGCAGAACGCAAGCTTTCCGGTGCGCCGGGTGAGCAGCTGCAGCTGACCTTGAGCGGTACGGATGCCTTCCGCAGTATTGTCACAGTGCGCCCGGATGCGGCAGTTGCCTACAAGGTGGCAGACGAAAGTATTGCAAAGATTGCAGCAGACGGCACAATTTCCTTCTTGAAGGCCGGTACCACCACCGTCACCGTTACCGTAACGCAGGACGGCTATACGGCAAGCTCGACGGCGACAATTGTGGTCGAATAATTCAAGAATAATGCAAAAATACCGATGGAGAAATCCATCGGTATTTTAATTTGGTTTTAAGTGTTTTCCTTCCGCAAAGGCGGCAGGCGTGATGCCGGTCTGCTTTTTAAAAAGGCGATAGCCGTAGGAAACATCGTAAATTGCAACGCTTTCACACGCCTGCCTGAAGGTGAGGTTCTCACTTTCTAAAATCGTGGAAATGATGTGTACTTTTTCACGGTTGATATATTGGCGTATACCGATGCCGGTTGCCTGCTTAAACACGCTGTTTAAATAGTTCGGTGTTTTGCCGAGTGCCTGCGCCAGCTCTGCAATTGTAAACTGCTTGTGTATATTCGCAGAAACATAGCTTTTAATCTTATATTCTAAAAGAGATGCTTTGCCGGCGGCGCGGTATGCTGCTTGCCGATACATACGATTAAGCTTTGCTAAAATCCCCATCGCGCCGAGCGCGGCGGAAAGCTTGCCGTCCTTGCCGAGCGTGCCGACGGAAGAGATGATGGCATAAAGCTCTTTTTTTATGCTTTCGTTTTCCGGGCAGGGCGGCGTGATAAACGGTAAAACGATGCCGTCTGTCAGTTCATATGCTTCTTTGTCTGCATTATCGATAAAAATCGGCGGCGTATTTAGAAGAAGCTGCACCGTACAGTGTGTATGTACGACACCCTTCTCTGCCGTCAGCGTCAGGGGCAGGGTGCGCGGTAAAACGAGAATGCTGCCGGGGCAGATATCGTAGTTTTTGCCATACAATTCAGCGGTGAAGCTTCCGCTTTTAATATAAACAAGCTCAATGCTGATTATTTTTGACATGTAGCTTGCCTGATAGTTTTCTGCTTGAAAATGATGTGCAAAACCGATTTTTGGTATTTCTGTCAGTTTCAGGAACAGCCCTTGCATATTTCCACCGTCCTTTCAAATTAAGCATAACATAAAATCGTTGTTTTGTCCATATATATTCGTTTTAGAAATTGATTTGCATTTTTGAATGTGCTACGATAATTTTATAAAAAATCAGCAAAGGTGTGATGAAATGAAGCACAGCGTAGTTTATACAAATGCCGAAAGTCATTGGGACAATGCGCTCCCACTCGGCAACGGCGTTTACGGGGCAATGCTGTATTATGAGAAAAATGTACTGCATATGCCGACCAATCACTATGAGGTATATTATAACCGCACAGAGCACGTCTTGCCGGACGAGCTGCTCAAGGCAATGCCGATTGCGGAAAATCCGGGCGCGGCACACGAGGCGCGCGTGAAAATGGCAGATGGCAACCAGCCTGTCGGCGGTGAACCGTTTGCAGAGTATCGAAACCATCGCCAACCGTCCTATAAAGCCAACTGGGCAGGAAAAATCTCCGGGCAGCATCCGAAAACTGGCGATTTTGCCTTCCGCTTTGCAGAGAAATTGCAGGGAGCGGATAACAAGCTTGCACTCTATACAGAAGATGCCAAAACCGTGTTTACGCTCGGTGGTGCGCAGCAGGTGTCTGTTGATACGCGCATTGCAAAAAAGGATTGCATCATAAACCGCATCGAGCAAACGGAGAGCGGCCTCTTGTCCGCATTTGAAATCGAGCTTTCACCGCAGCGCGATATGGTATTTCCAAGCGTAACCTATACGCAGGCGGATGAAAAAACTTTTGTCTACACCGTTGAACACACCTTCGGCAAAAAGGTGTTCCGCTTTGCAGGGATGGTGCGCCTGGTGGGTGCAAAGGGCAAAATGACCGAAAAAACACATGGCGCAAGCATCGAAATTGCCGATGCCGGAAAAGAATTTTATATTTTAACAAGCGTGTTTACCGACTTTAATTACGAAAAGCCGGAAACAGACGGCATTGCCGTGATGGATGCCTACGAAAACAGCATTGAAGAACTGTATGCCGAGCATAAGGCATACTGGGATGCGTTTTTCAAAAAATCCTCGATTTCGATTCCGGACAAGTTTTTAGAGCATATCTATTTTATCAACCAGTATGCGCTCGACTGCTGTAGCGGCAAAGACGGCGTCATGAAGCACCACGCATGCGGCTTGAACGGCCTTTGGGATACGAGACATCCGAACCTCTGGGGCAGTATGTGGTACTGGGATGTGAATATCCAGGCGGCGTTTGCGGGCGTATTTTCCTCGAACCGCTTAGACCTTGCCAAGGTCTTTTCCGACGGACTTTTGTCCTATGTGGACTTAGCAAAGCGCTACGCGAAGAATCTGCACAATGCGCCGGGCATCGCAGGCGACTATCCGTATGAATTTTACTACTGTGTATGGCCGTGGTGTGCGCAGTATTTGTGGTTTTTGTATGAATACAGCTTGGATAAGGACTATCTGGAAAAGGATGCCTACCCGTTATTCTTAGGACTTTGCGAATTTTTCTGCGCAATTTTCAAATACGATGAAACACGCGGCTACTACAGCGTGTATCCCGACATCTGTCCGGAGCAGGGTCCGCTTTCGCACGATACAATCATTACGGTGTCGAGCGTAAAATATCTGTTTAAGTTTACGCTGGAGGCGGCTGAAATTCTGGGCAAGGACGATGCGATTTTAGCAAAAGTCAAGGAAATTATGAACAATATGGCGCCGTATGCCATTTCCGAAGAAGGGCTTTGCGGCAAGCATTTAAAGGATTCGGAAGATGCGCCGGACAACCTGTTTGTGCGCCACCCGAGTATGCTGATGCCGCTGTTCCCGATTGGCGAGCTGGGGCTGCACAGCGATGCGGATACGGTAGGAATTCTGAAAAACACAATCACCTACTTAGAGGACAGAAGCGAAATCGGCATCTTTATCGGCAGCTGGCTTGCGGCAGGTGCGGCAAGGCTCGGGCAGGGGCAGAAGGCAATCCGCCTTTTGTACGAGCGCGGCGTTGACCATATGCTGCGCACAAACGGCTTGACCGCCGAAGAAACCGACCGCTTTATGAACTTCTGCTTAGTCAACCGTCAACCGCTGTATTATTCTTGTATGATGGAGTTTACCGGCGAAATGCTTGCGGCAGTCAATGAAATGCTCATCCAGTCGCACGCGGGCCTGATTCGTGTCTTTCCGGCATTGCCGGACGGCGATGATGAATACGAGCGCGCTTGGCGAAACGGCTGGAATGCTGCAGAGTTCGAAGCGCGCACGGTAGAGTATCCTGCGTGGAAGACGCTGCGCTTTGACAGACTTTTGTGCAAGGGTGCGTTTGAGGTCAGCGCCTCGATGACAGAGGGGATGCTGGACTTTATAGTGGTGCACAGCAAAAAGGGCGGTACAGTCAATCTGACAAGCCCATACCTCACAGATGCGCTTTGCATCTTCTGTGATGGGAAAAAGGTGGAATTTACGGCAGAAAACAATGTCCTTTCGTTTGAAACGCAGGCAGGCAAGACCTACACTATTGCTGAAGTAGCCGATGCGTACACGGAAGCGCCGGAATCGGATTATGAAGAAAAAGTGCTTCAGCGCTATACCTACACCAAGCGCTATATCAGCATTGGAGAGGATAAAGAAACCGTATACAGAAAGGCGCTCGATGGTGTCATCCGCGACTGGTATGTCGGCAATGCGCGGCATATGAACCATACGGTCTATAAATTTGACTTTACAAATCAAAAGGGCAAAAAGTATTATCCGACTATAGAGCGCCAGGTCTCCACGGCGGATGTGCGCACAAATCCATGGTGCGGCTTCTGGGAGGTTGGAGATGAAAACCTTGCCTTTACGCCGCTTGCCGGCTACGGCTTTAAAGCTGCAAACGGCATTGAGATAATCGACCGCGGCACGCCGGATGTGTTGCGGCAGGATTTTGCAACCGGCAGCGCAGATGCAGAATTCATCATCGAAGCGCCGCGCGGACAGTATGAGCTGTTTGTTTGCTCGGGCGATGAAAATGAAGACAGCGTTACGGTGCTTGAAGCCGTGGGCGGCAGAAGCGCCGGCGGTGCGCTTGTGAAAAAGGGCGAATACCAATGCGCGCTTTTGCCTCTGATTAAAGAGGACGACGATGCTTTGATTCGATTAAAGGTTTCGACAAAACCGGGGTATAACTGGAAACTCAACTATATTATATTAAATGTGATAAAGGGGTATTGATTATGGAAAAGAAAGCGTATTTTTTTATCGATGATGTTATCTGGTGCTTGCGTGATATTGCGCGCCAAAAGCCGGCATCGATTTTCGATGTGCCGTTTTTGGGTATGCTCAAGCGTGTACACGATGCTTACGGTTTAACCGCGCAGCTCAATCTTTTTTACCGTACAGACTTTTTCTACGGCACAGATGAGTTCACGCTTGCCGAGGTGCCGGATACCTACAAGGCAGAATGGGCGGCAAACGCCGATTGGTTAAAGCTTGCGTTTCATGCAAAGCAGGAGTTTCCGGACTATCCGTATGTCAACGCGGACTACGACGATGTAAAAAAGGACTGCGAAGCCGTGTTAAACGAAATCCGCCGCTTTGCCGGGGAGCAGAGCGTTGCCTACGCAGTTGTACCGCATTGGCTGCCCATCAGTAAGGATGGCTGCCGTGCGCTTGCAGATTGCGGCATCAATCTGATTTCTCCAAGCAGCGGTGAGCGTATAGAATACAACGGCGACCCGGAGTCGCTTCCGTATGGGCACAGCTTCCGCCTTTTGCAAAACCGCAAGCCGGAAACAATGCTGTTTACACGCGGCGGCAAAAACACAGCGATTGCAAAGTCTATTTCTGCTTATAATCATATCAGTACAGAACAGCGCGAAGCAACTCTCGGTACCTTCAAGGGTGTAAAGGATGCGCTGACCGGCGTCTGGTTTAAAAACATGGGCGGCGGCCCGACAATCAACCTGCACAAATTAGAAGAAATCCGCCCGGCATACGAACAGCGTAACGGCGATGCTTTTATCGGTACAGGTACGCACGAGCAGTATTTTTACCCGGATTATTTTGCCTATCAGCCGGATACCGAGGAAAAATATATGGAAATGGCAAAGACGCTGTGTGAACTCGGCTATACCTATATCACGGCAGATAC
>JAZQCN010000126.1:0-2551 GCA_045546315.1 Clostridia bacterium | reverse complement strand
TCTTTTATAAAACTGGCTATAAACCGCAGTTTATAGCCGGTTTCTGCTTGTTTTCGCATTTCGCACTTAAAGCCGTGCTACGCCGCTTCTTATTGCCGCCTGTGCAACAGCCTGTGCAACAGCTTTGCCAACGCGCGGGTCAAATGCTTTCGGAATAATATAGTCGGGCGCAAGCTCCGCTTCATCAATAAGTGATGCAATCGCGTATGCTGCCGCCATTTTCATTTCTTCATTTATATCGCTTGCCCTTACATCAAGCGCACCGCGGAATATTCCCGGAAAAGCAAGCACGTTATTTATCTGATTGGGAAAATCGCTGCGCCCTGTACCAACAACTGCGGCACCTGCGCGCAGTGCAGCATCAGGCATTATTTCGGGAACGGGATTTGCCATGGGGAACGCTATTGCGCCCTCTGCCATGGAAGCAATCATTTCCTCAGAAACTATGCCGGGTGCGGAAACACCTATAAACACATCTGCACCCTTCATTGCATCGGAAAGTGTGCCTGTTAAATTATCGGGGTTTGTAATGGCGGCAAGCTCCTCATGCGCGGGGGAAAGATTTTCCATTCCTCTTGCAATAATGCCGAAGCGGTCAACCATTATAAGGTCTTTTAAGCCAAGCTTTAAAAGAAGCCTTCCTATTGCTGTTCCGGCACTGCCTGCACCGTTAATCACCACGCGGCAATCCCCGATATTTTTATTTACAACCTTAAGCGCATTTAAAAGCGCCGAAGCAACGACTATTGCCGTGCCATGCTGGTCATCGTGAAACACGGGAATATCACATATTTCCTTTAATCTGCGCTCTATTTCAAAACAACGCGGCGCCGCAATATCCTCTAAATTAATTCCGCCAAAGCTGCCTGAAATATTGTAAATCGTCTGTACAGCTTCGTCCACATCCTTTGTACGGATGCAAATGGGAAACGCATCAACATCTGCAAATTCCTTAAACAGAACGCATTTACCCTCCATAACGGGCATTCCTGCTTCGGGACCTATATCGCCAAGACCGAGTACCGCACTTCCGTCGGTAATAACTGCAACCAGATTACTGCGGCGCGTAAGCTCATATGATTTTTCGGGATTGTCCTTAATTTCAAGGCACGGCTGAGCAACGCCCGGTGTGTATGCAAGGGATAAATCCTCACTGCTGTTTACCTTAACGCGTGAATTAACCTCAATTTTTCCGTTCCATTCGTAATGCTTTTTCAGTGACTGCTCTTTAATATCCATTATGTATCTCCTTTTTATCCCCTGATTGCCTTAATGGCATCCTCGTAGGATTCAGCACCGAAAACGGCACTGCCTGCAACCAGTATTTCCGCGCCTGCCTCAATTGCAAGCGGTGCAGTTGAAGCAGTAATTCCGCCGTCAATCTGTACGGGCATATCAGGCTTTTTAGCTTTTATTTCGCGGATTTTGTCAAGCACCTCAGGCATAAAGCTCTGACCGCCAAAACCCGGCTGAACGCTCATAACCAGAATCATATCTGCAGTGTCAAGAACGCCATATACCTTATCTGCCGGCGTTTTGGGATTGATTGCAACAGCCGCCTTTATTCCAAGGGCGTGAATTGCATCAATCATGCCGTTTAAATCCTCCACACATTCAGCGTGTACAGTAATTAAATCGGCACCTGCCTTTTTAAATGCTTCAATATATTTTTCAGGATTTGAAATCATCAGGTGGCAATCGAAAAACAGCTTGCTGTCGTTACGGATGGAGCTTACAATACATGGTCCCATGGAAAGATTGGGCACAAAGTGTCCGTCCATAACATCGATATGAAGCCAGTCAGCACCTGCCTTTTCCACTGCTATGACCTGATTTCTTAAATTACCGAAATCAGCCGCCAGAATAGATGGCGCAACTTTAATCATTTTAAATCAATCCTTTCATTAAGCGGTGAATGTTCTTCTTCGGAAATAAAAATTTCAAGTGACTTTTCAAAACGGCTGCTAAGCGCTTCTTTTAATATACCGGTTACGATTTTTTCGCTGTCGTAGTGGCGCATTTCAATATAATCAATGCCGTCAGTCAGCATAAATTCGCGCAGCTCGTGATGCTTTAAATCACCTGATATATAAATATCGGCACCGGATTGTATTGCCGCGGCGCACATTTCGCCGCCGCCTCCACCGTTGCAAACGGCAACCTTTTTTACGGGGCGGTCAATTTGTGCCGTGGTAAAAACAGTGTCAATACTAAACTCTTTTTTTATTTTATCGCACAGTGATGAAACCGTCATCCCCTCAGGTGCAGTGCAAACTCTGCCCAGAAAACCTTCCATTGTGCCACATGGCGTAAGCGACAGCTTACTGCACACAGTATCGGTCAGTCCGCCCTGTGCACTGTCAAGATTTGTGTGTGCGCTGTAGATTGAAATGTTGTTTTCAATCGCGCTTACAAGCATTTTCCCGCCAATGGATGAATCTGTAACGCGCTTTATCGGGCTGAAAATTACAGGATGATGGGAAATTATCAGCTGTGCACCCTTTTTTACGGCTTCGTTTACTACATTTTCATCACAGTCAAGGCATAAAAG
>JAZQCN010000125.1:0-4134 GCA_045546315.1 Clostridia bacterium | reverse complement strand
AATATCAAACTGGTAAGTTTCGGTCAGATCGTTGTGCTTGGGAAACTGAACCGCGATGGTGAATGTGGAAGTCATAGGGCATTACCTCCTGTTTGGTTTTACGCTTACTGTGTCGGCAAACAGCCTTGTTTTGTGCATGTTTGGAAAATAAATTTGCTGGCCTGATTTGCGGTTGATCGGCCAGCTCTACCAAGTTTTCGTTCGACTATATATATCAAACAATATTGCTTGCGATGATATCACAGCCGTGCTGCTTCGCGTATTCCTGCGCGGCGATGATGCTCTGGCGGTCAAATGCAGAGTATTTGGTCATGCGTGTATGATCGTCGAGCTGCTTCCAGCAAACAGACTCCGGGATAGAAACGGAACCGCGAACGATAAACCAACTGCTGCCGTTGTGCAGATAGTTCATGCTGATCTTTTTGACATGCTGCAATTCAATGGCTACAGCGTCCTTGTTCTGTGCGTACTCGCAAGGCTTTACAAAGTTCACGGTGCCTTTGACAGCTTCCAGCTCTCCAAACCAGCAATAGCGCACAAGGGTGATCGGCTCGCCCTGCTGGATGTTTGCGCGTGCAATTCGCTGTTGTACGGTGTTATAACAATCCAACCACGCATAAAGCCACTTTTTGAGGCTTTCCAGCTCGATTCTGCGGATGATATCAACAGTCAGGCCGTCCAGATGTTCGGCCATCTTTTGCGCGTAGATTTCGGATTCTTGCCAGTTTTCATTGAGGTTGTTTTCCATGATGATCTCGGTGGACACATCTTCAATGTATGCCGCCTTGACCGCCTCCGGGCTTTCATCCGGGGCGGTGGTGGGCATAGGAGCGCGGACGGCTTCATCCGTCAGCAGAGTGTAGCGGCAGTAGGTATGCCCCTGCGGATCAATGGCACAGAGAAGGTTGCCCGCTTCGTCCAGAATGGCGACGGCCAGCGCGTACCAGCGTACAGACTGGCGCTCGTCGTTGGTCATGCGGTTCCAGTCTTCATCCGTTGCGCAGCGGGGATCATAGGTGCGGGAGCCGCCACGGCCAGCAACAAAAGACCAATCTTCCATCAGATTTTCCTTGAAAATGTCCCAAGCTTTAGCGGAGAGGGTAACAGTGCGCTCGACAACAGCAAAGCAGCGGGGAGCAATCAGGCCGCGCTCTGCATAGTCCTGTTCCGTTTCTTTCCATGCTTCGTGCGCTTCGTCGATGCTGCAGACTTTGCGCAGCTCTTTGAGGTTTTCAAGCGTATACTGTTCATCCTCCGGCAGATCGACAACAACAGCTTCAGCCTCTACGGCTGCAACCAGCGCGGAACGTTCAGCATTGCGCTTTTCGGCCTCTGCTTCAGCCTGTGCGCGTTCTTCGCGCCACTTTGCCAGCTTTTCGCGGTTTTCATTCTCAATAGCTGCGCGGAACGCGGCAATATCGGCCTGCTGTGCTTCGGTTGCTTCGGTCTGAGTGTAGTCGCCAAGGGCTACCCAGCCGTAGAAGTTGCGGCAGAAGTAATCCGTATAGGGATCAGAGTCGTTGTAGTCGTAGGAATTGAGATAGGCGCGGGCGTAGTCGATGATGGCGGCGATCTCCGGCTGCAGCTCGTCCACCTGCTGGCGGGTGAGCCAGTCGCCAAAGCTGTTTTTGGTTTCCGTGCACTTTGCATAGGGCGCGGCCATCAGATAGCAGTTGATGCTGTCATGCTTGCTGGTTACGGAAAATTTGCACTCTGGGAAACGTTCCTTCAGGTGCTTGCGAACGATGGCGGCGATCTCTTTCACAGACAGGCCGGCGCGGTAGTTGCTGCCGACGGTGTGGGCGCTGCATTCATCAGGGCAGGTTCCGGGCGTGAACTTGACACGATCCCACAAGGGAGCCAGCGCAGGACGTGCGGTTTTCGGCTGATTGCAGGATTCTACCAAGTTTTCATTTCCTGCAACAGACTGAGCAGCGGCCAGCGTCTCCGCGTTTTCTTTGGCGTACCAATAGCCGCCCGCACGGTGCCAGCGGAACCCAGCGGCCTTGAGCGCGTCGATGATGGTCTGGACAGGTTTAGAGTCGAAAGATACTTCGATCCCGTGCTTTTCAAGGTTGCGGCTGATGGTTGTCATGGAATTGCCCTCCGTTTCTTGTCTTGCGCTTTTGCGTTTGATTTTCCAGCTTTACGAAGTTTTCACTCCTGCATAATGTGTCGCTATCGACACGCTTTTTGTGCAGTTTAGAAAAATAATGTCTCCATAAAATAAAAAAAGCCCGCCGCACAATGGCGGCGCCAGATTGTAGGGCGGTAACGGGTGCAAATCGGAATAGTTGGGTAAGCCGTTTCTGTTTTCGCGCATTTTGAACACCTCCAGACGCTTTTACATGATCCACCATTTGAAGAACATAACAACAAATGCAAACTGAACACCAAAAGAAAAAGATACAAACAACGTTTCCTTCAGTCGTTCGCGGCGATGGTATTTACTCGCGTAGCGATAAGCGTCTACGCTTTTATAGCGGTAAACAGGGCTGTTGGTGTTCTGCATGGTCATACCTCCATTTCTACCGCGTCAACGCCTACGGCAGCGCACAAAACAGGCTCGAGGCCGTAGGAACGGCACAAGGCTTCAGCTTCTGCACGTTGCCCGCTGGTATAGCGTTCTGGAGAACGTGCGATGAAAAACAGCTCAGACGCAGCACGGCGCATGTTGAACCAGCGTTGCGCGGCGTCATACTCCGCGCGGAGCCAGAGACGATAGCCAAGCCTGTTTACCGGATCAACATGGAATTTTGGGTTTTTCGCGGCGAATTTGTAAACCGCGCTGGCGATCAAATGCGAATTTGCGCCTTCAGCCGATACAAACAGCGTATCATGGCCGGAACACATACGTTCCATCTTGCAAGGAATACCGTTGCGATTTGCCCAAAATAAAGCTTTTTCCATGAATGATCCCTCCAGAATGCAGATTGTGGGGCAGTTGTCGCCTTTATTCTGCCCGCGATCTATCGCGCGGGCAGTAAAAAGCGGCATATGATCAAATGATATACAAGGATCCATCAAGCTCGATTGATACGGCCTCCTGCTGCAATTCGCGCTTGATATCCTGCGCAATGGTAACGATATCGCCGATGTGCTTCTCCAGATCGGCCGGAGCGCAAAAGGCATAAACGATTGTCGTGTTTTCTTTTACCAGTCCCGCAACGTCGGAACACCAGAAGCCTGCAGCCTTTTGAGCCGTCGCGCCGCCGAACATGGTAGACAGGGCAGCGGCTACGCGATCCACCATAAAAGAAGTGTCTGCAGCAGTATCAACGCCGCACGTGCCCGGAACATAGATTGCAACTTTAGCGGATAACTTGAGCGCGTTTTTTAATGCAGGATGATTCGTCATTTTGATAGCCTCCATTTTGTTTTTGCGGATTCTGCTTTATGTGTCGCGCTGAAGGTTGTTTTTGTGCAGTTTGAAAAACTTTTTTGATTCTTTTTTTTGGATCATATCGCGCCAGATATCAACAAAAAACGGCCAAAAATGGCCGGAAATAACGCTTTTTCGGATGTGCTTTATGGTATCAAAACAGGTCAAAATAAAGTTGATCTATTATGTGGATATGTAGCAAAAACGCCGCATAACGGCCATTAAACCGCATGCAGCGCAAAAGATGATTTTTAACTGTCAAATGATCATATATAGCCATTAAAACGCCTATAAACGATCCAATCTAAGCCGCTTTCAAAATCGCATGCAAGGAAATTCTCATATATGGCGATGAAATGCCGTTAGAATGGATTCTGTAGACTGTTAGAATTTTGTATACAATCTGTCATTTTGTGCAGATCATTAAAATTTTACACTTTGCACAAAATACAGATATATAAACAGATCATTTCTTGTGCATATATAACAACAAAACGGGGGATCGAAAAGCCCGCAAACCCTTATGATATAAAGGTTTCGCGTGACTTTAGGGCGTTCTGGAGTTATAATATATATAACGGAGGACGGAAAAGCCCCTTGCAAGCTCGACCCTTGCAAGGGGAACCGCCCGCCGGAAAGAGAAACGGCAAGCGGCTATATCAGATAGTATAGCACGGATTGCCGAAAAATGAAAGAGAGGTTTACCCCGTGAAAGAAATGTTCACCGCTTCTAAGATCACCAACGCCCGCGC
>JAZQCN010000124.1:0-1692 GCA_045546315.1 Clostridia bacterium | reverse complement strand
TTCACCTTGCCGTCAGCCGCGGAAGCGAGCACCAGTACGCCGCAATCGAGCTTTTGCTTTAAGTTGTCGCCCGCGCCGCGCAGAGCGTTCATATCCAGTCCGTCAGCCAGGCGCTGCGCTACCAGCTTCACGCCGCCGATGTCTGCAGCCTTATCGAGCAAATCGCCGAGCGATGCGTTTGCCATCTTGCTCTTGATGCTCTCCAGCTCGCGCTTTAAGCCCTTATTTTCTTCAACAACGGCCGCTGCCTTTGCCTCAACATCGTGCACGGTGCTCTTGATTGCATCTGCAACATTTGCAATCGTAGCGAGTGCGCCATTAAGCTGTGCAAGCACGCCTGCACCGGTTACGGCTTCAATTCTTCTTACACCGGCTGCAACGCCGTTTTCGGAAATAATCTTAAACAGGCCTGCCTGCGCGGTGTTTGTAAGATGTGTACCGCCGCAGAACTCTACGGAATAATCGCCCATCGAAACGACTCTTACGGTCTCGCCGTACTTTTCGCCAAACTGCGCTGTTGCGCCGAGCTTTTTCGCGTCCTCAATATTTAATTCCTGTACGGTAATATCCATAGCCTCTAAAATGGCTTCGTTTACCTTTGCTTCTACTGCCTTAATCTCGTCTGCGGTCATCGCTTCAAAGTGCGAGAAGTCGAAGCGCAGATGCTTTGCAGTCACCTCAGAGCCTGCCTGCGCAACATGTGTACCAAGCACTTCCTTTAAAGCCTTGTGCAAAAGGTGCGTTGTGGAGTGGTTGCGGCAAACCGCCATTCTGTTTTTCTTGCAAACGGAAAGCGTAACCGCATCGCCCATAGAAATCGAGCCTTCCTCTACCTTTACGATGTGGAAGTAGATATCGTCGCCGTTTTTCTTTGTGTCTACAACCGTTGCCTTGCCGTTAGCGCCGGTAATCGAGCCGATATCGCCCGACTGGCCGCCCATCTCTGCATAGAACGGAGATTCTTTTACAACAATGATGCCTTCCTCGCCTGCGCCGATAGCGTCAACAGCGTTGCCGTCTGCAACGATACCGACAACCTCGCTCTTTGCCTCGAGTGCAGTATAGCCGACAAACTTGGTTGCCTCTGCCTTGATGCTTACAGCGGAATCATCGTCCCAGCTCGATCCGTCCTTGCGGTTCGCGCGTGCGGTATCCTTCTGCTGCTTGAGTGCCGCATCAAAGCCTGCGCGATCTACCTTCAGTCCCTGCTCTTCGCAGATTTCAACGGTTAAGTCAATCGGGAAACCGTAGGTATCATTAAGCTTAAACGCATCCGCGCCGCTTAAGGTATCAGCGCCGGCTGCCTTTGTAGCTTCAATATAATCATTCAAAATGGAAAGACCTGCCTCAATCGTCTTGGAGAATTTCTCTTCCTCAATGCGGATAACCTTCTTAATGTACTCTCTCTTTTCATCCAGCTCCGGATAGCCCTGCTTGGATGCGTCGATTACGGTGTCCGCTACGGTATACAAAAATTCGCCCTTGATATTCAAGAGTCTGCCGTGTCTTGCCGCGCGGCGAAGCAGTCTGCGCAGTACATAGCCGCGTCCTTCGTTCGACGGAATTACGCCGTCGGAAACCATCATAACGGTACTGCGGATATGGTCTGTGATTACGCGCAGAGAAATGTCTGTCTTTTTATCGTCTGTATAATTCACACCGGCGATACGGCTGATGTGCTTCATAATATTC
>JAZQCN010000123.1:0-2205 GCA_045546315.1 Clostridia bacterium | reverse complement strand
TCAACTGTACAACGCTGGCATCTATTGGGGCGTATCTGCGCACTGGTATGCCGCTTACCGAAAAATGCGTGACGGTAGAGGGCGGCGCGGTACGAAACCCGCAAAACGTTATCGTTCCCATCGGTACATCGCTTGCGGATTTGTTTACATTCTGTGGCGGCCTTACCGAGGCGCCTGCCAAATTTGTTTACGGCGGGCCAATGATGGGCGTTACCGTTCCCGGACCTAATGTTTCCGTTGTGAAAAATACCAACGCTGTGCTTGCTCTGACGGAAAAAGAAACCAAACTTCCCAAAACCACTGCTTGTATTCGATGCGGCGCGTGTGTCAACGTTTGTCCCTTTGGACTGGCGCCTGTTGGAATTGCCGCGGCGTACGGCAAAGGCGACGCCGAAGCACTGGCGGCATTGGAAGTTACGGCGTGTATGGAATGCGGATGCTGCAGTTTTGTATGCCCTGCAAATCGCCCGTTGGTACAAATCAATAAATTATCCAAACAAATTGTAAGAGACCGTAAAAAGGGGGAGGAAAAAGCATGAGTTCTTTACCTAAAGTAATGATTTCTCCGCATATTCACAGCGGACGAACGACACGTGGAATTATGCGGGATGTTTTAATTTCCTTACTCCCCGCAACAGTAGCCGGCATGGTCCTTTTTGGGCTGCGTGCGCTGGCGGTCATCGCACTTTGCGTTCTTTGCTGCGTCGGCTTTGAATTCCTTTATAATGTAATCGTGAAACAGGAACAGACGATAGGGGATTTGTCGGCTGCTGTTACGGGGCTTTTGCTCGCACTTAATTTGCCGGTAAACATTCCGCTGTGGCAGTGTGTCATCGGTTCTTTGTTTGCCATCATAATTGTAAAATGTCTGTTTGGCGGTATCGGTAAAAACCTCGTAAATCCCGCCATCACTGCACGGGTCTTTATGCTAATCGCGTTTGGTTCGCTGGCGGTGCCGGCATTTCCGCAAACTGCAGACGCCGTTTCGGGGGCTACGCCCCTTGCGGCAGAGAAACTGCCGGACCTTTGGACGCTGTTTATCGGAAACCACGGCGGCGCCATCGGAGAAACGTGTGCGGCGGCATTGCTTTTAGGCGGTGTATACTTAATCGTACGCCGCGTTATTACGTGGCATATCCCTGTATCGTTGATAGCAACAGTTTTTGTGTTTTCCTTTTTGATGGTTGACTTTAACGCTGTCACGGCCTTGCAACTGACGCTTGCAGGCGGTCTTTTTATCGGTGCGTTTTTTATGGCAACGGATTATACCACTTCCCCGTCTACGCCTTGGGGCAGAATTATCTTCGGCGTGGGTACCGGTATAATTACCTGTCTTATCCGCTTTTTCGGAAACTATCCCGAGGGCGTTTCGTTTGCCATTTTGTTTATGAATATTCTGACCCCTTATATTATTCGCTGGACCAGACGTAAGGTGTTTACGGCAGGAGGGCACAACTAATGAAAAAGAATATGAAAAATCTTATGGTTTTTATTTGTATATGCTCGGTTATGACGCTGTTGCTTGCCACGACCAACTTTGTTACAGCGCCCATCATTTCGCAAAATCAAACGGCTTCCGCAAATCAGGCACTGCTCGAAGTGATGCCGGGAGGGAAAGGGTTTGACGTAATGGACATTTCTGCATTTACCTTGCCCGCCACGGTAACCGAAGTGCACAAAGAGAACGAGGGAAAAGGATATGTTATCAAACTTGTCACGGCAGGATACGGACCCGATATGGTGATTATGTGCGGGGTTGATGCCACGGGCGTCGTCACGGGTGCAACCTGCCTTTCCTCCAATGAAACGCTTGGTAAAGAAAAAACATACGGGGAAAACTTTACCGGTAAAAATGCCGACGAAGTTGATGCAGTGGACACCGTCGCAAGTGCCACCAAAACGACGGAAGGTTACAAAAGTGCGGTGAAAGATGCGCTGAATGCCGCCATTATTTTGGGCGGTGGCTCGGTGGATATCCGCGGGGAGGAAGAAATTTTGGCAGACAATCTGGAGGCAGCTCTGCCCGACGGCGCAAAGAAATTTACAAAATTGTTCCTTGTGGAAGCGTTGAACGGAATTGATGCGGTGTATGCCGCTGAGAATCAAGCGGGCTACGTTTTTGTAGTCGGCGAAACATTTATCGGCGTCAAGGCAGACGGCACCGTCGTGCAAACCGACGTTGAAAACGCCGCGGTATATACGGAT
>JAZQCN010000122.1:0-17827 GCA_045546315.1 Clostridia bacterium | reverse complement strand
TGATGGAGCTTCTGATTATGATTGACGCGCTTAAGCGTGCGTCTGCAGGCCGTATCACAGCTGTAATTCCGTATATGGGTTATGCAAGACAGGACAGAAAAGCGAAGGCAAGAGATCCGATTTCTGCTAAGCTTGTTGCTGATTTGATTACCACTGCCGGTGCAGACAGAGTGCTCACGATGGATTTGCACGCTGCACAGATTCAGGGCTTTTTCAATATTCCGGTAGATCATCTTCTCGGTGTGCCGATTTTGGCGCCGGTTTATCTTGACCGCTTTGGTTCCGGTCGTGATGATGTGGTGGTTGTATCGCCGGACCTTGGCAGCGTAACGCGCGCAAGAAACTTTGCAAACCGTTTGGATTGCCCGCTTGCAATTATCGATAAGAGAAGACCGAAGGCAAATGTTTCTGAGGTTATGAATATTATTGGTGATATCAAGGGTAAGACGGTTATCCTTGTTGATGATATGATTGATACAGCCGGTACGATTGCAAATGGTGCAAAGGCGCTGATGGATTTTGGTGCAAAAGAAATTTATGCTTGCTGCACACACGGTGTGCTTTCCGGTCCGGCAATTGAGCGTATCCAAAACTCGCCGATTAAAGAGCTCTTGGTGCTCGATACAATCCGTATGTCGGAAGACAAGAAAATCGATAAGATTAAGTTTGCTTCCGTTGCCCCGGTATTTGCTGAGGCAATCAACAGAATTTACAAAGATGTTTCCGTAAGTCCGTTGTTTGACTAATTTAAGTACATATTCAAAAAGGTTGGGTAACTTTTGCCTGACCTTTTTGTTGTAAATGTAGAAAAGGAGGTAGCGTATGTATTTGATTGCAGGTCTCGGTAATCCCGGAGACAAATATCGCATGACGCGCCACAATGTCGGTTTTGAGGTGTTAGACTATCTCGCAGATATATATCGTACAAAGATAAATAAAATAAAGCATAAGGCGCTTATAGGTGAATGTGCGATTAACGGTGAGAAGGTGCTTTTGGCTAAGCCCCAAACTTTTATGAATCTCAGCGGGGAAAGTATTCGTGAAATTGCAAGTTTTTATAAAATCCCACCGGAGAACATCATTGTGATTTACGATGATAAAAGCATTGCCGTCGGCTCTGTTCGCATACGCAAAAAAGGCTCGGACGGCGGTCATAATGGGATGAAATCCATCATATATCAACTTGTAAGCGACAATTTTCCGCGTATCCGAATTGGAATTGGTGAGCCGCCCGGCGAAGCGGAAAATTTAGTCGGGCATGTGCTTGGCAGATTTTCAAAAGAAGAAATTAAGACAATCGAGGGCATTATAGAAAAAGTGCCGGATATGCTTTCTTGTATTATGCGCGAAGGCGCGGATGCTGCTGCAGGCAAATTTAATATAACAATTAAGCCATAAGTATTTTTGGAGGTGAGATAAGGTGCATCTTTTGAATGTTTTGAACGATAGTGCAGAATATAACAAGATTTGTGAAACGGCAAAGCAGGGGATTACGCCCATCAGCGTAATATGCTCTAATACTGCGCAGAAGGCGCACTTTATCGCAAACTTCATGTATGAAAAAGAGAAGCGAGGGTTGGTTGTGCTCGCTTCGGATTACGAAGCGCGTGCATTGTACGAGGATTTGAGATTCTTTGTCGGTATTCGTGCGAATTTATTTACTTCGAAAGAATATATTTACTACGAAGTGGATACGGTCAGCCGTGAAACGGTATATAACCGATTGGGTGTTTTGAATGAGATTGTTCGAAACAAAACTGCAATTACGGTGACAAGCGTACAGGCTCTGCTGCAGTATACGGTCCCGCCAGAGTTGTTTGTTGAGACGGCCTTGCAATTTGAAATCGGCAGCGTTTATAATCTTGAGAGTCTTTGTGCGCAGCTGACATATATGGGTTATGAGCGCTCCGATACGGTTGAGGGCGTTGGGCAGTTTTCTTTGCGCGGCGGTATTTTGGATATTTACGCGCCAAACAATGCTATGCCTTTGCGCATCGAATTTTTTGATGACGAAGTTGATTCGCTGCGTTATTTCGACATTGAATCACAGATTTCAGTTGATAAAACTGACGCTGCCGAAGTGATTGTTTGTCGTGAGGCGATTTATACGCCAAAGCAGCGTGATGAAATAATTGTATCGTTGAAGAAGGAACTAAAAAACCTTGAAAAGATGGGGGAAGATGCAGTTTCGACGCGGCTGCGTGCGGATATTGAAAGCTTTGCACAGCGTCATTATTTTGCATCTTCAGATAGATATATTAACCGAATTTATCCTAAGCTTTCCACAATTACGGATTATTTCTCTGACGCATATGTTTTTGTTGATGAGCCGAAAACTTTGGCGCAGAACGCAAAAGCAGCGGAGCTGGATATGTCGGAAATTCTCAGCGAACTTATGGAGCGTGCGTATGTTTTGCCGAAAACGAAAGGGCTCTGGGTTGATTTTAAGAAAGTGGCAAAAAAACTCTTGGAGTATAAGCTTTTTACGCTTTCCTCTATAAACGCAGCCTCGTCGGAGTTTCGTGCGGCGGCAAGCTATAATCTTATGGCACGATCCATGAACAGTTTTCACGGCAAAATGGATTTCCTGAAAGATGATTTAAGAACATACCGCGAAAATAAAGCTACGGTACTTTTATTGGCCGGCGCTTCTTCGCGTGCTGAGAATTTTTCTACGGAGCTGAATAATAACGATATTGAATGTGTTTATATAAAGACGCCCGAAATTTTACATCAGGGTGTAATTTCCGTCAGCACAGGAAGTGTTTCCGGCGGGTTTGAGTATCCGGATATTCGTTTCGCACTGATAAGTGATCATGAGGTTTTCAGAGAACAAAAGCGCAAGAGCGGACGAATGGCAAAGCAGGATTCTGCAAATAAAATTCGTTCCTATACAGACATTCAGCCCGGTGATTATGTTGTACATCAGGCACACGGCATTGGTCGTTATGAAGGACTTGTACAGCTGACGGTTGAAGGTGTAATTAAAGATTATTTGAAAGTATCCTATCAAGGAACGGACAACTTATATGTGCCGGTAGAACAGTTAGATATGCTTTATAAGTATATAGGCGGCACGGAAAAACGCGTAAAAGTAAATAAGCTTGGCGGCATAGATTGGAACAAGACAAAGGCGCGTGTTAAGGCATCCACCTCAGAGCTTGCACAGTATCTGATTCAACTTTACGGTGCGCGTTCGCAAATGAAAGGATTTGCTTACAGCGAGGATACATTATGGCAACGCGAATTTGAGGACGGTTTCCATTATGCAGAAACACCGGATCAGCTGCGTAGCATTGAAGAAGTAAAAAAGGATATGGAGTCGGAACGACCGATGGACAGACTTTTGTGCGGCGATGTCGGTTACGGTAAAACAGAGGTTGCAATTCGTGCCGCATTTAAGGCGGTAATGGATTCCAAACAGGTTGCCTACCTTGTTCCGACGACGATTCTTGCGATGCAGCATTATCATACATTTATGCAACGAATGCAGGACTATCCGATTAAGGTAGAAATGCTTTCGCGCTTCAGAACGCCGAAGGAGCAAAAGAAAATTTTGGAAAAACTTAAGACCGGCGAGATAGATGTAATTATCGGCACACACAGAATTCTGCAAAAGGATTTGGAATTTAAAGACCTCGGTCTTTTGATTATAGACGAGGAACAGCGTTTTGGCGTTGCACACAAGGAAAAACTGAAGGAAATTCGTAAAAATGTAGATGTGCTCACCTTAACAGCAACTCCGATTCCGCGTACTTTGCATATGGCAATGGTGAATATCCGCGATATGAGCGTCATTACGCAGCCGCCGCAAAACAGATATCCGATACAGACTTATGTCATGGAGCATAATGATATGGTGATAGCGGATGCAATTAAAAAGGAGCTTGCACGCGGCGGACAGGTATACTATTTGTTTAACCGTGTGAACGGTATTCATACAAAGGCTGCACATATTCAGAATCTTGTACCAGAGGCCAAGGTTGGTATTGGTCACGGGAAAATGAGCGAGGATACACTTGAACAGGTCATGATGGACTTTATGGAAGGCGAGACGAATGTTTTGGTGTGTACAACAATCATTGAAACCGGATTAGATATTTCGAATGTTAATACGATTATTATTGAAAATGCTGACAAAATGGGACTTGCGCAGCTTTACCAGCTGCGTGGCAGAGTTGGGCGCTCGAATCGATTGGCATATGCTTATTTGACTTATCAAAGCAATCTGATTATGACAGAGGTCGCACATAAAAGGCTTAGTGCCATCCGCGAATTTACTGAGTTTGGCTCCGGTTTTAAAATTGCAATGCGTGATTTGGAAATACGAGGCGCAGGCAATCTTTTGGGGGAGCAGCAGCACGGACATATGGATGCGGTCGGGTATGATATGTACTGCAAATTACTAAAAGAAAGTGTAGATGAGCTTTGCGGCAATCCGCCGGAGAATTCTCTTGAGACTTCAATTGATTTTCGCGTCAGTGCACATATACCTGAAAACTATATTCACAGTACGGAAAGCCGAATTGATATGTATAAGCGTATTGCAGCAATCACGGATTTGCAGGATCGCTATGCCATTGAGGAAGAACTGGAGGATCGTTTTGGCGATATCCCTGAGACGGTGATGAGCGTTTTGGATGTTGCACTCGTAAAAGCTTATGCACAGGCTTTGAAAATCACTGAGATTACAGAGAAGGCTGATTGCGTTATTCTTAAAATTGATGCTTTGTCAGCGGATATGAAAACAGTTTTTGCAATAATCGGCGAGCAAAACGGAAAGATTTTATTCTCTGCCGGTGAGCGGCCATACTTGACTTATAAGGCAGCAAAACAGAGTTCTCTTGAAAAACTGCAGAATATTAAGTTTATATTACAACGCATGAAAGAATTGCAGTTTTCTTAGCTTTCTGCTATAATGAATATGCAGAAATTTTAGATTGCTTTGTTTGTAAACATAGCTGAAAGGAATGTATAGATATGAGAATTAAATCTTTAATTTGCATGTTGCTTTGTGCAATGATGTTCGTTGGCCTTTTTGCAGGTTGTGAAGTAATTGATGTAAATGAGGTGCTGGTGATTAACGGCGAGGCTGTAACCGGCGGTGAATTTAATTTTATGCTCGATTCCTTCAAAATGGAAATTGCGGCTGAAATGGGCTTCGATTCAGCAGATGCCGAAAAATGGTCAACGGTTGAGGTTGATAACCGCAAAGCAATTGATATTGCAAAGGATAAAACGATTGATGAGATTGTTTTGATTTGGGTGCAGGCACAGAAGGCAGAGGAAGAAGGCGTTTCGTTAACTGCCGAGGAGAGTGCGTATGCTGAATCTAATTATAATGCGCTGGTTGAGCAGTATGGTGGTGTCCAGGCTTTTGAAAAGAAGCTTTCTGCTTGGCAGGTAAGCAAAGACTCCGTAAAGGGTGTTTTCAAAAAAATTATGCTTGCGTCCAAGCTGCAGCAGAAGTATATTACAGAAGATTCTGAGTTAACGAATGTCTCCGAAGAGGAAATCAGAGCGCAGTATGAGAATGAAAAGAATGCTTTCTATGAAAACTCGATTTTTGCAAAGCATATTTTAATTCTGCTCGAGAACCCGGAAAAAGGCATTACAAGAACAAAGGATGAGGCAAAGGCTGAGGCACAGAAAATTTTAGATCGCTTGAATGCCGGCGAAGATTTTGAAAAGTTGATGGTTGAGTATTCGGAAGATGTTGAGTCGTCGTATGAAGGTTATAAATTCACGCATAATGACCGCCAGTTTGTAACTGAATTTGATAATGCAGCATATGAGCTTGAGGTTGGCGGCGTCAGCGGTTTGGTTGAAACGGAGTATGGCTATCACATCATTAAGAGATATCCCTCTGATGCGGAATTTGACGCGTATGAAGATGTTGAAGAAGAATTGAAGTCTATTATTGCCTACGATCGTTATAATGCAATGGTTAAGGATTCTTGGGTAAAGGATGCTGCCGTAGAAAAGAATACAAAGATTATCGACAAAATCAGATAAAACAGAAAAAACCGGGCGGTTGCCCGGTTTTTTTGCTTTTTAGAAATCTTTTGACAATGTGCGTGATTTGTAATATAATATAGATATGTATAAAAATATGGAGGCAATCAATGGTTTCATCGGTGCTAAGCGGAAATTTTAACATTATAGATTTCATTATTAATATTTTAATAAGCATACCTGCCGTGTTAATTGCTATTTCTGTCCATGAGGCGGCACATGCATATGTAGCCTATAAGCTTGGTGATCCAACCGCAAAGCTCATGGGCAGGGTTACAATCAATCCGACTGCGCATTTTGATTTTGTTGGCGCGCTGTTTATGCTGATTTTCGGATTTGGTTGGGCAAAGCCTGTTCCGTTTGATTTGCGAATGCTCAAGCACCCGAAACGTGATACAGCGCTGATTGCAGCTGCAGGGCCGATTTCGAATCTTTTGAGTGGATTTATATTTTGCGGCATATGGTACGGCATTTTATTTTTTGGCATTTCTTATTATCCTGCATTGCTGGATGAAAGCTCTTTTATTGAAATTTTGATGCAGATGATTCAAGTCATAGCTGTGCTGAATTTAAGCTTAATGGTATTTAATCTTATACCGATTCCGCCTTTAGATGGTTCGAAGGTTGTAATATCGTTTTTGCCAAGCAGTGCCCATGGCTTTGTGTTAAATTATGAGCGATACGGTATGCCGATTTTAATGATTTGGCTTTTAATCAGCGATTATTTACCGTGGTTTTTGAGTTTGAACACATTACACGGTTGGGTTACATCTAATTTGTTAACCGTAGCTTTTGATGTGTGGGACTTTGTATTCAGATTGTTTGTATAGTAGGGTTGATTTATGGAAAAAATATCATTTAAGCTAGAGGTTTTTGAGGGGCCGCTCGACCTTTTGCTGCATTTGATTTCAAAAAACAAAGTAAATATTTATGACATTCCGATTGCAACGATAACCGATCAGTATATGGACGCACTTGAAACCATGAAGGAAATGGATTTGGAGGTCTCCAGCGAATTTACGGTTCTGGCATCGCAGCTGCTTTTGATTAAGTCCAGAATGCTTTTGCCGAGAAGTGAAGAAACGGACGAAGATGATCCGCGCACAGAGCTCGTTGAACGCTTGCTGGAATACCAGCGCTATAAGGCGACGATGGAGTTTTTGAAAGAGCATGAAAATGCGTATAAATATATGCTGTTTAAAGAGCCGGAGGATATTGAGCCGGCAACAGAACCTGATACGACGATTTATCCCGTAGATATGCTGATTTCTGCGTTTAATGATATATTGGAACGCTCTAAGCGCAGAGTTCCGCCGCCGCGCAAAACATTTGAAAGCATAGTACAGCGCGAAAAGGTTTCCGTAAAGGATAAGGTTGTCTATTTACAGGACTTGGTTAAAAACGGAAACAAGGTGCTTTTTACAAATGTTTTTGATGGTATGTATACCAAGCCTGAGCTTGTGGCTACATTTTTGGCACTGTTGGAATTGATTAAAATGAATCAGATAAAAGCTGTATACAGCCGCGATAAAAACGATTTTTTGATTTCGGCGGTATAAAGAGGAGCATAACATGGCAGAAAAAAAGTTGGAATGTATTTTAGAATGTGTTCTCTTCGCGGCTGGTGAAGCTGTGAAGACGGACAAGCTTGCAGAAATCGTTGATGAGAAGCGTGAAACGGTTATCAAGGCTATGGAGTCGCTTTGTGCATACTATAACGATGAAAACCGCGGTTTTTCAATTATAGAAATTGATGATGGCTATCAGATGTGCACAAGACCGACCTATTACACTTATGTGCAGGCGCTTGCGGGCATCCGTCGGCAGCAAGGTCTTTCAAATGCGGCGATGGAAGCGCTTAGTATTATTGCATATAATCAGCCTGTAACGCGTGGTGCAATTGAGTATGTGCGCGGTGTGAACAGTGACTATGCCGTGGCAAGACTTCTGGAGCGCGGATTGATAGAAGAGCATGGCAGATTAGACGCGCCAGGTAAGCCGATATTGTTCGTGACAACCAATGAGTTTTTACGCACCTTCGGGCTGAAAAGCCTGGACGATTTGCCGGATATCAGCACGAATGTTGAGCTGGAAGAGGCAGACGAGAGTCAGTTAAGTATTGATATTTAGGAGCAGCGCTATGGGCTATATATGGTTGTGCATTCTTTGCTTGCTTTTGCTGCTTATTTTGCTTTTTCCGCTTACTATGCGTGTGGAATTCGGCTATAGCAAGAATGCCGGGAAGCAAAGGTTAACGGTTTTTATAAATGGGATTGCTGTTTATAAAAATGAATTTGATAAAAAAGCAAAAGCAAAAAAAACTACCGAACCGAAAAAAGAGCGCGAAAACGGAGATGGCGGTTTTGCTGTATTTATGAAAAAACTTCGTTTTTACGATGCTTTGTATACAGAACTTAAACCGGATATCGCAAGGCTGCTTGTTTATTTTCGTAAAAAATTGCGTATACCAAAATATGTGATGCACCTGGATCTTGGTTTTCCTGATGCAGCAAACACCGGCGTTGCTTCCGGGGCCGCATATGCATTGGTTTACGGGTTGGCGGCGTTAATCTATAATCACTTGAATTTAAATATGAAGGATTTGGATGTTTATGTAACGCCGCATTTTCACGATGCAAAGATAGATTTCTATTTTAACGGGATATTTAGACTACGATTGGTGCATATTATAAGGGCGCTATTTATGCTCTTGTGTATATACGGTAAATTTAAAAAATTCAAAAATAAAACAAATGAAGGCGGTGTATTGGTATGAGTCATCCTATCGAAGGTTTGATGTCAACTGCAATGAGCAACATTAAAGAAATGGTCGATGTAAACACAATTGTCGGCACACCGGTTGAAAGTCCGGACGGAAGTGTAATTATTCCGATTTCCAAGGTTTCATTTGGCTTCGCTGCAGGCGGTAGTGATTTTGGTAAAAAGAATGAGGCTGAGGTTATGTTTGGTGGCGGTAGCGGCGGCGGTGTTTCGATTCAACCGGTTGGATTCATCGTTGTTGGTCAGGGGCAGATTAAGCTGATGTCTGTTGGTGCTTCGGCATCTCCGGTTGACCGTATTTTAGATATGGTACCGGGAATTGTTGACAAGATTAACTGTGCAATTGAAACGAAGATGGCTGAAAAGAAAGCGGACAGCAAAAAAAAGAAGGACGAGCCGATTAAGGTTGAAGCTATTTTTGAGGACTGATAAAAAAGAGGTTGCAACGCAACCTCTTTTTTATATTACAATACAGAATATCTATACAATCGCAGGTGTGGAAATTTAATTAAATCAAATTCTTAAAATTATTGTTTTATGTTCATATTTACAAATCAGCAGAAATTGATTATAATATAAGTTAAGAAATTAAGGAGACTTGTGTGATGCATAACAGAAGCTTGCTTTCGAAAATATTCGGTCAGATAGACTACGGCGCGCTGATTCTGTCGGTAATTGCCGGTATAATGGGTGTAGTTGCGGTCTATTCGGCGACGCTGAGCCTTGGCACAAGCCGTATGTTTATTGTGCAGGCGGCGGCGCTTGTGCTGGGCGTGATTGCGTTTATTTTACTCAGCAAGCTGGATTATGATATTCTTGGTGAAGCTTCGGTTGCGATTTATATTGTATGCGTTGCACTGCTTGGGATAACGCTCGTGTTCGGCACCGGTTTGGAAGAAACGGGAACGCGCGGTTGGATTGATATCGGTTTTATCAGCTTTCAGCCGGCTGAGTTTGTTAAAATAGGGTTTATTATTACATTTGCTAAGCATTTGCAAAGAGCGCGTGATGATGTGAATTATATCGGTACGCTTACCATGCTGACGCTACACGCCGGACTTTTGATAGGCATGGTGCTCCTGCAGCCTGACCTTGGTACCGCACTTGTGTTTGTGTTTATATTTATTTCGATGCTCTACTGCGCCGGATTCAGCTATAAGTATATGGCTGTGCTTGCGTGTGTGGCAGTGGTTGGTTTGGCGTGTGTGTGGATTTTTCGAGAGCATATCCTTGCGCCGCATCAGATTAAAAGAATTGAAGTGTTCTTTGATCCGTACAAGGACCCTGTCGGCTCCGGCTATAATGTAATTCAGTCAGAAACATCTATTGGTTCGGGCAAATTGTTTGGGCAGGGGTATATGAAGGGAAACTTAAATCAGCTGGAATATCTTCCGGCAAAGCATACGGACTTTATTTTTGCAACAATTGGCGAAGAGTGGGGGTTTTTCGGTTGTGTTTCTGTGGTTGCGATTTTGACTGCAATTATTATTAAGTGTATTACGGTTGCAAAGCGTACCAGAAATAATTTCGGTTACTTTGTTTGTGTCGGCATTGCTGCGATGTTCTTCTTCCATGTGCTTGAAAATATCGGTATGTGTATTCGATTGATGCCTGTAACCGGCATACCGCTTCCGTTTTTCAGTTACGGGGGGACCTCGCTTCTGTCTAACTTTGCTGCAATGGGCATACTTAGCAGCATCAGCGTCAGAAGCAACTTTGCAAATTACTAAGGAGTGTGCTATGTTCACTGTCAGACTCGGCGCCGACGGCGCGCTTAAAATTGATGAAAAATTTCATACAACCTTTTTAAAGCGAGCGGAAAAGGACGCGGCATATTCGTTTGACAGCCCTTGTTTTGCAATTTCTGATGATAAAGGTAGAGTTGCAAGGCTGGATTCTGATTTTACTGTTAAGAAATGCAAGCGTACATTTTTAGGTGCTGTTTATAAGCTTGCGAGTGACAGTGTCCCGGTTAAAATTACGGCTACTGCAATTACGCCGCATAAGTTCGGGGAACAATTGCGGATACCCGCAGCGCTTTTGAGCTTTAAAATTAAGAATACTTCCAAGAAAAAGCGTGCTTTTTGCTTTGGTGCTATGGTTGAGAATTGCAGCGAAGATTCATTGCACGAAAGGATTCAAAAGAATACTTGGGGTGGTGTGCTGCTTGGTCCTGCGTCAAAGCTTTCCGTGCATAGCGGATATTTAACGCAGTGCATTGCTATCGAAGGAAATGCAAACGCGGTTTGTTATATCGATAAAACAGACGCTTATGCGCGATTTTGTGAGATGCTCCGTTCCGGGACTGCGGAATCGTCCGGTTGTTTGTTGCCATCAGGTAAAGCTTATGCGGCGGCAATGATTCAGCTTGAAATTCCCGCCGGTGAAAGTGTCGTATTGAATACGGTTTATGCCTGGTATGCGCCGAATTTAGAGTATACGACTGAAAAAGGGGAGAACCTCCGCTTTAAGTGTAGCTACGCTGCTTGCTTTGACAGCAGCAAGGCTGTTGCGGAGTATGCGTTAAAAAATGCAAAACATATCCTTTTACAGAGTGGGTGCATTTCTTCTGTAATAGAAAATAGTTTAGACAGAATCGTATCAGCGGAAGAATACTTTGAAGCGCTTGAGGATATATATTTTTCTGTGCCGTTTCGCTTTGATGAATATGGTAATGGTAAAATGTTTTATAAAAACCCTTTCGGTACGCGCTTTATCTATGCAAAAACCGAGGATTGTCCGGTGAATGCTTTGGCGTATTTTAATGCGGAGGCTGCATGGGAATTGCTAAACTGGCAATTGGAGGGCTATGCTCGTACGGACGGTATTGTGGCGGATTTACCGCGTCTTTGTGACAATGTACTTTTCTTTGGAATCAAAGATGAAGTTGGTTTTGAAAGACAGTTTTCGTTAATCTTTCGTGCTTGCAGGCTTATATCTTTCGGCTACGGGGAGATTTCTGCTTCCGCTTGGAATGGGCTTGTTGCTGTTTGGAGAAAGATACAATCAATGCTCGCCATCTGCGACGGCTCGTTTTTGGTTCATAACGCCGACGGGGTTTGTGATGTATTTAAGACCTGTATGTACATATTGGCAGCGATATGCATGAGAAAGCTTGCTGTTTGCGCAGGGGAGCGTGAATTCGCTGATGCGCTTGAAAGTGTTGCTGAAAAAGGGCAGGAATTTATAAAAAACCGTGCATTTAACGGCAGGTTTTACGCTGAGTTCTATCCGAATTCTTGTGATAAGACGGAGCGCTGTTCGTTAAAGCAAGTGATACCGTTTGCTATTGCAAATGCACTTGGAACTTGTTTGTCTGCACCGAAGCAGTTGGTTGTTGCGCTTGAAAATATTTATGCATTTAACTATAGTGAGATTTCTGCAGAGCAATGCGGCGTGAAAATGTATTCGGACAGCGACGAAATAGATGCGTCTGTCGAGCTGTTATATATGCTGGCTTTGATGCAGTGCGGAAAAATGAATCTGGCATCCTTGATTTATAAAGCGCGAATTTTGCGTGGTGAGAAAATAGAGCTGTCCTATTTTATTCCGATACTCGAAGCTATGCATAAATCTACTTACAGTTATGAGGATATGCGGTTGAGGATAGGAAGCAGCGGCGCTGTTCTTTTTCGCGGAAGCTCTGCTATCTTGATTGATTTAAAAAAAGGTTTTAATGTTCGTGTATTTGGTGCACCAATTCAAATTTGCAGCATTTCCGGTATTAGCGGCAAGGTTAAGCGCATATGCTTTGGTGATACGGAGTATATGTTTACGCAAAAAGATGATACTGTTTTTCTTAAATCAACGATTGCTTTATCGGAGGAGGATATGCTGATTATCAGCTTGTATAAATAAAAAAGCGGTGATTCACCGCTTTTTTTATTTATACATATTTTTTCACATCTGCTTCAAAGGCAGCCTCATCATTGCTTTCCGGTCGCTTTACATTGTCGTATAATGTCCAGTATTCGTTGTGCTCCGTACGCTCACCGGGGGCAAGCTTTACAAGTGCGCCAAGAGACTCGGATTCAAGGAAATTGTTGCTCGTATATGCTTCGAAGCACGCGCCACCGTCCGGATAGGTCGCATTCGGATTATAATCAAACTTTTTCACCATAAGGCAGTTATGGTTGTATAGGAGAGCATATGCATCTTCGTTGCTGAGTCCGATTTTGAATGCGCAAGTTGCATTCGGATCCTGCTGGAGCGTGATGAACTTTTCACCCCAATACACACGCGGATCATTCATTTTTGTGTATGGCCAAAGCGACATGGTTCTGTTGGAGAGAAGGCCGGTATTGCGTTGTGTTATCGGCAGGGCCAAAAGTCCGTTTTGGTCTGTTACAGAAAGCCCCCAGATTGCACATTCGATGTCGAACGCGTTTTCATTGATTACAACATGCTTGACAGTCACTTCGCCGCTTTCGGCCATCGTAACTGTAATTTCATAACGCACTTGGTTGCCGATTTGCTTTTTCGGCTTTGTGATAATACCACCGTCAATAATTTCGTAGTCAACCGGTTCGTTGTCCGGGTAGTAGCTGCGCGGCTGGGATTCCGGCGAGAGCCACATTCTGTGTCCACCGTAGATTTTCCATTCGGCACCTTTATAAAAAAACTCGTCAAAGTCTGCGCCGCCTTTGGTAACATTGAGTTCTGTGTTTTCCCACATCATGTTTTCTTTGCCGCATACAGCATAGCGAATGATGCGCGGACCAATGTCCAATGTAACATATACCTCGGTCTTACCGTTAGAAATTACTGCGCATTTGCCAAACACGGAATAGTTTGTTTCTTTTACCGTAATCATATTGTTCCCTCCTAATTTAGACTATTTATAAATTCGCTGTTCAAGCAGAAAATCCTTTAAATTTTTTAATTAGTTTAAAATTTAACAATTGTTGCTTTTTGAATTTGTATGTGTTAGAATAGTAATGTTATAAATGTATTCCGGAGAGTAGGGAGTGTGGATATGAGTCAGAACGAACGGAAGATATCACTTGTTGTGATACGAAGACTTCCGAGGTATTATCGCTATTTGGGGGATTTGCTTTCGCAGAATATTCGACGCATTTCATCGAAGGAGCTCAGCAAACGAATGAATGTTACTGCGTCGCAAATTCGTCAGGATTTGAACTGCTTTGGCGGTTTCGGGCAGCAGGGCTATGGCTACAATGTAGAAGAGCTCTATGAGCAAATTGGTATTATCCTTGGTTTGCGCGATTCGCATAATGCAATTATTGTTGGTGCCGGTCACCTTGGACACGCACTTGCAAACCATGGCGGCTTTGCAAAAAGAGGATTTCGTGTAAGTGCTTTATTTGATGTGGATGCAGAAAAAATCGGCACGGAAATTAACGGCATACCGGTACACAGTATGGAAAGCTTAGAAAGCTATATCAGAGAAACACATACGGATATCGCGATTTTAGCTGTAACGAAGGCAAACACCAAGGAAGTTGCCGACCGTGTGATTGCAGCAGGCGTTAAAGGGCTTTTGAATTTTTCCTATGTGGATATAGAAGTGCCGGAGGATGTTGTGGTTGAGAATGTACATCTTTCCGATAGCTTGATGACATTGTCTTATCAACTGCGTGAGAAAAAACAGAATAGTTAAATTGAAACGGCTGTACGAGTAAAAGCGTACAGCCGTTTTTTTATTCGTTGATATGTACTTTCAAAAGGGGCAACTATTTGCGTGCATATCAATCCGGGTGATGCTTCTTTTATGATTGTACCAATTCGAAAAATTCGTCTTTCTTTTTAAGTATCTCGTCAAATCTGTTTATGTATTCTATCGGAGACTTGAAGTTGTATACGCGCTCAATACGGTCGGTTTGCGGATCGACATATTTACTTGAACCGCTACCGCCGAGGGCGAGTATGCTTTGTACCTCTTCCATAATGTTTACGTTGTACACACTGACATAACCGGGTTTTGTGTAGCCAACATTTTCAAAGTTACCAAGCATATTTTTCTGACGGTACATATAATAAGGACTAAAATGCGCACCTTGCATGAACTCTTGTGCAATCGAAAGCATATTTTGCACGGTTTCCGGATCGGTTAAGCTGTAATCGCCAAGCTTTTGATGCAGGGCAGAGCCGCGCTTTACCGACATTGTATGCACTGTGATGTTTTCGGGACTTAATTCTGCGACTCTTTCAAGCGTATGTTTGAAAGCGACTTCGTTTTCCATTGGCAGACCAACAATTAAGTCGGTGTTGATGTTGTCAAAACCGATGCTTCGCGCTAAGCGGAAAGCTGCCGCAATATCATCTGCTCTGTGCGAGCGACCAATTGCCTCTAAAGTGCTGTCATTCATCGTTTGCGGATTAATGCTGATGCGTGTGACACCGTGCTTTTGTAAGGTAATCAGCTTTTCTTCTGTGATTGTGTCCGGTCTTCCGGCTTCGACGCAGAATTCAACCGTATTGGTTAAATCTATATTTTCTTTGACGGTTGTCAAGAGATAGTCAAGCGCTTCAGCCGAGAGGGAAGTCGGGGTGCCACCGCCGAAATAGACGCTTTGAATATTGAGTCCGTGTTCCTTGATTTTGCCCGCGCTGTATTTCATTTCGTCAGCAAGCAATCTGACATAATCGTCGACATATTTTTTCATATGCCGCAAATCAGCAGATACGAATGAACAATACAGACACCTTGTCGGACAAAATGGGATGCCAATGTATAAACCAATGTCGTTCGGCTTGTTGTTTTGGATAATCGGAAGCTCGTTGTGTGCAACTTGCAGTGCTAAGGACAGCTTTTCGTTGCTTGCGCCGTAAAGCTTTGACATATATGCAATGCATTCATCGTCACTCAAGCCTTCGGTCAGCATTTTTCTGAAGGGCTTTGCCGGACGAACACCGGTCATAACGCCCCAGGGCAAGCGCTTTGTATATATTTGTTCTGCAGCTTTGCGCAGAGACATTCCGCTGACTGCAGCTGAAATTCTGCGAAAAGTATGTTCATCCGCAAGGTGAGGCTCGGTGAAACTGTATTCTCCATAGTACTTATTCTGTTTGAAGTCTATAGTTGTTTTTACATTTAGTGTATCGCCGTTGATGCTTGCCTCAGACAGGATGTCAACATTCGCATCTGCATCAAAAAACAGAACGGCGACAAGCCATAAATTATATTCGGAGCTGTGTCCGACAGTTTTAATATTCATATTCCCAGTCCTGCTGTATATATTCGTTGTGTTGTTTTTCATAGCCGATTGTGGTTGTTCTGCCGTGGCCCGGATATACATCTGTATCATCGGGGAGAATATAAAGCTGTCGGCGAATAGATTCCTTTATAATGTCAAAATCGCCACCGGGCAAATCGCATCTGCCAATGTTTCTTAAAAACAGCGTATCGCCGGAGAAGAGCATACCCTCTGTGTAGTAGCATACACTGCCGACAGTGTGACCGGGCGTGTAATAAACCTTAATGTCAATATCACCAACATGCAGGGTTTCATTGTCTGCAACCGTCCTTGTCGGCGCGGTTACCGGGCATACACCGCCGGAATACGCCGCAAGATTTACCGTGGGATCACATACGGCATCTTCTTCGAAGTGATGTATGAGAATCTGGGCGCCTGTTGCCTCGTGCAATGCATCCAATGCACCGATGTGGTCATAGTGTGCATGAGTGAGCAAAATGTATTTCAGTTTCAAGCCT
Organism: Clostridia bacterium; assembly: GCA_045546315.1. Taxonomy (GTDB): domain Bacteria; phylum Bacillota; class Clostridia; order UBA1381; family UMGS1253; genus RGIG2041. The sequence goes on along the minus strand of JAZQCN010000122.1, from coordinate 1,356 downwards.
TCTTCTTCTAAAACATCAAGAATTGTACCTGCATCGCAAGGGGCATCAATTACGGCTGCAAGCTTGGATTTTTCGTCGCCGAGAATATAGCAATTGTTGTCCATATTGCCTAAAGACAGCATTTTAAAAAACATAAGTATGCTTCCTTTCTGTTAAATTATTGTGTGTTTCTCGAGATTTCATATACACCCGGAATATTGCGCATCCGCTTAGAGATGATTTCCAATTGGTTTGTGCTGTTAATTTCGGCTGTGAAGGTTATAATTGCGACATTGCCCTTGGCTGTGCGCGCATTAAAGGAACGCATCGGGATTTTTAAATCCATCATTGTACTTGTGATTTCAGCCAATAGACCGGTGCGGTCATCTGCTTCAATTTGCAAGTCGACAAGGTAGGATGCATTTTTGGTATTTTCCCAGGAAACATGAATCAATCTGCCTAAATCTTCCTCATTGAGTGCTGTCATAGACATGTTCGGGCAATCGCGTCTGTGCACTGAAACGCCGCGGCCCTTTGTGATAAATCCAATGATATCATCGCCTGGAACCGGATTGCAGCAGCGCGACAAACGCACAAGACAGTTGTCGATGCCGTGCACGATAATGCCGTTTGATGCTTTAGTATGCTCACTATGCGTTGTGCCGGAGGTTAAATCAAGCATCAAAGCGCTGGCATCGGTTATACCTTCTGTTTTTGCAACCCGCAGGTATTCATCGCGCAGACGCATAACGATTTTTTGTGCTGTCAGACCGCCGTAACCTATAGACGCAAATAAATCATCGATTGTGTTTAAGTTATAGCGGCGCAAAATCGGGTCAATCCACTCTTGACGGAACAGTTGACCAAAGGATAGGGAATGACGCTTGAGCTCTTTGTCAACCAAATCCTTACCGCGGATGATATTTTCATCGCGACGCTCTTTCTTGAACCACTGGTTTATCTTGTTTCGTGCCTGCGAGGTTTTTACAGTTTTGAGCCAATCGCGGCTTGGACCATAGACAGAAGTTGAGGTCAGAATTTCGACAATGTCACCGTTTTGCAGCACAGTGTCAATTGTGACGATTTTGCCGTTCACACGCGCGCCCATCATTTTGTAGCCGATAGCAGAGTGAATTGAAAAAGCAAAATCAATCGGTGTTGCGCCTGCGGGCAGGTTGATTACATCACCCTGCGGCGTAAACACGAAGACCTCGTCGGCAAACATATCAATTTTAAGCGTACGCATAAATTCGTCTTCGTCCATTGTGTCTTTTTGGATTTCCAAAAGCTGACGAACCCAGGCAAATTTTGCGTCGGAATCAGTTGAGCCGCTGATGCCCTCTTTGTATTTCCAGTGCGCTGCGACACCTTTTTCTG
>JAZQCN010000121.1:0-3186 GCA_045546315.1 Clostridia bacterium | reverse complement strand
CTGTGACCCAGGGAGTTGTACAAAAGGATTGTCTTCCTAAGCCCGCTTGGCCTCCGACTTATGCCAAGCCTGCGGCTTGGATAAAAAAGAAGCAACTTTTGGTAAACAAAAGTTGCTTCTTTTTGGCGCGCCCGAAGGGATTCGAACCCCAAGTCGGATCGTAGCCATGTCGTTCTGTGAGCCAAGGAGTTGTACAAAAGGATTGTCTTCCTAAGACCGCTTGGCCTCCGACTTGCCTTTCTTTGAATTTCGCCGAAGACCCAGTGCGGGGAACAGGCATCCCAAAAAACGGGCATACTCCGCCGTCCGGGTGGTCGGTATTTTTATGTGCATTTCCTGCACATGCCCGATAAGTATACCACGCCGAAACCGTTTTGTAAAGCGGTAATCGCGATTTTTTTTGCGGGTATTTCGAAAAAATTGCAAAAAAATCTGAAATTCTTGTATTTTCCCTCTTGACAAATGCCGCTAAAGCGCCTATAATGGTCACTGTTCTCGCGAGAGACACCAAATCGAATATGCGCTCGTAGCTCAGCTGGATAGAGTGTTTGACTACGAATCAAAAGGTCAGGGGTTCGAATCCCTTCGGGCGCGCCAAAAAGAAGCAACTTTTGTTTACCAAAAGTTGCTTCTTTTTTATCCAAGCCGCAGGCTTGGCATATCATCACGCGTCAGCGTGTATATCATCGCCGTAGGCGCATATCATCAGCCGAAGGCTGTATTAACTGCGGCTTGATGAGATGCAACACTGCGTGTTGATGATATGCAATTCCTTCGGAATTGATGATATACAAGGCTTCGCCTTGATTTGTTTACGGAAAAGCAGTATAATTCTCTTGAAAGGAGTGGTTATATGCCGAAAAATTATTTGCTGATATATTCTGAGCAGCTTGCAACAGAAATTGAATTGCTTTGCCAAAGTATCAAAGCGTCATCTAACACTCTTTTTCAAATCCGTAAAAGTTCCAGTAGCGTTTATGCAAATATCCGCGAAGCAAATTATGGACAGAGCAAAGCGGATATGCTTTCAAAATTTGAAATAGCTCTCAAAGAATGTAGCGAAACGGAAGGCTGGTTATGTTTATTGTATAATACGAATGCCATTGATGAAGAAATCTATAAAAAGCATAGAAATCTTTGCGGTCGAATCAGACGAATGTTGATTGCAAGTTGTAAAACATTAAAGGAGAATGCGAAATGAAGAGATTGTTATTTCTGTTGCTTATAATTATCTTTTCGTTAAGTATGACTGCTTGCAGTGGCTATAACGGGATTATGCGAGAACATCTTAGCAATAAAGATAATTATTATGATATCGACGCAACGTTTTGTTCATATAAAAAAGGGGATGACCGCATTTATCTGTATGTTTCTGTTGAAGATAAATCGGCTTTTGATTCTTCCGAAGCGAACGGTGATAATCTTAGATTGGAGTTAGTGGGTGATAACTGCGATGCACTCTGCGAAATTCTTACGAAATCCGACATACATGAGAATGATAGAATCACTGTAAAATGCTCAACGTGGATCTATATGGATTCGACATTCTATTATGTTGCCGAGATAAAAAAACAAGATAATGTGCTTTTATCATTTGATGACGGGTTGAAGAATATCATAAAGTATATAAACGCTAACAAATCTTTGTTTTAATCCCTTTAACTTCAATCGGTTTTTATTAAGAAGTAATATTTCGCACCTTTTCTTTCCCTGCTTTATGCACTGTTATACTGTTCTTTCGCAACAAAAAAGACAACCGCATGGTTGTCTTTTTTTGTTCGTCCGAAGGGATTCGAAAGACCGTTTACATTTGGCGCAGTTTATCGAGAATATAGGTATAATTCTCGGCTTTATGCGGCAGGGTGCACGCGGAGCAATCCTTGATGCCGTCGGCGGTGTAGCGGCAGTTGCCGCCGCAGTGGGGCAGGGTGTAGAGCGGACAGTAACAAAACAGGCAATTGAAATTATCCGTGTCGGCAACATCGTGGCACGGAAACCACTCGCACGCGGTGTTGCAAAAAAAGGAGGCACTGGGTTTCATAGCGGATCATCACGACCTTTCATCACAGAGTATACCATAGATATTACCGCATTTCAAATGCGGTTTTTCTTGCATTACGGCGCTTTTTATACTATAATATCATTAATTATATTTAAGTAAGAGGAATGAGGCTTTGTGAGTCGTTTTATTTGCAAACATTATCGCCCTGTGTTTTGGACACTGGCGACGGGATATTTCGTGTTGTCGCTGGTAATGACGTTGGCAACGGACAGTTTTGTATGGCTGTGGGTGTTTACGGCGTTGTATCTGGCGGTCGGTATTTTCGGTATCGGCTTAGCGCCGAACCGCCTGATAAAGCCGACGATTGCGAAGCGTGTTAACGATTGCGACCCGTATCCGATGCTTGCAGAGATGGAAACGATGCTGACCTATCGCCTGCCGAAACGGACACGCGCGGTGTGTCTGATCGACTACGCGGTTGCGCTGCAAGAAACGGGGGATCATCACCGTGCGTATGATGTGTTGCACACGGTGGATATTGAGTCGCTTCGTATGCCGCCGGCGGGACGGTTTGTGTATTACAATAATTTGGCGGGACTTTGCACGCGGCTGGATCGCGTGGAAGAAGCCGACTATTGCTATGCACAGCAGCGGCAGTTATTCGGAATGTTACCAAAGGCTGTACAAACGAAGATGCAGGTGCATATGATCGGCGGCGCGGCAAACGAGCGATTCCGCCACGGTGACTATGTCGAGACGATGCGGATTTTGGAAACCGCATCGCAGGATACCAATGTGGCGCGTGTCAGCGATGCGATGCTGTATGCCCGTGCGGCGGTGCGCGTCGGAGAAAAAGAGAAGGCATGCGAAAATTTGCAGTATGTGGTGACCTACGGCGGGCGTTTGGCGATTGTGGAAGAAGCCAAAGCGATGCTCAGCGCCCTGCAAAGCGAGGAAGCGTAATGCGCGTACTGTTTTTGGATTTTGACGGGGTGCTCAATTCCCATGGCTACCTGCGCGCTCATCGCGGCGAAGACGAGCCGCTTCTTGACCCCCGTTGCATGGCGCATCTGCATGACATCATCGAAAAAACGGATGCGCGGATCGTGCTGACGACCTCTTGGCGGCGGCACTGGTCAGCGGAGAAAACGGCACGCGGAGACAGCGGGCAACACATCGACAAC
>JAZQCN010000120.1:0-7300 GCA_045546315.1 Clostridia bacterium | reverse complement strand
ACTCCTTGGCTCACAGAACGACATGGCTACGATCCGACTTTATGTTTTGCTACTTTTGCATTCAAAAGTAGGCCCGCCCGGCAGGGCAAAGAAAGAATGATAATGAAAAATATTAAATGTTTTTTGCGTTCATACACATAAAAAAGCAGACACCTATGTGTCTGCTTTTTTATGCTTTAATCAGTTTACCTCGCCATTGGCGATAATCTGCTGATAATAGTACCAGCTCTTTCTCGGTATGCGGTCAAGTGTCGGCTTGTCGTAGCGCACCTGCAAAAGACCGAACATATACGCATAGCCATTAACGTACAGCTCGTTGGTATCCATCAATGACCAATGGAAATAGCCGGTAATCGGCAAGCCTGCAGCCGCGGCTCTGGAAATGCCGCGCAGATGCTCGCGCAGGTAGGAGATGCGGTATTCATCGTCGAGTTCTTCTTCGTAGTTGCCGCTCTTTTTTCGGCCGATGCCGTTTTCGGAAATTATAAGCTCCAAATCCGGGTAGCGCTTATGCACATATACGATGGTATCGTATATGCCCTGCGGATTAATGTTAAAGCCGTAGTCGTCCCTCGGCAGATTGCTTGGTATGGTTTGGTAGTCGAATTCGTCGTTCTTTTCGTATTTTGTCGTAGATGTACCGTAGTAGTTAATGCCGAAAAAGTCGCTGGGGATAAAGTTATCATCCAAATCCTTTTGGTAGTTTTCCGGCAGATAGTCAGCCATGCGCGGATAGTGTACAACGCTTTCCGGGTAGTGACCGAGCAGCATCGCATCGTTAAACCAGTTGGAGTAAAAGCCCATGTTGCGTTCTGCAGCTTCCTGATCTGCCTTGTCCGGCGTCGCCGCGTAGACAAGCTGTACATGATTTACAAAGCCAATCTTGCCCGGGATGTTTAATTCTCTGAACACCTTTACGGCTTTAAAGTGTGCAAGCACCATATTGTGGCAGGCGACAACGGAGTGTGCGACGTCTTTTTCAAACGGCGGGGTACTGCCTCGCGCATATGCCGCCATAACATTGATGTTCGGCTCGTTGACCGTCGACCAATACTGCACTCTGCCGCCAAATGCCGTAAAGCAGGTCTTGGCATACTGGGCAAACCAGTCGCCGAAATCCGGGCTAAGTACGCCGCCCTTTTGCATTACCCATGCAGGCATATCGCAATGCCAGAGGTCGAAAAACGGAACGATGTCTGCCTCGATGAGTTTGTCGAGCATATCGGAGTAGTAGTCGATGCCTGCCTGACACGGACCAGCCTCCATGCCGTTCGGGTAAATGCGCGACCAGGAGAAGGAAAAGCGGAACGCCTTGAGTCCGAGCTCTTTCATCATCTTGATATCTTCCGGATACTTGTGGTAAAAGTCTGCTGCCTTGCTCGGGTCAGCCTGACCGTATTTTTCCGGATAGAGCGTCCAGTAATAGTCAAGCACGTCCTGACCTTTGCCGCCTTCGCCGACACCGGCCTCAATCTGCACCGCAGACGATGCCGCGCCGAATAAAAATTCTTTCGGGAATGTAAAATGCATAATACCACCTCGTTTTTACGGTTTATAGATGTGTTGTAAAGGATTATCGCATAGAAATCAATTGCAAATCTTATTTTTTATTTTCGGTAAGTGCGCTTGAAGGTGGGCAACTAAACGTTCTTTCAATGTTTATGCCTGTTCTCTTAATTTCTTCATCGCCCGTGGCTTGATAATCGCAAGTGTTATTAAATGGCAAACAAGAACAAACACCCACGAAATCGGCCATGCCGCAAACAGTACTTCTTCATAATGAAATTTCGGTAAAACAAACAAAATCCAAGAAATACGCAATCCGCAAATGCCCACAAGGTTTGTAATCGTAGGTATGGTAGAATACCCAAGACCACGGATGGTTCCGTTAATACATTCCATAATACCGACAAGGAAATATGGCAAAGCTGAAAAAAACAATCGGGTTGTGCCGCTTTCGATGGCTCCGGGTGAATCTGTGATATAAATACCAAGAAGCGGACGCGCAAACAGCACACACAATCCGCCGAGAACCGCGCCGGAAATCGCAGAACACAAAAGCGGAATCGTCAGATACTGATTGATGCGCTTTTCATTCTTTGCGCCATAATTCTGGCTTACACCCGTTACAACCGCCTGATTAAATGCGTTCATGGCGGCATTGGCAAAATTTTCAAGATTATTGCCGGCAGTTGCGCCTTTGATGGTATCTGCGCCAAAGGAATTGATGGCTGTCTGTCCTACGGTATTCGCCAACGCAAATACCGAAGCCTGTAACCCGGCCGGCACACCGATACGCAAAATTTCTTTCAGCACATCTTTGTAAATTTTCAGTGTACGGATATTCAAACGATAGGCACCGTCTGTACGAATCAAGGCCGCCAAAACCGCAGTTGCGGACAAATAATTTGCCACAATCGTCGCAATGGCTACGCCGGCAACATCCATATCACAAACAATGACAAAAAACAAGTTGAGCACCACATTGACCAATCCGGTCACCGCTAAAATATAGAGCGGTCGTTTTGTATCGCCGATTGCTCGCAGAATCGCCGCGCCGAAATTGTAAACGATTGAAGCCGGTACGCCGACAAAAATAATGCGCATATATAAAACTGCGCCATCCAGTACAGAACCTTCCGGCGTGCCCATCCAAATCAAAAGCGGACGCGCAAACACAAGTCCGAGTGCGCAGGAAAACAAACCTAAGAGCACCGCAAGCAATATCGATGTATGTACCGTTTTGTGCATCCCTTCCGTATCCCTTGCACCGAACGCGCGCGAAACCAGAACGCTGGTCCCCAGAGACAAGCCCATAAACACATTCAGCATCAAGGCGGTAGGCGAGGCAGTTGCGCCTACCGCAGCCATTGCATTAGAGCCTGCATAACGGCTGACAACAATTAAGTCTGCCGCATTGTATGCCAGCTGCAATACATTCGCCAGTATCACCGGCAATGCAAACAGAAGTACCGTTTTAAAGACAGAACCCTGACACATATTCAGTTCATATTTTCTATTTCCCATACTGTATTCTCCATTCGGAAACCTTGGCTTCGGCCGCATTGTAACGCATCGCAACGACGATTTTTTTTGTATCAGTTCACTTCGCCCTTTTTAATAATCTCCTGATAATAATACCAGCTCTTTCGCGGTACGCGGTCAAGTGTCGGCTTGTCAAAACGAACCTGCAAAAGACCGAATAAGTGCGAATAGCCGTTGACATACAGCTCGTTTGTATCCATTAAAGACCAGTGGAAATAGCCCGTCACTGGCGCGCCTGCTGCGACAGCGCGCGCAACGCCGCGCAGATGCTCGCGCAGGTAGGAGATGCGGTATTCATCGTCGAGCTCTTCTTCGTAGTTGCCGCTTCTCGCTCTGCTGATGCCGTTTTCGGTAATCGCAAGCTCAATGCCCGGGTAGCGGTTTTGCACATACATAATGGTATCGTAGATACCCTGCGGATTTACCGTAAAGCCGTAGTCGTCCTTCGGGAGTAGGTCAGTGACAATCTTATAGTCAAGAATGTCGTTCTTTTCATATTTTACGACAGATGAGCTGTAGTAGTTGATGCCGAAAAAGTCGCAGGGGATAAAGTTATCATCCAAATCCTTTTGGTAGTTTTCCGGCAGATGATCAGCGAGGTACGGATAGTGCACAACGCTTTCCGGATAGTGACCGAGCAGCATCGCGTCGTTAAACCAGTTGGAGTAAAAGCCCATATTGCGCTCAGCTGCCGCCTGGTCCTCTTCGCTTAATGTAAGACCGTATGCCAGCTGCACATGGTTTACAAAGCCGATTTTGCCCGGAATGTTTAATTCTCTGAATACTTTAACAGCCTTGAAGTGCGCAAGCACCATATTGTGGCAAGCCAAAACGGAGCGCGCGATGTCCTTTTCAAACGGCGCGGTGATGCCCCAGGCATATGCCGCCATAACATTGACATTCGGCTCGTTGACCGTCGACCAGTACTGCACTCTGCCGCCGAATGCCTTAAAGCAGGTTTTGGCATACTGGGCAAACCAGTCGCCGAAATCCGGACTAAGTACGCCGCCTTTTTCCATCACCCAGGCAGGCATATCGCAGTGCCAGAGGTCAAAAAACGGAACGATGTCTGCCTCGATGAGCTTGTCAATCATATCGGAATAGTAGTCGATACCAGCTTGGCACGGACCGTCCTCCATGCCGTTTGGATAAATACGCGACCACGAAATCGAGAAGCGGAACGCCTTAAGACCCAATTCCTTCATCATTTTGATGTCTTCCGGATACTTGTGGTAAAAATCTGCTGCCTTGCTCGGGTCAGCCTGACCGTATTTTTCCGGATAGAGTGTCCAGTAGTAGTCGAGTACATCCTGACCTTTGCCGCCTTCGCCGACACCGGCTTCAATCTGCACGGCAGACGATGCTGCGCCGAATAAAAAGTCCTTCGGGAATTTAAAATTCATAGTAACACCTCATTTTTTATTTTTTTTATGGCTTACAGCTGTATTGTAAATTGGTTTTGCGTACATTACAATGGCAAAACTTATTTGAAAATTCGCAAAAATTTTAAATAAAAAAAGGGCGATTTCAAATCGCCCGTGTAAAGTTATTCTGCGTTTAACAAATAGTTTTCCAAATCTGCAATATCCTCTGCAATATAAATCGCGCCGGCTTCCTCCAGCTCGCCCAGCTCGGCATAGCCTAAGCGGATGCCGACGGTTTTAATCCCGTTTTTGCTTGCGCCGAGCACATCGTGCTTGCGGTCGCCGACCATAATCACGCTTGCCTTGTCTGCATCGGTGATGCCGAACTGCTTTAAAACCTCGGCAACAACATCTGCCTTGTCGTTTCGTTTGCTGTCAAATGTCGCGCCGACGATGACATCAAAATAGTCCTTGATTTTAAAGTTCTCCAAAATCTTTTCCGCGTAAGGCTGCGGCTTCGAGGTTGCAAGCGCGATTTTTCTGCCGCTTTGCTTTAGTGTAGCAAGCATTTGCGCTGCGCCCGGATAGATTTTGTTTTCGTAAAGCCCCTTGACAGGGAAGCGCTCTCTGTATTTTGCCAGTGCAAATTCTGCCTTTTCTCTTGAAAAGCCGTACACCCGCATGAACTCGTCCACCAGCGGCGGACCGATAAACGAAAGCAGATTGTCCAAATCCGGCTCATCAATCCCGCACGCAGCAAGCGCATACTGTACGCATTTGGTGATGCCCTCCTTTGGGTCGGTGAGTGTTCCATCTAAGTCAAATAAAATATAGTTATACATATTTAATCTCCTATCCTTAAATCAAAAAGGTAAAATCAGCGCATTACTGCGTTACAGAGGCGGGCGATTGCGCCGTGGGGAACGACCTATGTGTCGTTCCGTTTGTTTCGTGTTATTTTAACGGCGCGGCACACAGGCACGCGCCCTACGGTGTCTTTTATTTTCTGCAGTATAGCATATTTTACCCTGAATTGCAAACTGTGCATCATTTTATATTGTCAAATTTAAAAATAGGTATATAATGAGATTGAAAAATTTGGTAGGGAGGCATTTTTATGCTTAGAAAAGAACATAATGTAGACTTATGCGTTGTCGGCGGCGGTATGTCGGGTCTTTGTGCGGCAGTTTCGGCTGCGCGCCACGGCATCAAGGTTGCCATTATGCAGGACAGACCGATGTTCGGCGGTAACGCCTCGAGCGAGGTGCGTATGTGGATTTGCGGCGCCAACGGCGAATACGACCGCGAAACCGGTATCGTCGAAGAATGTATGCTCGAAAACTATCATAGAAACTTGAATCAGAACTTCCATATCTGGGACACCGTGCTCTACGAGAAGGTGCGCTTTGAAGACAACATCACCATGATTATGAACTGCGCTTGTTCTTCCGTGGAGATGGACGGCAATAAAATTGTGTCCGTAACGGGCTATCAGACCACAACGGAAACACACCACACCGTACGCGCGAAGTTCTTTGCCGACTGCTCGGGCGACAGTGTGCTTGCACCGCTGACCGGTGCGGAATTCCGCGTAGGCCGCGAAGCAAATGCAGAGTTTAACGAAACCATCGGCCCGAAGGTGGCAGACAAAAAGACCATGGGTATGAGCTGTCTGTTCCAGATTCGCGAAACCGATTCGCCGAAGAAATTCGTTGCACCGAAATGGGCACATGTTTATGAAACCGATGAAGAGCTTGCCAACCGTCCGCACGATGAAATCACCAACTACTGGTGGATTGAGCTCGGCGGCGAAAACGACAGCATCCACGATACGGAAGAGATGCGCGATGAGCTGTTAAAGATTGCCTACGGCGTATGGGATCATATGAAAAACCGCGGCGACCACGGTGTGGAAAACTGGGAAATGGATTGGATTGGCATCCTGCCGGGCAAGCGTGAAAGCCGCCGTTATGTGGGCGACTATATCTTAAATGAAAACGATGTGCTTGCACAGGGCAAGTTTGACGATATCGTAGCCTACGGCGGCTGGACAATGGACGACCATACCCCGGGCGGCTTTGCAGATAAGGGGCATCCGAATGTGTTCCATCCGGCACCGTCGCCGTTTGGTATTCCGTTCAGATCGCTGTATTCTAAAAACATTGAAAACCTCGCGTTTGCAGGTCGTAACATCTCTACGACCCACGCCGCGCTTTCCGCAACGCGTGTTATGGCAACCTGCTCCGTGATTGGTCAGGCAGTCGGTACAGCCGTTGCCCTTGCCGTAAATGAGGGTAAGGCAATCCGCGACATTGATGTGCACACGCTGCAGCAGCAGCTTCTCTACGATGACTGCTGGATTCCGTTTATCGAGCGTGAGCGCAGCGCTCTGACCATGAAGGCAAAGGTCAACCATCCGATTGTGCGCGAGGGTATGGACCGTGACTACGGCGAAGAGCGCCACGGCTTCGAAGGCAAAAAGGGCGATGTAATTGAGTTTGCCTACGATGCGCCGGAGCAGATTTCCGAAATCCGTCTCGTTTTTGACAGTAATCTGCCGCGTAAATACGACAATATGCCGCACAACCGTCCGCTCAAAATGAACAAATACTTCCTGCCGTACGAAATGATGAAGTCCTATGACCTCATTGCTGAAACGCCGGACGGCGAGGTTGTTCTGGCATCTGTGGATGACAACTGCCAGCGTATGGTCAAGCATACCGTGAATGTAAAAGCGACCAAGATTAAGCTTGTTTTAAAAGAAACCTGGGGCAGTGATACATACAAGGTCTTTGCAATGGACATCAAATAATAAAAAGGTAAAATTTGTGTAATACTTTGTTGCAGCAGCAGGCCCGTACAAGAGTACTGTGCCTGCTGCTGCGCCGCGT
>JAZQCN010000119.1:0-1850 GCA_045546315.1 Clostridia bacterium | reverse complement strand
AACTATCAGCTCGGTACAGTACAGTCTGATGTTATGGCATATGCTTGGGACGGAACACGCTCCTTCGAGACTGAAGGAAAGGTAGATTCTTTCCGCGTTATCGGCGGACTGTATGCTGAGGCTGTTCAGCTCGTAACTATGGACCCGGCTATCAAGAGTGTTGCAGACTTGAAGGGCAAGTCCGTTTCCATCGGTGCACCGAACTCCGGCGTATACTTTAACGCGATTGATATTTTAGGTGCAGCAGGTCTTACGGAAGCAGACATCAACGCACAGTATCAGTCCTTCGCTGACAGTGCAGATGCACTTAAGGACGGCAAGATTGACGCAGCATTTATCGTAGCAGGTGCACCGACACCGGCAATCACAGAGCTTTGCACAACAAATGATGCATATCTCGTGCCGATCGATGGCGAAGTTGCTGACAAGCTGATGGCTTCCAGCCCGTTCTACACAGTATATGAAATCCCGGCAAACACCTACGAGGGTCAGACTGAAGCTGTTAAAACAGTAACCGTTAAGGCAACCTTAATCGTAAGTGCAGATGCATCCGAGGAAGATGTATACAATATTACCGCAGCAATCTTTAATAACATCGAAGCAATTACAGGCGAGCACGCTAAGGGTGCAGAGCTGAGCATCGAGAATGCAACAAGCGGTATGACCGCGCCGTTCCATGCAGGTGCAGCAAAGTACTTTGCTGAAAAGGGCGTAGAAGTAGCAGTTGAGTAATTTTTGACATAAAGGTTTTGGCTGCGACGAAGACTTTCGCCGCAGCCCTTTTTTAGACAACGAAAGGAGGGTGTCGGATGTTTTTTAAGAAAAAGGAAGCAGCTGTGCAAACAGAGCCGATGGATTTGGATGCGGTTATGAAAAAGTTTGACCGCGAATCCAATACGCGCATCTGGACGGGTACGCCGAAGCTCATCGTAAACTGTGTGCTCGCGCTGTTTTCGCTTTTTTGCATCTATGTCACGCTTTTTGCAAGCTGGCTGGAGGAATTGCGTCTAACATCATTTGTGGCTTTTATTTTGTTTATCGGTTACTTGGTTTACCCGGCAAAGAAGGGTGAGCAAAAGGAAAATCACATCCCGTGGTACGATATTTTGATTATGGTTTTGGGCACGGCAGCAGTGCTGTATTATACCTTCAACGCAAAAGCAATTATTGCACAGGGTATTATTTTTAAGCCGTATCAGCTGGTAATTGCCATTGTTGCCATTTTGGCGATTTTGGAGCTTTGCCGCAGAAGCGTCGGTCTGCCGATTTTGATTGTAGCCGGCTGCTTTATCGTATACGCTTTGATTTGGGGATTGCCGAATCCGAAGTTCAGCGGCAGACTCAACAACATTTTAAGTACGATTTTCTACAGCAAAGAAGGCGTGTTCTCCACGCCGATTAATGTATGCTCTAAGTTTATTGTTGTGTTTATTATCTTTGGCGCGTTCTTGGAGCGTACCGGCATTGCAGACTTCTTTATTAAGATTTCCAATGCAGTTGTCGGCGGCTTTTCGGGCGGTCCTGCAAAGGTGGCGGTTGTTGCCAGTGCAATGGAGGGTATGGTATCCGGCTCGTCTGTTGCCAATACGGTTGGCTCCGGCTCTGTGACCATTCCGCTGATGAAAAAGACCGGCTATAAGCCGGAATTTGCTGCGGCGGCTGAGGCGTCTGCCTCGACCGGCGGACAAATTATGCCGCCGATTATGGGTGCTGCTGCGTTTTTGATGGCGGAAAACCTCGGTGTAGCGTACAGCAACATTGTTGTCCGTGCGATTCTGCCGGCTATCCTTTACTTTGCTGGTGTATTCATTACCGTACATCTTGAAGCAAAGAAGGAAGGCCTGCGTGGC
>JAZQCN010000118.1:0-7234 GCA_045546315.1 Clostridia bacterium | reverse complement strand
GCGTCAGAGAGGCGGTTGATTGCCTTGCCGTCTGTTGCTGTTACATACAGTGCATATACACGCTCGTCCGTTGTCGGAACGATTTCAAGTGCAACTGCCTCGGAAAGGTCAGCTTCTGCTGCAACTGTGCCTACCTTGATTTCTGCATCAAGTGTTGCTGTGTCAGCAACGGTAAGTGTAGAGCTTGTATCCTTCAAGAATACTTCGTTATCCGTTGCATTTTCAACAGTTACAACAGAATCACCGGTGATTGCAAGTGCAATATTTGCATCCTGCTTAATACCGTTTTCACAACCGTCAACGGAAACATCTGTGTTGTGGATTGTACCTGCAACATTTCTGAACGCATTGTTGTTTAAGTTCTCAACAGCGATTGCAGACTCACTTGCAGCAATACCGGAATTTGTGAAGCCTCTGCCGGTATTGTTCAGGTTCAGCTGGGTGTTGTTCATTGTAACGGTTGTCGCATTTGCGCCGTTACCTGTAACAAAGCTACCGTCCTTCGCATTATTTGCTGCATCTACGATTGCGTTGTTAAATGCAACCTCGTTTACATTGAAAATCAATGCGGATGCATTGTAGCTTTCTGCAACAAGTGCAACATTTTCAAATGCAAGGGATGCACCGACATCTACATAGAATACGCCGGTTGCCTCCTGTGTATTGCTTACCTTAATTGTGCCCTTTGCAGCTCTTGCAAGGGAAGTATCGCAGAATTTAACATCAGAAGTGAAAAGATAGCAAGCATTGCGCGCCTCGTTACCAAGCGTTGTCGGCTCTGCTGTCATTGTAAGCGTATGACCCTTTAAGTCAATTGTGATATCCTCTGCAAATTCAATCGGCTCTGTAACAGATACATCGCCAAGCAGAGTAACAGTTTCGCCATCCTGTGCCGCCTTCACAGCTGCAGCAAATGTTCTGTAATACTTGCTGCCAACCATAATTTCCGGCAAAACAGCTTCTACGCTACCGTTGTTTTCATAAACAATGTTTGCATCGGCATTAATAACATTTACATTGGCACCGTCCTCGCAAAGCGTGTTGTCGGTTACGGTTACCGTAAGGTCTGCCGGCTTAGAATAAGCTGTAATATTTACCCAGCCTTCATCCATTTCATTATTTGTAAAGGTAACCGCTTCTGCTGCACTCAAATAAACCGAAGCATTGGTAAAGTCGCAGTTGTCTACGGTAACGCTCTTTACATCTCTTGCACTTTCGTTATCACCTACACCGCGTCTGAATGTTTCAAATACACAATCTGTGATGGTAACTTCAGTGTTTACCAACTGCTCCTGCGTAGCAGATTCGCCATAAATGATACCTCTTGCATTTGTAAGCTCCGGATTACCGATAAATGTACAGCCGCTTACGGTAAGGTTGCCTGCCTTAGAGGAGATACCGCGCACTCTGCCACCAAAACCGGACTCAGCCTCGCTTAAATCCAAAGTAAGGTCTGTTACGGTTGCGTCGTTTTCAAATCTGAAAACAGCCAAATGATTGCCCGCGTCGTATACCGTATTGGTAAACTTAAGCGTATTACCGTTACCGTTGATGGTTACCGGCACAGTGAACTTAGAGCCTGTGTATCTGCAATCCCAGTAATAGTCGATAACAACATCGTCTAAAAGGTTGAATACAGAGCCGGACCCCATTGCCTTAAGTGCGAGCTCTAAATCGTCGTAATATACGCCATCTACTTCTGCAACCGCTGCTTTTACAGCTGTGCTGTCTGCCGGAACAACCTCTTCACCTGCTACAGTTGCAGCTACCTTGCTGACATATGCATTTGTTGCGGTGAAGTTATTTGCAATATAGGCAACCTCATAATCATCGCTTGCCTCTTCTGCCACAACGGTCACGCCTGCAACTGCAACATTGTCAATATTCATATTAGCAACACTCGCAGCCGGTACCCAGCCTACAAGACCGCCTACAACCTCGCTGCCGGCAGTAACCGTCAGACCGGTGCCTGTGCCCATAACAGAGGAGTTCACAACCTCTGCCTCAACATTGTTATTGTTGTTGTGCACCATATACCCTACAAGACCGCCGGCATAATGATTCTCAGCTTCTACTGTACCGGTAGCTTTAACGGTACAGTTAGAAATATTGGAACGCGACTGACCGCAGAGCGCACCTGCGTATATATCACCCGCCTTGATGGTGATATTACCGGTTACATGACAATCGGTAATGATAGAGCCGTAGGAATCGCCGAAAAGTGCACCTGCGCCTTCTTTGTTTTTAGATGTCTCATTCAAAGAGGTTACATTTGCATTTTCAATAGTGATGCCTTTGAAGGTCTGCGTATTATTGAGCGTCACAATCTTGCCAAACAAGCCTGCATAATAATACTTATCTGCCGGAACATACAAATTCTTGATGGTATGACCCTGCCCGTCAAAAGTACCGCGGAACGCATATTTATCGCTCTCGAGCGCTCTGTAACCAATCGGTGCCCACGGATGACCCGCAAGGTCAATGTCTGTTCTCAGGATGACTGTGTCACCCTGGAAAGCATTGTTCGAATTATACGGATCCCAAGTGCTGTCGCCTGTTAAGTCATACCAAGTATTAACCAGGTATGCAAGACCTGCTAAGTCTGCCGCGTCATCGATGTAATAGGTCTGTCCGCCTTTACTGCCTGCTGCAGTATGCTCAGCCTTACACCATTCGATGTCGTAGCTTACGCCGTCCCATTCAGACACAGCGTCATCCGCAAATGCTGTCATTCCCATTGATGCGATAAGCATAACGGATGCCAGCAATACTGCTAAAACTTTCTTTGCTGTCATTTCTACATCTCCTTGTAAAAATATTGTATTTTCAGGAATTGCTCCCTGTCAAAGCACAGAAAATCCGTTCTGTGCTTTGACAGAGGGCGGAGCGCGCTTTTCGCTCCGCCGTGTAAGTCAAGTAAATGATGTGCCTTACAGCATGAAGTGTTTGCTTTGCAAACATTATTGTTGAAAATCGCACAGCGATTCTCTTCATAAATGAATTCGTCAGAATTCACTTCATGATGCGCAGCATCTTTTCATGGCAAAGCCACTTCATGCAAGCAACGCTTGCACTTCATTGTTTTTATTTGCCCCAGGAAACGAGCACATAGGCTACATCGCGGGCATCAATTCTGCCGTCGCGGTTTAAGTCGTACTTAACGAGCATATCCTTGCCTGCTACATTTAAGGTCTGACCGAAATACGATACGGCTGCAGAAAGGTCGTAAATATCAATCACGCCGTCTCCTACGATATCACCTGCAAGGAAGGTAACAGCTTCCTTAGACTCTGCTACATCTTCCTCAACCTCAAGCGCCTTGTCATTGTCCTGTGCATTGTTCCAGAACTTGATGGCAACTGTGCCCTCGCCCGATTTTACGAGTGTGGAGTAGTTTGCTGTTCTATAGCCTGCACCCTCAACGGTGATGTTGTAGCGCAAATCTGCTACAACTTCAAACTCGAAGGTTACGGTTGCTGCGCCATCCTTGTACTGTACATCTGCATCAGAACCACTACCAACCTTACCTACATAGGTATCGCCGTTGGAGGCTACCATTGTAACTGTCATATCGTTGTAGTCTGCCACATTGCCTGCAGTGATGTTGTTTGTAAAATCAAGAGTAATTTCCACATCGCGCTTTGCAACTGTGTAAGTGATTTCATCTGTCATCGCCGGAACAACGAACTCGTTTGCGCCATTAACCGTATAGGTCTTAACCTTGTTGTTGAACAGCTCAGCCGCATTCACCTCGGACTTATCGTAATCTGTAGCACCGAATTTAAATGTGCCGTAGCCGGTAAATTCAACTGTACCGATAAGAATTTCCGTAGCAATCTTGTCTGCAACATTTACGCCGTCAAAATTGTACAGATAAACATCTTCCTCCTCTAAAGAGGTTGTAATTGCAACATTTGCTGCCGGCTTCAGCTTATAGGTGAGGCTCTCGCCCGCATTCGCCTCCAGCGCGAGCTTGAACTGCGCGTCGGACATACGGTAAATCAGCTTGCCGTCCGTAGATGCAATGTACATCTCATAAACGCGCGCATCCGCTGTCGGCTTGAAGGTCAGAGTTACAGCCTCGGTAATGTTTTCTTCCAGCGTTTTTGCCAGCGTGTAGATAGAGAAATGCTCAGCTACAAACACAAACGCCTTTTCGTCTGTGTTGTATACAGCCTGCATATCCGTAAATGTGCCGTCGTCTGCGACATGGTAAACCTTGTAGTCTGCCCAATCCGCACCGTCATACGGAATTTTTACGGTTGCTTTGCCCGTAAATTCAACTTCCTCACCTGCTGCGTTTACAAATTCGATATCATAAATTCTATCATTATCTGTCAGTAAAACATCCGCTGCTGTGTGAATTTCAGCATCGTCTATTAGCTGCACAGACAGGAAAATATCGTCTGTTACCAGCTGCTCGTTTGCATCCGTAAAGCTTACGCCTTCCTCTAATGCAACGGTCAGGGTCATCGGTACGACGTTGCCTTCCTCGTCCTGAATGTATACCGTAGCGTCTGCGCTCGGTGCTGCCGGGTCAAATTCAACCTTGACCGCATCCTGAAAATCCACCGTGTATGTGCCGTCTGCATTTGCCTTTGCTGCGTAGCCTTCCGGTGTAAAATCGTAGGTCACGCCATCCTTTTCAAAGGCATCCGGGTTGATGGAGTATGTGCCGCCCTTTACACACAGCTTATAGAAGCCGGAATAATCGTTTTCACCGTTTCTTGCAAGCTTCAAATTTGCAATGCCTGCACCAACCGTACCGGTTTTTGCTTCGCTCGAGTCAACGATGGTCAGGTTAAATTCTGCCTGATTGCCTGTGCCGCACGCACTCGGTGCGTAGGTAAAGCCGTTTAAGTCGAGTGTGATTTCGCTT
The DNA here is from genome assembly GCA_045546315.1 of Clostridia bacterium. Classification (GTDB taxonomy): domain Bacteria; phylum Bacillota; class Clostridia; order UBA1381; family UMGS1253; genus RGIG2041. The sequence goes on along the minus strand of JAZQCN010000118.1, from coordinate 2,355 downwards.
ACGCCGCTCTTATCGCCGACTGCGCGACCGTTTGTAATCAGTGTAGCACCGATTGCATCCTTCAAAAGCACAATAGTCTTGCCCTTTGTGCCGTCGACTGCGTAGAGTGCAGAATATGGGCTCTTGTAGTAGGTTTCCTTTTCACCGTCAACAACCTTAGCTTCTGCTAAACTCAAATCTTTCAGTTCACCGCTGGAATAGGTGTATGTCACAGAACCGTCATCATTCACTACGCGCTCTACCTCTAAAGCGCAACCGGTCTCCGGATAAACCTCAAATTCATCAAAGCGTTCTGCATTTGCATATGTGATTTCAAATTTGCCACTACCGCTTAAATCAATTTTACCTGTAAATGCCGCATTTTCAGCAGTACAATCTAAGGTCATTGTACCGGAAACGGTCTTTTCCGCATCAAGAGCTGTGTAAAGCTTTACATTGCTGTTCTTTGCAAACGCAACCTCTGCATCTGTGTAGTACAAGCCTTCTGTATACGCCTTACTGTAAACTAATGTGCCGCTTACTGTCGGTATAGAAGCCTCAAAAGCACCCGGCTTTTCGGAAACATTTTTGTCTACTACATAGTAGCCGTCAGCATCTACATAAACATCTACATTGAAGTTGCCCTTCGCCGTACCGTATGTCCACTTATCCGCATTTAATGCAGACATCATATTGTTGCCAACATCATAGAATCTGCCGCCTTCAATTCTCGTATACGCGGACGAATCCGGAGAAATGTTGTTCTTTGCATTAAATGTGCCGCCGAAAATATTCAGCATTACACGATTGGTGAAAATCGAGCCGTTGAATGTACCGCCGAAGATTTGGTACTGCGGGCAATTCGTGCCATTACTACCGGAATGATAAATTACATTGCTCGCATTGAACACACCGCCGTAAATACGAATAATCGGTCTGTCCTTTACGCCGCTCTTGCCCTTTGTGTAGAAGCATGCCTTTCCCGTTGCAGTAATGCCGCCCGGATTAGTAGCGTCTGCCTTAATATCAAGTGCGTAGCTTGCACTGCTTCTGCCCTCCGGCGTAATCTCAATCGCATTTTGATTTTTTGCAGCTGTCATTGTGTAAGTACCGAGATTAAGCGTATGCATCTCAGTGGACTTAAGCTTGATTACATCCGTCAAGGTTACATCTGCAAGCAGTGTCAGCGTTGTATTGTTTATCCACGCTGCAACTGCATCCTCAATTTTTTCATACTCTGTGTTGCCTACTTTTGCAACCGGCGGCTTCGCAATCGTTAAATCGTTTTCCGTAAGCGTTACACCTTCTGCACAGGTATAATAGCTTTCACCCTCACCAAGCCACAGGATTTTGTGCCCGTTACCTTTGATTGTGGTATTGTAGTTAAAGGTTACGGCTTGGTCACAGATTGCGTCCTCATAAAATTCAATTTCGTAGCTTACCGGAGTCTCAATTCCGAACAAAAATGCATTGTTCACAAAGACATCCGCATCTGCAATCGAAGTGCGGAGGTTGAAATCCGAAATAGACTTTGTTCCGTCAATTGTGTGTCCGACAGTACCATCTGCGTTGTAGATGGTAAGCAAATAGCCTTCTGTCGGCGTTGCAGCTTCATCTGCAAGCGCTGTCATGCCAAAGGATGTCAGAATCATGACTACGGCTAAAAGCGTAGCCAATACTTTCTTTGCTGTCATTTGAACATCTCCTTCTGAAATAGATTTAGGTCTCTCCCCTGCCAAAGCACACAAAACAACTTTTTTGTGCTTTGACAGAGGTCGGAGCACGCTTTTCGCTCCGCTTTTGATAAATAATGCATAAAATGCACATACTTCCCTTAAATAAAAATAGGATTTCCCCCTTTCAAAGGGCAGAAAACGCATTTTCTGCCTTTTGAAAGAGGGGCGGGAGACCTTGCGGCCCCCGCAGCCTCCGCACAACCGGAGCTAGGGAGAGATAGTTCCAATTGTCCTCCGGATTATGCCATAGTGAATGATGTGCAAGCTGCGCTTGCGTGAATTGAAATCTGCCGTTTTCCCGGCTCCGTCAATTCATTCTTATTTGCCCCAGGAAACGAGCACATAGGCTACATCGCGGGCGTCAATTCTGCCGTCGCGGTTTAAGTCGTACTTAACGAGCATATCCTTACCTGCTACATTCAAGGTCTGACCAAAATACGATACGGCTGCAGAAAGGTCGTAAATATCAATCACGCCGTCTGCTACGATATCACCGGCAAGGAAGGTAACAGCTTCCTTAGACTCTGCTACATTTTCCTCAACCTCAAGCTTCTTATCATCGTCCTGTGCATTGTTCCAGAACTTGATTTCTACCGGTGCTGTACCCTCTTTTACGAGTGTGGAGTAGTTTGCTGTTCTG
>JAZQCN010000117.1:0-12372 GCA_045546315.1 Clostridia bacterium | reverse complement strand
CAACTCAATTAACAATTGAAGAAATTTCTTCAATATGTGGTTTTTCTTCGCAGTCACATTTATCATATACTTTCAAAAAAAACTTTGGTGTTACACCCACTCAAATTCGCAAATTCTTATAGAAAATTGTTGTCCCATATTGACATCGCTCGTGAGCGGCAGCCCGATTCTGCAAAACGGCAACCTTGTCGGCGCCGTCACGCACGTGTTTGTGAATGATCCAACAAGAGGATACGGGATATTTATCGAGAATATGCTGGCTGAAACAGAGAAAATTTCGGATTGAAGATTACCAACAAAAAACAAAATGCTCACTTATATTTTATAGGTGAGCATTTTTCTGTATGCGAAGCCTTGTTGTTATTCGATTTCTTTTTGTGCGTTTTGAACGCTTTTCCGATAGTTCAATGCAGAAATACCTATATGACGTTTAAACTGGTGGCAAAAACAGGACAACGTTTCAAAGCCGCAGGCATCCGCAATCTCACTGACGGATTTTTTTGTTGAAATAAGCAATTCTTTTGCAAAGGTCAAACGCGAATTTAAAACATAGTCCATAACACTTGTTCCAATTGCGTCTTTAAAAATATGGCAAAAATAGTATTTGCTCAAATTGACGGATTGTGCAATTTCTTCAATCGTCAAACGGGTTGAAATATTCTGATTTATATAATGCAAAGAATCTTCGATATATCCGTTAAGAAAATCAGGTGCAGAAATTTTATATGCATCCAAATATGCAGCCAGCTGCATAAGACATCCTTTGGCAATTGAATCGAAATGTGCACCCTTTAAACTCGAATTTTTCAACAAAGAACAAATTTGTTCTATCTGATTTTGCTCACTTTGCGGAATCTTGGCATATGCAGGAGAGCTTGCCGGGAGAACTGTTTTGGAGGCCAAATCCGCAATCTGCTTATTTGAAACAAACATTTTGCTTCTGATGTATTGCTCCGGCTTTTCCGGCAGAGTATAGTGATACCTGCTATATGGAATGTATAACAGGCTTCCTCTTTCTATGGAATAAATTCTGTTACTGAATGCAATAATGCCTTTGCCGGAATGGACATACAAGAAGCAGCTTTGTTGGTTTTTATGCCATGTATGATGCATTTCATCCTTACCGGTTTGGTAAAGCATTACATCTGTTGCCATATTTTCACTTCCTAACGTTAAGAATACGCTAAACATCTTGTTGCAATCATTATAGTATAAGATTGCCGAAAAAGCAACGCAATTCAATTAATAAGCAAATTTTGTATAAACATGCCCGTTTTTTTGTGTTATACTTAGGTTATAAAATAAGGAGGTTATGCATATGACAGATTTAAACAAGTTCAAAGGAATATTCCCGGCGCTTCTGACACCCTTTAATGAGAAAAATGAAATCAATGAAAAAGCATTGGAAAAGCTTATTGAGTACAATATCCAAAAAGGTGTAACCGGGTTTTATGTAGGCGGCAGTACTGCAGAAGCATTTTTGTTGTCTGATGAAGAAAGATTACAGGTTTACAGATTAGTAAAGGAAATCGTTGGCAAACGTTGCACACTCATAGCCCATATTGGCTGTATCAGTACAAGCCAAACCATTATGTTCGGCGAATATGCACAGTCTTTGGGCTATGATGCGATTTCAGCAGTTGCACCGTTTTACTATAAATTTACCTTTGATGAAATAAAGCAGCATTATTTTGATGTTGTGGATCAGGTGAATCTCCCAATGCTGATTTACAATTTTCCGGCATTTTCGGGCGTGAATCTTACAACTGAAAATTTAAAAGAGTTTTTAAATGACGAAAGATTTATCGGCGTTAAGCACACCTCCAATGATTATTTTGCATTGGAACAGTTCAAAACTGCTTTCCCCAACAAAATATTTTATAATGGCTTTGATGAAATGTTTTTGGCAGGCCTTTCCATGGGTGCCGACGGCGGCATAGGCAGTACATACAATTTTATGGCTGAAAAATTCATAAAGATGCAGCAGCTGTTTAACGAAGAAAAGCACAGCGAGGCTTTTGAAGTACAGCAAACGGCGAATAAAATTATTGCGGCACTTATAAAAGTAGGCGTATTCCAGGGCGAAAAAGCGGTTTTGAATATGTTAGGTTTTGATTTCGGCGATGTGCGCGCACCATTTAAAGGCATATCCAAAGAAAATTATGATTATATTGAAAAAACCGTGCTTCCTCTGTTGTAATGGAGGTAGAAAGTTATGTGCAAGCATACATTAGAGCGTCTTAATGACGGCAATTACAGCTACTACAGAATCCCGGGTGTAATTTGCACCAGTCAGAACAGCGTGATTGTATATTATGAATGCAGACAAGCCAGAGGCGATTGGTCGGAAATTAATATTGCAATGCGCAAAAGCACGGATGGCGGAAAAACCTTTTCCGAACGTAAGATTCTTGCATACGGAGAAGGAAAAACCACAAACAATCCGGTTATGTTTTCGGACGCGGATCAGATTGTTTTGCTTTATCAGGAAGAATATTCACGCACATTTATAATGAGAAGCTTCGACGATGGCGACACGTGGAGCCAAGCCATCGAAATCACCGGGCAGTTAAAAACACCTTTGTATGATTATACTGTTATTGCCTGCGGTCCCGGTCACGGCACCGTCTTGTCCAACGGCAGATATATCGTTCCGATTTGGATGGCGCTCAATCCGGAAGACAGAAAGGCGCACCGTCCAAGCATTATTTCTACGCTCTATAGCGACGACAAAGGCGAAACATGGCATATCGGAGAGCTCATCAATGACAGCTTGCTGATCAATCCGTCCGAAACCTGTCTGGCGGAAACAAAAAACGGCATATTCCTGAACATACGTAATGAAAACCCGTGTAAACGCCGTGCAATTGCATTCAGCGAAGACGGTATCTCCCGCTGGACAAACCCATCAATGGATGAAAACTTACCGGACCCGACCTGCGCTGCCGGAATGCTTTCTCTCGGCAACGATGTGTATTTCACAAACTGCAAATGCGAAAGCGCAAGACAGAATCTTGTTCTTTCCGTAAGCAGTGACTGTGGGGCAAGCTGGTCAGAGGTTAAAATAATAGATTCAATCGGAGGCTATTCGGATATTGCAACAAACGGAAGCAATAAAATATATGTTGCATATGAACGTTGGGAAGAAGGAAACGAATTGCTGAATTTTGTATCCATTGACATATAAATTTGTTCTCCCATATGGACATCACCCGTGAGCGCAGTCCCTTTCTGCAGGCGGCAAGTTAGTTGGTGCAGTCACACACGTTTTCGCAAATGATCCACCCCGTAAGTATGGGATATTTATTGAGAATATGTTAGCAGAAATAGAAAAAGCTCGCCATAGGCGTGCTTTTTGTTCTACGAAAATATTTCGTTGTGCGTTTCTTGACAAGCCCCCCTATTTGAATATAATGACTTTACTGGAGGGTGATTCAACATGGAATTTATTCAAAACGGCGCAGACATCATTCAAAAACAGATTGATGCTGCCAAACATAACGGAACAAACAAAGCAAAAATCAGCGGCTTTTACGAGATTGAAAAAACCGTTTTACTGCCGTCCGACTTTTATCTTGTACTGGAAAACTGCCACCTGCGTATGGCGGAAAACACCTTCTGCAATATGTTCACCAACGAAAACGCCCGCACGCAGCTCGGCAGAACGAAGGAAGGCACAGACCGCAACATCACCATCGAAGGGCGCGGCAGCGTCATTTTAGACGGCGGCGTGTACAACGGTCTTTGCGAGCGCAATTCCCGCAAAGACGGCAATCCGCACATCAGCGTAAATAATATGCTGCTGTTTGCAAATGTGGACGGCTTTAAAATTTCCGGTCTGCATATCCGCAACCAACGCTGGTGGGCAATGAATTTTATGTGTTGCCAAAACGGGCGCATCCGCGATATTGACTTTTGCGCAAATGACACGCTTGTCGACGAAAACGGTAACATTACGGCCGGCCCGACCAAGGGAAAGCATCTTGTAAAAAACGCAGATGGCATTGACCTGCGCGCCGGCTGCCACGACATCATCATCGAAAACATCACCGGCTTTTGCCAGGACGATACAATTGCACTGACCGGAATGTTCGGTTACCTGCAAGAGTTGTATGCCGTCGAGGGCAAAAGCACGGATATGTATAATCTGATTGTGCGCAACGTAAACGCGTGCTCCGCAAACGCAATTGTCAGACTACTCAACCAAAGCGGCGTAAAGCTCTACAATGTGTTAGTCGACGGTGTATATGATGCCTCTAAAGAGAGCACCCATATGGACCGCGGCGGACACGGCGTGCGCATCGGCGATAAATATCTGTACGGCACAAGGCACGCGACCGCAGATGAGTGCTACAACATCACGGTAAGAAATGTAGCTTCCCGCGCCAAAACCGTTTTGCAGCTTGCAGGAGAAATGCGTGATGTGTATTTAGAAAACATCCGCGGCTTTGACAATAATCCCAGTTTTATTATAAACGATTCCAATTTAGACATCGACAAGGTTTTGAAAAATTAAACAAGGCACATGGGAATGAAATAAAAAAATACTGCATATCGTCGATATGCAGTATTTTTTCTTATTTATCGTATTCGTTGCACAGAAGATAAAGCGGCGCTTCATCCTCTTCAATTGCAGGGAAACGACCCGTTTCTTCGTAGAAGCGGTTGTCGTTGGCGTCGTCGTTGCACATCGACACCTCACGAACAATAATCGTACCCTTGCCTTCCTCACCCCAGAATCTGTGATACAGGCCCGGTGTTAAGGTTACGCTGTCGCCCGGCTTTAAGCAGAGCTCGTAGCCTGCCGGGAAGGTGTGCTTTACGCCATCCACCGAAACTTCAACATCAGTATCGGCAAGCTCTTCATTTTCCGTCGAGTTATACAGCTTAATAATCAAATTTCCGCCGCCACAGTTGATGATATCCTCCATCTTATACCAATGGAAATGCATCGGTGTTACCTGGTTTTCCTGCACAATCATCAGCTTTTCGGCGTACACCTTCGGATACTTCTCCGGCATCTTCTGATTGCCGTTGCGCAGCGTGATTAAAAACAAGCCTTTTTTATTAAAATCACCGCCGCCGAAATCCGTAATATCCCAGCCGCGCATATTGTCTTTAATTTCTCTTACTTCTTCGCCCTTCGTTTTCCATTCATCCGCTGTCCACAAAACAAACTGCGGAAGAGAAATTTTGTATTCCTTAAACAGGCTGAGTGCATTTTTCATGATTGCATTAATCTCTGAACGTTTCATTTTCCTACCTCCCTGAGCCTATTGGCTTTAGATTTCATACATTAGGATATTGTTAATCTTGCAGAAGTACTTAAGCTCCTCCATATAGTCGCCATAGGCAACCATCCAGTGGTGTCCGATACCGTTTGCCATAATCTCTTTGTTGATGTCAAAAATGGATTTTTCAAACTTGATTTTCACCGGATTGCCCGGAAATTCCATACCGCACGGAATGGCATCGCCCACCATAGCCGAAAGTCTGAAGGTATCGCCGTGACCGCAGATATTTACCGCAGTTACCTTGCCCGGCTTTACTAAAAACTTGGTGCAAACGCCGGTCTCTGCAAGACGAACAGGACACAAATCAATCTCACCCTCGGCAATGGAAAAGCCGGAAGAGCCGCAGTGTGCAAAGAGAATACTGTTTTCGCTTTCGTCAAGATACAAAAGGTCTGTGTTGTTAATCGGCTTGCCCGAAAGCTCGTACATCAGCTTCATTGTCAGCGCATTCGTTACATCACCTTCGCACGAGCCAACGATGCCCTCCTCCGAAAGCAGCGAATAGCCTAAGCAGATTTTACCCATATAGGTCGTGTAGCACTTAACAGACAGTGCCTCTAAATCGTATTCCTCTGCAAGTGCCTTCATTGCGCTGTAGTACTTGATAGACTCCAGCATAGATGCCTTCGAAGATGAAATTTTGCACGGTGCTAGAATAGCCTTCTTTTCTTCTAAAAGCTTTTCAGCCTCGGCATCCGACATAGCATTTACCTTTTCCGTCATTTCTTTTTCGTCAATATTTACAACTCTTGCGCCGAGCTTTTGCTTAATAGCAAATTCATCGTAAGCAATCTCGGTCATACCCTTTACTCTGCCGCCGATTGCGCCAACTCTCGTTCTGCTCATAACGGTTTTTAAAGAATACGCCGTCGCAATTTTCTTTGTTTCCTCTGCGCTTTCACGGCTGTCTGCATCGCCGTAGACAAACTCATAGGTTTTGCCGATATCGGTAAATACTGCGCCAATCTGATGCGCACAGCAAAGCGAGCCGGTTTCTCTCGCAGGATATGCACGAAGGATAACCGGCTTGTCGATATACGAAAGCAAATCTAAGAGGTGATGGTCCTCGCTCCAGGTTGCGATACAAATCATCAAAAGGTCGACATCCTTGGTTTTTAAAACCTCTGCCGCTTGCTTTACTGTGTCCAAATCGTGCATAATTACGCCGACATTTTCACAAATTACGCCTGCTTCCTCTAATGTTTTTGCCGTTTGGTTTAAAAGGTTTTCCGCATCGTCATAACCAACTTCAAAAGGATGCGCCAAACCTACGGTTGCAATACTTAACTTCATAGCTTTACTCCTAACCTTGTTTTTTTAATCGCCAAGTTTCACAAAATTCTGCCGTTTCCCCTGCGCCGACCGTCAAAAGCGGTGAAAGACATTCTAACTCCACCATATGCCGGCACATAAAGATTTCAAAAGAAACGCCACCATCGGGATAAGCTTCGGATGTATGAACTTCATACGATTTTTCGAAAATAACGCCTTTGTTTTCATAGGTAACCGGACCGTCGGGGTGTCCTACGCCGATTTTATACTTTTGTACAAACGGCTTGTGCGAAAGCGTAATCGCTTCACGCGTATACTGCGCCCGTTCATCACCTAAGCTCGTATAATCCCACATTGTAACCGTGTGTAGCGGATCATAGCCGCCTTCGCGATTTTTTAACGGAATATGCGCCTTTCCGCACGGCGCAACCGAGGTTACACCCCAAAGCGCAAATTCTCGCTTTAGCAGCTCGGTATTGACTACACTGTGCTTCACGCGTATTTCTTCGTCACCTGCAAAGGTAATCTCTATGCTTTTTCGAACGCCGAGCCACGGGTCTGCCTCCTGCAGCAGACGGACTGTATCCCCGAAAATTTCATACTGCACCGGTTGGTTGTCCGGATAATAATTCTTTTCCGACTCGGGCGCAAGCCACAATCTGTGTCCGCCGCGCACCCGAAAGCCCTCCGGCGTACAAAGCTCATTTAAATCGTTCGGCTGCTCATAAAAAAGGTTTTCCTCATTTTTATAAGACAAATGTCCGATTCGGATGCCGAATGCAAGCGGAATGCCGATTTCAACAATCCCATTATCTGCAAAAAGCGCCTGCCCCCATACAGGATGGTTTACAATTCTCGTATTCATCATCTTACGGCAGTACTCTGTACGGAACAACTCTGAACGCATCGTTTGCCATACGGAAGCCCTCGGCATACTCAACGCCGCACTGGATACCTCTGTATCTTGCGATCGTATAATAATCTTCAAAGAAATCCTTGTCTGCCATAGTTTCCTTGTAGTTGTCCGACATCCAACTTACCTGGCTTTTGTGCGCTCTGCACATTTCCATCTTGAGCTCCATTGTGTCGGTAATGTCTACATATTCTGTCGGAACAAAGCCCAAACCATTGACCGGCTCAAAGTAAGCGATAATCGGGATTTTATCATAAGGCTGCGCCTTCGTCTGGATTTTTGCAACCGGAATCATAACTGCAATATCGTTTATGATTTTACTGGTTAGCTCGTGGTCGGGGTTGTAGTCTTCCGGATTATGTGTAAGGATAATATCCGCCTTGCAGTATCTTACAAGGTTAATAAACGCAAGTCTTGCTTCTCTGTCTTCGAAAAACATTTCGTCATCGTAGTCTAAGCAGATATATTCTGCACCGATAACTGCCGCAGCTTTTCTTGCTTCTTCTTTTCTGATTTTTGCGATTTCATCCATAGACAATGTTGCTGAGCCGACATTACCATTTGTTGCCGTTGCCGTAAACACCTTGTGGCCCATCTTTGCGTATTTTGCAAGCGTTCCGCCGCAGGAAGTTTCGATATCATCCGGATGTGCACCGATTGCCAATATATTCATAAAAAAACCTCCGCAATATGATAAAGCCACAGCCGAAAAAACATCGACTGTATGTTTTTAAAGCTGTGGCTTATCTAATTTTATATTCTTATGTTTTGGGCATTAACCCTGCTTCCATCTCTGGATTACGCAGGTCACTCTGCCGCCCTCTTCGTTGATGATTTCATAATCACCGAAGGTTGCCGGGATAACCAATGTCTGGAACTTGTCACAAACTGCATAAAGGTCGCTGTTTGCCTTGGAGCGAACTGTAACCTTAGAACCTACAGTCAGTGTAAACATATGCATAAACTTGCCTTCTGTCGAATATTCACCGGTCTTTTCAAAGTGAATTCTTTCAACGTGATACGGCATAACCGGTGTGGACTTATAACGGTCAATAAAGTAGTCCTTTGTCCACTTCACAACAGACGGTGTGGAGAGCAGGTGATCCTTTACCCAGGATGCTCTTCTGGTCTTCTCCATGTTTCTGCCGTGCTCTAAGTGCATCTTGAGCGGCTTGCCGGTCATGGTCTTCTTTTCGTCATCCCACGACGGTCTTGCAAAGTCATACTCAAAGAAGGAGTACTCTGTACCGTTGATGGACGGGTTTGTATCCATCTCGAGTACCATCTGGTTACCGCCGTGACCGTGCATTGTACCCGGCGGAATAAGGTAAAGGTCGCCTTCTTTGCTCGACCAGTTTGCAATAAAGTCTTTCCAGTTTTCAATCGGCTTAATGTTCTGAGATTCTTCGCAAAGTCTCTCCCACTCTTCGATATCTGCATCGTCGTGGAAGCCCATCCAGGTGTTTGCACCTTCATAAGCTTCTGCGATGTAGTATGTCTCATATCTGCCGAGCGGCTCGTCAAAGTTATCTTCTACATACTTGCTGCTCGGGTGAATGTGCATCGGCATCGAAATTCTTTCAGCCGGTTGCGGTGTCGGATGCCAGCCGTCATCGAGCCAGATATCCAGCGGGAACAGACCTGGATATTTTTCGTCGATAAGCGCACCAACCAATTCCTTACCGTACTGCATTGTGTTGAGCATCGGCATCGAAATGCTTCTTTCGCCGCCAAAGTCAATCAAAATACGAAGCTCCGGTCCTGCAATCTTATTCCATGCGTTGTTTGCAAGGCCCTCTACACCGTAATCCATGTCATGGTATCTGTATGCACCCCACGGACCCGGGCTGAAGATTTTAACCTCGTGAATCGGGTACTTAACGAGTGTGGACATAATTTCATCGTATGCCTTTCTCGGTACCAAAACGAGGTCACCTGCAAAGTAGTTTTCAATGTAGAAGTCCATTGCTTCATACATATAGTCCTTCTGGCGCTTTAACATATAGTAGTCAGAATAGTTGTATTCCTTCCAGTTGTAGCCTGTGGTCGGCTCCTTTGCACCGAAAGTTAAAAGCTTGCCGTCCCACATATCCCACTGTACCTTCTGGTGTGTGTTATCAATATAGCACTTTACATCTAAAACATCGGCAAATTCCTTAATGGATGCACCTTCGCCGTAGATGATTGCAGCCTCTGCGCCTGCAAGCTTTGCTTTTACATTTGCAACGGCATCCTTGTTCATAATATCTTCGATAACGCCAACCTTGTTTACCTTACCGAAGCCCGGGTCTTCCGTAACAAACGGTGCATTGTAAGCAATAATCTCGTCTCTTGTTAAGTAGAGCTCGTTTGCAGGAATCAAAAGAGCATCGATTCCCTTTGCTTTTAAGCTTTCTGCTAAAGCTTTCGCAATCTTTGCGTAATCAATTCCGTACCAACCGTCGAGAGCAATCTTCTTTTTGCCGCCTACCGCCAAAGCAGTAAGCTCAGCAATAACCTTGTCCCAACCAAAGGTTACGGAATCTCTGTTTGCTGCAGAAATCACGATTCTGTTGTCAGCATTTTTAATGGATTCATAAACCGGCATATCTCTTCCTCCTAAAAATAATATTTTACATGGTCTTGGCTAAGAAAGGCATTTCTAAAAATGTTTTCGCCCTGTCTGCAAATACTCTTAGCTTGAAATCATTGTAACATATACCCATACACAAAAAAATATAAAATCTTCCCTGTTTTTTTAAATATATTTCGTGTTTTCGAAATATATTGACAAAGCTTTTCGATGCGGTATAATAAAAGCAGGTGATTTTATGATTTTAAATTATGATGTTGAAAAATTAAATAGTGTGCTGCAGGATTTCTACAATGCAACCGGCATCAATATCACATTGATTCAGGCAGATTTTTCCGTTGCAGAGCTCCCTGAGCGTACGCACAACGATTATTGCAGGGCGGTCATGGATACGAAAAACGGCGCGCACTGCTGCCTTAAATCCGACCGGGCGCTTTTGGAAAAATGCAAAAAAAGCAAAAAACCGGAAACGCACCTGTGCCATGCCGGACTGATTGATGTTGCCGTACCGCTGCTTGTCGGCGACCAGATTGCCGCCTATATCATTTTAGGGCAAATGAAAAAGGAGTCAGACTTTTCAAAAGTCTCACACAAGCTGTCACATCTGAAGCTGAATCAAAAGGATATGGCGCTTTACTACGAAAAGCTGCCGTCGTTTGACGATGAAAAAATCAGCAGTGTCGTAAATCTCGCCTCCATACTTGCAAGCCACATTCTTTTAAAGGACCTTTTAAATCCGCAGCTGGTGGCAAATGTCGAAAAAGCAACCGCCTTTATAGATGCCAACATCGAAAAAAACTTAAGCATCAATCAAATTTGTAAAAGCATAAACATTTCAAAAAGTGTGCTCTATAAAACCTTTCACGACTATTTCGGCTGTACGGTCAGCGACTACATCAAACAAAAACGCATTGAAAAATCAACGAAGCTTTTGAAAAAGACAGACCTTTCCATTGAAGAAATCTCCATACAGGTCGGCTTTTCAAGTGCCTCGTATTTCAGCATTATTTTCAAAAAGCAAAAGGGGATTTCGCCCATTAAATACAGAAAAAACGGATGATTTACTCATCCGTTTTTTATTGGTTATATTTTGTTTTATACGCCTGCGGCGTTGTGTGCATTTTTTTGCGAAACAGCGTGCTGAAATACTTTGCATCCCGAAAACCGCACTGCGCCGCAATCTCGCTTACGGAGAATTCCCCTGTCTGCAACAAATAACAAGCCTTTTCTAATCGCTTTTCAACAATTGCCGCCTGCGGCGAGATACCGTATTTTTCTTTATACAGCCTTCTGAAATACTCTGGGCTGATGTTGCACTTTTCGGCAAGCATCCCAACCGTGATTTGCGGTGCATCAAAACTCGAATTGATGTAATCTACGCCCTGCTGAATCAAAGTATATTTATATGCAGATAACCCCGATTGCGCCGTCTGCAATTTTGCAAGCAGCATATACAGCATTGCCGTGCACCTCTGCTGATAGCCCTGCTTTTTTTCATTCCATTCTCTGCAAATCATCTGCATTTGTTCCTTTGCAAATTCTGCATCCTCCGGATAAACAACCTCAAGCTCGGCTCTACCCGCTTCACTGCTTTGCAAATGTACAATCACAAGCTCTTCCGCCGTAGACTCTCTTATAAAACCAACACCCTGCGGAATATATAAAAGGCTGCCCGGGCTTGCATAATATGTTTTTCCTGACACATGAAATACGCTTTCCCCCGACAACCGGAATGCCACAGCGCCGATAGAGCGCGGACCGCTGTTATCATAAGACGCCTTTCGGTTGATTTTATATACATATGTAACCTTAAACATTGGACATTCATCAAAAAACATAAGTATCCCTCCAATTTTCATTTTAGCATATTTTGTTTTGAAAAGTAAACCTTTTATATGAATTTATAAGTTGTTTTTGTTATTATTGTGCTTTAAAATAGAGTTAAATGGAGGCGAGGATATGAAAGATTTTAACACAAAGGACTATACAGAACTTTTAAAAAACTGGGTGATTTTCTCGCAGAAACATCTCTACATATGTCCCGAAAACGAAGCCTACATCTGCTACGGCGCAGGCGAGCACGGGCACTGGGGCGTACACACACATCAAAAGGCATTCTCTGCCTTTGCTGTTCTCGCTACCTTAGACAGCGTAGACTGGTCAGACGTCCCCATTACCAAAGAGCAGGTGCTTTCACAGGCGCTCGGGATGCTGCGCTACACCCTACACACGCATTTAGAAGGCGATTTTGTATGCACGGACGGTGAAAAATGGGGACACAACTGGATTTATGTACTGGGCATTGAAAGAATGTTTCACGC
>JAZQCN010000116.1:0-2246 GCA_045546315.1 Clostridia bacterium | reverse complement strand
AGCGGCAAAAACAACGGCAGCGTCATCAACGATTTTGACAACTGCGTCATGAACGAAGGCGCCCTCACCGTCTACGGCGGCACAGTTGAAGGCCCCACCTGGGGCATCACGAACTACGGCACCCTCACCGTCTACGGCGGCAGCGTCGCCAGCACCGGCGAAAGAGGTATCGAAAACTACGGTATCCTCACTGTCTACGGAGGCACTGTCAGCGGCAATACCTACGGCATTCATAACGGGGTCGGCACTGTCAATGTTACCGGCGGCACTGTCACCGCCACCCGCAGTAACGGTTACGGCATCTACAACCGCTCCAACGGCACCGTCACCGTCAGCGGCGGCACTGTCACCGCCACCGGCAGTAACGGTTTCGGCATCTACAACCACAGCGACGGTGCCTCCGACGTCGGCACCACCACCAACGTCAGCGGCACCGCCAACGTCAGCGGCAGCTTCTTAGGCATCTACAACAGCGGCACCCTTACCGTAAGCGGCGGCACCGTCAAGTCTACCGGCACCGACGGTAACAACTACGGCATCTACAATTACTACCATGGCGCAGGCTCCCTCGAACTCAGCGGTGCACCCACTATCACCGGCGCCACTGCGGGCGTTTATCTTGACGGCGGCAGCATCACCCTCGGCGGTGCGCTGACCTATACGCAGGGAAATGCCATCAGCGTATTGATGGAAACTCCCGGCACCTTCACCAGCGGCTGGACTGAGAAGATGGGCGAAAATGCAGATTATGACAGCTATTTCACCGCATGGGATGATGGATACACCGTTCAGCCTGACGGCAGCGGCGAACTGCAGTTAGTGGAAAAACCTGCTCACGTTTGCCAGTGGAGCTATTCGATTAAGGCAGACCAAACCGATATTATTGTTGCAACTTGTAACGGCGAGGGAGAATGTACCTCGACAGCAAATAAGGAATTAGCTATTATTAAGCCGCTTCACATCGAAGTGAATGACGGCAAAAATGCGGCAGCAACTCTTTCTGCAACATCAATCGGCGGAATATCCGAGCTTCCCGATATTGTTTATTATAAATATTCACAATATCCCAATATTGACGAAAGCTCTGCTACAACCACACCTTTTGAGAATGTAGGCGGTACATACAAAGCGCAAATCACAGTGGGCGGCGTAACAGCTTATACAAATTACACGGTTAAAAGGCTTGAACGAGAAAAAATACAATCATTTACCATTAGCGATGTAACGGTGAACAGCTTTGTAATCACCCTTGATGAAGCTGATAGGAGCAAAACAGATTTTGTTTGCCAGTTCGGCGGTTATATAATCGAATTTACTCCCGATACAAACGGCAGAGCAACCATCACCGTACCCGACGACCATGCAGGAAGCAATAACCTTTGGGTATTTGTATATCAGAAACAGACCGACATCTATGAAAAGTCTATCACGAAAGATACAACCGTCAGCCTTAAAAACCCCGAATATACGGTAATCTTCAACGCAAACGGCGGCAGCGGCACAATGGTAAATCAGACAATCACGCTCGGAGAAGCAACAGCGCTTTCAGAAAACATCTTCACGAAAACGGGTTATACCTTTGAGGGCTGGGCGACAACTGCGGCAGGTACAAAAGTATATAATGACAAGCAGTCTGTAAGCGACCTTACAAATGCAGGCGAAAGCATTACACTTTTCGCAGTATGGAATAAAATCCCGGCATACGCTCCCACGATTATATTACAGCCGCAAGGATTTGAGGACACAAACGCCTTAACCTACGCAAATATTGGTGCAGATAAAAAGTTGAGCGTTGTAACAAACGCTGATGAAAATGAATATACAGTAACATATCAGTGGTATAAAAACACAACCGACTCCAAAGACGGCGCAGCGGCTGTAGGTACAGAAAAAGACCTTGCTATTGAAAACGGTCTTAACGCAGGAGATTATTACTACTACTGCAAAATCACCGTTACAAGAAATGACAACGGAGAAAGCACATCAGTTGATACCGATTTGGTTAAGGTAACTGTAAATAAAGCTGCCGTTGCAGTTCCCACAGCTGCATCAAAGGTTTATACAGGAAGCACACTTAAGGCAGATATTTCTGAAACGGCAGACTATACCGTTACAACAAACAACGGAGGAATTACCGTCGGTCAGTATGATGTTGTACTTAACTTAAAGGACAGCGCAAACTACAAGTGGTCTGACGGTACGGAAACTGCGGCAAAGACGATTAAGTTTGAAATTAAAAAAGCAAC
>JAZQCN010000115.1:0-2951 GCA_045546315.1 Clostridia bacterium | reverse complement strand
CCTGCAACGAAGGATTACACGAAATTAGCCTTTTTACCACTACAATCAGCGAAGAAACCTAAATCCATAATCAGCATAAAAAGAGATAATTTTGCTGTAGGCCGAGGCGCAGGTGCAAGCACAGTACTCGTGTACGGGCTTGCGCCTGCAACGAAGGATTACACGAAATTAGCCTTTTTAACACTACAACCAGCGAAGAAACCTAAATCCACAATCAGCATAAAAAGAGGAAAATCGGATGTTGTAGGGAACGACCTGTGTGTCGTTCCGCTTGCTTTGTGCCATGTTCGCAGCGCGGCACACAGGCGCGCGCCCTACGATATGCGCGCGCATTTTAACGACATAATGCGCCGATTTTACCTTTTTACAATTGCAACCAACGAAGAAACAAAAAAAGGATGTGATTTCTCACATCCTTTTTAAATATACTCTTACGCTTTGTTGTCGCAACCAAGTACATTAACAATCTTTTTCTTAACGAGATCCTTAATCGCTTCTCTTGCCGGCTTTAAGTACTGACGCGGGTCGAAGTGGCTCGGGTTTTCGTTAAAGTACTTACGGATAGAACCGGTCATAGCCAAGCGGAGGTCGGAGTCGATGTTAATCTTACATACAGCGCTCTTTGCAGCCTCACGCAGCATATCCTCCGGAATGCCGATAGCATCCGGCATATCGCCGCCGTTTGCGTTAATCATTTCTACATACTCCGGAATAACGGAGGATGCACCGTGCAGAACAATCGGGAAGCCCGGGAGCTGCTTTGTAACCTCTTCGAGGATGTCGAAGCGGAGCTGCGGCTTCTGACCCGGCTTGAACTTGTATGCACCGTGGCTTGTGCCGATAGCGATTGCGAGAGAGTCAACGCCTGTGCGTGTAACAAAGTCAACAACCTCTTCCGGTCTTGTGTAGGAAGCGTCCTCTGCGGATACATTCACTGCATCCTCGATGCCGGCAAGTCTGCCGAGCTCGCCCTCTACTACAACGCCTCTTGCGTGTGCGTATTCAACGACCTTCTTGGTCAGCTCAACATTTTCTTCATACGGCAGGTGAGAGCCGTCAATCATAACGGAGGTAAAACCGCCGTCGATACAGGACTTACAAAGCTCAAAGGAATCGCCGTGGTCTAAGTGCAGTGCGATCGGGAGACCTGTCTCCTCGATAGCAGCTTCAACCAGCTTTACAAGGTAAGTATGGTTTGCATACTTTCTTGCGCCTGCGCTAACCTGGAGAATTAACGGTGCGTTAACTTCCTTTGCAGCCTCGGTGATACCCTGGATGATTTCCATGTTGTTTACGTTGAAGGCGCCGATTGCATAGCCGCCCTCGTATGCCTTTTTAAACATTTCCTTTGTGGATACTAATGGCATTTCGTTCACTCCTTACTCTACTTTATGTGGGTGCATAAAAATTTCACCCACCAAATATAGATTATACCACGAATACAGAAAAATACAAGTGTTTTTGTTAAAAAATTTGCAAAGTTTGTTCTGAATTTTATGCGAATCATCGCTTGACGGCGCACGCACTGCGGTGGTATAATTTAGAAAAAACGGAAAGGGTGCTTTTTATGTTAAAATTACTGCTTTTGGGCGACTCTATCCGCCTCGGCTACAGAGAAGCGGTTGCCAAGGAACTGGAGGGCGAATTTGAGGTCTGGAGCCCGGAGGACAACTGTCGCTTTGCAAAATATACGCTCTGCCATTTAAGAGGCTGGCTCGATAGCTGGGGCGAGGTGCCGGATGTGATTCACTGGAACAATGGCCTCTGGGACACCTGCGTTCGCTATGAAGAGGACGGCTGCTTTACAAGCGTCGAGGATTATTTGCGCGATATGCTTAAAATTCTGCGCGAGCTGAAGAAGCTTACGCCGCACATCATTTTCGCCACCACAACGCCGCCGCATCCGGCGCATCCGAATCAAAGCGCCGAGGTGATTGCGCGCTACAATGCACATATTGTGCCGATTTTGCGCGAGGAGGGCGTAATCATTAACGACTTAAATGCGCTCGTTTCCGATGACCTCGACAAGTATATCTGTGAGGACAGACTTCACCTTTCCGAAGCGGGTGTAGAGCTGTGCGGTAAGGCTGTTGCCGACAGTGTACGCATCCTTGCTAAGTATACGGATATTTAAAAACCTGCCTCCCTTAAGCGTGTTATTCTCTTAAGGGGGCTTTTTTATTTATGCTGTATTTACACACGCCGCGTCAGGCAGTGTCTTTTAAAGAATACTGCTTAGCGAGGTTGCGTATGCGCTCTCGTGCTTTTTTTCTTATGGCATCATAGTCATAATCGCCGCTGTCAAACACCGAAAGCTTTGGCTTCGGCGTGTAGCCTTTCCTTTCGCGTGTGTGCGCGGGCGTATATCCTTCTTTTACTTTATTTACTTTCTCTTCTTTCTTATAGTGTGGCGATTCAGTGGCGATATCCTGGCGATGACCCGGCGATTCCGGTGGGCAATTTTCCACGGCTTCGCCCGCATCCGCAGCCAACGACTCAACCGGCGTTTCTGCCTGGTATTTCGCCCAATGCACCACCGTGACCACCGAGAAATTACCCATGCTTTTCACCGTGATTTCACCCGTCTCCTTCAGCTTGGCGATTGCCGTTCGCACCTGGCTCTCTGTCAGCCCTGTTGCCTCGGCAAGTGCGCGCCTGCCCGTCACCGTCTGTCCCGGCCGTATTTCTATGCCGTTATAATAGTTCTTTGTAAAGTTCGCCGTGAGCAGCAAATGCAAAAACACCGACTTCATCACCTGATTTGTATACCATCGCCATTTCACAAGCTTTCTGTGCACCTTTATGTATCCGATTTCTCGCATCATATTCACCTCGTACTTAATTTGATATACCTATTTTAGCATAAAAATTACCCCCACTACTATCAACTTGCATAGGGGTAGTTTCTTCGCTGATTCCGGGTGTAAAAAGGCTAATTTTGTGTAATACTT
>JAZQCN010000114.1:0-7697 GCA_045546315.1 Clostridia bacterium | reverse complement strand
CTTAACAAAGGTAATCGTGTAGGTTGTGCCGTCGATTACAAAGGTCGAGGTGTTGCCGTTTTTCGTAACCGGCGTACCGTCCTTAAGCTTTACAACCGGCACACGCTCCTCATAGCGCAGCTCGTAATTCGTCTTATCAATATCAAAGCCGATAAAGTCTTTGTTTGCAACCAAAACGCGCGTACCGAGCTGCTTTCGCAGTGCTGCCTTTGTCTCTTCGGAATATTCAATCGGTGCATCAATCAGTGCAATGAGACCGGAGTCATCCGTATACAGCTTCACGCCGAGCGCCTCTGCCATTGCAGCTGCCGGCACAAAGATTGTATTGTTCTTTTTAATAATGTTTTCCGTAATATTCGTAGTCACATAATCGCGTGTTACCGAAACCTTCGCTTCGCTTAAGCTGCCGGTTGCAAAAAAGCCGTCTATCGCAAATTTTGCCGGTACATAGTATACGCCGTTTTCCTTAAACGGAGCAACGGAGGTATCCCCTTCGTTGATAAGCACCTTTTCTTCTAACTTCAGCGCATTCGGGCTGCCGTTCATAAACACAAGGCTGTAGCCTGCCTGTCGGTTTGTCGAAATTTTATCCGCCGACAACGCCCACTCAGCAATCGGCTTTACAGGCGTAACGGTAGAAGGTGCTGCCTCGCCCGCTTTCAGCGGAATAAATTCCACCGTCAGCGTCATCTCGGAAACATCCTTGGCGTGAATTGCGAGCTTGCCGAAGCTTCTGTAGTTTTCATCCGGCGCAACCGGAGAGGTCGGAAGCGGACGCGCCTCCATCGCGGTAAATACCGCATCGGCAGGGCCGCTGGAGATACACACATACATACGCTCGCCGTTTAAATACAGCATTGCGCTCTTGCCGTCCTCGGCAATGACCATCTCGGCATCGGTATGCGCAAACCACCAAACCTCGGACGGATAATCCATCACAGCCTCATCCTGAATGACAACGCTTCGTCTGCCCGGTGTCATATACATACCGCGCGTTGCGCTCGTAAAGTCATCGTTGGTCTCTGTCATATCGAGCACGGTGAAGGCTTCATTTTCATTTTCCGCGTGACGGGTAAAGCGACCGTACGCCGTAGTTTTCTGGTCAAAGCCCTCGCCCGGATTGATGATGATGGTATTTTGTCCCTCTGCGCGCTCGTTATAATACATATACGCTGGGTAGAGCGCCGAATAGTTACTTCTGCCGATGGTGCGCACAAAGCGCTCACCGTTGGCATCAATTACGAAAGTACCGAGCGACTTAAACATATGCCCCGTGCCGTTGTAGCCGCCCTGCATTGCCGCATAAAGCGCATCGTCAGCCGACCATGAGGAACGCATCGACGCAATCTGCGCTTTATCGGATGCGTTAAAGGTTTTATCAAGCGGCATTGTGCCGTCGTTGTAGGTTTCAAAGCTCGGGTCAATCCACGGAATCGCAAAGAACGGTTCGCCCGGGTTGGAATTTGTTTTCGCTAAAATATGGTCTGCATACCAGCCGTGGAACGGATTGTTCGTGCGCTGTGCGTGCCAGTAGATTGCAGAGGTTGCACTCAGCCCCGGCGAAGCGTCGCCGAAGTCAAAGTTTGCATTTGCGCCGGAAACATACGCCCAGTAATCGTTGGTATTCTTCAGCGCCACATTGTCAAAGTACCACTGTGCATTCTCCGGCAGGGCATAGCCGTCAACCGGCGCAGTCTGCACCGCACTTAAAAACGGCGTGATTGTACGCATCGGATAAGACCAGTAGGACGCACCCTCCGGGTACGCACCGTCTGTGCCGTACACATTAATCGGTTTTTTCATACATTCTAAAGCGTTATCCAAAAGGAACTGCGAAAGCTGCGGATACTCGTCTGCAACCGCAATGGCAAACAAGCCTGCCGCAGAGTTAGCAACTGTGGTTCTGTTAGAAGTACCCTTTGCAATTTCAACACTGATGACGCCGTCATATGAGCGTACAAACTGCCAGAGTGCCTGATCCTTTATAATCTGCACCATTTCCGCTTTCACTTCGTCGGTCATTACCGGGCTGTTATAACACCAGTCGTAAAAACCTGCAAAACCGAGCATAATTTCCGACGGGATAATCGGTGCATTATTCGACCAGTCCGGGAAAGTAGCTGCGTTGCGCATTTCTTCAATCGCACGCAGAACATAGGCATCATCCTGCTCCACAAGGTAAGCCATCGACAAATTCCAAAGGCGTGTGCCTATACCGCGCGCAACACTTAAGATATTTCTGCCGTTGCCGTAATTGTAAGCATACGGTGCTTGTGTAAGCGTAGCATCTGCCGATGCCTTTACGCTTTTATACCAATGCGCCGTTCTCGGGTCAGCTGCAATTTTATTCAATAAATCCTGACGGCTGGTCACCATAATTCTCGGGTGCTGGCGCAGGTTGTTGACAAAGCTGTCCTCTGTTAAAACCACATCCGTAGCAACCAAAGACCATGTTGTGCCGGTCGTGCCGTAGTATTTTACGGTATCGAACACCGGGGCAGCATCCTGATACATGACAAAGTTGTCAAACAAGATAGTGTCTGCACCGGCGAGTTTGCCGTAAACATAAACATACGCCTCATAGGTACCTGCCGGCAGTGCCGCCGTAAAGGCAATATTTTCTCCCACCGCCGTGTCATTTACATATACATCAAAGAGAGAGTTTTCAATATCAAAAACTGCTTTTACCTTGTTCCAGCTGTCGGCTGTCGCGCCGGTGGTCTTTTCCGAAACCGGATAGCTTTCCGTTGTTGCCAAAACATTGCCGTCCTTATCGCGCAGCTGGAAATACACTGCACTGTCTGAAAGCACGCTGTAGTGCTCGCTTGTAATTTCCTTTACGGCCGTGCCGACAGCGAGCTTTTTGGAAAGATACGCCTTCTTCGTTGCGCGGGTGTCGTTTGTCATACGAATCAGCTTGCCGTTATTGGTATCATCCGCATTTAAAATATCCGGCTCTACACCTTCTCTGCCCGTCCACAGTGCGTCTGTACCGCCGGACACGCCGTTGTTGGCATTGAGCGAGCAGTCGTAGTTAAACAGCTCATACTTGCCCTCCGGCGTAGCAATTGCCGGTGCGTGCGGATATGCGGCAAACGGTGCCATAATTTCCTCCGGCGTACGCAGGCCGACGGAAATACTGTTGCAGGCATCCAAATCCACGGTGCTTGTCGTCGTAACGGAAACATCGTCAAGATATGCATATCTTCCGTTGATTATCGAGGTTGAAAAACGCAGAGACAGCGCGGAAATGTCGGTAAACTTAATCGCGCCGCTCTGCTGCAGCGTCCCGTTTACATAGCTTGCGTAGGTATCGGTTTCAAAATTTAACACGATTTTTGCCGTACTCCAGTCGCTGCTCTTCGCGCTTAAAAAGCCCTGCGAGGAGCTGTCTGCAAAGACAAGGTGGAAGGAAAGCGAGGCATTCTCCGTTTTAAACTTATAATTCACGGTCATATTCGTCACGCTATCGTCTAAGTACAGGGACTTTTGCAGGCGCGGACCGCCGTTAGAGGTCGATGTATTGGAATACTGCGCCACCTTACCCTGCACGGCATCCTCATAAATCTTAATTTTCGAGGTGGTCGACTCAACGCGGCTCGTCCACATATTCACCGTGTCGCTCTTGGTCGGCACATCGGCGCCGACGGTTGTGCCGGTTTCAAAATCGCTTGCAAAGAGCACCGTCTCTGCATCGGCTGCCGCGGCATATGTAAGTCCAAACGGACAGGCAAGGCATATGCACAAAATCAGGCATAACAGTTTTTTCATCATTATCTCTCCTTTTTGTACTCTTTTTTGCGTTTTTTGCAATATAGTTTCTATATTGTTGCAAAACGATTACATATATAACCAGTATACCAAAATACACAATTCGTGTCAACAAAAATGCAGTGGTTTTTTACATTTTTTACAAAAAATATTTGCGTAAACGGGCGATTTACAAATCGCCCGCCAATTTTGCACAAGCGGACCGTCCGGGAGGTAGCGAAGCGGTCGGCGCGGTAGTGAATGACAATCCGGTGGATTGTCAGAGCCGCGGCGTGACCGAGCCGCGGCGAGACCGGTCCCTACGGTGTTGGTTTTAAACAGCGAAAATGAGAATCCCTCCGTCACGGCGTTGCCGTGCCACCTCCCTTTAATTTGTGCTACAATCAGCATAAAAAGTGGGGTTTTGGATGTTGTAGGGGCGATTCACGAATCGCCCGCAAATGCCGCACAAGCGGACCGTCCGGGAGGCCGGTCCCTGCGGTGTTGATTTTAAACAGCGAAGAAATCAAAACTCCAGCCAGCATAAAAAGAGATAATTTTGCTGTAAGACGAGGCGCAGGTGCGAGCACAGTACTCGTGTACGGGCTTGCGCCTGCAACGAAGTATTACACAAAATTAGCCTTTTTACAATTAGAATCAGCGAAGAAACTGCAACAAAAAAAGGACGGAAGTTCCGTCCTTTTTTATTACAATATTTCAGGTTCTGCAAGTATACGCATATTGATAAACGATTCAATCAGCATAACTTTAACGGAATCGAAGTTAACTTTACCCATTGTAAAGCTTACTTCTTCCTGCCCGGTAATCGGGATAAGCTTCATACCGACCTGCTTTGTGCCGTCGTAGAGCACGCAAACAAGGTAACCGCTCTCCGGCGCTGCCGTAATTTCTGTATTAAAGGCATATACATCACCCTGCAGCTCGTAGGTCGTTTTTGTTGCCGGCGTAAATACAGCCTCTACGATTTCCACGCCGATGGCTTCGAATTCATAGACATGGATTCTGTTGATATAATCATCGGTGTTTTCCATATAGAAGCGCACGGCTGTGACCGGTGCATCAATGCTGCACGTTGTTTTATTCGTTCTGCGCTTACTTTTGGTCTCTGCCGCGTCCAGATTATCAACGCTGCCGGCTTCAACCCATGTACCATCCTCTAAGCGGACACTGTAGACCACGCGTTCCATAACCGAGCCTGCAGCCTCACGCATATCTGTCAAAATAAATTCTTTCATACGATGCGGATTATCCAGCTCAAAAGTGAAGGTCACATTTTGTTCATTGGTGCTCTTTACGGCAGCACTGGTGCTCATATTGCCATCCGTCATCTGCGCAGGGATATAGCTTGTACCCATCGGTTTGTCCGACGAAACGATTTTGCCCAGCACTGTGTTATATTTCGAAACTACATCGTTGACATCCACGCGGTGGAAGGTATAGGTTGTGCCGTTTAAAACAAAGCTTGCCTGCTGCGCTGTTTTCGTTACCTTTTCGCCACTCGATACACGAACCGGTGGCATCCCCCCGTCAAACGGAATGTAGTATACCGTCTTTTCTGTGCTGAATGCTTCAAAGTGTCTGCCGTTGACAAACACATTGGTGTTTAATTCATTATATATCGCCTGCTTTGCTGCCTCGGTATATACCGGAAGCTTATCGGCAAATACATAAAGACCGTTTTCCTCTGTGCGCAAGTGCATACCGAGCGCCTCTGCAAGCGCAGTTGCCGGCACATACAACACGCCGTTTTTGGTAACAACGCCTTCCGTAATGGTTGTGGTTACGGCATTTCTCGTAATGCTGATGCTGTTTTCCGTAAGTGCAGTTTTTGCATAGATCAGCTCTGCCGCACGCTCTGCCGGCACATACAGCACGCCGCCTTCCTCGTACGGCGTTACGGAAGCATCCTTTGCATCCCAAGCAAATTTTTCTTCGAATGCAAGCACACTCGGGCTGCCCGAAAGCATCACAAGTGCATCGCCTGCCTGTCGCTTTGCCGGGATTGTGTTGTCCGAAACGGACCAATCCGCAATCGGCTTTACGGCTGTAAAGCTTGTCGGAATGCCTTCGCCCTTGCGCAGCGGCACAAATTCCACTGCTAATGTGATATCCGATACATTCTGCATATGGATTGCAAGCTTTTTGCTATCCACATAAACTTCATCCGGTGCAATCGGAGAAGTCGGCAGCGGTTTCGCATCCATCACGGTAAATACCGCATCGGCAGGTCCGCTTGTAATGCGTGCAACCAACTTTTCTCCGGAAACGTCCATAATTGCACCCTTGCCGCCATCGATGAGGGTAAGCTCTGCATCTGTATGTGCAAACCACCAGATTTCAGACGGTGTATTGGTTTGAATTTCATCCTGCAGAATAATTGAATTTCGGCCTCTGGTCATAAACATACCACGTTTTGCATCGGTAAATGCATCGTTGGTCTCCGTCATATCCAGGACGGTAAACGCTTCATTTTCTGCCTCACCGTGCGCAACAAAGCGCGCAACAGCGCTCGGAATCTGATCAATATCCTCGCCCGGGTTGGCAAGAATCGTATTGTTGCCCTCCGCGCGCTCCATATAATACAAATCCGCATCATACAGCGCTGAGTAGTCCACGTGACCGATTTGTTTTACAAAGCGCTTGCCGTTTGCATCAAGCACAAACGTACCAAGCGACTTTGCCATATGTCCCGTTTTGTTATCGCCACCCTGAATTGCCGCATAAAGCGCATTTCCCGCTGTCCAGGACGAGCGCATACTTGCTACCTGCGCCAGGTCGGACGCATTAAAGGTTTTATCGAGCGGCATTGTACCGTCGTTGTAATATGCAAAGCCCGGGTCGAAGTAGAAGACGGCCTGCTCTGTTGTAAAGTCAGCTTTATTGCGCTGCATCGTGCGCATCAGATACCAGCTGTAGAACGGTTGGTTGCGCGTCTGCGAAATCCAGAAAATCTGCTCCGCCTTGGAAAAGCCCGGCGAAGAATCACCATAGTCAAAGTTGCCGGCAGGTCCGTGCATATATGCCCAGTACTTCGGCGTATTCAAAAGCTGATCGCTTTCATAATACCACTGTATATCCTCCGGCAGCACATATGTATCCACCACTGCGCCCTGCATTTCAATGAGGAAGTCATACATATGTGTATTTGCATAGTTCCAATACGATGTACCCTCGGCAAATGCGCCGTCCGGGCTGTAGGCAAGCACGGCTTGCTTGACACTCTTTACCGCGCCATCCATCAGCTTCTGTGCAAGCTGCGGCTCTTCGTCTGCCATTGCAATCGCCATTGCGGCACTTGCCGTATTGGCAACGGTGGTTCTGTTGGTCACACCGTTTGCAATTTCGACGCTGATGACACCGTCATACGAGCGCACAAACTGCCAGAGCGCCTTATCTTTGACAATCTGTACGATTTCTGCCTTCACTTCCGGCGTAAATGTCGCCGAATCGTAGCACCAGTCATAGAAGCACGCAAAACCGATCATAATGCCCGCCGGCAGAATCGGCGCAGAGTTCGACCAGTCCGGGAAATTGCCCGCATTGCGGATTTCCTCAAGACCGCGTAAAACGTACTTTTCGTCGCCTTCCACCATGTATGCAATACCCCATGCCATCAGTCGGTCGGCAACTTCGTGGAGTACGCCGGACGCATTTCTGCTCCCTTCGTATCCGTAAACCAACAGAGGCTGCTCATAGAACTTATCCGCATTCGACTTGCAGACGTCATACCACTTTTTCACCTGCGGTTCTGTTGCAATTTTATCTAAAAGCGCCTGCTTGTCATTGATATACAGTCTCGGGTGCTGGCGCAAATTGCTTACATAGCTGTTCCCGGTTACGACAATATCCCGCGTAACCATATCCCAGTTTGTACCGGTCACGCCATAGTATTTTACGCCCTCAACCACGGCTGCATTGTCCTGATA
>JAZQCN010000113.1:0-35514 GCA_045546315.1 Clostridia bacterium | reverse complement strand
ACATGGCTACGATCCGACTTCATCTGTGCAACAAGCGCCTTTTCCTCCGCAGGCGAAAGCGGCTTCGGAAAAGCGCTCCCACCTGACATATAGCCGGCAAACAAAAAGTGCCTAAGCCAACTCCCGATGAAACTAAGCAGTTCAAATAACATGCCACAACCTCCAAAAATACATATACTAAATGCTTATGCCCGGAGTTGCTGCTTTTTGCATATTTCTTTGCAATTGACTTGACCGCACGCATGGATTGCCAAACTTTTTTAAATCCGCACTTTTCAAACTCGTGCTTTTATGGTAAACTGATTTGCAGTACAGCAAAATCATTTTTCCTGAAGAAACAAAACAAATCGGTATGGTGAGAACTTTATGAATAATTCAAATATGCGCCGCACCCGTGTTCGCGATTTAACCTATATTTCCTTTAGTACGGTGCTGATTATACTCAGTGCATGGATAAAAATTCCTTTCGTCATTCCATTCACACTGCAAACCTTCGGCATTGCATTTGCCGTTATACTGCTTGGCGGAAAACGCGCGTTTATCAGCATTTTACTCTATATTATACTCGGTGCTATCGGTCTGCCCGTTTTTTCCGGCTTTACAGGCGGAATCGGTATACTGTTCGGCAGCACCGGCGGCTACATACTCGGGTTTCTATTTCTCCCGCTTCTTGCATGGCTGTTCAGCCTTAGCAAAAAAACTTTAAAGCATTCAAACACAATCGCCTTGTTTCTCGGACAGCTTTTATGTTATATACTCGGCACGGTTTGGTATCTGCTCCTTTATGCCGATTCCTTTACCCTTTATACATTGTTGAGTATCGTCAGCATATGCGTTCTCCCCTTCATTCTGCCGGATGCCGCAAAGCTGCTTTTAGCACATATCGTAGCAAACAAATTGAAGAAATACATAAAATAAAAGGATGATTACTCATCCTTTTATTTCTCTGAAGCTGAGGTTTATATGCAGGAGGACAATTATTTATAATTTTACGAGAAATTAACTGCAAATCTTTAAATTCTTGATTTCCTTGCGCTGTGCTGCTATAATAAAAAAAGAGGTGATTGAGATGCTACACAAAGATACTGACCGTGCGCAGCATTTTCGAATTGAAAAAAACATAGCCAAGGGCACCTTCAATATGCCCGGCGGTCATATGCACACCTGGAATGAGCTGTATTACCTACTCGAAGGTGAGCGTCGTTATTTTATTGACGGACAGATTTACACAGTGCATACGGGTGATGTTATTTTAATTCCAAAATCAACGCTGCATCATACGACCTCACTCTCCACAAGACAGCACGTGCGCTACCTGGTTGAGTTTAGCGACTGTCTTATTCACGAAAGTTTGAAAGCATTTTTAGATGAATGTTTTACAGTGCGTCATTTCACGCTAACAAGCGAGCAGCGCACAGAATTTGAACATATATTGCAAAAGCTCGACGATGCGCAAAGCACTGAACCACCGTTTGCAGAAGCGCTGGTTCAAGCCTACACGACCGAGTTTTTGGTGATGCTGGTTCAGCTTTTGCAGTCAGATGTCCCAAAAAGAGAAAAGCCGAAAACTGCGACAGAGCAGCTGATTGAATCTGCCACAAAATATATCGAAGAAAACTTACAAAACGAGCTTAAACTCACACAAGTTGCAGAAAAGTATCATTTAAGCCATTCTTATATGTCGAGAACATTTAAAACCTACACCGGCTTTGGCTTCAATGAATATTTAACACATCTGCGCGTACAAAAAGCGACGCAGCTTTTACGAAACAGCAGTGCGCCGATTTCCGAAATCGCGTACCAATGCGGTTTTGGCGACAGCAACTATTTTTCAACCGTATTTAAAAAAGATACCGGCATTTCGCCAATAAAATACCGCATGCTTCGAAAATAGCATGCGGTTTCGTTTATAACTGTTTTGTATAGGCTTTGGCAAGTTCCGTAATCCCTGCAAAATCATTTTCTTCAATCAATTTCTTATTCACAACGCCCGAGCCGATGCCTACGCCGCAGGCACCTGCATCCAAGTATTCTTTCATATTCTCGGCCGTGATACCGTTGACGGCAAGCACGCGCACATTCGAAAGCGGTGCTTTAAGAATTTTAATATATCGCGGGCCGTACAAATCAATTGGAAACAGTTTGACATAATCTGCGCCGGCTTTGTGCGCCATTTTCACCTCGGTCGGCGTAATCGCGCCCGGGATGGATACAAGCCCTGCTTGCTTTGTTGCCGAAATAACCTCTGTGTCCGTGTCCGGCGAGATAATAAACTGTCCGCCGGCTTTCTTTGTAAGCGCCACCTGCTTTGGCGTAACAACCGTGCCTGCGCCTATGTACATCTTACCTTCAAATTCTTTTGCAAGCATTTTAATATTTGCTGCGATTTCTTCATCGATGATTTTACCGCTAGCATCATATGTGCATTCCACAAGGCGTATGCCACCGTTATACATTGCATGCACAAGCGGAATCAGCTTTTCTTTTGCAACACCGCGTACAATGACAATAATCTTATATACGTTAATTGCATCTATACAATTTTGCATCGTTCTCTCCCCTTATTCATTGATTGGCAGGTTCTTCACCTGTTCCATCGTTAAAACTGCTTTTTGTGCAAGCAGCTTTTCACGAAGGCAAGCAACATCCACCTGCGCAGGTGTAATTTCTGCATCCAATGCCATAGATGCTGCGAGACCTGCAGCCTGTCCCATACTCATACACTGCGGCATCACGCGCACAGCAGCAAGTGCCGCCGCATCCATCGATGCACAGCGACCTGCAAACATCAGATTAGAAACCTCTGCACTCACCATAATGCCGTACGGAATGCCGAACGGCTCTTTTACGGTTTTAAACACCGTATTTCTGTCTGTGCCGGAATGAATATCGATTTTGTACGCACCGAGCGCAATCGTGTCATCGCCGATTACACCATCCAAAAGCATATCACCGGTCAGGCAAGTCAAGCCCTTAAAGCGCCTTGTTTCGCGCACACCGAGCGACGGCGCAATCGAGGAAATAAAGCAATTTTCAAAGCCCGGTACATTTTCCTGAAGCACTTTTGTGAGCGCCGCTGCCTGCATTTGACCGTCAAGCTCCGCCTTCGTCAAATCAAAAATATCCGTTGCATCGGTGTTTAAAAGGCGTGTGCTGTTGACATAAACCTCGCCCGGATTTACACTCTTGATATAAATGAGCGTATTGCGCTCTACAGGGCATTTGCCCGCCTCGCGCAGCCGCGCAAAAATCTTGCTTAAGCCGACAAAAACATGATTGTCGCTTGCGCGGAAATAATCCGCATCATAGCCCGGACGGTGGTCTATCGTTGCGCTGTAGGTCATTTCGTCCGGATGCGCTTCTATGTAGTCAAACAGCTTTGCTGTGTCGACATTTTCAAGCGTGTACATCACTGTTGGCGGTTGTAAAACGCCCGTACCCGGTTGCCCGGATTCAAAACTGCAATCCGCAAGGTATGCCACATCACCATCACCCGTGCAATCCAAAAACAAATCTGCCGCTACGCAGATTTCATTGCCCTTACCATAGAAATACACCTTTGTAATTTTTCCGTTTTCCTTCTCCAAACGGCAGGCCTCCACATGTAAAAGTACATCTACACCTGCCTCACGGCACATTTCTATTGCAAGAATTTTAAACCCTTCCGGGTCAATATTCGTAACCGAATTATGCTTTGGGCAGGTTCTGTGTCCAAAGCACTGTCCACGCGCAGCAAGGCGGTTTACATACTCCTGCGCAATACCGCCGACAATGCGTCTGCCATCCAAATCCAGAAAACCCAAAAGCGGAAGTCCGAGCGTTGCATTACCGCCAAGATAGCCATTTTTCTCTAAAAGCAGCACCTTCTTACCCTCGTGCGCTGCAGTAATAGCAGCGGAAAGACCGGCAGGACCTGCACCTATGACGGCTATTTCCGTATTTAACTCAAAAGTTTTTTTCATAAAAGCGCCTCCTTGATTTGCATAATCAAAGCATCGGTATCTACCTTTTCGGGGTAAGTTGCATCCACATCAATTCTTGTGCCTTCGATTTTAAACTCCGCCATGCCTTGCTTTTCAAATATATCTGCGAAATCTTGCCGTGTCATACTCCGGTTTACATCATCGCCAGGCTGTGGCGGATAACGGTCAATGAAGGTATGTCCCTGATGGCGAAGCTTTAGCTTGTCGCGCTCAACATATCTTTGATAAAACACATCTGCGTCGCCGCCCAAAAACACATTTACACACTTACACCCACAACGCGAAATCATTGCTTGTACTGTTTCTGCAGCATCACTTCTGAAGTTATTTACAATAATTAGAGAAACATCTTTTTTCAGAAGCTTTTCTGTTGTCTGCAACAAAATCGCATTGGATGCATAATCCAGCTTGCGCTTTTCAATGCGGTCTGCATAGCCAAGGTAGTCAAACAGCATTTCCTTCATCTCGTCTTTTTCCAAAACCGGATAACCGAACCGCTCGCTCAGCTTGCGCGCAAGCGTTGTCTTCCCGGCAGACGGCATTCCGGCAACAATAATTAAATTCATAACTCTTCTCCTTTACAGTGACCACAAATATGTAAGACTTTCCTTAAATCTGCGACATTCTTCTGGATTGTTTTTATCTACTGCGCTACTGCCGCAAATCATATCATAGAACTTCTCCATCGTTTCTTTCGACTTATCTACGCCAACATCCGATACACATTTCGGCATATTGTGTTTATTCATCAAACTGAGCAGCAAGTCGTTGTTTTCAACCTCGCCGTTAAAATAATTTTGCAAAAGCAATCCAACACCGACCATTTCACCGTGCAGATACGGTTTAGAGCTTTCCGGAAACAGTGTTCTTGCCGTTTCGTAAAACTTATGTGCCAGCGCGCACTGATTCGAACCACGCGCAATGCCGCTGATTACGCCGGTTGCCGCAATCGCTGTAAAAAGCACATTTTCCACATCGAAGGTAATCTTACCGGCTTTCATATCCAAAATGCATTTTTCTGCTCTTGCACACAACAATTCGTAGGAATGCTTTGCCATAACACACGCATAATCCAGACCAATCGGATATTCTTCATCCAAATTCGCATTAAAGCGTTGCTTGATTTCCAGATGCTTTGCAAGTGCATCAAACACACCTGCCAAAAAAAGACGAATCGGCTGTTTCGAAAGAATTTTTGTATCTGCGATCACCGAATCCACCTCGTGTTTAAAGTGCTTTGTACCAACCGTACGCCCCTCCTGTGTATAACAAACGCTGATGGAAGCATACGAAGCACAGGTTGCGCTCGAGGTCGGAATATTAATTACCCTCACACCGGCAAAATCCGCACAGAGTTTTGTAAAATCCATCAGCACACCGCCGCCGACACCGATTATAACATCGTAACCTTTTTTTACAGCGCGCTCTGCAAGTGTCTTAGCATCAATTTCATTACAGGTTCCGTTGTGTACTGCAATTTCATACTTTTTGCACACCTTACTTACACTATCTACGATGGCATTCTTCGCAATTTTCAAGGTTGTATCATCGCCGATGATGAGAGGTGCACTGCCGAGACGCAGCACCTCTTCACCGCATTTTTTAATATATTCTTCACCCTGTATATAGCGACCGCATCCGATTTTAAAGGCTTCCTCACGAATTGGCACAGCATTCACTCCGTTTCAAAATAACTTTTTATAGACATACATAAATTTTAATGATAGAATGAATTTAAGTCAATACGGAAAATTGATTACTATTTCAGATTTATTGCTATTTCAGGAGAAGGACAATGATATTTAATGCCTATGCAGACACAAAGAATGGTCTGTTTGATATTGCGCTCAAAAACTGCGGTCACATTTTCGCACAAAACGGCAGACGCATTTCACGCCCGAACGGACGAGACGATTGGCTTTTGTTTTATGTTGCCAAGGGCAGCGAGCACTTTTTCTTAGACACGGAAACCGATGCGGACGAAGGCTCGTTTCTGTTTTATAAGCCGCACGAGAGACAAGAACACATCTATCTCGAGAACAAAACCGCCGAGTTTTACTACATTCACTTTTATGCGCCGCCGGACTTTGACTTATTCGGCTTTGAAAGCTCAAAGGTTTATCACGCAAAGCCAACAAGCGCCGTTTGCGACCTTTTCGAGGAAATAATAAGCGAGCTTCAGGCAAAGCTGCCGTCCTACGAAAAAATCTGCGTTGCGAAATTTTTAAATATGATCGGTCTTTTAGAAAGAAACACAGTTGCGCACGATCGACAGGAAAACAGGTATTTTAACACAATTTCCTTTATCGTACAGCTGATGAACAGAGAATACGAAAAAGACTACACATTAGAAGACTACGCTAAAATGTGCAAAATGAGCAAATTCCACTTTCTGCGTGTGTTCAAAAGCATCACCGGGCTGCCACCGCTCGAATACAGAAACCTAATCCGTATCGAGCACGCTAAAACCTTGCTTGAAGACGGCAATATGACCGTCCGCGAAATCTGTATGCGTGTCGGTTACAATTCACTGCCATATTTTAGCGATGCATTCAAGAAAATCACCGGGTTTTCACCGTCAAACTACCGGCAAAATTACAAATAAGAGAGCAAACCAAGCTGTTTGCTCTCTTATTTTAATCGTATTTAGAATACGACATCTGCTTTTTATACTCGCGCGGCGAATAACCTGTCAGTTGCTTGAATACACGTCCGAAATGCGTCAAGTTTTCAAAACCGCTCGCACTTGCAATTTCGCCAATATTCATATCACTCTTTGCCAAAAGCGAATGTGAAAAAATAATGCGCTGATAATTAACATATTGTGTAAAGGTAAAGCCTGTATTTTTTTTAAACAATCGGCTCAGGTGTGCTTCGCTGATAAAGAAATGCTCTGCCGTAGAATGCAGCGAAATCTGCGAGCTGCAATTTTCCTTTACATAGTCGATAATGCCTTCAAAGCGTATACCGGCATAGTTTTCGGTTTTCATTTTTACATTGCGCAAAATCAGGATAAGCATCTCACAAAGCACAGCTGAAACATAATGCGTATACCATTCATCATGCTCCTGTTCCCTAAGCAGAATATTAAAAAGCTTAAACACGCGCATTGCAACATCGTTCGTAAGCGATATTACACCGCGCAGCTCGGAAAGCTTATTTAAAATATTCACCGGCACAGAACGCTCATCAAAATAAACCAGCATACGCTCGTGGCGAAAATCCTTGCAAAGCAGCGATTTATGAAGCATTTGCGGCGGCACAATGACGATGTCGAGCGGTTTTAAGTGATATGTGCGGTTGCCGATAAACTTGTCAATCTGACCATCGACAAGAAAATAAAGCTCATAAAAATTATGGACATGCTCTTTAACCGTCGGCATTTTTGTTTCGCGGCGTTCACGCTCGACAAATATTGGTGATAATAAATTGTCTGCATCAATATAGTGCTTCATTTTACAATACCCCACATATAAATTCGGTCATAGTTTAGCACGGATTCGTCCATATGTCAAATATTGTTTAAAAAATAACGGCAAATTCGCAAATTTGCCGTTATTTTCATCTTATTTTGCTGCAAATCCAGCAATTTTCGCCTTCATCTTCTCAATGACATCTACAATAAAGTCATCACTGCGCGGGTAATCAGTCAACGTAATCGGTGCGCCGGCTTCGCTTTCGATAAACGAAATCACGGCATCCTTGCCAATGTATTTTTCAAGCGTACGGCAGATTTCGATATCCTGCAAAGCCTCTTTAAACACAATAGCACGCAGAGACGGGATTGCACCGTAGTTTGTATCCGGATACACACTGAACGCATCTCCGGACGGGAACGCCCGTTCAGACGAAGTTGTCATATACGGATTAATCGGATAGCGCGAGCCCTGTTCATTATAATAATTATAGCCCCAATGCAAAAAGCCCTGAATATTAAATTTATACATCTGTAATCCGATGATGCGGTTACGATACGACGGCTGTGCCATAAAGCGATTCGTGCGGTTTTTGTGCGGCGTGCAGCAATAGTAGCCCCACTGCCCTTCCAGCTTCTTTTCCAAGAACGGCTCGATGCGACCAAGGCTACAAACCGGATATTCCGTATAGCCGCGCTCATAAAATTCCAAATGTGAAAGCGCATCCATAAGCGGCGCACCCTCAAGCATCGGTTTAATCAGTTCCGAGCCGTATTCATAGCGTCCAAGACTTTCAACATTCGGCTCATCCGAAATATGAAAATAACAGCGTTCAAACACACCCTCTGTCTTAAGAAAATCCACAAGTGCAGGGACAAACCGCTTTAAAAAGCTTCTGTATGCCCCCGACTGTCCGGAAACATCCCATCCAAACAAGTATTCTTCCTTACCATTTTCTTTAACTAATATATTCGGCGCACTACGCAGCCCCCACTGAGAGAACAGATGCATAATTTCAATATACCGAATACCATTTTTATCCAAAAGCCCTATGAATCGACGCAGCCTAGAAAAATCGAAGGTATATTCCTGCCCGTTTTTTTCAATCTGCACAAGCTGAACACATTCACGGCGCAGTCCGATCGAGGTATCCAGCGGCGGTGTGATGACCGGCGTTAAAATCATATTAATACCCAAATCTGCAGCAAGCGCAATATAACGGTCAATCAACTCCCAATGCGCTTCACTGTAGATATCCACATTATGCACGCTTGCAATACAGTCCGTGTGAAACCACTGCGTAAACTTTGTGCTAAGCTGCGGCAGCTTCTCGGCAAGCACCGTCAACACAAATGTAATTTCAGCTGCACAAGGTTTGTCATAATCTTCAATCACATGCGGCTCACTTGCCACTCTCACCGTAATCGGATATGTGCCGGCAGGAAGTTCTTTTGTCTTTACGCGCACCCAGAGACTCTCCGGAATATCTGCAACATGAAAGCAGTGCTTTTGATTTGCAAGCGGCATTAAAATATCCGGCATCAAGCCCGGCTCTTTTGTTATATATAAATCATCCGAACGCTCAGGCTCCGGGTAGCACGGATAATCCATCACTGCGCGACGCACAAAATACAGTTCAATATGTTCTTTTATCGGCGAAATCAACTCCACGCACACACGCACGCGTTTATCGGCACCGATAACAATCTGATACGAATATTCCTCGCCCAAAAGCGCTGTTGCAGCCGAAATCTCTTTTTCGTTATACACACTTTCATCGCGCACTTTTAAAAGCGAAGAAACCTGCTTTAATCTAAACTGCATTACAAACTCCCCCTCAGCTGAAATTTAGTCTGTTTTCCAACGAATTCAGTATAGCATTCCACAAAAAAATGTCAAGCTAATTTTAAATATATTTTTAATGGTTTTTATTAAAAACACCTTGAACAAACCGTACATCTGTGTTAAAATAAATATAAGTAATAAAAATAATGTTTAAAAATGGAATCGAGGCATATAACAATGGAAAATATAGCTTCACTTCAGTCGTTAATTCATTCGCTGACATCGGAATCGGACATTCATGTATGCGTGCTGTCGCTCTACGGAATTATGTCCAACAGCATTATGCAATTGGATGCGCAATATTTAACACATGTGCGCAGCTTTTGTCACGCTGCAAAGTCCACGCCGAAGGGTGCTACCCATTGCCTTGCCTGCAAAGCCTTGACCATACAAAAGTGTCATAAGAGCGGCAAGCCGTATTTCGGTACTTGTCCGTTTGGCTTAACAGAGTATGTAACACCGGTGTATTTTGACAAGAACCTGATATGTGTAATCTATGTCGGGCATATCAATGCAGATGATGCAAAAATCAAAAGCCGCATCAGCCGCATGGCAAAGCGTACCGGCGTCGATGAATATCGCTTGCTGCTTGCCCGTCCGAAGCAGGCAACACCGGAGCAGCTTGCGCGCTGGTCCCAAATTGGCGAATTGATTAAAAGCTATATTTTAATGCTTTGTCATTATTTCAAACTGCAAAACAAAAGCGATATGCATTGGTGTGTGCGCTCTATAAATAACTATGTAAACGAAAACTATGCGACCGCGCTTTCGCTCAAACGCCTGGCTAAGCTGTTTTTCTTTAATGAAAACTACTTAGGTCGACTTTACAAAAAAGAAATGGGCATCAGTTTTTCCGACTATGTGTCTCGCGTTCGCTTAGAGCACGCCTGTGCGCTTTTGAAAAACACGGATAAATCCATTATCGAGGTGTCCTACGAGTCCGGCTTTAATAATGTTACCTATTTCAATCGCGTATTTAAAAACGCATATGGTGTAACACCGACGAATTACAAAGCAAAAAGCGCTTCGAAAGCGGATTAATTCCTGCATTACCAAAGCTTTCTTATTGATTATTATGACAATGTGTGTTATAATAAATTAAATATCATACTATATCAGCAATTAAGGAGACACTGTCTATGGCTAGCAATTCGACTAAAAACTGGTACGGCATCACAGATTATCAGCTATATTTATTCAGACAGGGCACAAATTCTCAGGCTTATACAATGCTTGGGTGCCACAAATATGAAACAGCGGATTTTTCCGGGTACCGCTTTGCCGTTTGGGCACCGAATGCCAAGGCTGTCTCTTTAGCCGGTGATTTTAACAACTGGAGCAGCGAGGATTGTGCGCTCACTCCGATTGAGGACAGCGGCGTTTGGGTTTGCATTACTGACCGCGTTTGCGAAGGTACTGTATATAAATACGCTATTACAACGCAGGATAACGAGGTTATTTTCAAAGCGGATCCATACGGCTATAAGTGCGAGCTTCGCCCGAATACCGCATCCATCGTATGTTCCGTCGATACCTATAAATGGTGCGACAAAAAGTGGCAAAGCAAGAAAAACAAAACCGCGCCGTACGACAAGCCGATGCTGATTTACGAAGTACATCTCGGCTCTTGGCGCAAAAAAGAGGACGGCAGTCTTTATACTTACGAAGAATTGATTGATACGCTCATCCCCTATGTTAAGGGTATGGGCTATACACACATTGAGCTTATGCCGCTCTCCGAGCATCCGTTTGACGGGTCCTGGGGCTATCAGGTGACCGGCTATTATGCTGCAACCAGTCGTTACGGTACGCCGGAGCAGCTGATGAAATTTATTGATGCATGTCATAAAAATGAAATTGCCGTAATTATAGACTGGGTGCCGGCGCACTTTCCGCGTGACGCGCACGGCTTAGCCAAGTTCGACGGCGGTCCGTTATATGAATACGCCGACCCGCGTATCGGCGAGCACAAGGAATGGGGCACGCTTGTTTTCGATTTTGGTCGAACAGAAGTCATCTCCTTCCTGATTTCCAATGCATATTTTTGGTTTGACAAATATCACATCGACGGTCTGCGCGTGGATGCTGTGTCCTCTATGCTCTACCGCGACTACAACCGCAGTGACGGCAATTGGATTGCCAATAAAGACGGCGGCAATGAAAATTATGAAGCCGTTGCATTTTTACAAAATCTCAATGCATCCATTTTCAAGGATTTCCCGAACGCACTTATGATTGCAGAAGAATCCACAGCATGGCCGAGTGTAACCAAGCCGGTCGACCAGGGCGGCCTTGGCTTTAACTACAAGTGGAATATGGGCTGGATGAACGATTCGTTGCGCTATATGGCATTAGACCCATATTTCCGCAAATACAATCACAATGCGATGACTTTTTCCATGTTCTACGCATTTTCAGAAAACTACATCCTGCCGCTCTCGCACGACGAGGTTGTACACGGCAAGCGTTCTTTGCTTGACAAGATGTACGGCACATACGAAGAGAAATTCAAGACTTTGAAGGCTTTTTATGCGTATATGATGGCACATCCGGGCAAAAAGCTGCTCTTTATGGGCGGCGAATTCGGGCAGTTTATTGAGTGGCGCCCTGCGGAAGGATTGGACTGGAACCTGCACGAATACGATACGCACGACGGTCTTTTGCGCTTTGTACAGTTTTTAAATGAAACCTACAAAGCCGAAAAGAGCTTTTGGCAAATTGAGGACAGCTGGGACGGTTTTAAATGGATAAATGCCTCTGACGAAAACAACAGCGTATTCAGCTTTATTCGAAGCGCAAAAGCAAAATCCAACCAGGTAGTTGTTATTTCAAACTTCACGCCGGTTTCGCGCCCGAGCTACTGCTTCGGTGTGCCGGCAGCCGGTGAATACGAGGTCATTTTAAACAGTGACGATGTTAAATTCAACGGCACATCCGCTATAAAAACCACCTGCAAAGCGCGCAGAAAGCAATGGGGCGAGTTTAAGTATATCTTAGAGCTTGACCTCCCCCCGCTGACAACGCTGTATTTAAAGCGCAAGCCAAAGAAAAACGAGAAATAAATTGCATCATTGCCTTTTTTACTGCATATGTTAGTGAATATGCAGTTTTAGGAATAATTAAATTTAAATACATTTCGCCATAACACGGTTAACGCATTCGCCTAAAGATCGGATTTTGTGCTGTTTACAGCGCGTAAGCTTAGACGATGGTATCGCGCTACGTGCGGAATGACAGTTAGGAGGAATTAAACATGACGAACTGTGTAGGTATGATACTTGCCGGCGGTCAGGGTAGCCGTTTAGGTGCTTTGACAAAGGACGTAGCAAAGCCGGCCGTACCATTCGGCGGAAAGTACAGAATCATCGACTTTGCACTGAGCAACTGCACACACTCCGGCATCGAAGCAGTCGGCGTTTTAACGCAGTACCAACCACTGGAGCTGAACACTTACATCGGCAATGGCGTACCGTGGGATTTGGACAGAAACTACGGCGGCGTTTATGTATTACCGCCGTATGTCAAAGCTGAAAAGGGCGAATGGTACAAAGGAACGGCAAATGCCATCTACCAAAACATCAGCTTTATCGAGCAGTTCAACCCAAACTATGTACTGATTATGTCCGGTGACCATATTTATAAAATGGACTACGCAAAAATGCTGAAGGCGCATGTAGCTGCAGGTGCAGAGGCTACCGTAGCTGTTATGCCTGTGCCGTGGGAGGAGGCTTCCCGCTTCGGCATTATGAATGTAGATGCCGAAAACAATATCGTAGAATTTGAAGAAAAGCCGAAAGAGCCGAAGAGCAATCTGGCTTCTATGGGTATTTATATCTTCAATTGGCAAACATTGAAGAAATACTTAATCGTCGACGAAAACAATCCGCGTTCCGAAAACGATTTCGGCAAAAACATCATACCGCAGATGCTGAAGATGGGCGAAAAAATGTGTGCGTACCATTATGAAGACTACTGGCGTGATGTCGGTACAATTCAAAGTCTTTGGGAAGCGCATATGGATATGCTTACAGATCCCCCGCTTTTAGAGATTAACGACCCGAAATGGCGTATTTTTTCCAGAAATCCGGTAAAGCCGCCGCACTATATTTCTGCAAATGCAGAGTTGAAAAACTGCTGCATTACGGAAGGGTGTTACATTGCAGGCAAAATCGAACATTCCGTCCTTGCTGAAGGCGTGGATGTCGGTGATGGTGCCGTAATTCGCGACAGTGTAATTATGCCGAATGCAATCATCGGCGCCGGTGCTGTGATCGAAAAAGCAATTATCGGTCCGAATGCCATCGTCGGCGCAGGCGCTGTTGTCGGCGTAAACGAAAGTGAAAACAATCCGTACGCATCGCCAATGTGCACAGACGGCATCGTATTATTGCAGGGCGGCATTCAAATTGCACCGAACACAGAGATTTTCAAGGGCGCAATGGTTGAAGAGAATATCACAGGCGGCGAAGCTGATGCTGCAGCCGTAAACGAAGGAGGTGCCTGATTATGATGGACGCAATGGCCGGTATTATTTTGGCAAATGAAACCGATATACATTTAGGCGCACTGACGGAAAAGCGTTCCGTTGCAGCCTTACCGATGGGCGGCAGATACCGCCTGGTTGACTTTATCATGTCCAACATGGTCAACTCCGGCATCCGCAACATCGGTGTTGCTACACAGCAAAACTATTCCTCCCTGATGGACCACCTCGGCTCCGGCAAGGCGTGGGATTTGAGTCGCAAAAACTCCGGTCTTTACATTTTGCCGCCGTATGTAGAAAAAGACAATATCGGCAAGGTAACCGGTGATATTGATACGCTTTACGGTATCTTCGGCTTTATCCGCAAGACGAAGCCGGACTATTTCGTAATATCCAGAGCAAACACCTTCTACAACTGCACCTTCAAAAAAGCACTTGCTTTCCACAAGGAAATGAATGCAGATATCACTGTGCTCTATAACACAGAAGAGGAGCTCGACAAGGCTGAACTTTCGCATTACACCTTCCTCGAAACCGCAGAGGACGGCCGTGTTACAGACATTATGAAAAGCCATACACATCCTTCCACAAAGAAGGTGTCGATGGAAACTTACATCATCGAGCGTACGCTGCTTATGTCGCTTGTGGAGGACTGCTTCTCGCGCGGCGAGCACGACCTTACGATGGATGTTTTGATTAAAAAGCTGAATACACTGCGCATTTACGGCTATGAGTTCAACGGCTATGTCGGCCGCGTAACCTCAATCAATTCGTATTTCAAGAACAATATGAATTTATTAAATACCGTAATCCGCAAGGAAATTTTCCTGGCAAAGGATAAAATTTTTACCAAGGTTAAAGACCAGCCGCCGACACGCTACGGCGCAAATGCATCTGTTTCCGGCTCTTTGATTGCCGATGGTTGCATCATCGATGGTACGGTTGAAAATTCGATTGTGTTCCGCGGCGTTAAAATCGGCAAGGGCACAACCATCAAGAATTCTATCGTTATGCAAAACAGCATCATTTTAGAAAACTGCTTTGCCGAAAATGTTGTGTTGGATAAAGAGGTTACCCTCTTAAACGACAAATCCGTTATGGGGCAGCCGAACTATCCGTTCGTCATCGCAAAGCACAGTGTAGTATAATTCACAATACCCGAATCGGTAACGCGGGGGCAACTGTCCCCCGCTTCCGATTTATTTCTGATTTTGGAGGTTAACATGAAAGTATTTTTCGTTTCATCCGAGGTAGTTCCATTTGCAAAGTCCGGCGGCCTTGCCGATGTTGCAGGCACGCTGCCACTCGCTCTTGCCAAGGCAGGTGTCGATGTGCGCATTTGTATGCCGCTCTACGGCTGCATTGGTGAGCAGTATCGCTCTCAGATGCGCTTTATCAAAGCAATCGAAGTACAGCTTGGCTGGCGAAAACAGTACTGCGGTATCTTTGAAATGGATTATAAGGGTATTAAAGTATATTTCATAGACAATGAGTTCTATTTTATAGGCCAACAGCTCTACGGCTACATCCACGAGGACTTCGAAAAGTTTGCCTTTTTCTCAAAGGCTGCACTTTCGATTCTGCCGGATATTGATTTCCGCCCGGACATTATTCATGTAAATGACTGGCAGAGCGCGGCAATCCCGGTGCTGTTAAACGCACAGTTCCAGAACAATCCGTTCTACAGAAACATCAAAACCGTAATCACCATCCACAATCTGCTCTTCCAGGGCATTTGGGACAGATTTGCTTTAGAGGATGTGCTCGGTTTAGATTCCTCTTACTTAACCTCGGATAAGCTTGAGTACAAAAACGATGTCAATATGCTCA
This sequence comes from Clostridia bacterium, assembly GCA_045546315.1. GTDB lineage: Bacteria > Bacillota > Clostridia > UBA1381 > UMGS1253 > RGIG2041. The sequence goes on along the minus strand of JAZQCN010000113.1, from coordinate 19,957 downwards.
AGGGCGGTTTGGTTTACGCCGATGCAATTACGACAGTCAGCGAAACATATGCACAAGAAATCCAGACACCGGAATACGGTGAAGGTCTCGATGGCCTGATGCGCGCAAGAAGCGGTCAACTGACCGGTATTGTAAACGGTCTTTCCTACGAGCAATATAATCCGGCAACGGACGAAGGCATTTATAAAATGTACAACGGCAGAAACTTTGTCAGCGGCAAAGCTGCCAACAAATTAGGATTGCAAAAGGATTTAGGCCTTGCGCAAAATCCGGACTGTATGCTCATCGGTATTGTCAGCCGTTTAACCTCGCAAAAGGGCTTTGATTTGATTGCACAAATCATCGCAGAGCTGTCCAAATGGGACATTCAGCTCGTTGTACTCGGCACAGGTGATGCGCACTACGAAAATATGTTCCGTTGGTATGCAAAAACCTATCCGGACAAGTTCGCGGCAAAGATTTGCTTCGACAATAACCTTGCACATAAAATTTATGCAGGCTCCGACGCATTTTTAATGCCGTCAAGATTCGAGCCGTGCGGCTTGAGCCAAATCATTTCTATGAAATACGGTACACTTCCGATTGTACGAGAAACCGGCGGTTTAAAAGATACCGTCAAGCCGTACAACGAGTATACCGGCGAAGGCACGGGCTTTTCGTTTGCACCGTATGATTCACATGACTTATTAAAGGTAACGCGCTATGCCGCAGAAACCTTTGCAAACAAAAAGGCTTGGCAATCGCTTGTAAGACAGGCTATGAAGGCAGATTTTTCTTGGGAAGTCTCCGCAAAGAAATATCTGAATTTATATAAATCGCTCCTCGGTTAAACCCACCGGTGCGAAATCCACATAGACACCAGAAAGGAAACAAAAACATGTTAACAAAGAAACAGCAAGCACTCTTGGAAGAAATTACCGAAAAGGTTATGCTTAACTTCGGTAAAACCATAGAGGATGCCACAGAAAATATGATTTACAAGGCTGCTGCACTGACCGTGCGTGACCAAATTATGAAAAAGTGGCAATATTCACACGCAAAAGTAAAAGAGATGAAGGCGAAGAAGCTTTATTACCTCTCGTCTGAGTTTTTGATGGGCAGATTGTTTGGCGCAAATATGTTAAACCTCGCCCTCACCAATGATATGACAAAGGTGTTAAAGCATATCGGCTTAGATATAAATGCAGTGGAAAACCGCGAAGCGGATGCCGGTCTCGGCAACGGCGGTCTCGGTCGTCTCGCTGCCTGCTTTATCGACTCCTTGACCTCGCTCGATTTGCCGGCTTACGGTTCTACAATTCGCTATGAATTCGGTCTCTTCCGCCAAAAAATCATTAACGGCTATCAGTTTGAGCAGCCGGATTCCTGGCTCGATAACGGCTATGTTTGGGAGGTTGAACGCCCGGAGGAAACCGTTGAGGTTCTCTTCGGCGGTACAGTTTATACCGATTGGAACGACGGTCGCTTCTCCTTCAGATACGAAAACTCGCACACCGTGCTTGCTATTCCGTACGATGTGCCGGTTTGCGGCTACGATTCTAAAATCATCAACAAGCTCCGTCTCTGGAGTGCAAAGGCACCTTCCGATTTGAACATGAAGTTCTTCAACGAAGGTCAATATGTTCGCGCGGTTGAGGAAAAGGAAATGGCTGAAGTTATTTCCAAGGTGCTTTACCCGGAAGACAACCACAACGAGGGCAAAATGCTCAGACTGCGTCAGCAGTACTTCCTGGTATCCGCTACCATCCAGTGGATACTGCGCGACTTCAAGCATTTCCACGGCACAAACTGGGATATTTTCCCGGAAAAGATTGCTATTCACATCAACGATACGCACCCGGCACTCGGCATTCCGGAGCTGATGCGTATTTTGATGGACAACGAAGGTCTCGGTTGGGACCAGGCTTGGGATATTACAACAAAGACCTTTGCCTATACTAACCACACCGTAATGAGCGAAGCGCTTGAAAAGTGGCCAATCAGCATTTTTGAGCCGCTGCTTCCGCGTATTTATATGATTGTAAAAGAAATCAACTACCGTCTGCTCGACCGCCTCAATCAGGCATATCCGGGCGACCACGGTAAGATTGCATATATGTCCATCATCAACAACGATCAGGTGAGCATGGCAAATCTTTGCCTTGCAACATGCCACGCTGTAAACGGTGTATCCAAGCTGCATACACAGATTCTGACTGACGATATTTTTGCAGATTACTATCGTTTGGATACGAGCCGCTTCCACGCAATTACAAACGGCATTACCTTCCGCAGATGGATTATGTACTCCAACCCTGCCCTTGCAAACTTAATTACAGAAACCATCGGCAAGAGCTGGCTGAAAAAGCACGAAAAGCTGCGCGATTTGATTCCATATGCTGACGATGCAGCCTTCTGCGAAAAATTTGCTGCAATCAAGCTCGAAAACAAAAAGCGCCTTGCTGCATATATCAAGAAGGAAAACGGAATCGACATTGATATAAATTCTATTTTCGATGTACAGGCAAAGCGACTGCATGAGTACAAGCGTCAGCTGTTAAACATTTTACATGTAATGTACCTGTACAACTGCCTCAAGGATAATCCGGGTATGGATTTCGTGCCGAGAACATTTATCTTTGCCGCTAAGGCAGCGCCGGGCTACGAAAGAGCAAAGCTGATTATCAAGCTAATCAACAGCGTTGCTAAGCTGATTAACAACGATGCTTCCATCGAGGGCAAAATCAAGGTTGTATTTATTGAAAACTACAATGTGACCATTGCAGAGCTTCTGACAACCGCAGCTGATGTATCCGAACAGATTTCAACCGCCGGCAAAGAAGCATCCGGTACCGGCAATATGAAGTTTATGTTAAACGGTGCGCTCACCATCGGTACCTTCGATGGCGCAAATGTTGAAATGAGCGAGCAGGCAGGCATTGAAAATATGTATATTTTCGGTTTGCGTGCGGATGAGGTTGCAAAGCGCTACCGCTATGACACAGCGGAAGTACAGTCGATTTACGCCTCGAATATGCCTTTAAAGCGCGTGTTAGACCAGTTAATCGACGGCACACTTGAGCCAAATCACCCGCATCTGTTTAAGGATATTTATCAATCCCTGCTCTTTGGTGATTACGGCACACCGGACCCGTACATGGTTGTACGCGATTTTGACGCTTATAAGGACATGCAGGCTACGGTTGCAAGAGAATTTACAAACAAAGCTCTGTGGTACAAGAAAGCTGTTATCAATACAGCTGCCGCCGGCTTCTTCTCTTCTGACAGAACGATTGCAGAGTACAACAAGTACATCTGGAACCTGCCGAGCATTAACTGATAACGAACCACTGGGCTGTGTCCCCCTTTTCGGGATGCAGCCCTTATTTCCTTTGATATAGGTGATTATTTTGAACGCAGAACACAATTCGCAAAATTCATTTTTCCGTTCTCCCTTTGGTGCACAGCCCTGTGGCAGCACGGTTACCCTGCGCATCGGCATACAGTGCGATGCCTGGCCGGAGCGCGTTTGCTTGCGTTATTTTAAAAACAGCAGTGAGCCGGAAAGCATCGGTATGTATTTTCATTCTCAAATGCTCGGTGTGACCTACTACGAAGCAACGCTTGTGCTTCCGACTGACCCGTGTCTTATATTCTACACTTTTGAAATCACAGCGCAAGGGACAACATACTATTACGGCAACAACGCACAGCGCTACGGCGGAATCGGTACATTAACGCAAAAAAAACCGCTCCCGTATCAGATTACGGTTTATGACGCAGCATATGAAACACCGGATTGGTTTTCCGGCAGCGTTATGTATCAAATTTTTTGCGACCGCTTTGCGCGCGGAAAAGACACAAACAGCCTTTCGATGCGACAAGATATTCTGCCGCGCAATTGGGGCGACACACCATATTATAAGCCTGAGCAATTCGGTGGAGAATACCTGGCAAACGACTTTTTCGGCGGCAATTTAAAAGGCATAACGGAAAAGCTGGATTACTTAAAAGACCTCGGCATTTCTGTGCTGTATTTAAATCCGATTTTCGAGGCTTATTCCAACCACAAATACGATACGGGTGACTACGAAAAAATTGACCCGATGTTCGGCACGGAGGCAGATTTTATCGCGCTTTGCGCAAAAGCGAAGGCTATGGGAATCCGCATCGTTTTAGACGGTGTATTCAATCATACCGGCTCCGACAGCAAGTATTTCAACAAAAAAGGTCGCTATCCGACATCAGGCGCCTATCAAAGCAAGGAATCGCCCTATGCAGATTGGTATGACTTTGTAAATTTCCCGGAGGAATATACCTGCTGGTGGGGCATTAAAACCCTGCCGCATGTAAATGAGCTCTCCCCCTCCTATGTTGATTACATTTTGACAAACAAGGATTCCATCGTAAAAAAATGGTTGCGCCTCGGCGCTTCCGGTTGGCGTTTGGATGTGGTTGACGAGCTGCCCGGCGCTTTTGTTAAAACGCTTCGTAAGGCTGTAAAATCCGAAAAATCGGATGCAGTCATTATCGGCGAGGTCTGGGAGGATGCTTCCAATAAAATAAGCTACGGCGAACAACGCGAGTATTTAAGTGGCTACGAGTTAGACAGTGCAATGAACTATCCGCTGCGCGATGCCTTAATCCAGTTCGTCAGTGGTCACATCGGTGGCGCAGAATTCAATTCGCGTATGAATGTACTTCGTGAAAACTACCCAAAGCCGGCTTTTATGTCGATGATGAATTTTCTTTCCAGCCATGATACGGCGCGTATTTTAACTGTGCTTTCAGATGTAAGCGGCAGCTTATCAAAAGACGAACAGGCAACCCACGGTTTACAGGGGGACGCGCTCGAAAAGGCAAAAGCAAAGCTGCGCTTAATTACTGCTCTGCAGATGACGCTTCCCGGTACGCCGTGTGTTTACTACGGCGACGAAACCGCGATGCAGGGCTTTGGTGACCCATTCTGTCGCAGATGCTTCCCTTGGGGAAACACCGACGCGGAAATGACCGCTTTTTTCAAAGCCTTGATTCATATGCGAAACAGCAACGATGCATTCAAACGCGGTGATATAGAAACCGTATACGGCGAAGGTCCCGCTTGTGCATATTTACGCCAAACTGAAAACAAATGTATGCTCGTTTTATGTAACACGGCAACAGAACACGATTGGAATCTGACTTTAGAGCTTGGCAAATACGGCATACACAAGCTGCAATGCACAGACACCGGTGAAAGCCACACGAGTACAAACGGCAGATTTACCGTAAATGTGCAGCCCTGCAGTTATAAAATTATGGAGGTCGAGCTATGAAAGTTTGCATTATCGGCGGTGGTGCGAGCGGACTTTATTGCGCACTGCACATAAAAAAGCTTTCTCCGGCGATTGATGTCACCATTTTAGAAAAGCAGCCGCGTGTCGGTAAAAAGCTCTTAGCTACCGGAAACGGCAAATGTAATTTCACAAACCGAAACCAAACCGAAGCCTTCTACACGAGCGAAGCATCGGAAAAAGCCTTTTCTATAATCCAGCGGCATAACGCTAAAGAAATTATGCATACCTTCGCCGAAATCGGCGTAGAATCAACAACGGTTGGTACGCTGGTATATCCGCGAAGCTTACAGGCCGCATCCGTTCTTGATGCGCTCCGTTTTAAAGCAGAAGCGCTCGGGGTAAATATCAAAACGGACTGCATGGTAAAAAGCATAAAAAAAGACGGCGAAAGCTTTAAAATTTCTGCCGACGAAACCCTCACGGCAGATGCCGTTATCGTAGCAAGCGGCAGCGCTGCTTCAGGCGGCTCCGGTGTTGGCATAAAGCTATTAAGAAGCTTTGGGCACACCGCAGCACCTGCCTACCCCGCGCTCGTGCCCGTAACCTGTGATACAAGCTATACAAAGCTTGCCAAGGGTATGCGCGCACAGTGCAATGTACAGCTTTGCAAAAACGGCGCCCGGGTTGCAAGCGAAGACGGCGAAATCCTGTTTACAGAGTACGGCATTTCCGGCATTTGCATTCTGCAGCTATCGCGCCATATTTCCAAATCCAAGGCAGAAAACGAAAAAGCAAGCTTTCATTTTGAGATTGATTTTGCACCGGAGATAAGCGAGACAGCTTTGCTTGCATTTTACAAAAACCGCCGTCAATCGCTCGGCTATTTGCAGACAAGCGAATTCTTGGGCGGTTATTTAAACAAAAAAATCGGTCAAGCTGTGCTAAAATACTGCGGCATAACCGATTTTAACGCACCTGCAAGCAATTTAACCGACGCACAGCTAACCAACCTTGCAAAAACGACAAAATGTTTTAAACTCGAAATCAGCGGCGTTTTGGATGCAACGCACGCGCAGGCGTGCGGCGGCGGCGTTCACCTCAGCGAGTTTACCGAGCATCTCGAATCCACCAAGACGAAAAACCTGTTCGCCTGCGGCGAGGTTTTGGATGTCCTCGGCGATTGCGGCGGCTATAACCTGACCTGGGCTTGGGCAAGTGCCTATGCTGTAGCAACAGGTATAAAAAATTAAAACAAAAAAGTAAGCGGCAACCTTGCCGCTTACTTTTTTGTGATTTGTCTACAATCCTGCAGATTTTGGCTTGTTTCCTTTACAGACAATCGCTATAATAGAAGCAACGAAATATATGGAGGGCGCTTATGGATTTGAAAAACCTTTTCAATTTTGATAACATCGGCGGCATATCGGATGCATACGCCATTGCCTGCACAAACTATACAAACGACGGCTATAGGACCAATACCAAACTGTCAGAGGATGGCTTTATTTCCGTGCGTGACAGTTTTACCGTAACCGGAAAAATCACCGAAGACGGCGATGTGCTTTTGCGCGAGGATACAATTACCAACACGAGTGATGCGCCGCTTACGCTCTACGATTACAAGGCGCGTTTTTGCCTGTCCGGCGAAGAATACGAGGTGTATACGCTCTACAACAACTGGCAAAATGAAAGCTGTGGCGCCTGGCAGGAGTTAAACACAACCGTTGTCGCAAGCGCAAAGGGCATCCGCACAAACGACTGCAATGTACCGATGCTTGCTGTCTATAACAAGCAGACGCGCCGCGGCATCGTGTTTCACCTATTCCCAACCGCTGCTTGGTCCATTACCGCAAGCAAGCGCAGTCCGAGCAATCGCCTTGTATACACAGTGATCGACATTGCGCTAAATGACGATGCGCTAAGTCTAACGGTAAATCCGGGCGAAAGCTTCACGATGCCGGCAATACTTTACTATGAATTTACGGACAAATTAAGCCTTGATACACCGAAAATGCACCGCTATATGGCAAAGCATTATCCGAGAAAACAAATGCCGGTGATTTACAACACCTGGCTTGCATTCTTCGACCGCATCGAGCTTGACAATGTATTTGCACAAATTGAAGAAGCCGCCGCACTCGGTTGTGATTATTTTACTTTAGACGCCGGCTGGTTTGGCGACGGTACGCTTTGGGAGTACAACATCGGCAACTGGACAGAAAATACCGAAGGCGCTTACCTGGGACGTATGCGCGAGGTTTCCGACCGCGTACACGCCGCCAGGATGAAGTTTGGTCTGTGGCTGGAGGGCGAACGCGCCCTTGCAGGCACACCGATAGTAAAGGCGCACCCGGAATATTTTTTCGATAATGGAGATTCGTATTTTTTAAACTTCGGTTACGCGCCAGCCCGCGAGTATATTACAAAGTTAACTTTGGATTTGGTCAAACAATATAACATCGACTTTTTCAAATTTGACTTTAATAAAAGCATTACATATGACCCAATCCATATGGCATTTACTGCATATCACGCCGGCTACAACACCTATTTAAAAGACATCAGAAGCGCCTATCCGAACATTTACCTGGAATGCTGTGCTGCCGGCGGTTATCGCACCAATTTAGAGACTATGAAATATTTTGACAGCTACTGGTTTACGGATAATCAAAGCGTATACGACGGTATAGACATTTATAAAAATACAATCTATCACATTTTGCCGTCCACAATGGAAAAATGGGCCGCACTAACGGTTTACGACGGCTTTTTGGGCGAATACAGCGATGCAAGCCGCACTAAACGACTGTTGTCAACCGACAACGCAACCTGGGGCAGCGTCATCAGCGCTACACCTGAATACTTAAAAGGCTTTTTTATGGGCGGACCAATCGGCATCACAAGCGATTTAACGAAATTGGACGCAGAAACAAAAGACGCACTTAAGAAAATCATTGCTGATTATAAAGCGGAAGCGCCGTTTTGGTTAAATGCAGCCTGTAAGCTCTTAATCGACACCGAGCGCATCCTTGCTATGCAGTACGAAAACGGCGACGAAGTAAAAATCGTAGTTTTCACAAAAGTGGTAACACAAGATAAAATCATAGTTTATCCGGATTTGGAGGATGGTAACTATAGCTTCGGCGAATCCACCTTCACTGCAGCACATTATGCAAAAAATGGTGTAGAAATCTGCGCACCGCAAGACAAGCAGTCCTATATTTTAACCTTCACAAAAGCATAAATACAAATGTATAACGCACTCCTTTGCAGTCAATACTGTTCTGCAAAGGAGTGTTGCTTTTATGAGAAAAATTATCTTTTCGCTGCTTTTCACAATCACCGCTTTGCTGGTAATCGGCGTTTATATAAATGCGCAGAACATACGCTCAGAAAATGTAATTCGTCTGCATGTGATTGCAAACAGCGATACAAAGAAAGACCAAGCCGTGAAGCTTTTGGTGCGCGATGCAATTTTAGATGCATTTTCCGCTACTGCGAAATGCGAAAACAAGGCAAATGCGGAAGAAAAGATTCAAATGAATTTGGATTTAGCGGAACAAGTTGCAAACAAAGTGCTTTCCGAAAATGGTTTTTCCTACCGCGCACGCGCCGAATACGGCATTTACGATTTTCCGACCAGAACATACGGAAGCGTAACGCTCCCCGCCGGCAAATACAGCGGGCTTCGTATACATCTGGGTGAAGGCATCGGTCAAAACTGGTGGTGCGTGATGTATCCGCCGCTGTGCTTTAATGATGCAAACTCGACTGCTAATGCAACTGACAATGAACATATTACATTTCAATTCAAATTTAAATTTATGGAAATACTGAATTCTATTTAAACCTATGTTTAAAATCCCTCTTTTTCAGCAAACTAATTCTGAAAGAGAGGGATTTTAATGAAACGCAAAGTAGTTTGTTATTTTGAAAACGAGGCGCAGTGCGAGACCGCTGTTACTGCGCTGACAAATGCCGGCATTGATGCAGATGCAATTCGAATTATTTCCGCAAGCACACAAAAAAGCGAGCCGCATAAAGACCTTGCACATACACGCATTGGCTCTACAGCCTCTTTTGCTCTTCCGGACAATATTATCGCAGCGCAGTCTGCCGAAGAAACAAGCTACGCCCAAGCACCGATTGCCACTTTGCTGATTCGCGGCGATTTGTTTACCTTTGACGGAACGAAAAGCGAGAAGGAAAGCACCTATGCCGTCGAGGTTTGCGCAAATCAAGAAACGCTGGATACTGCGCGGGATATCTTATTAAACCAGTTCTAACTCCATATTTTTAAACATACACTGTAGCAACAACTTTTTTGGAGGGTTTTGCTTATGCACGAATATTTCCCGGGCGCAAACACACCGCAAGGCTTTTTTTCCTACTATCAATACATTCTGCCGGAAGCAGAAACCAATCGTAAAATTATTTTAAAAGGTGGTCCCGGTACAGGCAAGTCCAGCCTGATGAAAAAGGTTGCCGCACTTTTGCGTGCAAAGGACTGCAAGGTCAACTTACTGCATTGCTCATCCGACCCCGACTCGCTCGATGCCATCGTCGCGCCGTCACTTGGCTTTTGTATGCTGGATGGCACCGCACCGCACATCGTTGACCCAATCACCCCGGGCGCGGCAGATACAATCCTGCATCTCGGTCAATACTGGGATGCAGCAGGGATTCAAAGACACAAGGCTGAAATCCGACAGATAAGCAAAGAAATCAGCGCTTGCTTTGCAAATGCGTATGATTATTTAAGCGCAGCAGGCAGCGTACAAAACTATATCCGAAAAGAAGCGCTTAAATCTGCAGACGAAACGCAAATCACAAAAGCATTGAATGCGCTTATGGCTGATTTAACCTTGGGTGCTGATTTTCATAAGCCGGGCAAAATCAAAAAAGCATTTTTATCCGGCTTTACACCAAAAGGCAACATCAGCTACATAGACAGCTTTGTCGCCGCAGCTGACCGTGTCATTCAAATTAAATCAGAAGCCGATACCGCTACCCTTTTTACAAACCGACTCGCCGAGCGCATCGTCGCAAATGGCAAGGACGCAACATTTTTCTATTGCCCATTGCAGCCGGGCAAGAAAATCGAACACATTTATCTGCCGGAAGAAGGCATATTCATCACAACTTCAAATATGTATCATACTTGTACTACAGATGCGCAATGCATCGACCTGAATGCATTTACAATGCCATACAATGCCCTGCGCGCAGATACAGACATTCTAAACATTCTTCTTTCACGCGCTATCTCTTGTATCAAACAAGCGAAAGCACTGCACGACAAGCTGGAACAATTCTATATTCCTTATATGGATTTCGACGCGATGACGGATTTGCCGCATAAAATTGTTTCAGAAATCCTATAAAAAAGAAAGAACCAAGGATAATCCTTGGTTCTTTAAAATATTACTTACATTCAACATACTTTGATTCCAGTTTTGTATAGTCACCATAGGTCACTTCAATGCCGATTCGCGCAACACCCTTGCCTTTCAAGGTCACCTTACCATTTGCATCCACCGTTGCAATTTCCGGGTGGATGGAATTGTAGCGCACCGTTGCCTTAGTCATATCAATCGCTGTGCCATCAATGGTTCTGCAGTCTAACAGCAGCTGTCCGCTCTCACCTACCGCACCGGAGAAGTCACCGGCAGCGAAGTAGTAATCGAAGTTTGCCGCATCGAGCGCAGCCTGCGCAGCATCCGTATAGAAGCGCACTTCTGTGTAGCTGTTCCATGTTGTATTCTGCGCACCGCGACCGCATACGCGGATGTATCTTGCCGTAATCGGCGTGAAGGTAAACTGGTCAGGCATATCGGTTTGCATCTTTGTTTTATCCGAATAGAAGGTCGTCCAGTTTTCACCGTCATTGGAATACTGCAAATCAAATACATACGCACGCGTGCTTGCATTCATCGTCGCCAATGCAAAGCCACCAACCTGCTGTTCATAACCGAGGTCATAGGCTATCCACTGCTCACCGGATGCGGACCAGCGCGAGGTCAAGTCATTATCCACTGTATTGGTTAATGCATAGCTTTCGCCGCCGCTCTGCGCGATACATTTTGCTTCAATATAGGTCTTTTCCTTCGGGGGTTCCGCCGCACCCGCGAATTTTATATTCAGCGTCGCAAACGACGGTGCATCCTTGTCGGACGGAAGGTTTTCAAACATATTCGGTACAAAATTCAAGGTGTAGGTCTTGCCGGCTACGGTAACAGTTGCCTTGCCGTTCGGTGCTGTAGCCTGCACGATTTCAGCCGTTTTGCCACTCAACGCTGTAAAGCCGACCACCGGTGCTGCCGCCGCATTCGCCGATACGGACACATTATACTCAGTCGTATCCGCTTCAAACATCGTCATCTCTGCGCCGTCTAATGTAATTCTGTAATCCAGGCGGTCGATGATTTCATCCTTCATACTCTCGTAAGCAGCGACTTCATCATCAATTATAATGAGACCTCTGTCATCCCAAAGCACCTCTTTGCCGAGTGCCTCGGAAAGCGCACGAAGCGGGATAAGTGTTCTGGAGTTATAGGTGTTTGCCGGCACATCCAAAAGCTTTTCCTCGCCGTTAATTGTCATCACATTCGAGCCAATCTGCATACGAATCGCTCTGCCGAGATAGTCTACCGAAACGGTTTGTGTTGCATCATCCCAGCCGACATCTGCGCCGAAGCTTTCTGCAATGAAGCGTACCGGCACAAGGGTTCTGCCGTTTTCCGTAAACGGTACAACTTCATAATTGTTTGCATCGACATACATTTTTCTGCCGTTGCCGTGTGCAACCGGGCTGTTTAAGAGCAGCGCAATTGCATCGCCGAGCTTCGCATCCAAAAGCATTTCGGATTCTGTTACCTTCCAATCGTTAAGCTTTTTAAACTGTGACGGTGCAGGTATGCCCTCTTCCTTGGCAAGCGGGATAAATTCCACTGCAAGATTCAATGCAGATACATTTGTTAAATGAATTGCAAGCTTCTTGCCAAACGACAAGCTCTGCTCCTGCGGTGCAGGCGAAGTGATAAGCGGTTTTGAATCATAAACCGAAATCCTCGCCTCAGCAGGTCCTTCGATGATGCGCACAAGCAGCTTTTCGCCCTTCATTTCCAGAAGTGCACTCTGACCGTCATTGGAAATCGTAATATCTGCCGGTGTATGTGCAAACCAATAGATTTCGGACGGTGTGCTTGTTGTGATCTCATCCTGAATCACAACCTTGGAACGGTTATCAAACAAGAACACACCACGTTTTGCACTCTTAAACGCCGTATTCGTTTGTGTAATATCGAAAACACCGAAAGCTTCGTTTGTAGCCGAGCCGGAATTGATTAAGTGTCCGACTGCTTCGCTTTCCTGGTCGGCAAGCACTGTCGGATTTGCAATAATTGTGTTCTGTGCCTCGCCGCGTGTCTGATAATATGTCCAACGCTTACCGTCATTGCCCTTCGAGCCAAAATAGCCGTCATAGCTGTAGCTGCCGGCGCCGCGCATCGTAACCCAGCGCAGACCATTTGCTTCGAGCATAAATGTACCGTTTGCGAGGTACTGATGGTTTGTGCGATTGTATGCACCCATCATAGAAACAAACAAGCCTTTGTCGTCCTCCCAGGAAGAACGCATCGATACACCATTATGCGCCGTTTCGTGGTAATAAGCACGGTCGAGCTTAAATGCGCCCGGTACGGCTTCAGCGTTGCCGTCATACCAGACAAGGCCAAGCACGCTGGACGGCCCACCGTTTTCATAATCACGGTTTCTCTGATACCAAGCATACTGCGACTTGTTAAACTTGGAGGCAAACCAATACATCGTGTCCGATCCCGCCTTACCGCTCGACGCATCACCAAAGTTAAACGAGCCGGTGTATGCCGAGTAGTAAACCGGGAAGTCCGGTGTTTGCTCCAGACCCGGTGTGTTGTATAAAATATACTTTTCCGGAATATCTGCCGGATTCTTAAACGCGGAATCTACAGCCGCCGCCATACGCACGGTGTAGTTTGTGCCGAGTCCCCAGTACATTGTGCCCTCTGCATATGCACCCTCCGGCGCATACGGCTTTAAGCCGTTCGGGATAAAGGTCATTGCCTTTTGCAGAATGTATTCAGCAAGCTCCGGAAATTCCTCGTACATCGAAAGTGCTAAGATAGCAGAAGAGCCGTTACATACATTGTTCCAGTTGGTTGTACCGCTTGTAAAGTTCGTGCTCGTCTGCTTACCTTCATAGTTATACACAAGCGCACCGAGGCATTTTTCCTTGAGTGCCGCAATCATTGTATCCTTCTGCTCTCGCGTAAATGCATCATAGAACCAGTCGTATGCAATCGCATAGCCATAGCTCATTTCTGCTGTTGCAAGATACGCATCACTTGCAGACCAGTGCGGGAAATTGTTCGTAGCTTCAAGCTCTGTCCACGCACGCTCAGCGTAAATCGGGTTTTGTTCAATATTATATACAAAGCCGAGCACTGCCATCTTTGTGTACAAATTGCGCGCCTGCCCTAAGATATTGCCTGTCGAGGACATCACAAACTCTTCCGTGCTGCCCGTCAGCATCTTATCTGCCTGCGCCTTGATTCTGCCGTACCAGCTTTCAAATTCCGGTGTAGAATGTACCTTATCGCGCATCGCCTGCCAATCCGTTACGAAAATACGCGGATGTGCGCGCAAAGCCTCTGCACCGACTGCCATATCCGGATTCGGCATTTTTACATTGTCAAAGTTTACACGATAAATCTCGCCTTCGTTTCCGAGCATAATCTGCGCAGAGCTTACACTGTCCGGCGTACTGATAATTACATTATCCAAGTATACCGCCTTACCCGCCGGACTCTTAGAGTTAAAGCGCACAATCAAACTGCTCGGGCTACCGATTTTAGCAGGTAAGTCCTGCTTTGTTACAGTTTCAGAGCCGTTGAGCTTTACGGAATATTTCGAATTTGCAACGTCAAGTGTAAGCTCGTAGTTGAGCCAGTCTTCCTTACCGCTGCTCTGTATAATCTTGCCAATGCCTACACCACCGCTGATTAACTCCAAATAAAAACTTGCACCGTGCGGTTTAACGGCGAATTGGATATGAAGCGTTTTTAAGCCATTGTATTCCAGGCTCTTTTCAATGCGCGGGTAGGTTGCGCTACTTGTCGGGTTTCCGTAGCTGATAACCTTATTGCCGCCATTGTCCACAATACCGGCAACCGCGTTTGTGCCCTGCGTATATGCCGACCACTGATTTGCCGCGCCGGTCGGGATCTTGCCGTCCGCGCCGTAGCCCTCGGCATCATCTTCAAACAAAACATTGCTGCCAAGCGCACGCACTGCCGCCGGCTTATTTGTCATACTGTCTGTCACCAAAACTGCGCCGGATGTCGCATCAATATTTGCGCCTGTCGTAGTAGAAGTACCTGCAGAGCCGCTGCCCGTCAGGTTTGTCGGGTCCACCTTGTCCGTCGTTGTGATTTTTACATCATCAAGACAGGTATTTGCATCAACAGAAAGCGTCTGGGCAAAGCGGAATCTGAAGGTCGATAAATCCTTGATTGCCGCAAGCGTACCTTCGCCTGACTTCTTGCCGTTAGTTTCTACAGTATATTTAAGTGTTTTGATGTCAAATACAACCTTGATCGTCGCCCAATCACTCTTGGAATAAGCGACAACCGATCCTGCAGAGCCACTGCCCTTCGCTTCGCCGTCTGCCCATACCTGCAGCATCGCACCTACGCCGCTGGATTTCACACGATAACTGATTGTCAGATTGGTAAGCGAGCTTACATTCAGCATTTTTTCCAGACGCGGGCCGCCTTTCTTGTCCGGGTTCGTATTGGAAAACTTTATCACGGTGCTGTCACCGTCTTTTTCAGCTTTACCGTAGGTCGTGTCAGATTTGACATGCCCTGTCCACTGATTCCAAGCCTTGCCGGCTGTTGGCATACTGCCCTCTGCAAGCGATTCGAAATTGTCCTCGAAGAGAACAACCTCATCTGCCGCAAAAGCGCTCGGTGCAACAGAGATCACCATGACCAAAGCAAGCAGAATCGCCAACAATTTTGATGTAATGTTCTTTCGCATTTTTTCTTCCTCCTTATATATGAAATTAGATTTCATTTGTTGATTTCAGTTTAGCACAGCACGCTCATTTTTGCATCAAGCTTTTTGCTGAAAATATCAATATTTTTGAATTTCATTCTAGTTGCAAGCCCCTTTTTATCCAAGATGCACAAAACCAATCAAAAACTTTATGAATTGTGCACAATACTGAAATAAATTCAATTGAACCTTTCACTTGCAAAACTGTTTTTTCAGGGTTATAATTCTATTAAAAGCATTAATTTTATCAACATTTATGAAAACGGAGGTGTTAATATGAAGACATCACATATCTCCTGCTGTCACATGAGCTGGATGCCAAACTATGTATCCAATTACCGAACCGATACCGGTTTTAAGTTATGTTTAATCACCGGCGGACACGTGCTTTGGGAGATTGAAGGTACACATTATGATGTACGCAAAGACGATGTGATTTTATTTGATAATACAACGCTACGTCGATTTACAAAAATACACGGTCCGGAAGCCCTCAGCATGCAAATCATTATGTTTTCGCCGGACGTTCTGAAAAACACAAATTTTCTATATATGTTTCACAATACACCGCTTTGTAAAACACGCATCATTCACGGAAATGAAATTCAAGGGCTGATACCGCTGTTAAATACACTCGGCGAAGAGTGCCAACGGTTGCTTCCCTATCGCTTCGACATTACCCACAGTCTGTTCAACGCCGCACTGGCTTTGATTGCAAGGCACACCGGTTTTGAATACACCAAGCCGACAAAGAACGACCGTAAAATCCGGCAGGCGATTCTGTTTATCGACAGAAACTACACCGCCCCGCTCTCTCTTACACAGCTCGCCGCGCGCGCAAATATGACACCGTCAAGCTTTTCTAAAGCTTTCTTAAAGTGCACCGGTGTCGGCGTTACGCAGTATATTTTGCGCCGCCGCATTGAATATGCGATTGAACAACTGGAGCACACCAACAAAAATGTGCTCGACATTGCGCTCGAGTGCGGATTTAACACAGGTGCGGCATTTTACCAAAGCTTTAAAAAAATCACCGGCAGTATGCCGAAAAACTTCAGAAAATAGAAAAAGCAGATGAATTTACCTTTCATCTGCTTTATATTTTATTTACCCAAATGAATCATCAGCACGGTAACATCTGCCGGAGATACGCCGGAAATGCGGCTTGCCTGCCCCAAGGTGTGCGGGCGGACTGCAGAAAGCTTCTGCCTTGCCTCAATGCGTAATCCGTAAACATCATCATAGTTGATATTCTCCGGAATAATCTTTTCTTCCAGCTTCTTAAAGCGCTCCGCCGCATCCAGCTGGCGCTTGATGTAACCGTCATACTTAATGGAAATCTCCGCCTGCTCACAAACAGCCTTATCGAGTGCAGGTCTGTCCGGGTCGCACGGCGCAATTGATGCATAGTCTACCTCCGGACGGCGCAGCATATCCGCAAGCTTTAATCCGCTCGTCACCGGCGCACTGCCGCATGCCTCTAATACCGGATTGGCGTTTTTAGGCGAAACAGTTGTGATGCTGAGGCGCTCGATTTCCTTTTCAATTGCTGCTTTCTTTTCCAAAAACTTCTGATAACGCTCCTCGCTGATAAGTCCGATTTCATAACCAATCGGCGTTAAGCGCAAATCGGCATTGTCCTGACGCAAAAGGAGTCTGTACTCCGAACGCGAGGTCATCATTCTGTACGGCTCGTTTGTGCCCTTTGTTACCAAATCGTCGATGAGTGTGCCGATATAAGCGTCGGAGCGTTTTAACACAAGCGGCGGTTTTTCCTGCAGCTTCCTAGCCGCATTGATGCCGGCAATGAGCCCCTGACTTGCTGCTTCTTCATAACCGCTTGTACCGTTAAACTGCCCTGCACCGAACAAACCGCTGATATGCTTAAATTCCAGCGACGGCTTCAGCTGCAGTGTATCAATACAGTCGTATTCAATCGCATACGCACTGCGCATAATTTTTACATTTTCAAGACCTGCAATACTACGAAGCATCTCAATTTGCACATCCTCCGGAAGTCCGGTAGAGATGCCCTGCACATACATTTCCTCGGTCGTCAGTCCCATCGGTTCGATAAACACCTGATGGCGTTCTTTGTCCGCAAAGCGCATTACCTTGTCCTCGATAGACGGACAGTAGCGCGCACCGACGCCCTCAATCAATCCGGCATACATCGGTGCTTTATGGATGTTGTTGCGGATAATCTCGTGCGTACGCGGGTTTGTATAAGTCAAATAACAGCAAACCTGATTTTTAAGCTCGCCCGTTGTTTCAAAGGAAAACGGCGTAATCTCACTGTCGCCTTCTTCAATTTCCATCTTCGAAAAATCCACACTGCTTTTTTCAATACGCGCAGGCGTGCCGGTTTTAAAGCGGCGCAGCGGTACACCAAGCTTTTCAAGGCTCTCGGTCAGTTGCAGGGACGCAAACATCCCGTCCGGTCCGGACTGCTTTACATAGTCACCAACCAGCGTTTTTCCGCCTAAAAATGTACCTGTGCAAATAATCGCACTCCTGCACGCATACTGCATCCCCGTTGCGGTTACTACGCCGCATACCGCATCGTCTTCCACTAAAATATCCACAATTTCTGCCTGCTTTAAGTCAATGTTCTCCTCAAGCTCCAGACGGTGCTTCATTTCAATTTGATAAGCTCTGCGGTCAATCTGCGCGCGCAAAGAATGCACGGCAGGGCCTTTACCGCGGTTTAATACCTTCGATTGAATGAATGTTTTATCCGCTACCTTGCCCATTTCGCCGCCGAGCGCATCTATCTCGCGCACGAGATGTCCCTTTGCCGTACCGCCGACATTCGGGTTACACGGCAAATTTGCCACTGCATCCAAATTGGTTGCAAAAATCACAACGCTGCAGCCGAGTCGCGCTGCTGCAAATGCTGCTTCGCAGCCGGCATGCCCGGCACCGATAACAGCAATATCATATTCTCCCAAACAATTTTGCATCATATATTTCCACCACTTCAAATTCAAATCTTGCTATAGAATACCACATTTTTTCCAAAAGTGCAACATGTCACAAAAAAGTAAAGTTCAAATTTTAAAAAATTGTTGTAATACAAGGATTTTTAGTGTATAATAATTAAATCCGAATTATACATAGCAATAAATGGCTGCAGGTGCAGCTATGTCAGGGAGGATTACTATGGCAGAATTAGAAAACCAGCAGCAGCTTTCCGAGCTTTTGCAAATCAGACGCGATAAGCTTGCCGAGCTGCAGGAAAACGGCATGGATCCGTTTGAAATCACAGTTTATGAAAGAACGCACGCATCTTCGACCATCGTGGAAAATTTCGAATCCTTCGAAGGTCAGACCGTTAAGGTTGCCGGCAGACTGATGTCTAAGCGCGGCATGGGTAAGGTTATGTTTTGTGACCTGGCTGACCGCGAAGGCAAAATCCAGCTGTTCTTAAAAAAGGACGAGCTCGGCGAAGACAACTATGCGCTCGTTAAAAAATATGACATCGGCGATATCGTTGGTGTAGCAGGTGAAGTATTCAAAACCAAAACCGGCGAGGTTTCGATTAAAGCAAGCGAGGTTACCCTGCTTGCAAAATCCCTTCTGCCGCTTCCGGAGAAGTTCCACGGTCTTACTGACCCGGATCTTCGCTATCGCCAGCGCTATGTGGATTTGATTATGAATCCGGAAGTGAAGGACACCTTCATCACCAGAAGCCGTATCGTTTCCGAAATCCGCAAGTTTATGGATAAGCGCGGTTACATCGAGGTTGAAACCCCGATTCTCAACAACATCCCGGGCGGTGCTGCCGCAAGACCGTTTATCACACACCACAATACGCTTGATATTGATATGTATCTGCGTATCGCAACTGAGCTGCACTTAAAGCGTCTCATCGTCGGCGGTCTCGAGAAGGTCTATGAAATCGGCAGAATCTTCAGAAACGAAGGTATGGACATCAAGCACAACCCGGAATTCACAACCATTGAGCTTTATGAAGCCTTTACCGATTACCACGGTATGATGGACATCACAGAACAGATGATTTCCACCGTTGCACACGCTGTACGCGGCACAGAAACCATCACCTATCAGGGCACGGAATTAAACCTCTCTGCCCCGTTTGAGAGACTGACAATGATTGATGCCGTTAAAAAATATACCGGCGTTGACTTTGATACACTCAAGTCCGATGCAGAAGCACTTGAGGCTGTAAAGGGCCTCGGCATTGAAGTGGAAGGTACGCCGAGCTGGGGCGAGCTTCTTAACCTCGCATTCGAAGAAAGAGTCGAAGACAAGCTCATTCAACCGACCTTCATTATGGACTATCCGGTAGAGGTTTCTCCGCTGACAAAGAAGAAGCCGTCCAGACCGGAGCTGACCGAGCGTTTCGAGCTGTTCTTATACGGTCGTGAGCTTGCGAATGCATACTCCGAGTTAAACGACCCGATTGACCAGAGAGAACGCTTTATGCGCCAGATGGAGCTTCGTGCAGCCGGCGACGAAGAGGCGAATATGATTGATGAAGATTTTCTCAATTCCCTCGAGTACGGTATGCCGCCGACCGGTGGTATGGGTATGGGCATCGACCGTTTGGTCATGTTCTTAACAGACTCTTATTCCATCCG
>JAZQCN010000112.1:0-2780 GCA_045546315.1 Clostridia bacterium | reverse complement strand
CAACCCCCCTTTCCCGGCATCCCCCAAAGCGGTATTTTTAAAGCGCAGGGGGGGAAGGCGCTCTTAGGGGGGCGCGGTTCTATCGCGCGCAGTTTTGCGCTTGTGCAGCGGTAACGGCAGCGGCAAACGCTCTTGTTGTGGCTCGGTTGGCTCGCTATCGTCCGCGCGCAGCGCGGTCTGCTCGCAACGTGGGCGGGGAATCCTGTCGGTCTTAGTCCGCTATTTCCCGCCATTAAGCCGATGCAGTAAGCGCGCCTGTGCTTTTGTCTGCTCCGCGTGGCGCGTCTTTGCCGCGCCCGCGACCGGCTTTCCTGAGTGCTATGTTTCTTAACGCCCCCGCGTCTTTCCGCTTGCGGGAAAGCCGCCGCCCCCCTTCGCAGGGGGCTTCTTTGTAGCGAAAGGGAAGTTTTCTTTCCCGCGAGGGAACACGTTCGACCGAAGGAACTATAGCCCCTCACGCTATCGGCTGATTATGATGGAAAATCCATCGTCCCTACCTTCGATGCTCCTTATGGAAAAATCAGCCTTGTCGGGCGGCAAATCAGCCGCTTTTCTTACAAAAAAAACGGGCTTTGGAATCCCGTTTCCTACTTCGTAAATCCTTATAATTTGCTCCTTGCCGAGCGTTAAAAGCGCGGCTAATTCTTTAAGAACCATCGTATTCTTGCCTAAGGATTTCCGCTGCCCTTTTCAAGCTGTCGGCAATCTCACAAAGTTGGTCAGCATCAAAAAGAAGCAGCGCGCGCCCTGTTTCGTAAAACTCACCCATTCCCTTTTTTCTAAGGTCATATTTTGCGAGATCGCGAAGGGTATTCTGCATTTGTGCGGCTCCCGAAACCAAGGTTGTTTGAACCGCCAAAATATTACGCATCCTTTTTCTCCTTTCTCCGCAAAGCGTTATCTTGTAAATAGTAACTTCTTGCTGCAGCTTCATCTGACGAAAGGTCAGTATGCTTTGATAGTCTCTTTCCATTCGCCCACCACCGCAGCCGCACCCAATGCCCGTTCACAAAAACAGAAATCGGGCACGTAGCCCGATTAACTGTCCCTTCTTTGATAACGTCAACTAACGTTTCCACAGATTGGAACACTCCTTTCTATACTTTTTTGTTTAACAGCAAGTGCCGTAATCTGCACGAGGTCTGATGCCGTCAGCGCGTTACTGTTTCCTATATCGACAGCAACAGCGGCAGCCCATCCCGCAAAGTAACCGCGCATGAAAAAACTGTCGTTCAGTTCGGCAGTTATGCGCGGCTCTTTTTCAAACTTAACATTTCTGTCAAAAAAACGAATGTTTTGCACAGCAATAAAACCGAAGGTAAATCCATTCGTATATTCTCTGCGCGCGGTTCTTTCTTGTAATTTGTAATAGTCCTCAATCAAATTATCCATTAATATGCGCTCCGTTTCTGCCCCTAAAAGGGAACAAATGTTCTATTATTGACGCCATTTTAGCATGAAAAAGGCAGCTTATCAAGCTGCCTTTCACTTATGGTTTAACCTTAAATTGGATAGTGGCTCCTTCACTTACCGTCTTGCCGTTCTCATCTTCAATGCGGTAGATACTTTCAAATGTCGGAGAGCCCGCCGTTTCGGCTGCTTTGCGTATAGCTTCACGCGCTGTCGCTTCGCGGCGCGTTTGCGGACGCGCGCAGCCCTGCGAAACTCTATAATATTTCAACCCGGCAGGGTAGAGTGATAACCGCGCTCCTTTCTTTCCATCTTCGTTTGTAAGGTAAGCCGAAAGGTATGCACCAATATTATCACCGGCATCAGCCAACGAATGAACATGAAGCCCGCCCGCGCTTTTCTGTGTGCCGTCTTCGTTGGTAAGCAAGGCGGCGGGTGTTTTTCTTGCCGCTATGCTTCTCCATGCTTTAAGCATTTCCCCCTGAGGGATAAAAATGTTCTTACCATCAGGTCTAAATATCAATCCATGTAAATGCCAGGCACCGCGCCGCTGTGGCTCAATAACCGTGATGTATTCAACCTTTGCTTTGTGGTAATTTCTAACCCATCTGATAAAGGCTTCCCAATCTTCGCAGACCCGCACAGTGTCCCTAACATTCTCACGATAGGTAACAGTAATCCAAGCCGATGCTTCGCGCGGTCTGTCTACTGCCAATCCGAAATTTGCATTGATGATATCGCGAAGGTTTGACATGCTGCGCTTGAGACTTGCAATATTGTCTGTGCGTTTTTCTGCTCTTTTCATAATTGGCAATATCTCCCCCGTATCCGTCCTGCAGTAGTGGTCAGCATCAATGCGGATGGCTTTAGGTTCTGCTCCATTCCGCGTAGATACGCGAATTGTTATCACGCCGCCCGCGTCAATAACAAGCGCCTGAGCCGACAACAATCTTTCACTCTTGAATGACAAAAGCTCCTTATGGTATAATGTTTCTGACATTAAGGGCACTCCTTCCGTCATGGTTATTTAATGTAGCAATTAAAGGATACCACAAACGCGAGAGAGTGTCCATAATTTTTTAACACATCTCCACGTAATAAAAACAAAAAAGCAGCGGTTAAGCTGCTTTTTTTATATATCTGCTCAAAGCAAAACTCCCCGCAGCCGCGTGGAGTTTTGAGATATATAAATAAATAAATATTAAAGAAGGCTTTTGCGCCCTCACGTTGAAAGGGTGCAGCGGTTGTGCCACGGCGCGCGCGGCGCGCCACGGCACGTTTTTCGGTGCGCTCTCTTGGTCTTCCCTTCATCAAACAGAAAGGTGTATGCCGCGCTGCACATTCCCAAGGTTTGCCGCTGCCGTTTTTAA
>JAZQCN010000111.1:0-5711 GCA_045546315.1 Clostridia bacterium | reverse complement strand
GCATATTTTCTTTACGCGTCGCGCCCTTTACACAAGGGAGCCTTTGAAAGGTTTGCATCTAAACCTTATGCCTCGCAATTGATAAATTACATTGGTATCCGGGGTATACGGTCTTTATAGTATTTTGTTGGAAAGAGAGGTCTGCTATGAGAAAAACATATGTAACATCTATGCCGAACCATATTGGTGCATTTTTAAAAGCAAGCAAGTGCTTTTCGGCGTTAGGCATTAACATTACCCGCGTAAGCTACAACAAGGCGGTGGATTCGCATACATTGTTTATAGACGCAGAGGGAACGGAGGCGCAGCTGAAAAAAGCAGACAGCGAGCTTGAAAAGATTGGTTATCTCCAAAATAATCATTCGAAAACAAGTATTGTTTTGTTGGAGTTTTGCCTGAAAGATATTCCGGGAAGCGTTACGGATGTTTTGACGCTTATTGACAGCTTCAATTTTAATATATCGTATATAAGCTCGCAGGAAAACGGAACAGATTATCAGTATTTCAAAATGGGGCTGTATGTTGACGATTCTCAAAAAATATCTGAATTTTTGAAGGAAGTCGAAAAAATATGTAAAGTTCGGATTATAGACTATAACAGCGCAGAGAAGGTTTATGATAACAGTATTTTTTATAACACATATGTTATGGCACTGTCACAAACTATGGGGTTGAGCGCGGATGTAAGCAAGGCGCTTTTGGTCAATGTAAACCTTGCAATGCAGACATTAGATGAACAGGGCTTGTCTCCGTATCGGACATTTGACAGCATCAGCAAGTTTGCGGAATTGCTCGGCACTTCCAAAGGCAAGCAATTTTCGCCGCGCATCAGCACGCATAAGATTACGGAAAACACAGAAATAATTCTGATAGAGCCGCCGTGCGGAAGCAATACCATGATTATAAAGAGCAATGGTCATATTCTGTTTGTGGACAGCGGATATGCCTGCTACAAAGAAGAAATGGAAAGCATTTTCAAAAAAAACATTCCGGAATTTGAAACAATGAAAAAGGTTATACTTGTAACCCATGCGGATGTTGACCATTGCGGACTTTTGCCCATGTTTGACGAGGTTATTGCCAGCAAAAAAACCGCGTTGTGCCTGAAAAATGAGTATAACGGCAAAAACGGATACAGAGAAGAAAATCCGCTGCATAAACCTTATATCAACATTTGTAAGCTGCTTACTTCGTATCAATGCACAAACCCTGATAAAGTCACGGCTTTGTGGGAGAACACAAGAGAAAGTACAGAGCCGCTTACGCAAATTGGATTTTATGATTTTGAGGAGCTGCACTTTGAAGTATATGAGGGCAAGGGCGGACACCTTCCCGGGGAAATTGTGCTTATTGATTATCAAAACCATATTGCAATTACGGGAGATATTTACATCAATATGCACGGACTTACCCCGCAGCAGGCAGAATATAATCAATATGCCCCTATTCTTATGACCTCTGTCGATACGGATTCTGCATTATGTGCCGAAGAGCGGAAGGCAATTCTGCAAAGACTCGGCGTGGGCAAATGGCAAATTTTCGGAGCGCACGGATTTAAAAAAGACTATTCGGTTAGTACATAATTTTTTGTTCCAGTCTTGACAAAAGTCGAATTGTGTCGAATGTTTGCGGAATATAAAAGGAGAAATTTAATTATGAATTTTACAACCTGGTTTGCAATTGCTATTGCAATAATTGTTCCTGTAGCAATATACATATCTCAAACCAATAAATAATTTTTGTGCCATCCAGATTATACAGCCTTTATATAAAGATTGTCGAAAGAATAATATCAAAAAGGAGAAAGAAAATGCAAAATATGATACATCGGTTTTCTATATTGGTAAACTGTAATTTGAGTGATGAAAACTTAGTTACGGATAGGCAACAGGATTTTGAACAGCTTTATGAAGATAATGGATTTATTATTTTTCCGGATAACTATACGGAATGTGGAGAGGCAAGCAGATTAGTTATTAACTGTCACGGAGCAGGTGGAACTGTTACAACGGATGATTCGCAAGTTGAACATCAGGCTCTTACGAAGTATCTTGTAGCAAACGGTTATGCAGTTATGGATGTAAATGGATTGCCACTTGAGTATGCAAATAAGAATGGAATTGATATTCGTAATAATATAGGTAGTCCAATTGCTATTAGAAGTTATGTTAAAGCATATCATTACTGTATGGATCGCTTTAATCTAAAACCGCAAGTTTTTGTTCACGGTGGCTCCATGGGCGGAATAAGCAGTACAAATCTCGTTTTAAGTGGAATGATTCCCGTAATAGCACATTCTGCGTTTTGTCCGGTGCTTGATACATACAACCAAATCTTTTTGCATCCCTGGAGTGGTGGCTTGCCTAAAATAGCATTGGGGAAAATTTACGGATTAGATACAGATTTATCAGGTGAATACATTTATGATGAGAAAAAAATATCGGGGTATAATCCGGCAAAAAACAAGCGAGCAGAAGCTTATCCTGTTCCGGTAAAATTTTGGCACTGCTTAGATGATGGTACTGTTTCCTATGAAATCACAAAGAAATTTGTTGATTTGATGAAAGAAAATGGTGGAGTTGCTAATCTTCGAACATTTCCGTATGGCGGGCACGAACCTCAATTGGTTGGGGAAATCATTGAGAACCCCTGTGGTATTCGTGTGTTTCATGGTGAACAAATAGAAATAAGACCTGCTGTAGAGGAAGTATTTATTTGGATAAGAAATTTCACTTAAGAAGGCATCTAGATTATACAGCCTTTATAAGTGGAGGCAACAAGATATACACACAAAAACAGGAGGAAGGCTATGAAACAATTATGGAAGCTGTTCTGGTCGTTTGCGCGCATCGGCGTCTGCACCTTTGGCGGCGGCTATGCGATGCTACCGATGCTGCAGGCAGAGGTTGTGGAAAAGCATAAGTGGGCGACCAACGAAGAAATTATGGACTATTTTGCCATCGGGCAGTGTACGCCCGGTGTGATTGCCGTCAATGTCGGCACCTTCATCGGCAAAAAGCTTGCCGGTGTTGCGGGCGGTATTGCAGCGACGCTCGGCGTTGTGTTTCCGAGTGTAATTATCATTGCGCTGATTGCGGCGTTCATTCAGAATTTTGCCGATTTAGCTGTTGTGCAGCACGCCTTTGCAGGTATTCGCGCGTGCGTTTGTGTGTTCATTTTTAACGCGGTGCGCAAGCTTTGGAAAAGTGCGGTTAAGGATAAGTGGGGGATCGTTATTTTCGCGTTGGTCTTCCTCTCGTCACTGTTTTTTGACCTTTCGCCGATTCTTTATGTTTTGGCTGCCGGTCTTGCCGGCATCATTTTGCAGGTTTGGGGGGCGAAGGTGAAATGATTTATTTGCAGCTGTTCTGGGAATTTTTTAAAACCGGTCTTTTCGCCGTCGGCGGCGGCATGGCAACGCTGCCGTTTTTATACGAAATGTCGGACAAGTTTGGCTGGTTTACGCGCGCGGCGCTTGTGGATATGATTGCGGTGTCGGAATCGACACCCGGTCCGATCGGCGTAAATATGGCAACCTATGTCGGCTTTGAAACGGCAGGCGTCGGCGGCGCAGTATTGGCTACGCTCGGACTGATTACGCCGAGCATCATCGTGATTTTAATTATTGCGCAATTTTTGAAGGCGTTTGGGGATAATAAGTATGTAAATGCCGCATTTTACGGACTCAGACCTGCATCGACGGGACTGATTGCGGCAGCGGGCATCGGCGTTTTGGATGCGGTGCTGTTCAACCGCGCACTGTTTAATGAAACAGGTAAAATTTTAGACTTGTTTTCGCCAAGTGCGCTTATTCTGGCAATCGTGATTTTTGCTTTGACCAACTATGTGCCCAAGGTGAAAAAGCTGCACCCGATTGCGTTCGTGGCTTTTGCAGCCGTGGTCGGAATTGTATTTAAATTGTAACTTGCCATGCACCACAAGTTGTAGTACAATGTTAGAAGGTGGACTATAGCTTGTATGAAAGTGAGGAGTTTCCGATGAAATGTCCGTTTTGTGATTGTGTAGACAGTAAGGTAATCGACTCGCGCCCGACCGAGGAAGGCAGCGCAATCCGCCGTCGCCGTGAGTGTGTGGCGTGTCAGAGCCGATTTACGACCTATGAAAAGATTGAAACCATTCCGATTATTGTAATTAAGAGCGATAACTCGCGCGAGCCGTTTGACCGTCAAAAGCTTTTAGCCGGTCTGATGCGCGCGTGCGTAAAGCGTCCGGTGTCCTTAGCCGATATGGAGAATCTCGTCAGCACGATTGAGATGAATATGTCCAATTCCTTAAAGCGCGAATTTTCGAGCAAGGAAATCGGCGAAATGACGATGGCACTTTTAAAGGACATCGACGAGGTGGCGTATGTGCGCTTTGCATCGGTGTACCGCCGCTTCCAGGATGTGGACACCTTCCGCGCAGAGCTCAATAAGCTTTTGGGGGATAAATAATGCGCTATATTGATTTGCATACACATACAATGGCTTCCGACGGTGCGCTTACGCCGACGGAGCTGGTGCGCCAGGCTGCAAGCGAGCAGGTTGGTGTGCTGGCGGTAACGGACCACGATGCCGTTGCAGGTGTAGATGAGGCAATCGCCGAGGGTGAAAAATGCGGTGTCAGCGTGATTCCCGGTGTGGAAATCAGTGTAACGCACGGTCGTGAGCTGCATATTCTCGGCCTGTATATTGATACAAAGCAACCGGACCTTGCTGCGGCGATGGAGCATTTGCGAAGCGAGCGCGCCGCGCGTAATTATAAAATGCTTGAGCTTTTCAATGCGCAGGGGTTTAAGCTTTCCGAAGAGGAAGTGCTTAAATACAAGCCCGGCTACGGTATGGACTCCATCGGCAGAGTGCATTTTGCGCGTGCTTTGGTGGAAAAGGCATACTGCGGTGACTTGCAGACGGCGCTTCGTGATTATGTTTCCGATACCTCAAATGTATATGTGCCGCGCGAGCGTATCGGTGCGCAAACGGCGATTGAGTTGATTCACAAGGCAGGCGGTTACGCCTTTCTGGCACACGGCTTCCGTTCGTTTTCGGAAGCGGAGGCGGATGCGCTTTATGCAACGCTCGATACCCTTCGCGAATTTGGTTTAGACGGTGTAGAGTGCTATCACGGCAGACAAACCGTGCACCAGACCGAGCTTTTGCTCCGCTACTGCGAACAGCACGAGCTATTAGTCAGCGGCGGCAGTGATTTCCACGGCGAATACAAGCCGGATGTGCATCTGGCAACGATGCCCTACGGACTCAAGCTCCCTGTGGCACTGATTCAGAAATTAAATGAAGAGATAGAGAAAAAGATGAAGCGCTAAGCTTCTTCTTTTTTTTAATTTGTTCGCTGATTTTAGCTGTAAAAAGGCTAATTTTGTGTAATACTTCGTTATCAAGACCGACCCGTACGCAGAGTACTGTGTCGGTCTTTCTGCCTCGTCTTACAGCAAAATTATCACTTTTTATGCTGGTTGTGGTGTTTAGGTTTCTTCGCTGATTGTAGTGGTAAAAAGGCGAATTTGGCGCATTGCTTCGTTAAATCCGTCGACCCGTACACGAGTACTGTGTCGCCGTCTTTGCCTCGCACTGCATCCAAATTATCTCTTTTTATGCTAGTTGTGGTGTTTAGGTTTCTTCGCTGCTTGTAACCAACATCGTAGGGACCGGCCTCCCGGACGGTCCGTTTGTGCGGCATTGGTGGGCGATTCG
>JAZQCN010000110.1:0-9456 GCA_045546315.1 Clostridia bacterium | reverse complement strand
GCATATATTCCTCGCAATTACGCTTACGCCATCTTAATAACTTCCTTGCCGTTATAATGGCCACAGTTACCGCATACTCTGTGCGGCATCTTCAGTTCCTGGCAATTCGGGCACTTTACAAGATTCGGCGCCTCGAGCTTCCAGTTTGCGCGTCTCTTGTCGCGTCTTGCCTTGGACACTTTCCCCTTAGGTACTGCCATTCGTACACACCTCCTGATTAAAATAGAGCAATGGGTTATAGTAATGAATTACTACATTCACATTCTTCTTTATTTCGGTTTTTGCCGCAGATGGGGCATAAACCTTTACAATCCGCCTTGCAGAAAAACTGCGACGGCAGATTTAAAAACACATGGTCGCCGATGATTTTTTCAAGGTCAAGCATGTGCGTCGTAAACACGAACGCACCCTCGCGCTCCGCCTCGTACATAAAATCGGCCTCGGATTTATCCTGCCCGCCCTTGCGACGGTTCGGATGGTGGATGAGGGTTTCCTCAATCTCGAGCGCAATCGGCTCGGTCAGCGCATCGCCGCAAAGCGAGCACATTGCACTTATGCTGCCGGAAATGCTTGCCTTTAAGCGGAAGTTTTCGCCCTGGTTGGTGATTACGCCTTTAACCGCAAGCGGCAAAGGAAACGCCACAGACTCGCCGAGCATACGCATCGGCTCTAAGCTTACACTTTCTTCAAAGCTAAGCTCTGCACCGTAGCTTCTTAAAATTTTCGTCACATCCAACTCAGACATAGGCGCCTCCGAAACAACGGTTTTGCGATTTTGCGCACACAAAAATAAGCACAACAATACCGCAACATACGATATTATACCAGTATTTATTTCAAAAGTCAATACGAAAATTGAATTAAAATTGAATTTATTTATGATAGCTTTCCCCGCCGTTGATTTTAAACGCGCGGTAGATTTGCTCGAGCAAAATTACGCGCATCAGCATATGCGGAAAGGTCATTTTCGAAAAGCTTAAGCGCACATCCGCGCGCGCCTTTACGCGCGCATCGAGCCCGAGCGAGCCGCCGATAACGAAGCATACCTCGCTTCTGCCGCTGAGCGCAAGCGTTTTAAATTGCGCGGCAAAGCCCTCGGAGTCAATCTGACCGCCCTCCACGCACAGCGCATACACATACGCACTTTGCGGAATTTTCTCTAAAATTTTATCGCCCTCCGCTTTCAGCACCGCCGCTTCCTCCGCCGCAGATGCCTTATCCGGAATTTTGACATCCGGCAGCTGCACGATTTCAACCCTGGCAAAGCGCGAGAGTCGCTTTTCATATTCCCCGACCGCCTCGGCAAGATATTTTTCCTTCAGCTTGCCCACGGCAATGATTTTTATATGCATATACAAATCCCCTACTATAAAATCTGTTTTAAGCACATACACCGCGCAACCGAAAGCTGCACATCCTTTTCTATGTCCACGCCCGCCGCCATAAGCGCCGTGCAGGTTTCGCGCCACGCCAGCGTCGGCAGGTTGTTTTCCTCGCTTAAATGCGAGAGCGTCAAATGCGTTGTGCCGCGCTTTACAAGCTCTACGGCAAACGCCGCACAGTCGACATTCGACAAATGCCCGTACGCACTTAAAATTCTGCGCTTCAGCTGCGCCGGATAGCTGCCGCCCTGCAGCATACGAATGTCGTGGTTCGACTCAAGCATCACCGCATCACAGCCGAAAAGCGCTTGTTTTGTGCTGTCCGTAATATGCCCCATATCCGTTGCAACGGCAACCTTGGTTTGCCCGTCGGTTAAGGTATACCCCATCGGGCTTGCCGCATCGTGCGGCGTTAAAAATCCGGTCACCTCAATATCGCCGACGGTAAACGGCTTGTGTGCATCGACAACAAGCATATCCGGCTCATTCAGCTTACCGAGTGCGTGCTCCATTGCTTCCCAGGTCTGCCCGTTGGCATAGACCTTCGCCTGCGCCGCGCGCGCCGCAATACCGACACCGGCAATGTGGTCGCTGTGCTCATGCGTTACCAAAACCGCATCGATATCGCCAACCGCCTTATCGGCAAGAGAGAGCCCCTGCGCGAGCTTCTTGCCGCTCAGGCCGCAATCAATTAAAATATTCGTTTTTTCGCTCGACACGAGCACCGCATTGGCGCGGCTGCCGCTCGATACGGAATAGAAACGAAGCATTGCCTTTCCTCCACAACAAAAGCGAGTCATTCAACTCGCTTTTGATTTTGCTTTTTCAAATTACAGTTCAATCACACGGCGAATGTCTGCGCCGAGCGCCGTAAACTTTTCTTCTAACTTTTCATAGCCGCGGTCGATGTGGCGCAGCTCGTAGAGCTCGGTCGTGCCCTCTGCCATCAAGCCGGCAATCACCATTGCCGCACCGGCACGCAAATCCGTTGCGTGCAGCGGCGCACCCGTCAGCTGTTCTACGCCCTCAATCATCGCGCTGTTGCCGTCTACCACACGGATATTGGCACCCATGCGCTTTAGCTCCTCAACATAACGGAAGCGGCCCTCCCATACGCTTTCCACCACGGTGCTCACACCGGGCACAGTCGACAAAAGCGTAACAATCTGCGGCTGCATATCCGTCGGAAAACCGGGGTACGGCTGTGTTTTTACTGTAATCTTTGTCAGCACCTTATCCGGTGCACAGCTTACACGCAGGCTGTCGTCAAACTCTTCGACGGTCACGCCGATATCCTCTAACTTCGAGGTAATTGATTCCATATGCTTCGGAATCACATTTTTAATCAGTACATTGCCGCGCGTTGCCGCTGCAGCCACCATAAATGTACCCGCTTCAATCTGGTCGGGAATAATCGAATATGTACCGCCGCGCAAAGCCTTCACGCCGCGGATACGAATCTCGGAGGTACCTGCACCCTTGATGTTGGCACCCATTGCATTTAAAAAGTTCGCCAAATCCACGATATGCGGCTCACGCGCTGCATTTTCAATCGTGGTCACGCCCTCGGCAAGCACTGCCGCCAGCATAATATTCATCGTTGCGCCGACGCTGACAATATCTAAATACACATCATTGCCGACAAGCTTTTCCGTTTCCGCATAGATAACGCCGCCGACCACCTTGGTTACGGCACCGAGCGCCTCAAAGCCCTTCTGGTGCTGGTCAATCGGACGCGGCCCCAAATCACAGCCGCCAGGCATAGCAACCTCAGCCTTGTTAAAGCGACCGAGCATCGCACCGATTAAGTAATACGATGCGCGCATCTTGCGCACCAGCTCATACGGCGCGCTTTTGTACTGCAAATCCGTTGCATCCAGCTCAAATACGCCGTTTGCAAATTTAACCTTTGCACCCAGTTTTTCCATAATATCTCTGATAATTATAACATCCTGAATTACAGGTACATTCTCAATGCGAACCACACCGTTAACCAACAGTGCTGCGGGAATAATGGCAACAGCCGCATTCTTTGCGCCGCTGATTTGCACCTCACCCTGCAGCGGCTTACCGCCGCGAATCACGAGTTTTTCCAACGAAGCTACCTCCCCCGGGTACTTTTTCCGAATATCGTAAAAAAAGGCATAATACACTATACCTTGTAGTTAGCTGAGAATATTATACCACTATGTATTCTAAAATGCAAAAGTTTTTTTAAATATTTTATGAATTTTCTGCATAATGGGTACAGTTGCGGCAAAAATGTGATATAATAATCGCAGAAAGCCTTGCAAGCAAGCATTTTTACTTATGGTATACTAACAGAAAAAGGGGTAATATATACAGTTTTAGGGAGGAAACACATTGACAAAGGAAGAAAAAATCCTCGGGATTTTGCGTGCACCCGGCTATGTGCCGATGCGCGCGGAGGCGCTGGCGGCAGCGATGGAGGTACCGGAGGCAGAGAAAGCACTGTTTTACGACTGCATCGAGGCGCTGCTTGCGCAAAACCTGATTATCGAAAACAAAAAGGGGCGCTTAAAGGCGCGTAACACCGAAAGTATCACCGGCAAATTCAAGGCGCTGCGCTCCGGCGGCTTTGTTGATGCGCTGGACAACAGCGTGTCGGTCTTTGTGCCGCTCGCGTACACGAAAAACGCCATCGACGGCGATATGGTTGTGTGCAGCGTGCGCACAAAAAAGAAGCCAAAGCCCGGCGAAAAGCCGGAAGGCGAGGTTACGGAAATTTTGCGCCACACCTTAACACAGGTCGTCGGCACGCTCGCGCTCTACGGCGGCGCGCTGTACCTCGAGCCGGACGATGCCGCTCTGACCTTCGGCATCCGCATACGAAACGCGGCCGGCGCAAAGGCAGGCGACAAGGCGATTGTAAAAATCGAAAAGTATCCGACAACCGCCACCTTTGCCGAAGGCAGTATTGTCAAAATTCTGGGCACGGACGGCAGCCCGGAAGCTGAGCTCGCCGCCATTTCGCACAAGGCAGGCTTGCGCACGGTGTTTGAAAAGGATGTGCTTTTGCAGGCAGAAGCCGCAGAGGCAGAGCCGATTGTCCCCGACGGGCGCACCGACTTTCGCGCGCAGAGCGTGATTACCATCGACGGCGATGATTCCAAGGACTTCGACGATGCGGTCTGCGTAGAAAAAACGCAGAACGGCTATACCTTATATGTACACATTGCCGATGTAACGCACTATGTAACGGCAGGCTCACCGCTCGACAAGGAAGCCTACCGCCGCGGCACAAGCGTCTACTACCCGGGCAGCGTGCTGCCGATGCTGCCGGAGGCGCTATCCAACGGCATCTGCAGCTTAAATCCCAATGTCGACCGCTATACCTTATCGGTCACGATGCAGGTAGACAAAAGCGGCGCTGTGACGGCGTATAAAATCGAAAACGGCATCATCTGCTCCAAGGCGCGGATGACCTACAAGCGCGTAACGGAAATCCTCGAAAACCAAAGCAGTCCCCTGCGCGCAGAATACGCTGCATTGGTACCGATGCTGGAGGATATGCACGATTTAGCAGACTTGCTGACAAGCAAGCGCACGGCACGCGGCAGTGTGGACTTTAACATTCCGGAGCCGCATATCGTTTTAGATGAAACGGGCTTCCCCGCCTTCGTAGCGGCAAGCGAGGTCGGCATTTCGAACAAAATTATTGAAGAGTTTATGCTACTCGCCAACGAAACCGTCGCGCGGCACGCCGCAACGCGGCAGCTGCCGTTTGTTTACCGCGTGCACGAAGCACCAAATGAAGATAAAATCGAAAGCTTAAACGCCTTTTTGGGCTATATGGGGTTACCCGCCCTGCAAAAGGGAACGATAAAGCCGCAGGCCTTTGCAACCCTGATGCAAAATGCGCAGGAAACGGACAATCCGGCGCTCGTGAGCATGAGCGCACTGCGCGCGATGATGAAGGCGCGCTATGATGCGGAAAATTTAGGGCATTTCGGCTTGGCACTTACAGACTACTGCCACTTCACTTCCCCGATTCGCCGCTATCCGGATTTGTTTATCCACCGTGTGCTGAAGGCGGAAATAAGCGGCACACTCGATAAAGAAGCGCTTTTGCCGCTCGCCGTTTCCGCGGCGGAAAACTCGACAGAAACGGAGCTTGCTGCTGTAGATGCCGAGCGCGAGGCAGACAAGTTTTTCACCTGCCTTTATATGCAGCAGTATGTGGGCTGCGAATTTGAAGCCGTCATCTCCTCGGTAACGGATTTCGGCATATTTGTGACCGTCGGCGGCGCGATTGACGGTATGATTCCATTCTCCGCGCTCGACGATGACTACTACATCTACGAGGCGGAGCGTTACTGTCTGCGCGGTGAGCGCACACGCAAAATCTACGCCCTCGGCGACACGCTTCAGGTCAAGCTCGTCAGCGCACAGCCGAAGAAGCGCAAGCTCGATTTTGCACCACTTGGCGTTGTAAAGCGCGAAAAAAAGCCCTATGCGCGCCTTTTGAACACGAAAAAGAAAAAGGACAAGCGCCAAAAAAAGCAAAAGGGCAAAACACAGAAGTTTATCCGGAAAAAGAGGTAATGCATATGCAAAACAAAACGAAATCCCCCGAAGCAATCAGCAAGCGCAAGGGGCGTCTTTACAAATGGCTTAACAGCTTCGTTTTATTCTCGCTCGGCATTTCTGCCGCGTTTGCCATCATAGAAATCTGCATCGCACCGTCGCTGCCGGATGGACTATCGCCGCACACGCGCCTGAAAAGCGACTATGTGCTGATTTTAATTCAATGTCTGCTCGGCATCGCGGCGATGCTGTTGCCGTCGGCGCTGTATAAGCGTTGGAATCTGCTGATTCCGCCATATATGTTTACGGCGTATGCCTTGTTTTTGTACGGCGCAATCTTCTTGGGCGAGGTGAGAAACTTTTACTACGCCATCCCCCACTGGGACACACTCCTGCACACCTTTTCGGGCATGATGCTCGGTGCGCTGGGGTTTTCGTTTGTCACAATATTAAACAACACAGAGAAAATCCCGGTATCCTTAAGCCCTGCCTTTGTTGCGGTGTTTACCTTTTGCTTCGCCGTAACGCTCGGTGTGGTTTGGGAGTTTTACGAATACTTTGCCGACAGCGTGCTTTTGACGAATATGCAAAAATACGCCTTAGAGGGCGGCGAGCCGCTGGTCGGGCACGCGGCGCTCGTCGACACGATGAAGGATTTGATTGTCGACAGTCTCGGCGCGCTCGGCATCTCGCTTATAGGCTATGTGTCGCTCAAGCATGAAAAGGGTTGGGTTGAAAAGCTTTTATTAAAATTCAAAGCATCCAAGTCGGGAAAGGCGCATATACATAACCAAGAAGATTTAAAGGTGTGAGGGCTATGCTGCGCGCAGGCGAGCTGCGGCAAAAGGAGGTCATCAACATTGCCGACGGCAAGCGTCTCGGCTTTGTCAGCGATGTGGAAATCAACTTTTCCGCCGGTTTTATTGATGCCATCGTCGTCCCGGGACCGGGCAGGTTTTTAGGTCTGTTCGGCAAGGCGGGCGACTATGTCATTCCCTGGAAGGACATTGTCCGCGTCGGGGAGGATATTATTTTGGTAGAATATGAAAATGAAAAAAGGGCGTAAAAAGGCGGCTATCTGTTATGAAGATAGCCGCCCCTTTGTTTTGTTGATGTGAAATTGTGCAAACCGTAGGGGCGCACGCTTGCTCCGCCCATCAACTTTGCACAAGCGGACCGTTCGGGAGACAATTCCCTACGATGTTGATTGCAAACAGCGAAAATGAGAATCCCTCCGTCTTTTGCTTCGCAAAATCCACCTCCCTTTAGGCAAGGGAGGCTTTATTTGTGCCGCAGCCAACATAAAAAGTGGAAATTTGGATGCAAGACGAGGCGCAGATACGGACACAGTACGCCTGTACGGGTCTGCACCTGCAACGAAGTATTGCGCCTCTCCCTCTACCGGCTACATAAAAAGTGGAAATTTGGATGCAAGACGAGGCGCAGATGCGGACACAGTACGCCTGTACGGGTCTGCATCTGCAACGAAGTATTGCGCCAAATTTACCTTTTTAACTCTTATGTCCGAGAATCTGTTTTAATATAGGCGGCAACGGCACGCCGAGGGCATTCAGGTTTTCAAAGACGGACACAAGCTCGGTGTAGACATAGTATGCCATAACGCCGTTTGCCAAAACGCCGGCGGTGTCGGATAAGAGGAGGCCGAGGGCGCGGGACAGGGCAACGACTAAGAGCACACCGCACTTTTTAAAGCCGCCGTCGCGGAGCTTGCTGCTTAAGATGCCGTCTTTCAAATAGCCCTTGACGATGCCGGTGATTAAATCGGCAACGATTAAAATGCAGAGAGCATAGCCGAGAAAGCCGACATTGACGGTGTAGCCCTGAAAGAGTGTTTTCAGCTCGTTCATTTGTATTTTCCTCCTTTTAGAATGTGCCGAGTTCGAACTCAAGGCGCTGCTGCTTTTGCGTGTACTCCCAGTACTGCGTACCAATCGGCAGACCGAGTACATCAGACATTTCCTCGGTCGTAACCTCGCCGACAGCCTTAAAGAGATTAAACATATTGTTAAAGTTCTTGTCGGCGGTGCTGCTACTGCTGCGACCTGTGGTTGTCTTCTTCTGTGCAAGTACCTGCTGACGGTACTTTTCATCGTCCTCGTGCCACTGCTGCGCCTGTTCAAGCTCTGCCCAGTCGAGCGCATCCTGCGCTTCAAAGGCAATGCGTGCACTCGTCTTTGTGCCAATCGGCAGACCGAGCACCTCCGACATTTCCTCGGTTGTGACCTCGCCGGTCTCCTTAAAGGTCTGCAGCATCAGGGTAAAGCTGTCTGCCTTGGTGCCAACCGGCAGACCGAGCGCCCTTGCCATCTCTTCTGTAGAGACCTCACCCGTCTTTTCGAAAAGTGCCATCGCATTGTCAAAGCTGCTCTGCGCTTTCTTTTCCGTCTGCTCGGCATCGAAGGCCTGATTCCACTGGTTTGCCGCGGTATTGTGCTTGCCCTCCTCTAAGGTATACTCGCGGTCGGCGTTAAACTGCTTTACCGCTGTGTCGGCGCTGTCTTTTGCAATCTGTTCGCGCTCTGCATTATAGCTTTGGCGGCTTTCGTGCAGATTTTTTGTATACTGCGCATACGCATCCGCCTTTTTCTCGTTTTCCGCACTGCGCACCGCGTCAAGATTGTTCTGATAGTGCAGCATCGCGGCGGTGCGCATACTTTCACCGTAGCCGCTCGTCGGCGCGCCCTTGCCGCGTCCGAGTCCGAGCGCCGCCAGGCGCTCGCTGTCAGCCAGTTCACTTTTGCGGTAGTCTGCAGCAGCAGCCTTTTCCGCCTTGCGCGCATCCGCTTCAATGCGCTGCACGCTGCCCTGATACACCGAGCGATGCTGGTTGTTTGCATCGCGCAGGTTTTGCGCAGCCACCTGCTCGCGTGCCGCTTGCAGGCTTGAAACATCCAGCTTTGGCTTTGCCGCCTTATTAGCAAGATACGCCTCCGCGTCCTTCGTCAGGTCATCGTTTTTATACTGCGCCATGCCTTCGCCGCCGGCATCAATCTTTCGATTTCTCGCCGTAAGCAAGTGCTTGACCTCATCATAGCTTGCGCCCTGCGCCATTGCTTTTTTCAGGCTTTTGGCAATGTCATTTTCATCATATGCATAATAGCTCATAGGCTCTACTCCCTTTCTCTGATGTAGCGTACCGCCTTGCGCGCCAGCCAATACAGGCGCGAATCGCGGTCTTTTTCCATTTCGGCAACCATCCCCGCAGCGTCCGATACGATGCCGCGGCTTGCCAGCTCCCAAACGATGTCGTTCGGCTCCGTCAGCTCTGCCACAGCCGTCAGTCTGAGCAAAAAGGCATTCCACGCTGCCGCATCCAGCAGCGGCGCAGGGCATCCCTTGCCTGTCACATCGTAGTGGCGCAGGATGTTTTCTTTTCCGATGCCGTACTCCGCCATCAGGCTTTGGATCAGCTCTGCCGCCGAAGCAAGCGTCGCTTCTTCAAAATACCAGCCGCGCGCCTCGTCGTATTTACAGCAAAGCTCAATGCCGATGGAGTTATCGTTTC
>JAZQCN010000109.1:0-8306 GCA_045546315.1 Clostridia bacterium | reverse complement strand
CAGCTTCTTCTGCTGCTTCCGGCTCTAAAAGCTCACGGATGCTCAGGCTGATACGCTTTGCTTCCCAATCAATCTTGGTAATCTTAGCTTCAACAACCTGACCGATCTTTAATTCGCTTTCCGGCTTTTCAATTCTCTTGTTTGCAATCTGAGAAATGTGGATAAGACCATCAACACCATCAATCAACTCAACAAAAGCACCAAACGGCATAAATCTTACAACCTTAGCGGATACTACATCACCTTCGTTGAACTTGCTCTTAGCAATTGTCCACGGGTTGTCCTCGTCCTTCTTGTAGCCGAGAGAAATCTTCTTAGTCTCTGTGTTGATATCCTTAATATAAACCTCAATGCTGTCACCAACTGCAACAACCTCGCTCGGATCCTTGATTCTGTTCCAGCTCAGCTCGCTGATATGCACAAGACCGTCTACGCCACCGATATCAACAAATACACCAAACGGCATAATGGACTTAACAACACCATTGTACTGCTTACCTGCTTCTGCACTTGCCCAGAAAGCCTCTTCAAGCGCCTTTTTCTTTTCCTTCAATACGGAAAGAATAGAGCCGGCTACTCTTCTGCGTCTGGTATTGATTTCAGTGATACGCAGTTCAACTGTCTGATTTACAAATACATTCAGATCCGGTGTATATCTGTCAGATGCCTGTCTTGCCGGAACGAATACGCGTGTACCTTCAACGAGCACGATAATACCACCATTTACAGCCTGTACTACTTTACCTTCGAGAATTGTTTCATTCTCGAGAGCCTCTTCAATCTTCTTCCAGCCTGCAATTGCATCCAGCTTCTTCTTAGAAAGAAGTGTCTTGCCTTCGCCGTCATTTACACCAACAACGAATACTTCAATTGTTTCGCCAACTTTAACTACATCAGCCGGTTTTGCGTCCGGATCATCGGTAAGCTCACTGGCCGGGATAATACCGTCAGACTTAAAGCCGAGATCTACGATAACTTCCGTAGGGGTTACGTCTACGACTACGCCTTCAACCACGTCTCCTGTATTTAAAGTTTTGAGAGTTTCTTCAAGTGCCTCCTCAAAGCTAACTTCTCCGTTTGTCTTGATTTCTTCCATGAATCTCTTGACCTCCTCGATACTATCTGACGGTGTAGATGCACCGGCAGTAATACCTATTTTTTTGTTTTTGTAATTTATATTCTGAGGAATATCCTCAAAATTTTCAATGTAGTATGTATGCGCACAATGCTTTGCGCATATCTCATACAGCTTACGCGTATTGGAACTGGATTTTCCGCCAATTACAAACATAACATCCGATTCTGCAGAAATCCTTGCAGCTTCCTCCTGCCGCATTTGTGTTGCATTACATATTGTATCAAAAAAAGTAATGTCATTGCAATTCTTTTTGAGAATTGTAACAATATTTTCATAATTAAGCTTGTTGAAAGTTGTTTGGCAAACAACACTAACATCTTCCATGTGGAATTGTTCTGCCTCGAGCGTTGTGCCGATGACTGTAGGCGTATTCGAGCACCAACCCATAATGCCGCAAACCTCAGGGTGTGCCTTATCCCCAATAATTAAAACATGCCTGCCGCTGTTGCTTTCTCTTTCAACAATATTGTGAATCTTCTTCACAAAAGGGCATGTCAAATCCACGACATCTATGCCGCATTTGATTGCCGCCTCCATAACTGCCTTCGAGATCCCGTGTGTACGAATGACCAGCTTAGAATCCAACGGACAATTTGAAGGCGAATCAATTGTTAAAACACCTTGTCTCTCCAAATCGGAAATCACTTTCGGATTGTGTATAAGTTCACCTAAAACAGCAATTTTCACTCCGGACTCAAGCATTGCATATACACCGGAAACCGCTTTTTCTACGCCAAAA
This sequence comes from Clostridia bacterium, assembly GCA_045546315.1. Classification (GTDB taxonomy): domain Bacteria; phylum Bacillota; class Clostridia; order UBA1381; family UMGS1253; genus RGIG2041. Next base: position 6,429 of record JAZQCN010000109.1, on the reverse strand, counting down.
CAAAATCCGGCGCTTTTAACAACAGTTATCTGTTCACTCATATTTTGCAGTCTCCTCGCAAAAATTGGTCACAAAACATATTTTACAGCATTTCTTATCTTTTTGCAAGACCTTTTTTTGCATCTTCACCAATTTTTCTGATTCGAGAAATTACATCGTCACTTACTGTATCCAGGACTTGACCGTCAAGCTTTTGATTAAAATATTCTTCATAAGCAATCGGATCACCGAAAACAACATATGTACGGCGAAACGGCCTGAAGCCGCCGAACAGCGCAATCGGCTGAATGAGCGACTTTGTTTTCAAAGCAAACATCGCTACACCATTCTTCACATCCGCATGTTCCCCTTCGTGCACACGGGTGCCTTCCGGAAACATTAAAAGCGGCTTGCCGCTTTTCAAAATACCGAGCGCTGTTTTCACTGCTTTCAAATCAGCTGCACCTCGATCAATCGGAAAAGCGCCCAATGCCTTTAAAATCGCACCAAAGGGTTTAAACGCAAACAGCTCTTTTTTTCCCATAAAGTTCAACTTATCCTTATATGCAAAGGCTATAAAAATTGCATCCCACGCGCTTTGGTGATTTGCCGCAAGAACAACACCTTTTCCATATACAGCTTTTTCCCGGTTTATAAAAGTTACAGGCATTATAAAATACAGCAAAAATCGCAAAGCTGCAACAACAATTCTGTAAAACATTTATTTCAGCTCCCCTTGAATCAGCGCAATCATATACGCAACCGACTCATCAAGATTCATATTTGAATTATCAACCAATACAGCATCCTCAGCCTGGCGCAGCGGCGAAAATTCGCGTTCGGAATCATTCTTATCCCGCGCAATGATATCAGCCTGAATGGAATCTAATTCCACCGCTTCTCCCTTTTCAACAAGCTCCTTGTAGCGGCGCTGTGCTCTCGCCTCAACGGAAGCTGTCAAATAAATTTTTACATCGGCATCCGGCAAAACATGCGTGCCGATATCTCTGCCGTCCATTATAACATTTTTCCCCTGCGCAAGCTTTCTCTGAAGCTCAACAAGCTTGATACGCACCGCTTGTACAGTCGCAACAGCGGATGCGCCGGCACTGACCTCCGGTGTGCGAATCAGCCCGTTTACATCCTCACCGTTTAAAAATACATGCTGACTGTCTTCTACATAGTCAATGGCAATTTCAATATTGTCTAATGCAGCAGCAAGCTTGCCGTCGGCATTGTCAAATGAAAGGGCATTTCGAATCGCGTACAGTGCAACCGCACGATACATCGCACCCGTGTCGATATAAACAAATCGAAGCTGTGCTGCTACCGCTTTAGCCACCGTACTTTTTCCGGCGCCTGCCGGTCCGTCAATTGCAACAGAATAGTTCTTCATATTTCTCCTCCTATGCATTTTCTCCGGCAAGATACCCGGTCGAAAATGCGATTTGTAGATTAAATCCGCCGGTGTAAGCATCAACATCGATAACTTCGCCGGCAAAATACAGACCGTTTACAAGCTTCGACTCCATCGTCGAAGGATTGATTTCTTTCACATGCACACCGCCACTTGTGACAATTGCCTCCGAAATTGGTCGAAATCCTTTTACAGTCAGCCTTAAATCCTTTAAAACAGAGACAAGCGCACATCGTTCAGCCTTGCTGATTTGATTCACGCTCTTATGCTTATCAAGCCCTGCAATTTCAATGATGGGTTCAATCATTTTTTTCGGTAAAAGTCCATCCAGCGCGTTAATCAAATGCTTGTTTTGCATTTCCGAAAAATCGCGAAGTATCCGCTTATCTAACTGCTCATTTGTCAGTGCAGGCTTTAAATCAATATGCAGCGTATATTTTTTATTCTCCGGCTCCCTCATATGAGCACTCGCCGAAAGAATAACCGGGCCGGACACACCGAAGTGCGTGAAAAGCAGTTCGCCAAAATCACTGTACACCTCTCGCCCATTTTGCTCGCGCACACAAAGTGCAATATTTCGAAGTGATACGCCCATGAGCGCCTGAACCCATTTTTCATGCGTGACTACCGGGACCAAAGAGGCCTTCGGCTCTATAACGGTATGCCCGGCTTCTTTAGCAAACCGATAGCCGTCACCGGTTGAGCCGGTCAAAGGATAGGAAGCGCCTCCGGTTGCCACAATAACGCTCTCACATTCAATTTCCCGACCGTCATTCAAAACAACTTTGCGTACTTTTCCGTCTGCAATTATAATATTCGAAACTGCACCGCGCAACAAACGAACATTTTTACCGATTGCATATTTTTCCAGAGCCTTCGCAACATCGTGTGCACTGTCACTTTTCGGGAAAACACGCTGCCCGCGCTCTACTTTTGTTTCAAGACCCAGGCTTTCCAAAAGCGAAACAACATCTGTGTTCGAAAAGGAATAAATTGCACTGTACATAAAGCTTGCATTATGCGGTATATTTTCAAAAATCTCTGCTATATCGCAAGCATTGGTTATATTGCATCTCCCTTTGCCGGTTATCCGCAGTTTCTTACCGAGCATTGGATTTTTTTCAATCAGGACAGCTTCTTTGCCCCGCGCATTCAGCCGACCGGCAGCTATGAGTCCCGCCGGACCGCCACCGATAATTACAGTCTTACCCATAGCTTATTTGCCTTCCGTATCAAACTTTTCGTATACTTCATATTCATCCCAAATCTGCTCAAGATGATTCAGCGTTTCAACAATTTCATTTTGCTTACGCATACTGATTGCAACCAACAGTGCATTAATAACGCTCAGCGGTGCAACCAAAGAGTCTACAAATGACGCCATATCACTGCACGCCGTCAGGCACAAGTCTGCAGCAACTGCCAATGGTGAGGATGTGCTGTCGGTTATACCGATAACCGTTGCTCCTCTGCTCTTTGCATAGTCGATAGCTTTCAGGGTTCGCTTAGAATAACGCGGAAAGCTTATACCAATAAATACATCACCATCGTCTATTCGAAGAATTTCCTCAAACAGCTCGCTGGATGTATTGGCACGCAGATTGCGCACATTCGGCGAAATCAAATTCAGGTAAAAACCAAAAAAGGATGCAAGCGAAGCAGAACTGCGCACGCCGAGAATATATATATTTTTCGCATGCACAATTGCTTCTACAATCTTTTCAAAATCCGCCTTTTTGATTTGCTCTAAACTCGAGCGTATATTTTGCATATCCGAGGAAAGAACATATTCTAAAACATTGTTATTCTCAACACGCACACTCGTAACACTCATACGCTGTGCAGCCGTAAGCTGACTGCGCATTGCCTCGCCTATTGCCCGTTGCATCCCGGGATAACCATCATAGCCAAGCTCCGATGCAAAACGCACTACGGTAGATTCGCTGACGCCAACCGCGCGTCCGAGCTTTGCTGCTGTGACATACGGTGCCTCATCAATGTGCGCAAGGATGTATGCGCCGATTTTCTTTTGGCTTTTACTGAAGTCAACCATTTTGTTCTGAATCAAATTCAAAACATTTTCTTTCGTCGACATTCCTCCACCCCACAAATTACATAATTGTATTTATTATACAATATTTTCCGACGATTTGCAAGAAATTTCAAGCTTGTTGCAAAAGAAAAAAATGTTGAAATTCATATATAAATTTGTTATAATATATTTTATATATTTAGAAACATATATTCGGAGGAAAACATGACGCAAAAACGATGGATATTTTTAAAAAATCCGCAAAATGCGCAAGCGCTTGCGGATGAACTGCATATACCAAGGGTAATTGCAACCATTTTGGCTAACAGAGACATCAACACCGCTGATGGTGTTAAACAGTTTTTGTCCAAGAGCAAAAGCGGTATTCATCACCCTTTCCTGCTCAAAGATGCCGAAAAAGCAGCGGAACGAATTCAGGAAGCAATTGACAGAAAAGAAAATGTTGTAATTTACGGCGACTATGATGTGGATGGCATCACATCATCTGCTATTCTTTACAAATTCTTAAAGGGCCTCGGTCTGAATGTCAGCTACTATATCCCTAACCGTGTGGACGAAGGCTACGGCATTAACATTCTCGCTTTGCAAAAAATCCGCAAAGAAGGTGCATCCCTAATGATTACGGTCGACTGCGGCATAACCGCCGTCGGCGAAGTTGAATTTGCAAAAACGCTCGGATTAGACATAATCATTACCGATCACCATACTTGCAAGGAAGAAATACCTCGCGCGCTTGCTGTTATTAATCCCAAGCAGCCGGATTGCAACTATCCGTTTAAAGATCTTGCCGGCGTCGGCGTTGCCTTCAAATTTATTCTCGCTATTGTATTAAAGCTTGGCTTGAATGCATCGCAATATTTCGATGAATTCATCGACATTGTTTCCATCGGTACCATCGCCGATGTAGTTAGTCTGACCGGCGAAAACCGTTTGTTTGTTTCACAAGGCTTAAAGAAGCTTCAGGCAACCGACAATGTCGGAATACGGGCACTTTTTGAAATTGCTGGCATTGCAGACAAGCCGTTAACCGCCGGAACCATCAGTTTTACAATTGCTCCGCGCATCAATGCAGCCGGCAGAGTCGGTAGCGCAACCATGGCTGTCGAATTACTAGTTACCGATGTTGAAGAACGAGCAAAAGAAATCGCCGCTTTGCTTGATGACGAAAATCATCAAAGACAGCAAACGGAGCAAGAAATACTAAAAGACGCATTAGAAATTATCGGTGCTATGGAAAAGCCAAATGAAAAGAAGGTATTCGTTCTCGCAAAAGAGGATTGGCACCATGGCGTAATCGGCATTGTAGCGTCAAGAATTACGGACAAATTCTATAAGCCGACAATCCTGATCTCGCTTACGGATAAGCTTGGTAAGGGTTCAGGCCGCAGCGTGAAGGGTTTTAATATATTCGACGCGCTTACGCACTGTAGTGATTGTTTACTAAAGTACGGCGGACACGAATTAGCGGCAGGTCTTGGGCTTTCGGTCGACAGCATTGAAGAATTTGACGCAAAAATTAACGCTTATGCAAACGCAGTAATGACAGAAGAAACACTTGTGCCGTATATTAATATTGACGCTATCCTTCAATTGTCCGATCTTACATTACAAAGCGCCGATATGCTCAGTATGCTTGAACCGTTCGGCATGGGTAATCCGCAGCCGATATTTGCCGTTATGAATACAACATTGCATTCTGTGCGCAAAATAGGCAATGGTAAACACTGTAAAATTTCAGTATCCAAATCTGGAAGACAGGCGGAATTCGTTGGCTTTAATATGTCTGAGGTTGCCGAAAGCTTTAAAATCGGCACAATTCTCGACCTTGCATTTACAATTGATTCCAATGTTTACAGAGGAACAAAGCAGCTTCAGCTCATTTTAAAAGATGTTCGACACGCTGTTAAATAATTACAATGCCCTTCATCGAAAGGAAGATCATTATGGCATTCACTGACACAAAAGTAATTCTGGATAAATTAATATCCAACATTCGCTCTTATAACAGCAGCGCAGATATTTCTAAGCTTATACTTGCTTACGAATGTGCCAGTCAAGCACACGAAGGGCAATTTCGCATTTCCGGTGAGCCGTATATCCACCATCCGCTCCATGTTGCTTTAATTTTAGCAGAACTTGAAATGGATATGCAGTCCATCATCGCAGCCCTTTTGCACGATGTAGTCGAAGACACAACCATCACATTAGATGAAATCACAGAAAAATTTGGCGAAAACATCGCAATTTTGGTTGATGGAGTCACAAAGCTCGGTAAAATCAGCTATACAACAAAAGAAGAGCAGCAGGTTGAAAATTTGCGCAAAATGTTTCTTGCAATGGCAAAAGACATTCGCGTTATCTTAATCAAGCTTGCCGACCGCCTGCACAATATGCGCACGCTTAAAAGTATGACGCCCGAAAAGCAGCGCGAAAAAGCGCGTGAAACCATGGAGGTCTATGCACCGCTTGCGCATAGACTCGGTATCGCAACCATCAAGGGAGAGCTTGAGGATTTAGCATTAAAATACTTAGACCCGATTGCTTATCAGGAAATCACCGAAAGTATCAAGCAAAAGAAAATAGAGCGTGACGAATACATCAGCGATGTAATGGATTCGCTCGAAGAAAAATTAAAGGCAATTGGTATTAAAGGGCAAATCAATGGCCGCGCTAAGCACTTTTACAGTATTTATCGCAAAATGTATACACAAAACAAATCCTTAGACGAAATCTATGACTTATTTGCTGTGCGTATTATCGTAGATACTGTCAGTGATTGCTACACCGTACTCGGCATGGTGCACGAGCAATTCAGTCCGATTCCGATGCGTTTTAAGGATTATATTGCTATGCCGAAGCCGAATATGTATCAATCCTTGCACACAACCGTAATCGGCCCGAACGGTAATCCGCTCGAAATTCAGATTCGTACATGGGAAATGCATACGGTAGCAGAAAAAGGTGTCGCAGCGCACTGGAA
>JAZQCN010000108.1:0-4886 GCA_045546315.1 Clostridia bacterium | reverse complement strand
TGTTGCCGCAGGCAAGGCAGGCGATACGCTGCAGCTTTCGGTTGTAGCAAAGAACACCTTCGGCAATGATGTGGATTTGAGTCAGTATAAGGTAACTTATGAGTGCAAGAATCCGGAGATTGCTGAAGTAGATGCAAACGGCAAGGTGACTTTAAAATCGAAAGGTGTGGCAACTGTGCTGATTAAAGCGGAAAGTTTTGGTATGATGACACAGAGTGCGACCTTGATTATCGGTGTAGAATAAAACAAGTAAAAGAGCGGTGCTTTGCACCGCTCTTTTACTTGTATAAAATTAACTTTTGATTGTATAAGAAGTTAAAAATCACCATAGACAAAACATGCGCAAATGTGATAACATTGAATTAAGAAACTATTATCGTATGGAGGCGATAGATATGAAAAGAATTCAAAAACTTTTTTGCGTTGTTTTGGCGATTGCGATGCTTTTGCCGACAATGGCGTCTGTTGGCCTTGCGGCGGGAACGGAAAATGTATTGTTTTCTTATGACTTTTCCGATTTAGCTGTAGGTCAGGAGGTCCCGAGCACAACGACAAAGGCGGAGGTGTTCTCGGCAAAGCATGTCAATGCGAATGTGTTGATTCATGCGTATGATGACGGCGGAAATATTTGTGCGGAGTACGAGAATATTGGTGACGCACGCTCAAATCCGCGTCTGATTAAGCGTGTGAATTTTTCGCGCTTGACGAACTTGACGGTCAGCTACCGCGCAAAGGGCGCATCTAAATCGAAAATTGAGTTGTATTCCGGCACGACAAACACCGTGCTTACCGAGGTTGCGCTTTCAGATATATGGACGGAAATTGAAGTGCGCTTCAATATGAAAAAAGGCACCTATACGCTGTATTTGAACGGAAGAGAAAACAGTGAAGGACAGATTCCGATGCTGGAAAATCTTGGTTTGGTAGAAGTGCGCTTTGGTATTGGTTTAAATTCCGGTGAGACAGCGTATATAGACGATGTCGTTTTCTCGACGACGGACGATGTAAAGTCGGAGGACATCTTCTTAAATACAACCAATATGGCGGCAGGTGAGGCGGCAAAGCCGGCTGAGGTAACGGATATTAAAACTGCACCGCCGGCAATTTCCGTGCCGAAGGATATGAATGTGCTTTTGCTCGACACAATGGACGCGCACCCGGGAAAGCTTGTGTTAGAGCAGTGGTCGACGGTAATGGGTAACGGTACATATGTTAATGCGGTAACGGCGGCAGACAATAAGGTGCTTGCTTTTACCAATACGGATTCAGCGATGCACGGTCCTCGTCTGGAAAAGAAATTTGATGTAAGTGATTTAACGAAAGTGATTGCAGAGCTTGATTTTTACGGGGGCAGTGATGTGTTAAATATCGCGTTTGTCGGCTCCTCGAGCACGCGTATTTTTAATATTGGTGATGCAGCCGGCGCCGAAAGTGCAGGCTGGAATCATTTGAAGCTGGTACTTGACTTTTCGGCGGGGAAGGCGACTGCGTATGTGAACGGTAAAAATATGCGTGAAACTGACCTTGCGGGTATGGACGGCGACAGCAAGGATTGGGCAATTCAGTTCAGCTGCGGACTCGAGCAAAACTGGGCGACCTATTTAGATAATGTTGTGATTTATACGCCGGACAGCCTTGGAGAGCAGATGTTTAACTATGACGGGACGCTCAATATTAAAAGTGTAAAGCCGAGTGCACCGACGGGCATGATAGATGTTTTGCGGCCGCATCCGCGACTGCTTGTGACCGATTGGGACGCGATTCGTGAAAAGATTGCAACGGACTACCGCTGCGCGCGTTGGTATGCAGATATCTTATCGCAGGCAAACGGTATTTTAAGCGCGGATCCGATTGAGTATAAAACGAATGTACGCGGCAACGCAAACGATTCGCTTCTTGCGCTGGAGCGCCGCATTATCATTTTAGCATTTGCGACGGCGGTGGAGGAAAGTGATACATACAAAAATCGTTTGATGCAGGAAATCCGCTATGTGCGCGATAGTTGGCCGAACTGGGGCGAGGATATTTTTTTGGTTTGCGCCCACGCCATCCGTGTACACGCATTTGCGTATGACTGGTGCTATAATTTGTTTACGGATGCGGAACGCAAGGAGGTTTTGGATATCCTTGTAAACGATGCAATTTCCTTGTCGGTACGCGCTTTTGAGGGCAGACTGTCCTCCGGCTATGTATTTACAAAGGAGCATAATCAGAATATGGCATCTACCGCATCGGTGCTGCAGGCGGCTATTGCTGTTGCAGATGAGTATCCGGATGCGGCGGAGTATCTGTTTGAAAAGTGCCGCGGCAGCATCGAATATACCTTGGTGGAGATTGGCGAGGACGGCTCGTTTAGCGAAACCATGGAATACTTTACAGGCGGCGTCGGCGAGCTGTACCACTACTGTGCTGCGCTCGACAGCGCGGTGAAAGACGGTGCAAGCGTACCGTCGGCTTTAGATATTTCCGGTACACCGGGACTGGATAAGGCAGTGGATTTCCCGATTTATTACCAGGGACCGGTGGCGGCATTTAACTACGGCGATTCTGTATCCAACAGAATTTCCACACCGATGATGTTCTACGCAGCGAACAAATACGGCAAGCCGCAGTATGCTTGGTATTTGCTCAAGCTCGATGAAGAGGATGCATCGCTGCGCTTGCGCGGCAGAGAGGCAGCCTATGCGCTGGCACTCTTTGATCCGAATAATGTAGATGCAGGGGATTTTGCACTCGATAAAGCATACATCCATAAAGAACCGCTCGGCGTAAACGGCTTCTCGCTTCGCTCCTCGTGGACAGACCCGGATATGCTGTTTGCGGCAATGCAGGGCGGCGACAACGAAGCGTTCCATCAGCATTATTCGCTCGGTACGTTTGTGCTCGAATATGCAGGGCAGCGTTGGGTAAATCAGACGGGTAAGCACGCAGCGAGCGGCACAACCTATAACTTTATCCAGACCGGATCGTATGCAGATTATTATCATACGCGCACAGAGGGTAATAACACACTTTTAATCAACCCGGATATGAGTGCAGGTCAGAAAAAGGAAGCTATGGCAGTGGTAGAAAAGTTTGAATCCGGTAAAAACACTGCATTCGGTATTCTGGATATGACAAACACGCACGACGATTATGTTTCCGCAAAGCGCGGTATGATGCTGACGGATAACCGCAGTAAGCTGATTGTGCAAGATGAGGTTGTTGCAAAGAAGCCGTCGGAGTTTTATTGGTTTGCGCATACCAACGCGCGCGTGGTTATCGCAGATGACGGTAAGAGCGCACTTATGGAGAAAAACGGAGAAAAGATGTATGTCCGCTTAGCGGCAGCGCCGGAGAGCGCACGCTTCTCCTTAATGGCGATTGAGCCGCTGCCGACTTCTCCGAATCCGGCTTCGCAGCAGGGTGAATATTTACCGGAATACACCGGCGATAAAAAGCTGACCGTGCATGTGGAGGGCATAAAGGAAATGACCTTATCGGTTGAATTTATCCCGATTCGCGACGGCGAAGGTATCCCGAAGGATTTGCCTGCAGCTGTACCGATGGCACAGTGGACATCAGATGAGAAAGAAGAGCAGGAAGAGCAGGTGAAGACACTGGGCGAAAGTGTGGCATTGCGCATTGATTCTCCGGTTGCTTTTGCAGGCGGCAAGCGTACGTATGTAGATACAAACAACTATGATGTTGTTCCGTTTACCGAAAACGGCAGAACACTTGTGCCGGTCAGATTTATTTCCGAAAACTTTGGTGCAAGCGTTGGCTGGGTGGAAAGCACGCAGACCGTAAGCGTTGCATATCAGGATAAAAAAATCACCTTGCAGCTCGGCAGCACGGAAATGGATGTAAACGGCAACAAAGTGATTTTAGATGTGCCGGCAAAGACCTACAATGGCAGAACTTTAATTCCGCTCCGTGCTTTGGTTGAAGCGCTCGGTAAAACCGTATTCTGGGATGATCGCGGTATCATCATTATCAGCGACGGTGCTGCATCTTATAGTGAAGAAATGATTGTAAACTTATATAAAATGCTTTCCTATCGCATTCAATGCGGCGAAGCAGAACTGATGCACTTTAATCCTGAGATTACGGAGTATACCATTGAGGTGGAAAATGAAAATGCGCTTCCGCAGGTAAGCTTTACAGAAGCGCCGACACTTACGCCTGCCAATGTGGCTATTGCGCAGGGCAATCCGGCAACCGTAACGATAGACGGCGTTGAATATAAGATTCACTTTGCGGAAAATCCGTTTGCCGGTTCTCAGTATGTTGCAAATACAATTACGGACTTTAAGGTTTCTGCATCCGGTCAGATGCAGGCGCCGGAGACGGACCCGATTATTCCGGTAGTGGATGTTGCATCCTCGATTGAGTGGGGCACATACCAAAAGAGCGGCTCTATTGACGGTATCATCAATGAGGAAATCGCAAACCGCTGGACAGGTAACGGCGCGCAGTGGGTATCCTATGATTTTGGCAGCGTACAGAATGTACATTCGCTTGCACTTGCGACCTTAAAGAGCGATGAGCGTAGCTTTACACTCGGCATAGATGTATCTAAAGACGGTCTCAATTGGACAACGGTCAAGGCAGAAGTGACAACCAATTTAAGCCCGATGCCGACTGTGATTGAGCTTGGCGATATAGAGGCGCGCTTCATACGCCTCAATGCAAAGAGCGCAAGCAACGGCACATATTCGAGCTACACAGAGGTGCGTTTTTATAAAAACCACGCCGATGAACAGCTCGACTGGGCAAGCTGGAACGACCGCTTTGGCTTAAATGTTGCCGCAGGCAAGGCAGGCGATACGCTGCAGCTTTCGGTTGTAGCAAAGAACACCTTCGGCAATGATGTGGATTTGAGTCAGTATAAGGTAACTTATGAG
>JAZQCN010000107.1:0-5017 GCA_045546315.1 Clostridia bacterium | reverse complement strand
GACATGGCTACGATCCGACTTCCGATGCCTGCCCGACGGTTGCGTTTAACACAAACCGCCTCGGCAAAATTGTCGGCACGGGCTCGGATGTGTGTGACCACACGCCTGTACCGAGCAAAACGAGAAAAATGCGCGCAGGCGCCATCAGTGTGGCGGTGCAGGTCGGTGAAACCGCCGGCACGCTGCAGCTGTTTGCCGTAAGCGAAAATCTGACACCTGCAAGACTGGATATAGAGCTTAAGGAGATATAATATGAAGTTTACACCGGTATATACAACCTTATCCGACGGCATTGTCGGGCGGTATTATGAAATACTTAAAAAGAATTTTTACGAAAAGATTGATGTGGACAAGCACGCGGAAACCTACATCGCGCCGAAGGACGAAAAGTGCGCCGAGCCGGAATTTACCGGCAAGTTTATCGATGTTTGCACGCACTATGCCAACAGCGACCAAAACGAAGAAGCGCTGAAAAAAGCAAAGGTGGTCATCGACAGCATTTTAAAAAATCAGCGTGCCGACGGTTACCTCGGCTGTTTGGAGACGGGGAAGGAATTGGAGTATTTTTCTGTTTGGAATCAGGCGTTTACGCTTTTGGGTATGCTCAGCTATGCGCAAATGACCGGGGAGGAAGCCGTGCTTGAAGCGGCAAAAAAGTGCACGCAATATCTTTACGATACCTTTATTACGGCGGGGAAGGATATTTTGGATTCCACCAACGACGGTACGCAGCACATCAGTATTTTATACTCGATGGTGCGCCTGTGGGAGCTGACGGGGTTTGCGCCGGCGAAGGCGCTTGCCGACCACATCATTGAAAAGTGCGAGGCGAGCGATATGAACATCGTTTCCTTTACGGACATTTTAAAGCTCCGCTCGCAAAAGGGCATTGAGATGATTGTAATTTATCTCGGATTGATTCGCTACGGCATTGTGTTTGACAAGCCGGAGATGCTTTCTGCTGCAAAGCGCTACTGGCAGCAGATTAACGATACACAAATCCGCAATACCGGCAACGGCACGGTGGAGGAATTCTGGCGCGAAAACGGCAACGCACCGATGATTCTGGATATGGCAATGCGCCCAAACGAAAACTGCGTGGCGGTCGGCTGGATTGAGCTTTCCCTAACGCTGTTCTGGCTTGCGCCGCAGGCAAAATACTTAGATGCAATCGAAAAGACATTTTTTAACCACATTCTCGGCTCTGTTTCGGCGGATGGCTCGGATTTTGCGTACTACCAGAGCAATGTCGGCAAAAAGAATTTTTCGACGAGCGAGGATATGTACAAGTGCTGCCGTTACCGCGGGTTTACGCTCTTCAGCTGCCTGCGCGATATGCTCTACTATGAAAAAGACGATGTAATCACCCCCGTGCTTTATGCACCTTCGGTATATAAAACAGATGCGGTTGAGCTTATCTGCAAAACAAAGTATCCCGAAGACGGCGTGCTGCATTTTACGGCAGACGCGAAAAAGGAAAAGTCCCTGCGCCTGCGCGTGCCGCAGTGGTGCGACAGCGCTACTCTGACCGTAAACGGCAACGCGCGCACCGTCCCTGCAGGCTTTGTCGATGTGCTTTTAAGCGGCAAAACCGAAATCGAGCTCGCGCTTGATTTTGCCGTGCGCAGAGCGGAAGTGGTCATTGAGGGCAGGCCTTATTTTGAATATCACTACGGACCAATGCTCCTTGCAACGGACACCTGCTTTGGCGGTGATTTGAGCGCCGCGCTTTCCGCCGATGCTGTACTGACAGCGCAGCGCACAGACGGCTTTTTAGCGCATTTTGTGTGCGGAGAGGTTCATCTTGTAGACTACGCCTCCGCGGGGAGGAAAGGGGGCAGCACATATTCTGTCTGGATTCCAAAAAGGTAAATTTTGTGTAATACTTCGTTATCAAGACCGGCCGTACGCAGAGTACTGTGCCGGTCTTTCTGCCTTGTACTGCATCCGATTTTCTGCTTTTTGCTTTATTTCGTGTGTAGGGACCGGCCTCCCGGACGGTCCGTCATTCCAATCAAAAAAGCTCTCCTGACGGAGAGCTTTTTTGCATATATTAACCTCTGAAAAACAGTTTGTAGCCTGCAAAGCCGATGACAAGACCGAGCACAACCAAAATCAGCGCAGGGATGAAGGCGGTGTATTTTACGAAAAATACAATACCTGCAATCACATAGCCGAGCCCTGTCCAGGTGTACAATGCGTGATTGGTCAGCACCGCGCCGATGCTGCGTGTGCCGAGATAATTGAAAAAGCCGTAAATCAGACCCGGGATAAAGCCGTACCAAAGGTAGCCGACATCCCATAAAAGCTTCAGATACATACCAAATAAATTCTCGGATTCGGCAAGCTTGGTAACGCCCCAGCCGACCGCCAGAATCACAGCACCCAAAATCAGCAAAAGCCCGCGACCGCTGCCGCTGCCCTGACCGCGGTAGTTGCCGTCGTCATCGTAATCATCGGGATTTACATAGGTCACCTTTCTGCCGCTGCTTCCGCGTGCAGGCCCCTCGTAAGTGTAATCGTCGGGGTTGACATAGGTCACCTTTCTGCCCGAACGGCTTTGCTGCGGCTGATAATTGCCGCCGTTGTTGCCGCCATAATTGTTATCATAGCCGCCGTCATCATAGCTGTCGTCGTAACCATCATCATAGCTATCGTCGTAGTCGTCGTAACTGTCGTCGTAACCATCATCATAGCCATCGTCATAGCCGTCGTCGTAATCCTCTTCATAATAACCGCCGTCTGAGCCGGCAAGCCATGCATCTAAATCCATACTGCCGGAGTCGATGAAGGCGCAAATATCATCATAGCTTAAATTCGGATATTTGCCTGCCTGATTGTGCTTACCGCGTCCCCATTTGGTGTTGTGCTTGTTGATGCCGTATTCCTTGCGAATCAGCGTGCTGACATCGTGTTGGCTCATGCCATAGTTATCTGCGATGTTTTGCTGCGATTCGCCGCATACCAGATAATCATATAAGATATCTGCGTGTAGTGAATTTGCCATAACCTATCCCTCCTAAGTTGCTAATTCCATTATAGGTAGGTTTGGGCAAAAAGTCAATGCTAATCTTTGCTTTCCCTGCGCGTGTGTGCGCGTATTCTTTACTTTCTTTAACATTCTTTAAATTCTTAACAGTATTACGATGTGGTCGCTTGTTGGTCGCCTGTTGGTCGCATCGTGGTGATGACCTGGCGATGCAGGCGGGCGGTAAACCACGCGCAAATGCAGACGCATCAAGGGCTGCAGGGTGGCGATGTGCCCGGGTGCATTTTTCAGGCGCACCCGGCGCTTTTGTTGGTCATTTCGCCGGTGTCCACTGCAGGCATTGCCTGATACACCGCCCAGTTTACAATGGTTACAACGGAAAAGCGGTTGGTGGTCATCACGGTGATTTCGCCGGTTGCCATCAGCTTCGACAGCGCGGTGCGCACCTGCCGCTCCGAAAGGGCGAGCTGCTCGGCGAGCGCCTTTCTGCCGGTAACGACCTGCCCGGACTTTAAGGAAAGACCACGCCAGTGCGCCGGCTTGAAGCTGGCGTTTAAAAGCAGGTGGATAAACACGCGCGCCACTACCGGGTCGGTGTACCATCCCCATTCCAAAATTTTTCTGTGCAGCATAATAAAGCCTTGTAATCTTTGCATTTTTATCACCTCTGCCGAAAGTGTAGCACAAAAATCAGGTCTACTACTATCAAGTTTGAAAAAAAAAGGGGCGATTT
Organism: Clostridia bacterium; assembly: GCA_045546315.1. GTDB lineage: Bacteria > Bacillota > Clostridia > UBA1381 > UMGS1253 > RGIG2041. The sequence goes on along the minus strand of JAZQCN010000107.1, from coordinate 1,295 downwards.
GCAATCGCCCCTTACGGTGTTTTGATTATAAGCCTAAAAGCTGTTTTTTCTTTGCATCAAATTCTTTTTGTGTGATAACGCCCATATCAAGTAATTCTTTGAATTTTTTGAGTTCGTCAGCTGAAGAGACAGCACTTGTCACCATAATGGGGTTATTTTTCTGCTTTTTAATTCCTTCTACTTTGTCCTTTATAAATTGCGCTATAATATCCATTTCCGCATTTAAGGTTTCTTCAAAGGTAAAGCTGTTTTCGTTCCAAAAATTACTAGAACGACTATTCATAGAGCTTGATGCAGTTTCAAATTGTAAATATCCAATGGCAATATTGGCTTTTTTGAACTGCACACTAAGAACGTCGGAGTAGTAAATTGTTTTTTCGCCATCGGTAGCATTATTGGTGAGTACAGAACCCAGGGTGACTTTAGTTGTAAGAATAACTTTATCCTCGTAAACCTTCATGTTTCTACCGCGCGCACCTTTAACGTCATAAGCAGGTTTGACTGCGTTTTTTTCATCAAGTACAATATCTTCATTAAACGGTTCTTTTTTCAACAGTTTCATTGAGACCTTTCCCGAAAGTCTATTAAACATTAGTTGAACGATGGTGTATACACCATCTTCTATCTGCATAGATTCTTGAGGTGGATTTACACCTAATTTAAAAGAGAGCATGCAGGTTTTTGTTATAGGTATATCTACGCTTTGATTTCTTGAAACAGAGGCCGCATAGACGCCATCTATAAAGATATCTGTCTTACTGCCAAGCATGAGTTGCTGAAAGCCTTGTACTGTTAGTTTACCGGCCATTTGTACTATTATCCTCCTTATTCGCGCACCATTTCTTTGAACGTATGGCGTACAATATCGGGTGTGCTTTTGGTTTTCCCGCAGTAACGGCATGGTTGAAATATACCAAATCGGGATATTTTAATTATACCGATATGGGATAATATTGTCAAGGGGGGATTTGGATGAATTTAAAGAAAATTCGAAAGGCGGCAGGCATTTCCCAGTTAAAATTAGCTCTTGACTTGAATATGAGCCAAAATACAATCAGCCGCTATGAAACCGGTGAGCGTGAGCCGGGCATTGCCGAGCTGATAAAAATAGCCGATTATTTTAATGTGTCGATTGATTATCTTGTCGGCAGAACGAAGAAGCCTGAAATGAACAAATGACCTGCCGGATGTATGCAGGTCATTTGTTTTTATGCAGATAAAACAAAAAAGCACCGCACATTTGTGCGATGCTTTTTATGGTACACCATCACGGGCTCGAACCGTGGACACCCTGA
>JAZQCN010000106.1:0-11482 GCA_045546315.1 Clostridia bacterium | reverse complement strand
GCAGCATCCGTCAGACGGCTCGACAAGCTTTGCCGAGAGCGCAATCGGGTCTACAACCTCAATGACTGCCTTCGGCATATTCGTTTTCTTCCAGCTCTGCGCATCAAAGCAGTTGCCGGAATACTTGCTGCCAAACACCTTTGCACCGCCTTCGCTGCCGAACAAGATAACCTTTTTATCAAAGGTTGCCAAACCGACAGCCTTGCACGGCTTGCCTACGCCGGTAAATACATCGAGCGTAATTTTAAAGAAATACTTTAAATCCACGCTGTAGTAGCCGCGATGAAACGGCACCGGCTCCACATCCGAATAAATCCAGATGATTTCCGCCTTGCGGATTTTAACATGGATTGCCTCGTTAATCAGCGCCTGCCCCTCTTCGGTTAAGTACACGCGCATATCGGCGATGCAATCCTTATCTCTGCACTGGTCATAGATTTTGTCTGTATGCACGCATACAGCATCCTCATAACCGGTGTTTTCGCACTCGTTAAACAATGTGTTTTCGCTCATAGCGATCCCTCCTATAAAGTATTTCACTATATATTATGCCGTCGCGTCGTATTATGACAGCACTTTGCCATAAAAATAACAATGAATTTCTGCATTTGAGGTTGATTTCACTCCCAAATTATGCTATAATATGCATTGAAATATTTTTGAATGGAGGAAATTCCCATGGATATTATGAATAGCTTTTCCTTAAAGGGCAAAGTTGCTCTCGTGACCGGCGCTTCCTACGGCATCGGTTATGCAATCGCTTCTGCTTATGCAAAGGCAGGCGCAACTATCGTGTTCAACGATATCAACCAAGAGCTCGTTGACAAGGGTCTCGCTGCTTACAAGGCTGACGGCATTGAAGCACACGGCTATGTTTGCGACGTTACAAACGAAGCGCAGGTTACAGAAACCATCGCAAAAATTGAAGCTGAGGTTGGCGTAATCGATATTCTCGTAAACAACGCAGGTATCATCAAGCGCATCCCGATGTGCGAAATGAGCGCAGAGGACTTCAGAAAGGTAATCGACATTGACCTCAACGGTCCGTTCATTATGTCGAAGGCTGTAATCCCGTCCATGATTAAAAAGGGTCATGGTAAGATTATCAACATCTGCTCGATGATGAGTGAGCTCGGTCGTGAGACCGTTTCTGCTTACGCTGCTGCAAAGGGCGGCTTAAAGATGCTGACACGCACCATCTGCTCCGAGTACGGTGAAGCAAACATTCAGTGTAACGGTATCGGCCCGGGTTACATCGCTACCCCGCAGACCGCACCGCTTCGCGAAAGACAGGCAGACGGCTCCAGACATCCGTTTGACCAGTTTATCATCGCTAAGACTCCGGCAGCACGTTGGGGTACTCCGGAAGACCTGATGGGTCCGGCTGTGTTCCTCGCATCCGACGCTTCCAACTTCGTAAACGGTCACATCCTTTATGTTGACGGCGGTATCTTAGCTTACATCGGCAAGCAGCCGTGATTTGGGATATAAAATGACCCAGACCATAAAGGGAACATATTTCATGTAATATACGAATCCCTAAATAACAAAAGAGAAGCTCATCTTATTGAGTTTCTCTTTTTTCGTACCCATTACTATGAATAAACCTCACCACTTGACGCACAAAAAGTGCGCCTTCGGGTTCCCCCAAGCTTCGCTTGGGTTCGTTTTATCCATTCTGTATCATTTTTTTATCCCAAATAGCCCAAAATCAAATTATTCGTTTCACACAAAATCAAAAGTTCCACTTTAGCGTTCTGCGCACCGTTCGTTCTGCTTTCGGCTGCACAATCGGCTCCGCTACCTTCTGCGGCTCTGTAGCGCCATCGGCTTCGTCCGCTCTCTGCAAGGAGCTATAACTGTCCAATGTCGGCTGGAGGTTGATTGTACCTGCATCTTGAAGCACTGCTTCCTCCGGCATTGCATCCGGCATACTGTTTTCCGTGCGCTTGCTTAAATCTATTTGCTGTCGTGCCTCCTCCGGCTTGAATTTATTATGCTCCGGGTTTTCAAAGTCGTGCGGCAGAACGGCGCTTTCATACGCCTTTGCAAAGTGATACCAAAGCATATTGTCGATGCCGCCCTGCGGCAATCCGAACAGTGCTCTGTAGCTTGCAAGCGCATCTGCCGTCTGCGCATCATATACACCCGTAATTTCCACCTTCGGCAGATTCGAAAAGCGCAGCTGCATCACATTAAGCATTGCCTGCAAGACCGCAAGGCGTGCACGCGGCATTTCGCTTTCCGCCTGAAAATCCTCTCGCGCAAACAGCTGTACGGCAATCGGTTCGTTTCCTTCTATAACCGCCCGCTCGTGCGCAAGGGTAATCAACTCCCATGTTGCATTGTCGACGATGCCGCTCTGCTCTATCCCCTGCATTTTCTGAAACTGCTTTACAGCCGCTTCCGTCGTTTCACCAAATATCCCATCCGGTACAACCTCAGGCGTCATACCGTTCGTCTGAAAAATCACGCGCAGCATACGCTGCAGATTATATACCGGCATACCATAGTCCGTTGGATTTACTGATTGCATCCATATCTCTCCTTCACTCAAAATCACTGTCTCCACGCTTTAAATCGCGCCCCGGAAATTGTGTCATTGCCGTAAGTGACTGCGACACAATGCCGACATACGCGCTGACAATTGCATCCCAAGTCGCACCATTAACCTCCCCTGTCTGCGCGAGCCCCGCCTGTGCCTGGAATCTACGCACAGCTTCGGCTGTCTGATTACCGTAGATACCATCAACCTGCAGCACATTTTCATTTCCGTTATTCAACGCAATTACATTTAAGTATTCCTGCAATGCCGATACAGTTTCCCCTTGCGCGCCGACGCGCAATGTGGTTGTCGGCGCCGGTACAAGGTTAATGCGAAAGGCATCGTTTCCCGTAAAAACAGTTTCCACCGTTCCTCTGAACTGGCTGTAGATTGCATTCCATGTTGCATCACCGACCACACCGACCTGTGCAAGACCGTTGATTCTTTGAAACGCGAGCACAGCTGTCTCGGTTGCTTCACCGAATATACCATCCACCGCAACCGGCGGATAGTACGGGTCAAACGCAGATAAAACAGATAAAAAGTACTGTAAAATTGTCACCTTTTCGCCACGGTCACCAAGGGATATTGCATCCGGATATTCTAAGCTTATACCAAAGTAGCGCTGCCCCTCGGAATTCAGCTCCGAAAGTCTGGTAATGCCGACATAGATGTTAATCAGCTTATACCAGGTTGCCCTGCCGACAACACCATCGACCGCAAGTCCGAAGATTTCCTGAAACTTGCGCACCGCCGCCTCTGTTCGCGAGCCGAATATACCGTCAATCGTTTCGATTTTCGGAATTGCCGGATAGTTATTGGATATGCGGTTCAGCTCGCGCTGAATCACAACCACATTTTCGCCCGCGTCGCCGCGGCGCAGTGCCGTCCCCGGATAGGAGCGGCGCAGATTTCGTATCGGCGCATTTACGACGAGCTCAATGTCATTTCCGTAGTAATTATAAAGAATATCAATTGCCCCGTAGCCGTCACGCGCAAGGTACTCACTGCCCCACTGTGAAAGCCCGTTGCAGGTTACGGTTGTGCCGTTGCAGTACTTTGCGGCAAGCGGCTCCACGAAGCCGATACGGCGCAGATAATCGTTAAAGGTCACATCTACAATGCGGTCGATATTTTCAAATATGTTTCTGCCGTAAATGTACTTTTGGTCGACGGCAGTCGAGCTGGTAATGTCAAAATTGTAGCCGCGGCTCGGATAAAATTCGGTATACACTTTATTGAGCGCATACGAAATCTGCGCATAAATATTTGCAGCCAACGCCGCCTCGCTCCAGGTCGGGTAGATTTCACTTGAGGCTACATTTTTAATATAGTCTATAAACGGCACCGTGACATTCGCTGCATCCGAATTCGGTGAGCCGAGATGCACGGTGATGGTATTCGGGATGTACGGTATAACTGTTGGCATAAAACGCCTCCATTTCTGTTATAATTGCTGCGGCGTGATATAAATTTGCTCTGTTTGCTGCGGCGTATTCAGCCGTTCGCTGCTCGGTATCAGCTGCACAAGCTGGCGCGTAACCGTATCGGCAAACACCTGTACATTATGAATATATACGCGGTGATAATCCGGATGACGTAAGCGTATATCCACCGTTGCATACGGTATCTCGCCGCCCGGCGAGGTCGACAAATCCAAATCCGGCGTATCCACAGAAACCGGTGCTGTTTTGCCGTTTCTGTCTGTTGTGCGATATGCCAGAAGTCGCTCTTCATCGCCGCTGCGCTCCACGATATGCACACCGACATCCGCTACCGGCAAGGCTTCGTTTCCGAGAAACGCGCGCACCTCTATAGTACCCTTCGCTGCCATATGTAACCCTCCCAATGTAAATTTAGTAAATTTATATACAGCACGCCGCACTTTTATTCCCAAGAATCTCTTGTAATTTTTCGAAAAAGTGATATACTATATTTTAAAGTATTTTGAAACAAGAGGTAAATTTATGCTTGAATTTCACGAACCGACACTTGCGGACAAGGCGGCTGTTGATGCCGTATTACGCGTATCCCCTTGCCCGACGCTGGAGTATAATTTCACGGTGCAGTATATCTGGAGAACCATATTCAACACAAAAATCTGCGTGCAGAACGGTTTTTTCTTTTCCGCATCCGGTAAGGACAAGCCTTCTTTTCTGTTCCCGACCGGCGCAGGCGATTTAAAGGAAGCTGTAAAAATGCTGGATGCCTACGCAAAGGCGCAGCAGCTTCCGCTTCGCTTCCATTCCGTTTCCCCTATGCAAAAGGAAATCTTAGAAGAAATGTATCCGGGCAGATTCGAGTTTAAATATGTGCGCGACGCCGGCGATTACATATACGATGCCGAAAGCCTGCGCACACTCAAGGGCAAAAAGCTCGCTGCAAAGCGCAACCACATCAACCGCTTTTTAGAAAACCACCCGGATTGGACCTATGAAACGATTTCTGCAGAAAATATGGATGAGGTCAAGGAAATGAATCGCCAATGGTGCGAAATTATGGACTGTGATGGTGACGAAAGCCTCAGAGACGAAATTTGCTCTGTGCGCTGTGCCCTTAAAAACTTTGATGCACTTGGCTTAAGCGGCGGACTATTGCGCGCCGGCGGCAAGGTGATTGCATTTTCTGTTGGTGAGCGTTTAAATAATGACACCTATCTTGTACACATTGAAAAAGCCTTTTCTGACATTCAAGGGGCATATCCGATGATCAATCAGCAGTTTGTGCTTCACAATGCAGATGGCTACAGCTTTATTAACCGCGAGGATGACGCCGGTGACGAAGGCTTGCGCAAGGCAAAGCTTTCCTATCGTCCGGCGCAGATTGCAGAAAAATATGCTGTATGGGAGAAATAATATGATTCGCGCTTTTGAAGAAAAGGATTATGGTGCAGTTGTCTCGCTATGGCAGGAGGCGTTTGGCGATACCGAAGAAGACATCGCCGCTTGTATGCGCCACTTTGCGCAGTGCCTGACGCTTTATACCGAGGATAATGCGCTGCTTGGTATGTTTATGCGTATGCCGCTGTATGCCGGCGATAAAAAGGGCGAGTATATTTATGCCGTTGCAACGGCAAAAGCGGCACAGGGGCGCGGCATTGCGACAAAGCTTTTAGATGTCGCAAAAGCGGATGTGGACAGCGGAAAAATTGATTTTCTTGCGCTTGTGCCGGCAATGCCTTCCCTGTTTGATTTTTATGAGAAGCGCGGCTTTACAAAAGGCGCGCTTGTTTCAAAAATCAACTACGCGAAACAAGGCAGCGAAAAATCCGGCATATCCTTAAAACGCATAACGGCGCAAGAGATGTATATAAAAAGAAATGCGTATTTTCAAACTCTTGCAGCGTGGGATACGCAAATGCTTTCAGCCATCGACGAAATCTACGGCGGTTGCTTTTATGCACTTGACAATAAAGGCTTTTGCATGGCTTACCCTACAGCTGACAAGGTAATTGTTTCGGAGCTTTGCTTAAGCGGCATCACAAAGGAAGCTGCCCTCGAAGCGCTTTGCAAATATTTTAAAAAAGAAAAGGCAGATGCCGTAGTGCCGGATGCAAACGGCGAAGCCTTTGCGATGTTCTACCCTGCCGAAGCGGGAAAGCTGTATTTTAACATTGCAATCAATTGAGGTTGGTTATGAAAGACGAAATCAGAAAACAAATGAAAGCTATGCGCCGCGCGCTTTCGCAGGAAGAGATGGCACGAAGCGCAGTGCTTGTTACAGAGGAAATCATCAATACAGATGCGTATGTAGCCGCAAAGGCCGTCTGCTTGTACTTGTCCGCCTACAAAGAGGTGGACACCTCTGCCCTGCTTGCAAGGTGCAAGCAAGACGAAAAAACCGTCCTTTTACCGGTGACGGCAAAGGACGGTACGATTACATTATATAGAGATAACGGCAAATATAAAAAAGGCAACTTTAACATAACAGAGCCGGATAGCACCGAAACTGCGGATGCAAAAACAGTAGATTTGTTTATTATTCCCGCGCTTGCGTTTGACAAAAGCGGCAATCGTCTCGGCTTCGGTATGGGCTGCTACGACAGACTGTTAAAGAATGCAAACGGCTACAAAATCGGCATCGGCTATGCGTTTCAGCTTATAGACAGCCTGCCGAGTGATGTGCACGACATCAAAATGGATATGGTAATCTGCAAATAGAAAAAAGGATTGTAAAATGCATTTTACAATCCTTTTTCATTCTCTGTTTCTATACTCGCTTTATGCATTTTGGCAATGAATTTTTTGTTCTGAAATCAAATCATGGCATATCAATTGATCGCTTTCTAAGTCCTCTGCAAAAAGAGACACCGCATTGATTTGGGCGTTGTTATAGGTGGTGTAATAATATATTCCCTTATCTGTATTGCAACAGGATGTGTAATGCGTAAGCTCATACCCATCACCGACCTTTACTGCCCCTCTGACCTGATACACCGAATAAAGAATATGAAAAAACTGATTTATAATCTCCTGTTCCGTTTTTCCGAAAACGGAGTTGAGCTTTAAAAAAACGGCCTTTACAAATCTTGATACCGATGACAAATCGCCCGGGAGTCCGATTCCGCCCATCCCTCTTGAATACGGTTTCAAATCAATTTTATCCGAAAAGGTATTTCTTATCTCTTCTGCCGAGACGGACATATAGTTTGCAAGATTGAACATCTGCACATCAAAGGTCGGGTTGTTCGTCAAAGCGCCAACCGTGTCCCGAAAAACGCTGATACCGTCTTTTGTCTGCTCGACAACCACCGATTCATTTTTATCAGCAATTATCCAATGCAAAGGCGATGGCGCAAGCTTGTCGCTAAACGCTTCATTTGTTATATTGATTTGCCGAAGCAAGCCGCAGGCATCCTTTACCGATGCACACTGCGCCAAAATCCAAGGAATAAACTCAAACGATGCAACATTGTTCGCGGCCTGCCTTCTATCCGCATACCATGCGTTGCCCGGAAAATTCAACCCTGCCATACTGAGCCCCTTTTCGTTTGTCGCATCAAAGTATAGCGGAAAGTTTTTGTTTTCAATCCCCATGCCGATTATTGCAAAATGCTTTTTTACCGTTTTCCCATTTCGAAAAGAGAATTCGAATCTCCTTGGGGTAATAATTACTTTTTCACCAAAAGAGAGCTCAAAATCAAGATTTCTTCCAAAATAATTACAATCCACCGTAACAGAAATTGCCGTACACACAGACATCACTCCTTTTAGATAGTCTGTGCAATATAGAGCATGTTTAAACCTTTATATACTTATATCAAGTCAGGACAAGAAATCATTTTCCTTCGGGACAATGGCATCAATAGTCCTTAGCGAATCACAAAGCTCGTTATACGAAACATTCTTTAACTCAATACCGCTTTTAGCAGATATTGCCGCCGCACAACCCGCAGCCTGCCCGGTTGCCATACAAACCGCTTCAACCCTGACCGCGCTGTTTGCATCCGTGTCGAAGCTAATGCACCGCCCTGCGCAAAGAATCCGCTTTGAATTTTTGGGAATCAACGCCGCATACGGGATTTTTGGCACAATATTTTCCTTGAGAAATTTTTGTTCTATGCCGGAAATAACATGTCTGTCAATCGGATAAAACGCATAGCAAATAGAATCCTTGTAGAAAACGCCGTTCAAATAATCGTCTGCGGTAACCGTCTTTTCACCGACAATACGGTTTGTTTCACGCACGCCCGTTTCTGCAGCCACATAATCTATTTCCAAATTTTCAAGCCCGTTTATACTTCTTAAAAACTTGTACAAAGCCAGCATTTGAGAATATGCTTTTTGTTCAAGCTGTGTTTTTCCCCGAGAAGTATCCGCATCAACGCAAGGTGTGTGCATATCAAGCTTATTCTTTTTAAGATATGAAATAATACTATCTGCGGTAATGTGGTTCGGTAAATTTGCAAATTGGAATTTTTCTTTGATTTCATTTTCTATATCTTCATTCAACTTGTAACCCGAAATATGATTCTGTAACGTTGACGGTTGTTGTATTCGGCTTTTTTCAACAGGATAACCTGCAATTTGTATCAAATTTGCATCGCCCGTTGCATCAACAGCAGTTTTTGTCGTAATCGCAAACAGTCCGGTTTTGCCGGTCACAGTCACTATTAAATGTTCGTCCGTTTCATCAACAGCCGAAAGCATACTGTTGCATATAACCTCAACACCCGCTTCTGCGCACATTTCAAACAACACAGAGGTATAAACAAACCTGTTCAATGTGATTTGTTCGTGCCAGTGCCTTTCCGGCTTATATGTAATTTTCGGCATTTTTGCACCGCCGAGAGCAATCGTGCGTTCAATAGACTCCCAACATGGACCATCGATGATTTGTTTTCCCCAGGCAAAAAACAAGCCCGGGAAATTCACATTTGCGACCGTCATTGTTCCGTCGAGCACACTGTTTTTTTCAATTAAAATTGTTTTCGCACCCGTTCTCGCTGCAGAAATTGCTGCAAAAACACCTGCCGTACCACCGCCGACAACAACGACATCAGCCCCAAGTTCCGCATTCGGTTTCAATACAAGTTCCATAATATCGCCCCATAATTAAATATGATTTCTGTTCAGATTCAATCGATAAATGCTTGATCGCGTTCGACATATTATCCGTAATAATCGCCCGAAAGGTCTTCCTCGCTTGTTTCATCCTGTCGGGTAGTAAAGGATAAAAGCCAATCGTAGTTTGCTTCGTCGGTGTAGACTCTGTCCCAACAATTATGCTCAAGCTCCGGGAAAAGAATCAGTTCTGCGCGGCCACCTGCCATATTCACAGCTTTTGCCATCTGCAAGCTCTCGATGGGGTCTACCCTTTTATCCCTGAGACCGTGGAAAGTTCTGATCGGAAGGTTTACCAGGTTATTAGCAAATCCACCGATTCCGCCGCCGCAAACCGGCATTATAGAGGCAAACCAATCCGGATAAAGCGTTGCAAGCATCCATGTTCCGTAGCCACCCATACTGTTGCCGGTCAAATGGATACGGGTAGCATCGACATAAGGTGTTTCGCGGTATGTTTCTACCAGGCGAACCAAAATGTCCATCCATTCGTACCAATTTCCTCTTTTGCAAAGTGGTGCGATGAGAATATAGCCTCTTTTGTCCTGTTGATTCTGAATGTTGCGAACGCAAGCATTTTTAACCAAAGGCTCGATTGCTTCCCCTCGGGTTCCTGCACCGTGCAAAAAGATGACCAAGGGATATTTTTTATCCTGCTTAAATCCTTCCGGATAAGATATCAGATATTTGAGTCCGTCTAAAATTTTTTCTTCCACGTTTCACGTATCCTCCCTGTTTGTTGACTGTTACGTTAAGATGGAAATGCTTGTTTTGACCTGATTTTGCTTTCAGCTCATCCATCTAAATCCACAAACTAATCTTTTAATTTTTATAGACTTGACGCGAGTAAAAATAAACCATAATAACATTCAGACTTTATATTCCAACATATATATCTGATTTGGAAACTTCACCTAACAAAACTTTCTTTGACACTCTTTGTCCTAATTCTTCATCATTTTCCAACGCATCAGAACATTCAACATCGTAGCAAACAAGCCATTCATCATTTTCTTTGCGAATGTCAATTTCAATATCTAGTTCCGAAACATGCCACCAATTTGTTTCAAAGCAAATTATGGACAAGTCCACATTTCCATAACCAACAAACCTATCGTCTTTTGTTAATTCGTGTAGTTTTTCATCACTTATAACAAAACCAATTTTATATGGACCATATTTACCTGCTTTAATTTTAAAGTTTTCAGCATCATTTTCAAGCCTGATTTTACCGCTGTTTTCATACTCATAATATTCTTCAATGGTATTTACTTCTTTTCCATTTACAGTAATTTCATACTCACCAGTAATTCTGTCAAAAGAATAAAAATGATAATATATCCACTTATAATTAAATGCACATATTACTAAAACAAAAGCAAAAACAATAGACAGTATTAAAAATGTTTTCTTCAGATTATACTTCCTTTCAACATTATTCGATACAGTTCTTGCTCATGTCAAGTCAGGTGAAAACCATCAGTCCTTCTCGATTGTAGTATACAACCTTTTTTCGCAGAAATCCAAAAATGCGTACCAGACATCGCTATCGATAAACAGGTTTTCGCCGGTTTCCTTTAATGCAATCGCTTTTCTTGCCGTATCGTTATTCCAGACATGATTTCCGATAAACACATCCACGTTTCTCTGTCTTAATCTGTTAAGGGATGCCAGATAGTCATTTCTGCAATTCTCATAATCGAATTTTCCCTTGGCAAGCGTGTTTGCGCCGGCGCCGCCAAACGTACCGACCTGATAGGTTTTGCCATTATTGCGAGGCATAAGGTTTAGATGCAAACCTTAAAAGGCTTCTCCTCGAGGAGAGGCTCCGCCGCAGGCGGTGGTGAGGTGCAGATTGCGTAGCAATCGTTATTCTTTCCCACCTCATCCGTCAGCTTCGCTGCCACCTTCCCCTCAAGGGGAAGGCTTTATTTGTTCGACAACATTCTATATCCATATTGCGATGCATAAGGTTTAGATGCAACTCGTTTTAGCTAAATTTTGCAACAAGTTGCAAAGCTAAATTATTCCGCCTTATGTTTTAAAATCAATACTGTTAAAATATCATATTAAATCTTTAATACGGTTAACAGTTCCCTTATTATTAAAAATCTCATCACAACCGGCATCAACATTATACATATATAATTTATCTATAACTCCCTCGTTAGTAAACATAGTTATAGGTTTATCTGTTACATTCTGATGCAAAATATTAGATAGTGAAAGCATTTTTATATAAGCATTTTTGCAGACTTTTAGTGTTTCAACATCAGCTATATCCTCTTTTCTGCAAAGATTATCTATTGAAAGAAAATCAATATCTAAATCACCGTCAACCCATATAAAAGAGAACCGATAATTTGAATTATCA
>JAZQCN010000105.1:0-8420 GCA_045546315.1 Clostridia bacterium | reverse complement strand
CTTGGCCCCCGACTTCACCGTTTCTCCCTGGTCCGATGTATACGACTGCAGCATCGTGCTCGTCTTGCTGCCCTTTGTCAGCGTTACATTGCTGATGGTCGGCGCAGCATCCGTATAGGAAAGCGTTGCCGCCATAACCTCTTGCGCGCCAAAAATCAGTGCAGGTGCACAAAAACCAATCAGCATACATACGCAAACCACCAAGCTGAGTATCTTACTTCCGTTTTTCATCGCAATAATCCTCTCCAAATTAAAATTTTTGTTGAATTATGTCCGTTAATCTTCCAGTCGATTTTTCAGTCGTAAGTCCTCAGATGCAAATTCTACCATTTCATAGCCTTCAAATATTCTTGAGCTTACACGCTTTGAATACAAATCCGAAACCTCTTCAAGCGTCAGATTCGTACTGATAATTGTACTTTGGCCGCGTATGCCTCGTTCGTTAACCAATTGAAACAAATACGATACCGTATGCTGGTTAACAGCTTCCGTGCCTAAGTCATCAATAATCAAAAGCTCCGCTTCCATTACGCGGTCAAGCTCCCGCTTTGCACTCGCTGACTCTGCACGATTGAAAATGTAATCAAGATAATCGCTAAACAGACGCGCTGCACTTTTATATACAACATCGACCTGCTTTTCAATCAGCGCATTTGCGATGCAGGAGGACATAAAGGTCTTTCCGCCTCCAGGTGCGCCGTAGAAAAACAAATTTTCTGTTCTTTTACCGAAATTCTTTACAAATTCCGTTGCCAGCATCAAGTTTTCCTGCATCATTTCCCGATCCTCACCGGAAAACATATCTAAATTAAAATGCTGAAAATTCTGTGTTGCAAGCATCGGCGCAATATCCGAACTGAACTTTGCTTTTTTAGACGCGCGTTCCCGAACGCATGCACAAAGCTGCCCGCCAACATAGCCCGTATCTTCACAAACTTTGCAATCATATACAAGTTCTGTGTAGTTATGCGGCAAGCTGATTGCATCCACCGCTGCCCTGCGCCGCACCTCAAGTGCCCGAATCGTTTCCTGCATTTTTTTTGAAATCTCCGCAGACGCACCGGGCTTTTCTAAAATTTCCAGCATTGCCTTCGCGCCTGCATTTTGCATTTGCATATCCAGTTCACGCAATTCAGGAAGTCTTTTATAAAGCTCCTCCAGGCGCAAATCGCGCTCACGCTTTCGCATTTTTCTTTTTGCCGCATAGTCAGCCAATATTTCTTCGTAAATTCCACTATCGAATGGCATGCCCTACTCCTTTCCGATTTTATGACGGATGTTCTTTCGCGCACGCCGTCTGATTTCTTCGTAATCATATTTGTCCGCACCGAAAACGCCCGGTTTTTCACTTTTTTTCCTGGGCACAGGCTTATCAGCTGCGCTCTCTTTTTTGTACGCATCTATAAAATGTTGCGCCTGTTCGGGTGTAAGTGCACCGGCTTCTACCCAAGCACACAGCACCTTGTCCATATAAGCAAACGCCAGCTTGCCGGTATTATCCACAGTATAATCAAAGGCAAACTGCAAAAGCTCTTCGCTGACCCCCATCGCCTGCCACTTAGAAACCAGACCTTCTTCTTTTGAGGTTAAGTTTCTGGAGTCAATTCCAAAAATTTGCTTTGCTTTAAAGGCAAAACTGCGTTTCTGTGTTTCAAGTGCAAGATAAGCTTGCGCCGACTCAAGTGTGACAATTCCTTCTTTATGCCAGGTAATTGCAACCTTTTCTATATAGGCCATGCTCTTTTTCCCGATACCGACACAGTATTCTAACAGCTTTAAAATCACTTCAACCGGTAAACCAAGCCAATCATACATACTGTAAAGGCTTTCTGCTGCCGACGCTGTCAGCATCTTTCCGAGCACCTGCTCTGCCGCCTGCATCAGCATCTGCAGCTGCACATCTCTGTCTAACGATTGCGCGACCTCCGCACTTGTATACTTGGGTCTCTGCACCTCTTCGTTTTGTATGCCAAAGGAACAGATACCGTTTTTATCCACGCGCAAGCATCCGCGACGCACCAGAGTGCGCAGCGCTTCCTGCACATATGTACGGTCATCAAACGCGGCATACAGCACCTCGCAGTTCAATGTGCCTCCGTTTTTCTCAGCGGCATATTTTGCGTACAAAAATACCTTAATGCAAGCTTCGTTTAATTCTCTTAAATGCAGTTCAACAAACTCATCAGGTACGAAAAAACCAGCAACCTGCTGCATATTCTGCACACAAACGCCCCCTTACAAAAACAGTTATATAAATTATAACATAAATTGTACAAAAAGAACAGTAAAATTTAATAAATTTTTATAAATTTTTTAATTGACACAGACAAAAAACTATGTTATAATATCATTCGTTGACAAACAAATGTGCCGCTAGCTCAGCTGGATAGAGCGTTTGACTACGGATCAAAAGGTCGGGAGTTCGAATCTTCTGCGGCACGCCATCAAAAATCCTGCCTACGAAAGTTGGCAGGATTTTTGACACTATGGAGTGTTGATTTCTATGAGCGAACCAATTCATCAGAGCAAAGAGAAAAAACAGGGCGTGTATATGCCCTACCTTTGCGGCCTTCAAACAGTATACGGCAAAGGGTTATGGTCAAGACCGCACTACCATGATTATATAGAGCTGCTCTATTGCACAGAAGGTCACGGCTCATATCTGTGCGGCGATGAAAAAGGCGAATTTTCCGAGGGTGACTTAGTGCTGATTGACTCGCAAAAGGTACACGCAACCTACGCCCTTGACACGGACAAATCTTCTTATGTCTGTATTCGATTGGACCCGCAGCTGCTCTACTCACCTACGCAGACTGTATTTGAGTTAAAGTACATCCTGCCGTTCACTCTAAACAAAGCAAAGCATCAAAGCGTATTTCGCCAAGCGGAGCTTGCCGGCACCCCTGTGCCGAACATTATTATGCGTATGCTGCACGAAAGCCGCGAGGAGGCATATGGTTATGAGCTTGCCATCCGTGCTGCGTTATGTGACTTGTTTTTGTGGATTTTGCGCTATTGGCAGTCGCAAAACATTAACTTTGAGTTCGGTCCAAGCATCGTAGCGGAGGATGCGCAGATTTTAACACAGGCAATTGAGTATATCGAAGCAAATTTTGCCTCGAATCTCACACTATCCGATGTTGCAAAGCACTGCAATATGAGCTACAGTGGTTTTTCGAAGCTGTTTAACAAATATATGCAAAAGCGATTTGTGGAATATCTTGCCGAATTGCGCATTTCCAAAGCACGCCAGCGTTTGGCAACTACCGCAGATTCCATCACCGAAATTGCTGTAGATACCGGCTATTCCACTACGAGCTATTTTATACAGCAGTTTAAGGAATACAACGGCATTACGCCGAAGCAATTCCGCGAAAACTTTAATATGAAATAATTTTTGAGGTACATTATGGCATATAATGAAGAATTTATGCACACCGCCCTTAAATATGCAAAATATGCAATGCAGGATGGCGAAGCGCCGGTCGGTGCGGTTGTTGTATACAAAAACGAAATTATCGGCGTTGGCAGAAACACAAGAGAAACCGAAAACAAGATTTCCGGTCATGCGGAAATCAATGCAATAGAAGCTGCCGCAAAGCATATGGGCAGCTGGCATTTGGACGGCTGTGACTTGTATGTTACCTTAGAGCCCTGTCCGATGTGTGCCGGTGCAATTTTGCAAAGCCATATCCGCAACCTTTACTTTGGCGCACGAGATGAAAAAGCCGGTGCCTGCGGTTCGGTAACGGATTTGTTTTTGCCCGGCAAATTCAGCCACGATACCGTCGTGTTCGGCGGCGTGCTTGAAGAAGAGTGCTCGACGGTGTTAAAAGAATTTTTTAAAGACTTACGAAATAAAAAAGATGCGTGAAATTTTCACGCATCTTTTTTAAGAAGTGATTTTTACTGTATTTGTTTCTTCAATCCACTCTACACTGCAGCCAAAGCTCTCTGCAACGGCTCGAACGGGAATCATCGTTCTTGCGTTCACCAGCTGCGCCGGCACATCCAAAAGCTTTTCAACGCCGTTAACACTGTAAACTGCATTGTTAATCTGCATTATAATTACAGTATCACCCTTCGTTGCCGTAACGGTCTGCGTATCATTGTCCCAAACAATTTCAGCGCCGAGCTCCGTAAAGATTACACGAAGCGGTACCAAAGTTCTGCCTTCATAAATTACAGGCTCTTGGTCAAATTCCAAAACCTTTCCGTTAATCATAACCGGAATTTCATCCTTATCTTCCTCCGGTTGCGGCACAGGTGCCGGCTCAATTGTCTGCTCCTTAAAATGGATATTCGCCTTTGTCAAATCCTCATTATAGCTCCCAATTTGAATCTTTGCCCAATCTTCTCTCGTACCGTT
Organism: Clostridia bacterium; assembly: GCA_045546315.1. GTDB lineage: Bacteria > Bacillota > Clostridia > UBA1381 > UMGS1253 > RGIG2041. The sequence continues at coordinate 4,051 of JAZQCN010000105.1, read as the reverse complement.
GTAATATACGTCCTTTAGCTCGGAGCAACCGGAGAAAGCATAATTATCTATCAAGGTGATGCTTTTCGGTATTGTAATTTCTTTTAGATCACCACAACTTGTAAAAGTGCTCATGGGAATCGCTGTAATACCCTCGTTTAAAACAACTTTTTCGAGATAGTCGCATTGCGAAAAAGCGCTTTTTTCTAGTGTTGTACCACCCGGCAGTTCAATGCTTTTTAAAGAGTTGCAACAGGAGAAAGCATCTTCACCAATTGTAAATACACTCTTTTCCGAAAACTCTATTTCGGTTAATTTGTCGCAAAACTCAAAAGCGTCTTTACCAATAGATTCCAGATTTTCAGAAAACTTAACCTTTTCTAAGAGCGAAGAATTTTTAAAAGCAGAATCACCAATCGTCTTTAGCTTACTCGGAAAATTCAGTGAAGTAAACCTGTTGTCTTCAAACGCACTCTTGCCAATCACTTCCAAATTTTCCGAAAAATCGATGCTTTGTAACTCGACATCTAGAAAAGCATTGTACTCAATTTCCTTGATTGTAGACGGCAAGCGGATACTCTTAATCGACGTACAATAAAACGCCCATTGACCTACAGAAGTTACGCCTTCCTCAATCACAACACTTCTAACGTCATAGTGTTGCCATGGTGCAGAGTCAAACATCATCGGTCCTTTACCGTAAATCCGAAGCGAGCCCTTGTCGTCCAATGTCCACTTTACATCCTTACCCTCTTTATACCCTTCGCCGCTGTATAAAATTTCTGCCGCAAACACAGATGTCGAAAACGTCAAAACCAAAGCCGCTGCTAAAAACAATGCCAAAAGCTTCTTCATAGTATTTCCTCCGTTTTCTTATTCTTCATAGTTTGTATCTTCGAGCAAATCGTCACTTAAATATGCCGAAACCGCCAGCTTATCACAGCGTTCGTTATATTCATGTCCGGCATGGCCTTTCAGCCAATGAATCACAACCTGATGCTTATTCAAAAGTGCTAAAAGCTGTTCCCACAAATCCGGGTTCTTGGCCGGTTTTTTATCCTTTTTACGCCAGCCGTTTTCCTGCCAACTGACTGCCCATCCTTTTTCAATTGCTTCAGAAACATATTTTGAGTCGGTATAGAGCTGCACCTTGCATGGCTCATTGAGCGCCGAAAGTCCGACAATCACGCCCAAAAGTTCCATACGGTTGTTCGTCGTTTCTCTGTAACCGGCGCTGAGTACCTTCTCATGCCCGTTATAGACTAAAATTGCGCCATAGCCACCGGGTCCGGGATTGCCGCTGCAGGCACCGTCCGTGTATAAGTACACTTCCTTCATTCCTGCGCCTCCTCAACCTCCGAAGCATCAAACGGTGCCTCAAGAATTGCTATTGCTTCGTCGTACTGCGCAGAGCTTACAAAGATATAAGTGCCTAAGTTACTGCCGCCGCAATAAAGCTTTGCTGCAGCGCTGTGTCCGCCAAAGCGCTTAAATGCCCGGATGCCGCAAGACTTCAAAAGTGAAATCAAAACATCTGCCTCAAATTCATCATTGCATATTTTCAAGCATACGCAGGATATGGAATCTATCTCTTCACAAAGCGCTCTGATCTTATTCTGCTCTAAAGCACGGTTTTCATAAACCGTGAAGCGATAAGAAATACCCTCTTCCTCAAAACGCACACTTGTATCCGTCATTTCCCAATCCTTTTCCGCATCGAGATTAACCATATAGGTGTCTGCTTCAAAACTACCTTCCACCCTGGTTACAAGTGCTTTTTCACAATATGGCAAAAAGGCTTTATATATGCTTTCGCCGCCAATCACAAAGGCATCCTCCGCCTCCGGCAACGCAAGCACCTCTTCCACGCTGTGACAAACAACTACGCCCTCAGGTGCATAGTTCGCATCACGCGTCAGCACAATATTTACTCTGTCTTTCAACGGTTTACCACCGGGCAAAGATTCCAGCGTCCTTCTTCCCATAATTACAGCGTGTCCAAGCGTCTGCTCTTTAAAATATTTCAAATCGCCACGAAGACGCCACGGAATACCGCCATCCTTGCCAATTGCAAAATTATTGTCTACAGCAACAATCAGTTTCATAATTTCCCCTTAAATCGCAACAGGAATTCTGCCGATTTTCTCACCGGTTTCATAGTTTTCAAGCACAAAATCATCCACTGTAAAATCATAGAAATTCTTAATATCCGGATTGATTTTCAAGGTCGGTGCCGGATGCGGCTCGCGCGTAATCAGTTCTTCTACAATGGACATATGTCTGTCATAGATATGCGCATCCGCAATCACATGCACAAACTCGCCTGGCTCCAAATCAGACACCTGCGCAAACATCATTACAAGCGCAGCATACTGACATACATTCCACGCATTAGCCGCCAACACATCCTGCGAGCGCTGGTTTAAAATCGCATTCAGCTTGCCATCCGCCACATTAAAGGTCATCGAATACGCACATGGATACAACGCCATTTCAGATAAATCTGCGTGGTTATACAAATTCGTCATAATACGGCGACTGGACGGATTGTGCTTCAAATCATAAAGCACGCGGTCCACCTGGTCAAACTCGCCTTCCTTGTATTTATGCTTCACGCCGAGCTGATAACCGTACGCCTTACCTATGCTGCCGTTTTCATCTGCCCAGCTGTCCCAGATGTGCGTTGCCAAATCCTTGATGTTGTTCGACTTTTTCTGCCAAATCCAAAGAATCTCATCAATCGCACCCTTTAAATTAATCGGGCGCAGGGTCAGAAGCGGAAATTCCTTTTGCAAATCATAGCGATTTACAACACAGAACTTCTTTCTTGTATAGGCCGGCGTACCATCCTCCCAATGCGGGCGAACCTTATCGTTACAATCCGTGCCGTTTTCTAAAATATCCTTACACATCCGGATAAAGATTTCATCCGTCATACTCATGGCAATTCCCTCTTTCACTCCATGGATTATTCAGCCGTAATTCTGTGGAATACCTTCTTGCCCTTCTTAACAACAATACCGTCACCTGCAAGGCGGGAAGCCTCAATCACAAGTGCAGCATCTGTTACCTTTTCGCCGTCAATGCTTAAGCCGCCCTGCTGCACAAGGCGTCTGCCCTCTGCCTTAGACGGGATTAACTCTACCATTGCGAGAAGGTCCAAAATTGCAATACCGTCACCGATATCTGCAGCCTTCAATGCTGTAGCCGGCATATTCTGTGCATTACCGCCACCAAAGATTGCCTCTGCAGCTGCACTTACCTTGTCCGCCTCTGCCTGACCGTGTACAAGCTTAGTTACCTCGTACGCAAGCAGCTTCTTTGCTACATTTAATTCCTGACCTTCCAGCTTAGCAAGCTCGTTGATTTCTTCCATCGGAACGAAGGTCAACAGCTTCAAGCACTTAATAACATCCGCATCGTCCACATTTCTCCAGTACTGGTAGAAATCGTACGGCGTAGTCTTTACCGGGTCAAGCCATACAGCTCCGCTCTGGGTTTTGCCCATCTTCTTGCCTTCGCTGTTGGTTAAGAGCGTAAAGGTCATACCATAAACCTGCTTTTGATCCTTACGACGGCAAAGGTCAATACCGCCTAAGATGTTGCTCCACTGGTCATCACCGCCGAGCTCCATCTTACAGTCGTACTTACGCGAAAGCATCAAAAAGTCATAGCTCTGCATGAGCATATAGTTAAACTCAAGGAACGAAAGACCCTTTTCGAGTCTTTGCTTAAAGCATTCTGCGGTCAGCATCTTGTTTACGGAGAAGCAAGCGCCGATGTCGCGCAAAAATTCTACGTAGTTTAAGTCTAAAAGCCAATCTGCATTGTTGACCATAATTGCCTTGTCGTCAGAAAAATCAACCACGCTGGAGAGCTGCTTTTTAAAGCACTCACAGTTGTGCTCGATGGTTTCCTTTGTCATCATCTGGCGCATATCTGTTCTGCCGGACGGATCGCCGACCATGCCGGTACCGCCGCCAACGAGGGCAATCGGTCTATGACCGGCAAGCTGCATATGGCGCATTACAACCATCTGCAAAAAGTGACCTACATGCAGGCTGTCTGCCGT
>JAZQCN010000104.1:0-10359 GCA_045546315.1 Clostridia bacterium | reverse complement strand
GGTGACACTGTGAACGGAATTATTATCACAGCCATGATCTGTCTGACGATTATTATTGTCTGCGCCATTGGCTACAAGAAAAAGTGAAAATCGAGAGGGACGGAACGTGAAAAAGCAACAGAAAAAAGATGCGCTGCCCCGTTGGAAATACGATTTTTCATGCAGGCACTGTGCAAACATCACAGAAATAAACGACCCCGCAAAGCACCGCGAGGGAGACTATTGCAAAGCGTGCATTGATCGTGAGGACGCCGGCAAGCCGTCACCGATACACGCAGACGACGACCGGCACGTCCGCTGCGACTGTTATGCGCCGCTTGACTGCAATTATTGCGAACATATAAGCCTGCGGGAACGCGAACAGGACAACAACAAAGCCCCACACATTTGCCGCAAATACGGCGTGCGCGTTTTACATAATGCGACGCGATCAAACCACAACCCGCAGCTGCATCCGTGTGCTGCGTGTCTGGCGGAAAGGAGCAAACAAACATGAAACAGCTGATAATAGCAATACATCCGGAACACAGCCTGCGTATTTTGAGCGGAGAAAAGAAAACCGAGATCAGAGTGCGCCCGCCGACAATAGACGAGCCGTGTGAATGCTTCATATACGAAACAAAAAAGCTGTACCGCGTAAATGGTATAATTTACGCAGGGGCGGGAGCGGTCACCGGTGAATTTATCTGTGACACAATCGAAAAATACAACTTTGATTCAATCACAAAACAATACATAATGACACAAGAGCAGCTGCGCGATACGTGTCTATCGATGCAGGAGCTTGTCGCGTATGGACGGGAAACGCTCGCCCGCCCTGTTCATGGGCTACGGGTAAAAGAGCCGCTGCGCTTTGAAACGCCGCTGCCATTGAGCGAGTTTTTGAGACCTTGCAAAAACACCGACTGCCAAAGCTGCGAATTTGCAAAATGGAGCAGCTGCGAGCGTTTTTGCGACGAGCCGAAAATCATCGGCTGCGGAAACATTGTGACGCGCCCGCCGCAATCGTGGTGCTGGGTAGAAAGGCGGTGCAAATCATGAAACGCTTTGAATGGTGCGAAATCCTCGACCGGATAATCCGGAGCGCATACGCAGATAATGCGCCGGTCGTGGAAATTGCCGCTTTTATGAGGAAAACACCGGATGCAATAAGAAACCGCGCGCACAGAATCGACGCGCAGCGACCGAAAAAGAACGCAGGAAAGGAAAACGGAAAAGCAAAAATGCGATATTACGGAAAATGTATCAATTGCGGCGAAACAGTGCCGCTGAAATGGTCGAAAGACCTGACGGAGACAGAGCGCGACCAGCTGGCAGCTCTTGTCTGCCCTTGCCGCGACAAAGCGGTGCTGACGCACTATGACGGCGCGTGTCGTTTCTGCGGTCAAATACAGTCTTTTTATCTTATGAGCAACAGCACGCAGCAGGAAAAGGACGAACAAGCGACGCTGCAATGCAACTGCCCCGAGGCGTATAGATACGCCAGACAAAAGACGCAGGCAGAAAAAGCGAAAGAGAAAATAAACAAGCTGTTTGGAGCGGATGCCGCCGAGAACGACTGCGAGCCGGCAAGCAGCACCCCAGCTGTTCAGCTCATGGGCGAGGCGGTCTCTCTGATCTCCCGCGGCGAGCTGCGCAGCATCACAATTGATATTTCAAGCACTGTCAAAGGCAAAATTTCTGTGAACGGAAAAGGCAAGATCACAGTGGAGCGCACAGACACAAAAAAGCGGAAGCTCGAGGAAGAATGAGGGCGCACCATGAAACAGAAAAACAAAAAAGAGAGGGCAAAAGAAGTGATAACAAAGATTTTTCCAATTGTATTGATCGCGCTCGACGTCGCCGCAGCTGCGGTGTATGCAGCAAACGGGGATGCAAAAAAAGCTGTTTACTGGATCGCGGCTGCCGTTCTGAATATCTGTGTAACATTTTGAGGGGGCGGCATGGGCGAAAACGAAACAAAAATAAACACCGCCGAGGTCGTATTCTCTGACGCAACAGCTGCCGCAGCAAATGCAGAGCTGCCAGACGTCGAGCTGCCGGACGAAACGCCAGAATGTGTGCCGGCGCTGGGTGATCTGGATGTAAAAGCAGCTGCGGTTATAGAAACGGGCGCAGCGTTTATCAAATCATTTCTGGAATTTGCGGTCGCATTATTTCAGAGAGTGGCGCAAGCACTCACGGCGACAGCAGGCGAATATTCAGAGCTTGCAAAACAGCTGCAAATCCTTGCAAACGGCGGCGTGACGACCGAAGCATTGCAGCGCGCGAAATCAGAACACCCTCGCGTGCGCCACTTGGCGGAGCATGGAAGAAAACCGCGCACACGGAAGAAAAACAGAAACCGCCTGATAAAATACGCAAAACAAATCGAGCGGAGAGGGACAAAAAAGTCATGAAGTGCGACAACTGCAAAAACCGCGATTTTTACGGGTGCTGCGGCTTCCCTCTCCCGCACGCCTGCGACAGCTGCCCGTGCCGCGGCTGCGATATGTGCAGAGACGAGCAAAGGGTCGTCGCCATTTACACAGAGAAAATCAGGCGTATTGAAGCCGCGGTCGGCTTCACGTTGGAACGGTGGCAGCAACTGTACATACTGAATCAAGGCAAAGTCAAATTTATGGACTTGCTGGAATGGGCGCGCGGAAATCACGACCGGATGATCGCGCTGCGCCGCGCGTATGCCCTGCGATACTGCCTTTATCAGCGGCAAGTAAACGGCAGGATGCTGCCGAAAGAAGCGCTCGAACATTTCAACACCGTGAACATTCACCGGCTCGAGGATGCAGAAATCAGCGGCGAGCTGCTATGGACAAACCCTGTTGAATTCAAATATTATGTAAAAAATTTCTATGATAAGCTGCGCGGCACTGGCGTGCAGCTGAAAAAAATAATTTTCTGACAGACAAGCCGCCCGCGGGAATATGCCGCGAGCGGCGCAGCGGTCATTACCTATATAAATATATAAGGAAAAAAGAGCGGCTGAAAGCGCCGCATACGGGCTTGTATGGGGTATTAACTAAACGACGAAAATATAAAGCTATACAGAGAGGGTCAAAAAAGAAAAAATAAATTTCTTTTTCTCTCTGGACATCCGCGTCGAAGACGCGCAAGCCCCTGCGGGTGCGGGAGTGAATTGCGGGCTGTGGTAAACCAGCGGAAACAGCAAAAGATCAAGCAGCAAGCTGCGAGCTGGTTTTCCATAGCACGCAAGAGAGGGACAGCCCCTCTTTATCAGAAAAAGCAAAAGATCAAGCAAGCCTGTGGTAAACTGCTCGCAGTTTTCCATAGGCGCAGAAAGGCGGATGCAGAAATGCCGACAAGAGAATACACAGTGCAGACAGGTGAATATATGCGCGTGCATCTGTTTCCGGTACGCAGAAAGGCAACCGGAAAGCGCGGAAAGCGAAACAAACCCACATCAGAAGTGCAACAAAAGCTGAATGCGCGAAATGCAGAAAACAAGCTCGCTGATTTAATACACCTGAATTTCACGCCGGACGACCTGACATTCGACCTGACATACAGAGACGGACAGCTGCCGGCAACCGTGGAAGATGCGCAGCGCGAAGCCCGCAACATGATGCGCCGCTGTCGCTATCAATGGGGAAAGCTCGGGAAGAATCCGGCAGAATTCAAGTACATATTTGTCACCGAGCAAAGCTCAAAAGGGCGCATACATCATCACTGCATTATTTCCGGCGGCATTGATCGTGACACCCTCGAGGGACTGTGGCGTAAAGGTCACTGCAACACACAGCGTCTGCAATTTGACGAGAACGGCATCCGCGGCAAGGCGCACTACATAACCAAAGAGCCGATAACATCAAAGCGCTGGTGTGCGTCGCAGAATCTGGCAAAGCCCGCACCCCGTCAGAATGATTACAGAATCAAAGCCAGAGACGCGCGCCACATCAATGACAATCCGGACGACTTTGCTTTCATCGAGAAGCTATACCCCGAGTATTCTGTGGCGGAAGTCAGAACGACAGCAAACACAGACAAACAGATCGGCGCTTTTGTGACGCTATTTCTATACAAGACAGACAACCGATATTTCAGGAGAACAAAATGCGGAATAGATTACAGATACCGAAAGCCCCGCGAATAAGCGAGAGCGAAGAACAAAAAACGGTCATGCAATGGGCGGAGTGGAACACCGGACGCTACCCGCAATTAAAATGGCTGTACCACATACCAAACGGCGGCAAAAGATCAAAGGCGGAAGCAGCACGTTTTAAGACAGAGGGCGTGAAAGCTGGTGTGTCTGATCTGTGTTTGCCGTCGCCGTCCGGAAAATATCACGGCTTATACGTGGAAATGAAAGCGCTCGACGGGACACCGGAATCGGAGCAGCTGGAATTTCTGCGATTTGTGCGCTCGCAAGGTTATGCGGGCTTTGTCTGCTATGGCGCGGACGAGGCAATAAAGGTCATAGAAAAATACATCAAGGGGGAATTTTAACCATGAACAAAGTAGAAATCACAGGAAACCTGACGGCGGATGTTGAGCTGAAACAAACAACCGGCGGAAAATCGGTGTGCGATTTCACGCTCGGCGTGCGCAGACCGCACACCAAAGACAAAGCGGATTTTATCGACTTCACCGCATGGGGCAGCACAGCGGAATTTATTTGCCGGTATTTCCACAAAGGTGATGCAATAGAAATCACCGGCAGCATCAACACTGACACAATCGCAAGAAGATGCGCGAAGTGCGGAGCGGATAATAAACAACGCAAAGTGACGGTGAGCGTTGACACCGCGGAATTTCCAGCCACAAAGAGAGCTGCGCAGGAAACACCGGCTTTTGCGGGCGCTGCGGCGCAGTTTGAAGAAATACCGGCGGGCGACGAGCAGCTGCCGTTTTGAAAGGGTGAGAGAATGAAAAAGGCAAAAGAAAAAGAATTTACCAGAGACTATGCGACAGCCGCTTTTCGATTTTACGCGCGGAAAGGCAAGCCGACATACGAGGAAACTGTCGAGCGCGTGCGTCGGGAAGCTATGCGCCGCTGCGAATTTTGCGACCCGCAAATCATTGTGCAGCAGGCGGAAACGACGGTCGCGCAAAAGACGCCGGAGCTGCTGGACATTCTGGCGGTCAATGAAACGCTTGCGCTGCTCGAGAAAGGCGGACGCGGGTACATAGCAAGAGCGGTGCGCGAGGTTTACTTTGTAGAGCCGTCAGCGCCACTGCGAAAAGGAACGATCAGTGCCAGAGTGCGCCGGCTGTCATTAACGATGCCCGCATCAGAACGCAGTATTTATTACTGGCTAAAAGACGCGCGCCGGCTGCTGGCGTCAATCAGGGGCTTGCGAATTGAAGACGACAAGGAATATTTGCAGTGGTAAGTTCAAGATTTATGTTATACTATGCACAGTGAAAATAATATCAAAGCACGGAGCGGAAACAAACGCACGTGCTTTTTTATTTTTGCGCGCGCATCAGCGCGAGAAAAGGAGCATGACAGGTGAATCCATTTTACAAGCAAAAGCGCTGGAAAATGAAGCGCAAGCAGATATTGAAGCGCGACCGCTTCCTGTGTCAGCATTGTTTGAGATACGGGCGGCGCGTCGATGCAACGACCGTGCATCACATCAAAGAGCTTGAAAACTACCCAGAGCTGGCATATACCGACAGCAACCTCGTTTCACTTTGTGATGCGTGCCACAACAAACAGCATCCCGAAAAAGGCGGAAGCAGAGGAAGAAAGAAACGGTTTTGATTTGTTTTGCTGCCGGTTTTGCGCAGATTTTCACCAGCTTTTGAAAGCTGCCGCCGTTCACTTCCCCGACGCTGCCCGAATCAAACGGAAAGCGTGCATGACGCCTGCTCGAGAGGGGTGCAATATGGTATTAAAAAATTTAATACCATATTGTCGCCCGCATCCCCCCCACCCTTTGCCGACAAAAATTGACCCGCTGGACACCGGCGGGGGGAACTCTGTATATATGCGGGATTTTTTCAGGAAAGGGGGAAACAGGCGGAATGAAGCCCGAAACAAGGCGGCAAAAAGAGACGCAAAAAATCATCAAAGAGACCGTCGAAAACATGACTGCGCTCGGCGTTTACAGGCAGCAATTCGATGCTGCTATTGCTACATACGCGGATATGCGCTGCCAGCTGGCAGAGCTGAACAGGCAATTTTTTGACGGCGGCTGCAAGATCACTGAACAATACACAAACAAGAGCGGTGCGACCAACGAGCGCAAGACGGCACTGTATGCTGCTATTGAGCAGCTACGCCGTGACATTGCATCAACGGAAGACCGCCTCGGACTTACCCCCGCCGGACTGCGCAGAATCAACGAGCAAGAGCTGAAAAAGAAAAAGAAAGCCAGCAAACTTGATCGCGCATTGAGCGGCAATGGCTATTAAAAAATACAAAAATCAGGATGCCGTCATGCACTATGCGCGCGGCATTCTTGACGGCACAATTATTGCGAACATTGAGCGCAAACAAGCTGCCGCCCGCTTCCTGAAAGACCTCGACGACCCCCGTTTTGATTTTCGCATACAAAATGCGGAATTTGTTATTGAGATCATAGAATCGACCTTTGTACACGTCAAAGGAGAGCTGACCGGAAAACCATTTTTGCTCGAGCCGTGGGAAAAATTTATTTGCTACAACCTTGCCGGCTTTTACCTTGCAGGGACGGACGAGCGGCGCTTCAAAGAAGCGTTTATATTTGTACCCCGCAAGAACGGAAAAACCCCTTTTGCCGCAGCTCTGGCGTGGGCGCTGTCTCTGCTTGATAGACGCACGTCGTCCACTCTCTACATCGTCGCAAACCGGCTCGACCGCGCGCTTGAAAGTTTTGACATCATCCGCAAAAACATTGATTTCATGGGCGAGAGGGACAATTTCAAAATCCTTGACAGCAATGCCGAGCATTCTATCAGCCGCGAATTCTACAATGACGACGACGAATACACCGGCAGCATGATGATTCAGGCGCTTGCAAACAACTCAAAGCAAGCAGACGGATTGAATGCAAACCTGATTATACTTGACGAAATACACGCATACCGCAGCGCGACCGATTATTTTGTTTACAAGCAGGCAATGAAAGCATACCGCAATAAATTGCTGATCGGTATAACAACCGCAGGCAAGGACATGAACAGCTTTTGTTATTCGCGCCTTTGCTACTGTCAAAAAGTGCTTGCCGGAACGTGCGCAGACGAGCAATATTTTATATTTATCTGCAAAGCAGACAATCCGGAAAACTACACCGACCCCGTGGAATGGGAAAAGGCAAACCCGAATTATGGTGTGACGATCAGACCGGAAGACATGGAAGCGGAAGCGCTGCAAGCGGCAAACGACCCTGCATCACGCAACGATTTTTTGAATAAATCCCTGAACATATACACCGACGTCGCAAGCGCGTATTTTGACGTGAACGAAGTGCAAGCATCTGACGAGGCATACAGCTGGACGCTGGAAGACTTGCTGAAAATGCCTATTGTCTGGACAGGCGGCGCAGATTTGTCTATCATGCACGACTTGACGGCAGGCGCACTATACGGAGAGACAGAGGTCGCCGGCAAAAAGGTATCAATCACGATCACGCACGGATTTATGCCGATAACACAAGCCCAAAAGAAAGCAAGCGAGGATGAAATCCCGTTTTTCTGGTGGCAAGAGCAAGGCTGGCTGACAATGTGCAACGGGGATGTAAACGACCCCGCAGAAATTGTCCGCTGGTTTAAGGATATGCGCACAAAGGGATTCAAAATAAAATCGGTCGCATTTGACAAATACAAATCACGTGATTTTGTTCGTTTCATGACGGCAGCGGGCTTTGTAATGGAAAACAGCGATCAGCAATATTGGAAAAAGTCAGAAGCATTCCGACACATCGAGCGGCAGATCAAAGCGCGGCGTTTCTATTACTGCCACAGCAAGGCATTTGAATACTGCATCGGAAATGTGAAAGCAGTCGAAGACCCAGACGAGCGGGTGCGTTTTGAAAAAATCGCACCGGAGCGGCGCATGGACTTATTCGACGCGACGGTCATTGCCTGCAAGCAAGCAATAATTGCGGCTGACAGAAAGAACAAGTTAAACAAATGGTTTTCATAAGGAGCAAACAACATGAAAATTTTTAGCAGGAAGCAGAGGGACGCACCCAGCAGCCGCAGTCAAAGCGCGGTCGCGCTGTGGCTGAATAGCGAAGACGCAAAAAACATCCTGTGTCCCGAGGGATATACCCCGCTGTCGCAGAATGACGTTGTATGCCGCTGTGCGCATAAGATCGCGGACATGGTAAGCAACATGACAATTTATCTGATGCAGAACGGCGAAAAGGGAGACACGCGCATAAAAAATGAGCTGTCGCGCGTGATCGACATAACGCCGAATCAGATCATGACCCGCAAGACATTTGTGTATAAGCTGGTTGACGACATGGTGAAATGCGGCAACGCTGTGGCGCTGCCCTCTTACAACGGGACGCTGCTCGAATCAATGACGTGGCTTGACGCGTCGGCGGCAAGTTATTCTGATCTTGATTCAGACGGGCATTATTTTATCACGATCAGCGGCAAGAGATACCGTGACGACGAAGTGCTGCATTTTGTCCTGATTCCGGACAAAGACAAGCCGTGGCGTGGCGTCGGATATGCGCCGCAAATTGCCGAAAGCGTGAAAACGTATTTACAGGCAAACGCGACAAAAACGGGATTTTTACGCAGTAAATGGAAACCGTCAATGATAATTTCGATCAATGCGGACACGGAAGAACTGCAAGACCCCGAAAAGCGCAAAAAAATCCTCGGCAGCTATGCAAGCGAAACGGAGAGGGGCGAGCCGTGGCTGATTCCCGCCGGAGAGCTTGACATAAAAACAATACAACCGCTGACGCTGCAAGACCTTGCGATACAAGACAGCATCACACTTGACATTCGCACAATTGCCGGCGCAATTGGCTTACCGCCGTTTTTGCTCGGCATTGGAGAATTCAACAAAGATGCGTACAACAATTTTGTGTCGTCAACAATACGCGGCTTTGCAGAGATCATACAGCAGGAATACACGCGAAAGCTGCTTTATTCCGAAAAGTGGTATTTCAAGATGTCTGAAAAATCCTTGCTGCACTACACGCTTACGGAAAAGCAAACCTATGTCGCAGGCATGGTGCAAAACGCTATGATGACCCGCAACGAGGGACGCAATGAATTCGACCTCGCGCCCTCTGACGCTGCCGGAATGGATGATTTTGCCGTGCTTGAAAATTACATCAAGGTCGGAGACATCGACAAACAGAAAAAATTAAACAAAGGGGGTGCAGAGGGTGGATAAATTCAGACGAGCTTTTTTGCAAAATGAGCTGAAAACACGCGCGGAAGAAAGCGGCGCTCGATATATCGAGGGATATTTTATCGTGTTCAATCAGCGCACAGAGCTGTGGAGCAACGAATTTGAAGAAATTGCGCCGGAATCCGTAACGGAAAGCCTCGCAAAAAACGACATCCGTTGTCTTTACAACCACAACAGCGACATTGTTCTCGGTCGCACCGGCAGCAAAACACTGACGCTACGCGCGGATGCGCACGGCGTCTGGGGCAGTATGCCGGTAAACGAGGACGACCAGCAAGCGTGCGACGCTTATGCAAGAATCAAGCGCGGTGATATTAGCGGCTGTTCATTTGGTTTTAACCCCACAAAGTGGGAATATAGCGACCTCGACGGCGGCGGAATGCTATGCAGAATCACCGGCATGGACTTGCGAGAAGTGTCTGTGTGTACGTTCCCGCAGTATGAGCAGACGGACATTCAGGCAAGACACAAGGACTTTGCGGCAGCTGCAACAGCGAGCCGTGAAAAGCAAAAAAACAATATCAAAGAAAGATTGGAGAAACTGAAAAAATGTTGAAACAGTTGAGATTACAGATCAACCTCGAAGCCGGTAAGAAAAGATATGCGGCGCTGCTCGATCAGAAAAGAGGTTTTGACGAAAGACAGGCGGACATCGAAAAGCGCTTTGCGGCTGCAACGGAAAAGGGCGAAGACCTTGCCCCCATTGAAGCAGACCTCAAAACCCTCGAGGACGATATTGCAGCTGCCGACGTGGACGCAAAGATCGTGGACGTCGAGGCGGAAATCACCCGCATTGAAAACGAACTGAAAGAGACCGGAGAGGGACACGGCGCAGCTGGCGCATCCGGCAACGACAACGAAAACGAAAAGAGAGGAAAAAACACCATGAACAAGTATCAGGTCAGAAGAATGCTCGAGAGCGGCGAATACTACGAGCGCGCAGAGGTCAAGGACTTTTACGAGAAGCTGAAAAACATTCGCGCCGTCTCCGGCGAGGGGCTTACTGTCCCCGAAATCATTGTAAATCGCATCAT
>JAZQCN010000103.1:0-14018 GCA_045546315.1 Clostridia bacterium | reverse complement strand
GGTATGATTTTATCTTGACAAACAAGAAAAGTTACGATATTATAGAAATAAATTCTACCAATTCAAATATATATAGAAATTAATTCTGAAAGAGGGGCTAATATGGTTATTGCAAAAATTCATAATGTGTTTGAAAACCTTACGGCAACTGAACAAAAGATTGCATCTTATATTTTAGAGTTTCCTGAAAAGACTGTTCATATGACAGCAAAAGAGCTTGCAACTGCTTGTGGTACAGTTCCGTCAGCGGTTAATCGCATGTGTAAATCTATTGGGGTGGATGGCTTTGCAAAACTGAAAATTTCTCTGGCTGGCGCAGTTAGCAAGGATGACTACAATGAAAAAAACATTCCATTTGATAAAGATGATAATTCGAAAATGATTTTCAATAAGGTTTTTAATTCCGGTATCAATACGCTTAAAAGTACCTGTCAAATGATTGAATTTTCAAAAATAGATGAAATATCAAAAATATTTGCATCATCACAACGCATTTTTATATTCGGTGTTGGTACATCTTCCGTGGTTGCAGTTGATGCAGCGTACAGGTTTTCTCAGCTTGATGTTCAGGCGTATGCTTACACAGACATTTTACAAATGAATGTTATGGCAAAAAACATGAAAAAAGGTGATGTTGCGTTTGGAATTTCGCACAGCGGAAGAACAAAAGCAGTTGTTGATGCAATGCGCTCTGCGAAGCAAGCCGGCGCGACAACGATAGCATTAACCAGTTTTACGAAAAGTCCCTTGTATGCAGAGAGTGATCATTCGATTTCGGTATATGCTGATGAAAAAAACTATCCTGTCGAAGCAGTATCTGCCCGTATAGCACATATGTGTGTAATTGATGCGCTTATGCTGACGATAGCTTCTCTGAATTATGATGAGTATTCAAAACATATTTCTTTAAGAAATGCTGCCCTTGACGACATAAGATATTAAACATTGAAAGGGTGGACATGATAGAGCACATGGGAGCGATATGTATGAGGATATGATCATACCGATGTTTTTTATGGTCCTCAATTTGTGTCCGGTAGAGAGCTTAGCGGGGTAAGCATTCTTGATATAGCACCGAAAATAGCTGAAATTATAGGGGGTGCTCCGGCAAAAGAATGGGAGGGGGAAATCGCTTGTAGGCGATGTAAATATATGAGTGTTTTTTTAACGACATTAAATCAGGTAGCTTTCCTTTTTGGATTTATAGTTATAGGATATCTACTTGTAAAGCTTAAAGTATTGCCTGAAAACTCAGCTATGGTTTTATCAAAGCTGGAAAATACAATCTTTATCCCTGCACTTGTTATGGGAACATTTATCGAAAACTTTACTGTGGAGCGAATTAGTATTACATGGAAGCTTTGGGTCATAAGCTTTATCATTGCATTTATTGCAATTCCATTTGCCGTTTTAGTTTCCAAAGCAGTGACTAAAGATAAATATATACAAAAAATTTATACATACGGGTTATCCTTTTCAAATTTTGGATTTATGGGTAACGCAGTTGTAAGCAGTCTTTTTGCTGATATTTTCTTTGAATATTTGATTTTTACATTGACTTTGTGGATGCTGATATACCTTTGGGGCGTTCCGAAGCTTCTTATTGCGGATTCGGATAAAAAACAAACATTCAAAGAAAGTCTGAAATCACTGGTTAATCCTATGTTCATAGCAATGCTGATCGGAATTATAATAGGCTTGCTTCGCATCCCGCTCCCGCAATGGGTTATCTCGATTATAGATGTTTCGGGAGCATGTATGTCGCCGATAGCAATGATTCTGACCGGAATTGTGGTATCTTTCATTTCGCTTAAAACGACATTTACGAATATAAGAATATACATAGTTTCTATTATAAGACTTATTGTTATGCCTTTGGCATTTATAGGAGTTGCATCATTTTTAAACATACCCGAGACAATTTATATATGTATTGTCAGCTCTCTTGCAATGCCGCTTGGATTAAATACTATCGTTATCCCAAGTGCGCTCGGGAAGGATACATCAATTGCTGCGGGCATGACTGTTATCTCGCATTTGCTTGCAGTAATAACTATTCCGCTGATTTTTTCGATTATATAAAAAAGATTAGGCAGGCTGATAACGATTTGAATTTAAAAATAGCTGAGCAAAATTGCTCAGCTATTTTTTTGGATTATACGCCATCGGGTATCTGAATCACATCACTTGGTATTTGTGGCTGCTGCGGAGGTTCCGTAGGCTGCTCCGTAGGCGATTGCGGTGGGACAGAAGGATCGGTTGACGGCGTTTGTCCGCTCTCCGGTGTGGTTTCTGACCCCGGTGTTTCTGCGGTTGCGCCGCCGGCCTCCGGGTTGTCCTCGATATCTTCAACGGGTTTCATGTGCTCACCATTACACTTTGCAGTTGGTGCTGCATCGGACTTGAAATGTTCGACAACGGTTGTGCACTCTTCGTTTGGATATTTGCCGGTTGCGCTGCAGACAGAGACTGTTTTAACACTGTCCGGCGCTTTGAAATCTTGTCTGGGTTGTGACGCGCTGATGGTATTCATAACATTTTTCCACACCGGTGTGCATGGGTGGTAGGATAAGAAGCTTAACGATTGTGGGTTGTCGTAACCGTACCAAACAACGCCGGTGTAGTATGGTGTGAAACCGACATACCATCTGTCTATTTCGCCGTCGGTTGTACCGGTTTTGCCGCCGGAGGGCATGCCGCAAGGCAGTCTGGCTGTTGTGCCGGTGCCGTTTTTTACAACGCTTTCGAGCATGGATGTAACGAGATAAGCGGTGGAATCGCTCATAGCGACTTTACCCTCAATCTTATTTTCTAATAAAATATTACCTTCGCTGTCTACAACCTTTGTGTAGGTGTGCGGTGTGTGATAAATGCCGCCGTTTGCAAATGCAGCATATGCACCTGCAAGCTCAATCGGCTTTACACCGTCGGTTACACCACCGAGAGAGAGTGAGCTGAGCGCCTTGTCAGAGAACACTTTTCCGTTTCGTGTGTCCTTTTCAACAAGCGTGGTGATGCCAAGCTTCTCTGTTACGAATTTGTATGAATAATCAATGCCGACATCTTCAAGAACTCTTACGGCAGGCGTGTTCATGGATTCTTTTAATGCGGTGCGGACGGTGACCGTTCCGCGATAGCCGCTGTAATAGTTTGTCGGCTTCCAGCCGTTGATGTTGATTGGAGCGTCGAGGACTAAAGAACTCGGAGAAATCAAATTCTTCTCGATTGCCGGAGCATAGACGCCGAGCGGCTTCATTGTGGAGCCCGGCTGACGAAGTGCCTGCGTCGCTCTGTTAAAGATTCTGTTTTGCTTTTTCTTTCCGATACCACCGACGATACCTTTTACTTCGCCGGTCTGATTGTCAACAATAACCATCGCAGATTCCGGCTTAACGGTGCCGGGGGCATTCGGGAAGCTTGCCGGGTTTTCATATACAGCTTCAATAGCCTCCTGTACATTCGGATCTATTGTAGCATATATTTTTAAACCGCTGTTATATACGATTTGTTCTGCAACAGCTTCGGAATAGCCCTTTTCACGCATCAAATCACGAACAACATCGTTAATGAGCTCATCGACGAAATAGGACTGGACCGGAGAGTTGTCCGTCTTGCCTTTTACGCCAAAAGTTAGCTTTTCGGCAATAGCAGCATCGTACTCTTCCTGCGTGATTTTGCCGAGCTCAAGCATTTTCTTTAAAACGATTTGCTGCTTGTCGATGTTGTTTTCGGGATTCTGAAGCGGATCGTAATAGCTTGGGTACTGTGTTATGCCGGCGATAGAGGCACATTCGGCAAGCGTCAATTCGCTGGCATCTTTACCAAAGTATCTGTTTGCGGCAGCTTGTACACCGTAGCAGTTGTTGGCAAGATAGATTGTGTTTAAGTACATCTCCAAAATCTGTTCCTTGGACATTTCTCGCTCCAGTGCAATGGAGCGCGCCATTTCTCGAATTTTGCGCAAGGGGCTTGTGTCGCGGTCGTTGGTCAGATTTTTAACAAGCTGTTGTGTAATCGTGCTGCCGCCGAAGGAGCTTGAGCCAGTGAAGATATATTTGAAAGTTGCTTTTGCGGTTCGCGGTATATCTACGCCGCCGTGTTGCTCAAAACGCTCGTCTTCGATTGCAACGAAAGCGTCCTGCATATACTTCGGAATATCAGTTATATCTGCCCAAATACGATTCTGCGACTGATATAAGTGCGTCAGCTCGTGAGATACACCGTTTGCATCTGTATAGTATACGGTCGATGTAAGGTTTAAGCTAATCATGCTGGCATCAAAGCTCTCTGTGCCGAACAGACCGAAAAAACTGATACCAAATACGCCACCGATTAGCAGAGCAATAGCGAGTAGCGTTGAAATAAAGACAGTAGTAAAAATTTTAAATCCACGTGCCATAGAGAGCACACCTCCGAATCGCAAGTTAATCTTTATGACTCTATTGAATGAATTTATAAAAAACACACATACATTATAACATATAAGTTAATATATAAATATTACATTTTGATTAAAAGGCGCATTTTAGTAAAATTATTTTAATTAAATGTAAAAAATCACTTGTATTTTGAGATTTATTGTGCTATACTATATGTGAAGTTAAGGAAAAGGTCAAAAGAGTGGGCATACAACCCGCTCTTTTGCATTGTATGCAGTAAAAATTTTAAGGTGGTGCAAGATGTCGAAAGTTGAAGAAATTGTTTTTGCACTCGCTGAGCCTTTTGCTTCTGAAATTGAATGCGAAGTGCTTGAGGTAGAGTACAAAAAAGAGGGCGCAGATTATTTTTTGCGCGTATACCTTGACCGCGAGAGCGGTGTGGACATGGATGCATGTGCATATGTGTCCGAAAGACTCAGTGTTGCACTGGATGAAAAGGATCCGATTAAAGAGGCGTATTTTTTGGAAGTGTGCTCGCCGGGCATCGACAGGGCGCTTAAGCGGGATAAGGATTTTGTTCGCTTTGCCGGCAGAAAGGTCGATGTAAAGCTCTATGCAGCGAAGGACGGACTTAAGGAGTTTTGCGGTGTACTGCTTTCTAAGGACGGCGATAGCATTACAGTGGATTTAAACGGTAAAACCGTAAGCTTCAAGCAAGAGGAAGCTGCGTATATTAAATTAGCAATAGAATTTTAATTAAACATAGCTGATAGGAGTGATTTGAAAAATGAAAAAGAATGCAAAGAAGGTAAATAAGGGAGAGGAGCTGTTGACAGCGCTTCGTGCAATCAGCCTGGAAAAAAACATTCCGGAGGAAGTTCTTTTAGAGGCGCTTGAGACTGCATTGATTACTGCTTATAAACGCAACTTCTCCGCTGCACAAAATGTATTGGTTAATATTGACCATAGTACGGGCGATATTAAAGTTTATGCGCAGAAGGAAGTAGTCGAAGCAGTAGAAGATGTGCTGACGCAAATCAGCGTAGATGAAGCTAAGGCAAAATACGGTGCATATAACATTGGTGATATTGTAAACATCGAGGTTACACCTGCTGACTTTGGAAGAATTGCAGCACAGGCTGCCAAAAATGTTGTAACACAGCGTATTCGTGAGGCTGAGCGCAACAACATTTTAGAGGAGTTTGCAGATAAAGAAAATAACATTATTATCGGCGTAATTCAGAGAATTGAAAAGGGCAAGGTTTTCCTTGCAGTCGGTAACACAGAGGCGCTCTTGCTGCCGCAGGAACAGGTGCCCGGTGAAAGCTACAATTTCCACGATCGCCTGAAGGTATATGTAATGAAGGTGGAAAGCGGAGCAAAGGGTGTATCGATTTTGGTATCCCGTTCAAACCCGGGACTCGTTGAAAAACTTTTTGAGCAGGAAGTGCCGGAAATCGCACAGGGGATTGTTGAAATTAAAGGCATATGCAGAGAAGCCGGTTCCAGAACGAAAATTGCGGTTGTTTCGCATGACGAGACCGTTGACGCGCAGGGTGCATGTATCGGCGCACAGGGCAGACGCGTGCAGATTATCTGCGATGAAATCGGCGGTGAGAAGATTGATATTGTTCGCTACAGTGATGATCCGGCTACATATATTGCTGCCAGCCTCAGCCCGTCTGAAGTTATCAGCGTAGATGTAGATGAAGAAAACAAATCGGCATTTGTTGTTGTTCCGGATACACAGCTTTCCTTGGCAATTGGTAAAGCGGGTCAAAATGCAAGACTTGCAGCGAAGCTTACCGGTTGGAAAATTGATATTAAGAGTGAAAGCGCAGCAAATGCAGACGCCTGAATTTGCTTTGGGAGGTATTTAAGTTATGACAAATAAAAAAATACCTGAACGCATGTGCGTTGTGTGCAGAACGCATCGCGAAAAGCGTGACTTGCTTCGTGTGGTTTTTAATAAGGAAGAGGGCTTGCTCATTGATGCGACCGGCAAAAAGAACGGCCGTGGCGCTTATATTTGCAGGGATTTAGCTTGTATAGATAAAGCAGAAAAGAGCGGCGCGCTTTCCAGAGCTTTTAAACGCGAGGTCGACAAAGCGTTTTACGCACAGATCAGAAAGGAAATCACTGAAAATGAATAATCAGGACAGAGTATTATCCATGATCGGGTTGGCAAAGAAGGCCGGGAAGCTTGCCGCAGGCAGCTTTTTGGCTGAGAAAGCTGTACGGGACGGGATGGCTGAGCTGCTGGTGGTTGCAGAGGATGCAGCGCAGAACATCAAGAAGAAGTTTAGTAACAGTAGTGCCTATTATGAAATCGATTATATGGAATATGGTACGAAGGAAACACTCGGGCATTTTACCGGGTATGAAAACATCGCTGTCGTTGCTGTGACGGATGCGGGATTTGCAAAAGCAATTGAGGATAAATACAGAGCAATTGAAGGCAAATAATCCAGTCAGCATTTGGCGGAACGGAGGTAGTTTATGTTACAGAAAATCAGAGTACATGAAGTCGCAAAGGATTTTAAATTGAAGAGTACGGATTTGCTCGACCTTTTAAAAACCTATGGTATTGAACTTAAGAATCATATGGCAACCTTGGATGAGACACAATTGAGCTTGATTTTTGAGTACTATACACAAAAGCATGCCATTACGGATGAAACAGACTTAGAAAAGCTTTTTGGCGATCTTTGGCCGAGTGCGAAGGCTGAGGAGCCGAAGGTAGACAAAAAGCAGTCTGAAAAGCCAGCAGAAGAGGCGGCAACTGTAGAGGATAAGCCGATTGAGCGCAAAATGCGTCATGTCGACACCAGACAAACGGTTGTTGATTTGGATAAGCTCGATACGGAGCGTATAGAGGAGCTTGTACCGGAGAATGTTAAGAGCATGCAGCAATCGAGCGGTAAGCAGAAGATTAAAAAAGCTGCACAGCGCCAGAAGGATACAAGAGTTAGCCAAAATAAGATGAAGGCACCGGTGAAGCCGCAGGTCGTAAAGCCGCAGGAGCTTAAGGTAAGCATCCCGGATGAGATTTCTGTGGGTGAGCTTGCAAACCGTATGCATAAGCCTGCTGCCGAAATCGTTAAAAAGCTGATGATTCTCGGTATTATGGCTTCTGTGAGTCAGCTGATTGATTTTGATACGGCTTCGCTTGTTGCAGAAGAACTTGGT
Source organism: Clostridia bacterium (assembly GCA_045546315.1). GTDB lineage: Bacteria > Bacillota > Clostridia > UBA1381 > UMGS1253 > RGIG2041. The sequence goes on along the minus strand of JAZQCN010000103.1, from coordinate 6,450 downwards.
GCAATTGTTGAACGCGAGATTGTTCTTTCGAACGAGGATATTCTTTTGAAGGAGTTCGAAGTTGAGGATAAGGAAGAAGATTTGGAGCCGCGTTCTCCGGTTGTAGTTGTTATGGGCCATGTTGACCACGGTAAAACTTCCTTGCTTGATGCCATCCGTGAAAGTAATGTTGCTGCAGGCGAGGCTGGCGGTATTACACAGCACATTGGTGCGCATCGCGTTAGAATTAACGACAGAGATATTACCTTCCTGGACACACCGGGACACGAAGCGTTTACGGCTATGCGTGCACGCGGTGCTTTGGTTACGGATATTGCGATTTTGGTTGTTGCTGCAGATGACGGTGTAATGCCGCAGACGATTGAGGCAATCAACCATGCAAAAGCCGCAAATGTCAGCATTATTGTTGCGGTAAATAAGATTGATAAGGATGGTGCAAACCCGGATAGAATCAAGCAGGAAATGACCGAATACGGTCTCGTGCCTGAAGAATGGGGTGGCGATACAATCTTTGTTAATGTTTCTGCAAAGCAGCGTACAAACATTGATGGCCTTTTGGAAATGGTATTGCTCACAGCGGACATTCAGGAGTTGAAGGCAAATCCGAATCGCCGTGCACAGGGTACGGTTATTGAAGCAAGACTTGATCGTTCCAGAGGTCCGATTGCGACCGTGCTGGTACAGAATGGTACATTAAAAGCCGGTGATATTATTGTTGCCGGTACTGCGGTCGGCAAAGTGCGCGCTATGATGGATGATAAGGGCAGACAGCTTAAGAGTGCCGGGCCTTCCGTGCCGGTTGAGATTCTCGGCCTTTCTGAGACACCGGACGGTGGCGATGTTTTCTATGCCGTTGATGATGAAAGACGCGCAAAAGCAGTGGTTGAAGATCGTCGCTATAAGGCGAAGGAGGAGCAGTTTAATGCTCGCCAGGTTGTTTCTCTCGATAACTTGTTTGATCAAATTAACGACGGTAACATGAAAGAATTAAATATTATCATTAAAGCCGATGTTCAGGGTTCTGTTGAAGCGGTTCGTCAGTCGCTTGAAAAGCTTTCGAACAGTGAAGTCAGAGTCAGAACAATCCATGGTGGCGTAGGTGCGGTAAATGAAAGTGATGTTATGCTTGCTGCAGCTTCGAATGCAATTATTATCGGTTTTAATGTGCGCCCGGATACGGTAGCGCGCGCAGCATACGAGCGCGGTGATGTTGATATTCGTCTGTATCGCGTAATTTATGATGCAATTGAAGAAATTGAAGCTGCACTGAAGGGTATGCTGGATCCGAAGTTTAAGGAAGCTTTACTTGGTCACGCTGAAGTGCGCCAGGTATTCAAGGTGAGCAGCGTTGGCGCGATTGCCGGTAGTTATGTAACAGACGGTAAGATTGCAAGAAATGCACAGGTGCGCGTTGTCCGCGACGGTGTGGTTATCCACGAAGGTGTACTTAGCAGCTTGAAGCGTTTTAAGGACGATGCAAAAGAAGTACAAAGCGGTTATGAATGCGGTATTGGTATTGAGAAGTTTAACGATATTAAGGAAGCCGATGTAATCGAGTGCTACATCATGGAGGAAATTAAACAATAAGAGGCATTTGCAGTTTTCGCGTGCCTCTTCGGAGGAGTATTATGGCACGAAACAGAATCCATAAAATTAATGACCAGCTAATGCGCGAAATCAGTGTGATTTTACGCGAACTGAAGGATAGCCGTATTCCGCTGATGACAAGCGTAGTTAAAGTGGACGCTACGCAGGATTTGCGTTATGCGAAGGTGTATGTCAGCGTAATGGGCGATGATGCCGTAAAGCAAGGGGCTATGCAGGCGCTGGATAAGGCTGCGGGCTTTGTGCGTCGCGAAGTGGGAAACCGTATGAAAATACGCTATACGCCGGAGCTGATTTTTACGCTCGATGATTCAATTGAACACGGTGCGAAGATTAATGCAATTTTAAAGGATGTGTTGGGGACAGATGACAACTGATTTGGATTTGCGCAAAATTGCCGAAGCGATTCAGGGCACAAACGATATTGCGTTGATTACACATATAAGCCCCGATCCGGATACACTTGGCTCTGTTTTTGCGTTAAAGCGTGCGCTTGAAAAGCTGAATAAGAAGGTAACGGTATATGCTGATGAAGCATACCCGGAATATTTGTCTTTTATTTATGATGCGTATACAGTATATACATTTCCGGTACAGCATGAGCTTTGCATAAGCGTTGACTGTGGCGATTTGGGCAGAATCGGTGAAAGAGCGGCGCTTTTAGAAGCAGCGCGTGTAAGCGCAAACATTGACCATCATCCAACAAATACAAGATTTGCAAGTTTGAACTATGTTTTGCCGACGGCTGCAGCAACTGCTGAAATTATTGATTCTTTGATTATGCTTCTGGGCATTGAGATTGATTTGGAGATTGCCACACGCCTTTATACAGCGCTGACAGGGGATACCGGTAGTTTCAGGTATTCGAACACTACGCCGGCAACAATGCATTTCGCTGCGAAGCTGCTGGATTACGGTGTGGACAACTGGTTTGTCAATAAGACGATATTTGAAGACATGTCGCTTGAAATCCTTAAGCTGCGCGGCGCGCTTGCAAGTGAAATGCGCGTGCTAGCCGATGGCAAGGTTTGTGCAGTTGTTTTAACGAAAGAAATGTGTGCAAACTTTGGTGTGGCAAGTGAAGCTGTTGAAAACATTGTTAATATTCCACGCAGTGTGGCTGGTTGCGAAATTGCAGCATCATTTAAAGAATCGGACGGAAAGATAAAAATCAGCTTGCGTAGCAGCAGCTATGCAGATGTTTCTGCGATTGCACTCAGCTTTGGTGGCGGAGGGCATAAGCGCGCTGCCGGATTTGTGCTTGAGGGCGATATTGAAGATGCAGTAAAGCGTGTATTAGAGGCTGCATGCGCTTGTATTCGTGAGGAAACAAATAATGGATGAGAAAAATTTAAACGGTGTTATTTTGCTCAATAAGCCAAAAGGGAAAACATCCCACGATATGGTCAGCTTTGTGCGAAAGCTGTTTCATACGCGCAGAGTTGGTCATACCGGAACACTGGATCCGGATGCAACCGGCGTTTTGCCGATTTGCATCGGCGTGTGCACCAAGGCGTCGCAATTTATTATGGACAGCCCGAAAACATATGTTGCACGGATGCAGCTCGGCAGCGCAACGACGACGCAGGATTCGAGCGGCGATGTGCTGCGCAGCGCACAGGTATGTGTAACGGAGCAGCAGGTGCGTGAAACGATAGAAGGGTTTATCGGTGAGCTTGAGCAGATTCCGCCGATGTATTCCGCTGTAAAGGTAGGCGGTAAAAAGCTTTATAAGCTTGCGCGTGCCGGTGTGGAAATTGAACGCAAGCCGCGAAGAATTACGATTCATAATATTTATATATTTGAAATAGACCTTAAGAATAACAGCGTTTTGTTTGAGGTGGAATGCAGCAAGGGTACATATATCCGGACATTAATTCATGATATCGGCGAAAAGCTTGGGTGCTATGCACATATGTCCAGCCTGATTCGCACAAAAAGCTGCGGATTTGTGTTGGATGAAACCTATACCTGTACACAGCTTTCCGAGATGCAGCAGGCAGGGACGCTTGCGGCTGCTGTTCTGCCTACAGAAGCGGTGTTTAACAAGTATCCGTCCATTACGCTGAATGCGGAAAATACAAGGCGCGCAAAAAACGGAATTCCAATACGCAATCTGGGTGTTGCTAATCAGCAGCGCTATCGGGTATTTGGCGTTGATGGTTCGTTTCTTTGCCTTTCTGTCGGGAGAGAAGACGGCAGTTTGAAAATGATTACATCCTTTTGGAGCGAAGAGAAATGAAGGTATACTACAGTGGGGAAGCTGTTGAGCAGGGTTGTGTATTGGCGCTCGGCAGTTTTGATACGATTCATATTGGGCATAGGCAATTGATTTTACGCGCGAAGGAATATGCAACGGAGCTTGGCGTGCCAATGGGAGTGCATATGTTCGAAAAGCGCCCTGCGCATATTCTTGAAAGTTTACCGCAAAAAGATACATATACTACGGAGCAAAGGGAAAATATTATCGAAGCGCTCGGCGCTGATTTTGTGTACTATGAAAAATTTGATGCAGACTTTATGCGAAAGTCCCCGGAGGAATTTGTGCGCTACTTAAAGGACGCACTTTCCGCGCAGGCCGTAGTTGTCGGTTTTAATTACAGATTTGGAAAAAATGCTGCGGGGGATATTGAAAGTTTGAAAACGCTATGCACACAGTTTGATGTTGAGGTGATTGTTGTCCCTGCAGTATGCGATAGCGAAGGCGTCGTGAGTTCGACGCGTGTTCGTAAACTTTTGGAAGAGGGCAATGTGGCAGCAAATATGTTGCTTGGACGCGCTTTTGAGTTGGAAGGCATTGTGGAAAAAGATCGCGGTGTCGGACATGAGATGGGGGTCCCTACGGCGAATCTGGTTCCGGAGAAGGATGTGCTTTTGCCGAAGGACGGCGTATATATGACTGTTGCAATTGTTGATGGGAAGTGCTATCCTTCTGTGACCAATATCGGAATACGGCCGACATTTGGATTGGAGAAGCGCACTGTTGAAACGCATATATTAGATTATAGCGGCGATTTATACGGTAAAAAGCTTCGGCTTGCATTTTATGCATATCTGCGTGAAGAATGTGTTTTTGCCGATGTAGACAGCCTTATTCGCCAAATTTCAGAGGACAAACGCCTTGCAAAATGTATGTTTTCAAAAATTAATGCAGAAAATTATAAAATGGACTTGAAAAAAGACTGAAAAAGTGAGACAATAGAAAGAGACTTAGTAGTGGGAGGCGGCAAAAGTGGCAGAGAAAATTATGAGCGTAATTCTTGCGGCAAAAGAAAGCAAGGAAATGAAATCTGCACACCCGACAGCAATGGTACCGGTATGTGGTAAGTGCATAGTGGATTATGTACTTGCAGCAGCAGAAGGCGCCGGTAGTGAAACGAATATTATGGTCGTTGGTTATGCTGAAGAGGAGATTAGAGCACATCTTGGGGAGCGTGTGCTTTATGAAACGCAGAAAAAACCACTTGGTACTGCAGATGCGGTACGGCATGCAATGCAATATATTCGTGATTTTGACGGGATTTGCCTGGTGTTACCGGCAGATGCACCGCTCATTGAGGCGGATACGCTTGCAGAAGCAATTGATTTTCATCGTGATTTAGAAAATGAAGCAACGATTATCACGGCTGTAGTAGATAATCCTGACGGCTACGGCAGAATTATCCGCAACAATGCCGGCGATGTTGCCGGAATTGTTGAGCAGAAGAACGCGGATGCCTATGAGCTTGAAATCGGCGAAGTGAATTCTTCTATGTATATTTTTAATGCGGATGCGCTTATCTATGCACTTGAGCATATGGATACGCTTTGCAATGGGGAAGATACAAACAATTTGATTCATGCGCTGGATGTTTTGATTAAGTCCGGGCGCAAGGTTGGTGCTTTTGATACTGAGGATTCAAATTCCGTGCTCGGTGTCAATGATCGGATTCAGCTTTTTGAGGCTGAGGCGATTATGCGCTGGAGAATTAATTTTGAGCATATGTTAAACGGTGTAACGATTATCGCACCTGAGGCTACCTATATCGAGCCGGATGTTGAAATCGGCGAAGACACCGTAATTTATCCAAATTGCCATTTGAAAGGCAATACAAAAATCGGTAAGCATGTCTGCGTCGGCGCGAATTCGATGATTACAAACTCTCAAGTTTGCGACGGTGTTGATATATTAAACTCTGTTATTGTGGACAGCTATGTGGATAGCGGTACGCATGTAGGGCCTTTTGCATACCTTCGCCCAAATAGCAAGGTCGGCAAAAATGTTAAAGTCGGGGACTTTGTCGAAATTAAAAATGCCTCCATTGGCGACGGAACGAAAATTTCGCATCTTACGTATGTCGGAGATTCGGATGTTGGCGGCGGCGTGAATTTCGGCTGTGGCTGCGTAACGGTTAATTACGACGGCAAGAAAAAGTACCGCACAGTCATTGGCGACAATGCGTTCATCGGCTGTAACACGAATCTGGTTTCTCCGGTGACTGTACAGGAGGGGGCGTACATTGCTGCAGGTTCGACAATTACGGAGGATGTACCTGAGAAAGCGCTTGCGATTGCACGCGCAAGACAGGTAAATAAAACGAATTGGAAAGACAGGAGGAGCAAGTAACAAATGATTGCGCATGGTAAAAACATTAAGATTTTTTCTGCGAATTCTAATCCGGAATTAACAGAGAAAATCGCAGAGATTCTCGGGGTGCCGGTTGGTGTTTCAAAGGTATGTAAGTTCAGTGACGGTGAGGTTTCCGTTTCTTTGGGTGAAACTGTTCGTGGTTCGGATGTTTTTGTTGTTCAGTCGACAAATGACCCGGACAACGACCACCTGATGGAGCTTCTGATTATGATTGA
>JAZQCN010000102.1:0-42197 GCA_045546315.1 Clostridia bacterium | reverse complement strand
GGGGAGCGGTAGTGAATGACAATCCGGTGGATTGTCAGAGCCGCGACCGGGCTTTTCCGCAGAAAAGCGAATCCATTTCCAAAAACAAAAGCATACAACCCTAAAGCCGCTTTTGTTTGGTGAAACCAAAGAGGATGGATTCGAAGGGGAGCGGTAGTGAATGACAATCCGGTGGATTGTCAGAGCCGCGAGGCGAATCCCGCCTTTTGCTTGACGAAAAGCTTTTCCTTATATATAATATTTTCATATTCCTGACGAAAGACGGTTTGTTTATGATTAAAGACAAAGCCTTTTACAAAAACTTCTTTTCCCTATGGTATGTACTGGTGCTCAATAATATCATTATCCTCGGCGTGAACTTAGTCGACAACATTATGCTCGGCAATTTCAGCGAGTCCGCGCTGTCGGGCGCAGCTGCATGCAATCAGCTGCAGTTTGTTTTTCAGCAAATTATTTTAGGCATCGGCAACACAATGGTAATTCTCGGCAGCCAGCATTGGGGGCAAAAAAATGTCGGCGAAATCAAAAAGCTTTCAAGCGGTGCGCTGCTTTGCGGGTTAATCGTCGGCGCTGCTTTGTTCGTTGCCGCTACGCTGTTTCCGGAGCAGCTGATAAAAATCTTTACAAATTCGGAAGCCATCATCTCTGAAGGCACAAAATATTTGCGCGTCATCAAATACACCTACCCCATCTTTGCACTGACCAATATTCTGCTGCCGACGCTGCGCGCGGTTGAAAGCGTAAAAATCGGATTTTATGTGTCTGTAGCAACACTTTTTGTCAACATTTTCTTAAATTACATACTGATTTTCGGCAAGCTTGGTTTTCCGGCGCTTGGCTCAACCGGTGCAGCGCTTGCAACCTGCGCCGCACGCGTTGCAGAGCTGCTTGTTGTGCTTTACTTTCTCGCCTGCCGCGACAAAAAACTGCACTGGCGGATAAAAGACTTAACAAACTTTGACACCGCGGTTTTCAAGCTGTTTGTGCTCACCTGCCTGCCGGTGGTGCTCACCGATGGCTTATTTGGCGTATCCACTGCCCTGCAAACGGTTATTTTAGGGCATATGAACGACGCCGCCATCTCGGCAAACTCGATTGCAACCTCGCTGTATCAATGCTTAAAGGTTGCCTCTGTCGGCTCTGCCGGCGCAGCGGCGGTGCTCATAGGCAAATCCGTCGGCGAAGGCGACAAGCTGAAAACAAAAGCGATGGCAAAAACCATGCAGCTTATCTTTTTAGGCATCGGTGTATTGACCGGCGTTTCTCTGTTCTTTTTACGCACGCCGATTATTTCGATGTACAATGTCAGCGAGGAAGCCGCATTTCTTGCAAACGGATTTTTGCTTGTCCTATGCGCTGCAGGTATGGGTATGTCTTACCAGATGCCGGTCAACTGCGGCATAATCCGCGGCGGCGGCGACACAAAATACATTCTCCGTCTGGATTTAATCAGCATCTGGGGCATCGTACTGCCCATCTCCGCTCTGGCAGCCTTTGTATTTCACTGGCATCCGATTGCCGTGATCGCCTGCTTAAACGCCGATCAGGTATTCAAATGCCTCCCGGCTGTAGTCAAAGTCAACCGCTTTAACTGGATTCGAAAGCTGACCTAAAAGCTGTTTGCTTAAATGCACTCGGCATAATATTCTTTTACAAAATATCTTGTTTTTTTCACAGAAATATGTTATACTGATTTCACCAAATTTTAGGAGGAATTTTATTATGTCTTTAGTTGCTGAACGAATTAAGGCGCATTTTGATGCCAAGGAAATCCGCTATGATTACTATGAACCGAGCGAAAGTAGAAACGAAGCAATCCGCGTTAGCTTTGGCGCAAAAAACAAAGACTCCATCAGCCTGCTTCTCTTTATTGACAAAGACGGCAATTCCATCAATGTGAAGAGCTTTTCCGTTGCAAAGGTGCCGGAAAACAAGCTGATGGATATGTATGTTTGCTTAAATGATTTAAACAACCAGTACCGTTGGGTTAAATTCTATGTCGATTCCGATAACGAAGTAACCGTTTCCGGTGATGCTATTGTAGATGAAGCTTCCGCCGGCGAGGAATGCCTCGAAATCGTTATCCGTTACATCGGTATTATCGACGATGTATACCCGAACATCATGAAGACCCTTTGGGCATAAGCAAAAAAGACTAAAAAGGTATAACACACAATCGAGGGGGCTATGCCCTCTCGATTTGACTATAACGAAAAGAAGGTGAATTCCTTGAATTTTTATAAAATCAGCTACACAGTATCGCCGCGCAAAATTCTTGCCAAAAAGACAGACGGCATCGATTTGTTCAAGGTGCTGCTCGCCGAATTGAGCGCGCGTCTTCCGCACGATCGAATCATCCGTTTAGAGCAAGGCTATAACACCTTAGACCTTTTGGTTTGTACGCCATCTGCGACATCCGAATCGGCGCTCGACACTATTAACGATGCTATCGCGCAGGAAAAAGACACCGGCGACATTACGATGTCGCTTTGTGAGCTTTCGCTCGCGGAGGCACTGTCTGAAAAGCAGCTCGACGACGATGCCAAGGCATATCTCACTGCGCTTTCAAACGGCGAAACACCGCCGCCCGCAACGAAGACACCTACAGCCGAAGCTTCTCCGGATACATCCGCCAAAGCAGCAACCATCGAAAAAGAAGACCCGTTTAAAAAGGTGGAATCGCTCGTTGCAATGGAGGAATTGAAGGCATGGGCAAAGGAACAGAAGCTTTTAGCGGAAAAAACAACCAACAAAACACTTCTGAGCCAAACGCTTCTCGGTCTGTCGTACTTGGTTTCCGTAAACCCGGGCAACGGCTGCACCACAATGCTGCAGTCAATGGGCGATGTTCTTGCCCATGTGCTCGGCAAATCCAAGGCAGCGCTCAGCGAATTTACCGTGTCGCCGGATACGGAGGCAAAAGACTACAATGTCGATAAGATTTGCAAGGAAATCAGCTTCCGCGACAGCAAGGGCGAAACCTTGCAGGTCGTTGCATTACATGTAGACAAGCTGCAAAACAATATGCACATCACAGCCTGGAGAGCATTATTAGACCAAATCTGGGAAAGCCGCCGCAATGCAATTTTTATCTTTGTATTGCCGTATCTTGAAAACAGCGTGCTTTTTGAAATGCATAAAAAGATTGAAGATGTTTTGCCAAACAAGCTTTTAACAGAAAAGCCTTTGAGCAATCCGGATTACCTGCGCTTTTTCGAGCTGTATTTCAAGAAATTTGAAATGACGCTCTCCGAGGAGGCCAAGCTTTCCCTGCCGAAAAAACTCGCCGAAGAAAAATCCGACGGCAGATTCTATGGTATCAATACCATACATAAAATCTGCGACGAAATTCTCTACAGCAAATTAAAGCGTGCCGCGACCTCTGACAGCGAAAGCCTTTCGGTTGTATCGGATGCGGACATTCAATCCGTGATGCTGCTTCCGGCTTTAACCGGCGAAAAGAGCAAAAGCGGCATAGAACAATTGGATGCGCTGGTTTCGCTTCAAAATGTGAAAACTTTAATCAAAGAAATTCTGGCAACCGTAAAAATGCAAAGACATATGAATGCGGGACACCATAATTCCATGCACATGATGTTTTCCGGCGCACCGGGCACGGGCAAAACCGTTGTTGCCCGCATTTTAGGCGAAATCCTGCGCGAAGAAGGCATCCTTTCCGTCGGCGGTTTTTATGAGGTGACGCGCAAGGACCTGGTCGGCCAGTACATAGGGCACACCGCGCCGAAAACCGCTGAAATCTGTCAGGCGGCTTACGGCAGCGTACTCTTTATCGACGAAGCCTATATGCTCGACGGCGGCGGTCAGAATGACTACGGCAAGGAAGCCATCAGCACCTTAATTGCCGAAATGGAAAACAAGCGCGACGATTTTGTTGTTATTTTTGCCGGCTATGAAAAAGAGCTAGAGCAGCTTTTGCAGCTCAATCCCGGTCTGCGCGACAGAATCCCGTACAAGGTGCCGTTTGTCAGCTACAACCGCGCCGAGCTGGAGCAGATTTTCTATAAAATGCTACCGGACAAGTTCGGGTATAATGATGAGTTCAAGGCAGAAGCACACAGTTTCTTCGAAAACCTTTCCGACGCAATTATGCAAAATCCGAACTTCAGTAATGCTCGCTTCGTGCGAAATCTCGTAGAAAGAGTCATTTCCAAAGCAGCGCTGCGTATGCAAATGCAGCAGGAATACGAGGCTGTGCCACAGTTGGTGAAAAGCGATTTCACGCTGGCAGCCGCCGATGCCGAATTCAAGCAGCTTAATGCAAAGAAGGCTTCTTCAAACAGAATCGGCTTTACGATTTAATGCACCAAAAGCAACCGGGCATAAGCGCGTTATCCCAAGGGATACGCGCAGTGAAATTCGCTCTGAAGAGCAAGTGATATACGCCTGTCGGCGTGTGATATATGTTCTGTCGAACATGTGATATATTTCCTTACAGGAAATGTTATGGAAAAAAGCCGTCTCTGCGAGGCGGCTTTTTATCATTCGCATCCGATTTATCGGATATTTCACATTTGCGAAGCAAATATATCACTGCGAAGCAATATCACTTGCGCTTAACGGCAAATATCACCGGTGGTTATCCCTAAGGATAGCCACCTTATGTTGCTTTTTTGCTTTCAGCCTATTGACGCAATTTTCATTTTTCCGTATAATAAACTCAAACAGCAATGAGGTGAAACTATGAATGCTCCGCTAAAAACCGACACACGAAACTACGGCATCGATTTTCTCAGAATCATATCTATGTTTATGGTTTGCCTGCTGCATGTGCTGGGCGCAGGCGGCATATTAGACGCAACCGTTCCCCGCAGTGCAAACTATCAGCTCAGCTGGTTGTTGGAGGCGCTGTGTTATTGCGCTGTCAACTGCTATGCGTTGATTTCCGGCTATGTCGGCTTAAACGCAAGACACAAATACGCAGGCATTGTGAACCTTTGGTTGCAGGTCGCCTTTTATTCCGTACTGATTACGGTGCTTTGTGCGCTCCTGCATCCCGAATGGATGACGGCGGTCTTGTGGAAAAAAGCGTTTTTCCCTGCCTCCATGGGGCAGTATTGGTATTTTACGGCATACCTCCTTTTGTTTTTTGCAATGCCGGTTTTAAACGGCGGCATCAGAGCCCTGCCGAAGGCGCAGTTGCGCACGCTTCTTATCATCGCCGGGCTGATGCTTACCTGCCTGCCGCGTATATTCGAGCGCGATGTTTTCTTAACCTCCGACGGCTACAGCTTTGTATGGCTCGCGTATCTGTATGTTGTCGGCGGCTATATCAAGCTGCACGAAGCCGATAAAAAGGCAAAGCCGTGGCTGTGCGTGTTGATTTTTTTGGCAGCAGCTACCTTCTCCTGGCTTTTCAAGCTCCTTTTAGAGCCGACGCCCTACGGCAGCTACAGCCAGCTTCTGATTTCCTATATGTCACCGACAATGGTCATCGCAGCGATTGCTCTGTTTTTGTGCTTTGCAAATCTGCAAATCAAAAAGGGAAAGCGGCTGATTGCGTTTTTCGCACCGCTCTCCTTTTCTGTATTTTTAATTCACACGCATCCGCTGCTTTTTACAAACTACCTTTGGGGTGCCTTTGCTTTTCTCGCCGCAAAGCCTTGGTATATTCTTCTCGGCGGTACGCTTTTAGCCACACTCGGTATCCATCTTGCCTGCAGCCTGCTTGATTTGCCGCGACATTTGTTATTCAAATACGGCATTTCCAAATGCACCGCATGGCTGGAGAAAAAATGTACAAAACAACAATAAAAAAACCGGTAATCCAAAAGATTACCGGTTTTTTATTTTATACAATTTCAAAGTGCATACTTTTGAGCACATCAATCGCCTTGTCGTGGAGCGCATCATCGTTAGATGCACACAAATCCTTTGCAATCTTGATGGTTGCATTTTTAAAGTGGCTCTGCAGCATCACTGCATTGCTGAGTACGCACAAATTCGTTACTACGCCGCAAAGCTCAATTTCCTCTACCTTGCCGCAGTATTCTTTAATGACAATCGGCAAATCCTTCGAGCCGAAGCAAGTTTTCGTTACGGTATGCACCTGCGGCATACTTAAAAAGTCAACCATACAGCTGCACAGCTTCACACCGTCACTGCCGCGCAGACAGTGCGGCACGGGCAAGTGCTTTCCCTCGCGCGTGTTTAAATACGATTCATCGTGCACATCGAGTGTAAAAAAGATTTCATAGCCGTCGCGGACTGCTTCCGCCACTCTGTTATACAGCGGACGCTCTAATTGCTTTGCCTTGATAAACCCAAGCGGCCCGGTTACAAAATCTCTCTGATAGTCAACAACAACCAAAACCTTTTTCATTTCTCTCACCTCTACCTCTATTTTACAGGATTTCCCCTGTTTTGTCAAATCCCAATGCCATTGGCTTTTTTATAAACCCGAATCCGCTTATCCGTAAAGAAGCGAATGCCGTATATAATTGCAAGCATCTGTTTTTCGTAAACATACTTGCGCCTTCTTTCTGCCGCTCAGTATAGCACTACACCCATTGCAAGTCAAACAGAATCGCACTTTTTTGCCGTAATATATCAAATTTTTGTCAAATCCTGCAATTCGCTTGACTTTGGTTTTCCCATGTACTAAAATGGCACTGTAAAATTTATCTTCAAGGAAAGGTGATTTATCTATGAAACATAAGTTATGTGTAGTCGGCTTCGGCGGCATGGGCGGTTGGCATGTAAACCACGCGCTCAAAAGCGATGTTGTGGAGCTGGCAGGTATTGTAGATATTGACGAGGCAAAGCGCCAGAAGGCACGCGATATGGGCATTCGCGTGTACGAAACACTCTCCGATGCACTTGCGGATGAAAGCATCGAGCTCATCACAATCGCTACACCGAACGATGTGCACGAGGAAATCGCCGTTGCCGCAATGCAGGCAGGCAAAAATGTTATTTCCGAAAAGCCGGTTACGCTTTCCTGCGATTCTTTGCAGAGAATGATTGATGTTTCCAATGAAACCGGTAAGCTCTTTACCGTACACCAGAACAGACGCTGGGATGTGGACTATCTGGCAGTAAAGCAGCTTAAGGAAAGCGGCGAGCTTGGCAAGCTTTTGACCGTTGAATCCAGAATTCACGGCTCCCGCGGTATCCCGAGCGACTGGCGTGGCATCAAGATGTACGGTGGCGGTATGCTCTACGACTGGGGTATTCACTTAATCGACCAGGTGCTGCAGATTTTCACGCAGAAAACCGTTAGCGTATACTGCACCTTCGACCATATCACCAACAGCGAGGTGGATGACGGCTTCAAGCTGACCATCACCTTCGAGGACGGCGCAACCGCATATGTTGAGGTTGGTACATACAATTTCGTTGCAATGCCGCGCTTCTATGTGCGCGCAAAGGACGGCAGCGCCATCATCACAGACTGGACAAAGAACTGCGAGGTTGTAAAGTGCAAGGCTTGGCACGAAAGCGATGTTATGCCGGTGCAGACGGCAGCCGGACTTACAAAGACCATGGCACCGCGCGACGAAATCACTACCGACACCTACAAGCTCGACATCCCGAAGTCCGATGTGCACGATTATTACAGAAACATCTGCGCTACGCTCGAGGGCAAGGCGGAGCAGATCGTAAAGCACCATGAAATGATGCGCGTGCTGCGCGTCATCGAAGCAGCTTTCGAATCTGTTGAAACCGGCAATGTCGTAAAGTGTGAGCTTTAATTTAAAATTCCAATAAAAAACCGCGTAGCAGCTGCTGCGCGGTTTTTTTATTTCTCTTACATTCTAAAATCAAGCTTTACAGCTTACCTTCACGCAAATAATTCGAGGGAATTTCTACCGAAATCGATTCATGCATTCGCTGAATGCAGCCTGTACACAAATATGTATTCTCCTTTAGTATTCGCAGGTTATTAATCTCTCCGCAGCAAATACAACTCGCTGTAATTTTATGCACCGTCATGCTTCCGCTTTCTGTATCAAGCACAACTTCTACCGGCTCTCCGACATGTATCCCCAACAGCTTCCAGTACTCTTTCGCATTCATTATTCTTCCGAGCTCATCTATTTTCCTTATATACCTATGCATTGCACACATCGCTTATCTCCCTCCTCTGATAGATTTTATCACACCGCACTCCGGATTGCAATACATTTGTTATGCATACAATATATTTCTGCGCATATATACTAACATTGCAGAGGTGATAAAATGAAAAAGTTCAAAATTCCATCCGTTCCACCAACAACAAACAAATGTATAAGGTTTCCCAATGACCTAATTACAGATGTAGAAAAAGCAATTGAAGGAAAATCCTGCACTTTTACTGCTTTTGTTGTAGAGGCAGTGCGCGTTGCATTAGAAAATATCGAAGACGAAAAATAACACAAAAAAACTGCTCGAATAAGCCGAGTGTTTGTAAGGACAGATTTTAGCAGACGGTTAAGAATACCCGTCTGCTTTTATTTTGCAGATTGACAACCGACAGTTTGCATAATTAGCAACAAATAATTGGTTGCATAAAATGTACGATAAATATATAATAAAATTATCAGAAGAAGGAGGAAAATTTATATGAGGATAAAAGATACAATTTACAAATTAAGAACAAAAGCAAAAATGTCACAGGAACAATTTGCAACACAGTTTCAAGTATCTCGTCAATCAGTACAAAAGTGGGAAAGCGGAACATCAGTTCCCGAACTTTCTAAAATTATTGAAATATCAAAGTATTTTGACATTTCTCTTGATGCAATGATTTTAAATCGTGATAATCGTGTTACCGAAGAGTTGAAGTACAACAAAGAGATGAAGCCTCAATATTCAAATATGCATGACTGGGAATTTTATACGTCTGATATTCTTACTGAATATCAACAATCTGTTGACGAGGGACTTAATATTGAAACATATAAAGATATATTCGAAGCGGTTGCAAAACTCCCTAAAGATGAAATCAAAAAGAAAATTGGCGATATTTTGTTTGAGATTGTTATAAATTCAAAACAAAAAGAAGACTATAAATATATTGAACCATCTGATCTTAATGGAATTAAAGCATTAAGAAGTGAATATTATCTTACGGATAAAGTAGATAAAAATTTGCTGGCAAGCAAGCTACATGGTGCATGGATGGGAAGAATTTGCGGTTGTATGCTTGGTAAAACCGTAGAGGGCATACGAACAAAAGAACTTCTCCCCTTTCTTAAAGAGAGCGGGAATTATCCGATGCACAGGTATATTTATAAAACTGATATAACTGATGAAATATGTAGCAAATATAATTTTCCGTTTGCGAACAGACCTTATGCAGATGAAATTGACGGTATGCCTGTCGATGACGATACAAATTATGTTGTTTTAGCACAGATTATTATAGAAAAATATGGCAAAAATTTTACATCATATGATGTTTCTCGCGCATGGCTTGACTATCAGAATAAAGATGCATATTGTACTGCTGAAAGGGTGGCTTTCTGTAACTTTGTAAAAGGCTATGAGCCGCCGGAATCCGCAACTTATAAAAATCCGTACAGAGAATGGATTGGGGCTCAAATAAGAGGTGATTATTTCGGATACATCAATCCGGGAAATCCTGAGCTTGCCGCTGAGATGGCGTGGAGAGATGCATCCATTTCTCATATTAAAAATGGAATTTATGGTGAAATGTTTGTTTCTGCAATGCTCGCTGTGGCAGCTGTTACAAATAATGTTGAAGTCATAATATTAGGCGGGTTGGCTCAAATTCCATATACTTCGAGGCTTTATGAAGACATAATGTCAGTTTTAAATGGTTTCAAATCAGGAGTAAGTCAAAGAGAATGTTTTGAGAATATTCATAAAAAATATGATGAATATACGTCACACGGATGGTGTCATACTAACCCTAATGCAATGATTGTTGCGGCATCACTCCTTTACGGTAGAGATGATTACGGAAAATCTATCTGTATGGCTGTTGAGACAGGTTTTGACACAGATTGTAACGGTGCGACAGTAGGTTCGATTTTGGGTATGGCTAACGGAATTGACAGCATTGCTGAATGCTGGACAAGGCCGATAAACGATACATTACACACTTCAATATTTGGAGTAGGTACTGTTAAAATATCCGATAGAGTAAAAATGACAATGGAGCATATAAAATTATCGTAAATATATATTGTCCGGTAGTGTAACGAGCAGGGAAGATGTATACCATCTTCCAAACATTTAGGATATCCTAAGACCTTATTAGAAAAGCCTTAAACGAAAATTGTCGTTTAAGGCTTATTTTATTTAGATTTAACTGTTTTTAGTGATGAAATCAACATTCTGCGAATAGCGCCACAGTCATTTTGAATCTTCTTATATTTTTCTTCTTCGATACAATTTGTTTCAAAAAGCAATTCTAACCAATACTCCGTTTCATAGCACTCCTTTTGTGCTATTTCAAGCTTTGATATAAAATCATTCTTGCTTTGAGCATATTGTGCTTCATGAAGATTTGCACCTATTGAGGTTGCTGAACGAAGTAGTTGATTTACTAATACCGCTTCTTTATGACTTGATTTAATTTTTCTACATAAGAAAACAATATCTTTTGCAAATTGCTTTGCTTTATCTCTTAAAACGCTATCCGCCACTATTATCACCTCTGCAATAATTATACTACTATATTTTTGGTTTTTCAAGTGATATTCTGTGCTTCGTACAGAGTGATATTTTTGATAAATCAAAAGTGATATTAAAACTGTCGTTTTAGCGGTATTTTATTCGCCAGCAAACTGCCGAAGGCAATATCACTGCGAAGCAATATCACTTGCGATGCAAATATCACTCGCCGTATGGCGAATAAAACTGCCGAGTGTCCTTAAGAACACTCGGCATACTCGAGCAGTTTTTTATTGATTAGTTTTTGTTGATGTACTCTGTAATATCGCCGATGCCGCTGTAAATTGTCTGGCCGTCGCCTTCACGAACAACAAGCGTCGGTGCCTGGGTAATGCCGAGCGACTTTGTCAGCTCTGCAACCTCTTCAGCGTCAACCTTTTCGTAGCTGATGCCTGCGCCGGCAAGCATCGTTGCCGCAATCTTGCAGTTCGGGCAGGTCTTGGTTGTGAAGAGCAGTGTCTTTTCAACCGCCGGTGCTGCCACAGGTGCATCCTCTACGCGAATCGGTGTTGCCGGTGCGCGCAGCTCGGACTTTTCAAGATCGTAGACCTTTCTGTCCTTAAATTCCTGACTCTTACCGTCGTTCCAGTTCTGTACCGGGCGGTAGTAGCCTGTGATACGGCTGTAAACCTCTGTCTTTTCGCCGCACTGCGGACAGGTATAAACCTCGCCGCTCAAATAGCCGTGATTCTTACATACGGAGTAGGTCGGCGAAAGTGTGTAGTACGGCAAACGGTGGTTTTCCGCAATCTTGCGTACCAGCGTTGCAGCGGCCTTCCAATCCGGAAGCTTTTCACCGAGGAACGCGTGGAATACCGTACCTGAGGTATAAAGCGTCTGCAAATCATCCTGAATGGAAAGTGCTTCAAAAATATCATCCGTATAACCAACCGGCAGATGCGAGGAGTTGGTATAATACGGTGTGCCGTTTTCGTTGGCAGTAATGATATCACCGAACTGCTCTACATCGTGCTTTGCAAGACGGTAAGAGGTAGACTCGGCCGGTGTAGCCTCAAGGTTGTAGAGGTCACCGTATTTCTCCTGATAGTCGGAGAGGCGCTCACGCATATGATTCAATACTTCCTGCGAGAACTTCTGTGTCTTTTCATTGGTCATATCTGCTTTAATCCACTTTGCATTTAAGCCCGCTTCGTTCATACCAACCAGACCGATGGTCGAGAAATGGTTTTCGAAGGTGCCAAGGTAACGCTTTGTATACGGATAAAGACCTTCATTTAAAAGCTTCGTGATAACCGTACGCTTAACCTTTAAGGAGCGTGCGGCAATATCCATTAAATTATCAAGGCGTGCATAGAATTCCTGCTCGTTCTCGGACAGGTATGCAATACGCGGCATATTGATAGTTACAACGCCGACAGAACCGGTGCTTTCACCGCTGCCGAAGAAGCCGCCGGACTTTTTACGCAGCTCGCGCAAATCCAGACGCAGACGGCAGCACATACTGCGCACATCGCTCGGCTCCATATCGCTGTTGATGTAGTTGGAGAAGTACGGTGTGCCGTACTTGGATGTCATCTCAAACAAAAGCTTGTTATTTTCGGTTTCGGACCAGTCGAAGTCGCGTGTGATGGAATAGGTCGGAATCGGATACTGGAAGCCGCGACCGTTTGCATCACCCTCGATCATAATTTCGATGAACGCTTTGTTAATCATGTCCATCTCTGCCTTACAATCCTTGTACTTGAAGTCCACTTCCTTGCCGCCTACGATACAGTTCTGCTCTGCAAGGTCAGCCGGAACTGTCCAGTCGAGTGTAATGTTCGAGAACGGCGCCTGTGTACCCCAGCGGCTCGGAATGTTTACGCCGAACACGAAGGATTCGATGCACTTCTTTACCTCGTAGTAGGAAAGGTTGTCCACCTTTACAAACGGTGCAAGGTAGGTATCAAACGAGGAGAACGCCTGCGCGCCTGCCCACTCGTTCTGCATGATACCGAGGAAGTTCACCATCTGGTTACAAAGTGTCGACAAATGGCTTGCCGGCTTCGAGGTAATCTTACCATTGACGCCGCCGAGACCTTCCTGAATGAGCTGCTTTAACGACCAGCCTGCGCAGTAGCCTGTCAGCATGGAAAGGTCGTGGATGTGGATATCTGCACGACGGTGTGCATTTGCAATATCGTCATCATAGATTTCGGAAAGCCAGTAGTTTGCAGTAATTGCACCGGAGTTGGAAAGAATCAAACCACCAACGGAATATGTAACCGTGGAGTTCTCCTTTACACGCCAGTCCGTAACCTTAACATAGCTGTTTACGAGGTCCTTATAATTTAATAAGGTTGCCTTTGTCGCACGCACCTTCTCGCGCTGACGGCGATAGAGAATGTATGCCTTTGCAACATCGGCATAACCGCCCAGAATGAGCACAGACTCTACGCTGTCCTGAATGTCCTCTACTCGAATAACATCATTTTTTATTTTCGGCTCAAACTCTGCTGTCACCTTAAGAGCAAGCAGGTCAATTACGCTTGGATGATACTGCTTCCCCTGTGCATCAAATGCTTTTGTAATGGCTGCACTGATTTTCGCAATATCGAAATCTACAAGCGCGCCGTCACGTTTCATAACTTGATACATCTTGTATACCCCCATCTTTCATAATATTTTCGGATTTTCGCTCCGTTCGCGATTAGTTAACCAAAAAAATGGATACATCTCCCAACCTGCCGAGCGGCAAAAGCGGGATTGTACCCATTATAGCACTACTATATCTTGTTGTCAATATATTGTGTAAAAAAATTTTTAAAACCACAATATTTTGTTATATTCCTCGCAATTGCACCTCTCCGACAAACGGCGCAATTGCCTCGGAAAACGCCTGTAAATCCGCCTCTGCAGGCGCATGCAAGCCGCTCTGTATCACGGTTTCGCCGTCTCTGAACATTGCTAAAAAACAGCGTTTTGCGCCCGAAATCCATTTCCCTATATCCACAATATCTTGTGGTGTATGAAATTCAGCCACTACGGTGGTACGGAACTCATAATCCACTTTTCCCGAAAGCAAATAGGCGACACTCTTCTCAACATTCGCCGTGTCAAAATTCTCAATGCCGACGGTCAAGCCGTATTTCTCCTTCGAGTTTTTTATATCCATCGCCACATAGTCGACCAGGCCCTTTTCGCAAAGCGCAATCAGCTTGTCGGGCAGCGTTCCGTTCGTATCGAGCTTTACGGCATACCCCAAATCCTTAATCTTGCGGATAAAGTCCTCGATGTCCGGCTGCAAAAGCGGCTCACCGCCACTGATGCACACCCCGTCCAGGATGCCGCTGCGCTTTTTTAAAAACGCAAAGAATTCTTCCTCCGTCACCTCCGGCTCAGGCTTGGAAAGCACAAGCGGTCCATTATGGCAAAACGGGCAGCGCAGGTTACATCCGCCCGTAAACAGCGTGCACGCCATCTTGCCCGGGTAGTCATTTAAAGATAATTTAATTAAACTGCAAATTTGCATATGCTTCACTCCTCACTTTTTCATTGTACCCCACCGAAACTGCGCTGTCAAGCAATTGACTTTAAAGAAAAAATCCTCTATACTAATAGAAAAGGAGCGATTTGCATGAAATTGAAAAAAAGCCTTCTGCGCATCGGCTGCGCGGCACTTTGCCTCATCCTCGTATGCGGCATTGCCGTTTTCGGCTTAAATGCCGTTGTAATACATACAGCAAAAAAATATTTTTTAACGCAAGCGGAAGCTGCAATCCCTGCAGACTATGACTGTATATTAGTGCTTGGTGCAGGCGTGTACGAAAGCGGTGCACCTACTTGGATGCTGCGTGACCGGTTAAATACCGGAATCGCACTCTACAAAGCCGGCGCTTCAAGCAAGCTTTTAATGAGCGGTGACCACGGGCGCAAAAGCTACGATGAGGTGAACTCTATGAAGGACTTTGCCATAAATGCAGGTGTGCCTTCCGAGGATATTTTTATGGACCACGCCGGCTTTTCAACCTACGAAAGTATGTACCGTGCGCGCGACATTTTTCAGGCAAAGCGCGTCTTGATTGTAACGCAGCGCTACCACTTGTACCGCGCAGTCTATGTTGCGCGCGCTTTGGGGTTAGACGCTTACGGCACAGAAACGCCGCCGCAGGTCTACGGCGGAGAAACCATGCGCGAAATCCGCGAAATCTTAGCGCGCGTCAAGGATGTTTTTACGGCGCTTTTCAAACCGGCGCCAACCTTCTTAGGTGAAACGATTCCCGTCAGCGGGGACGGCAATTTAACAAATGATAAGTGAGGAAAATGAAATGAACATTAAAATTTTAGATGCCTCCACCCTGGGCGAAGGCGTAGATTTAAAACAGTTTGAAAGCTTCGGCAAGGTTGAAATTTTTGACACGACTACACCCGCCGAGGTCTGCGACCGCATTCGTGATGCAGAGGTTCTTATATTAAATAAGGTGAAAATTACGGAGGCGGTGCTTGCAAGCGCAGAGACACTTAAGCTGATTTGCGTTGCGGCAACCGGCTACGATAACATCGACATCGCCGCCTGCAAGGCGCGCGGCATTGCTGTGTGTAATGTTGCCGGCTATTCTACGCACAGCGTTGCGCAGGTAACGCTCTCGCTCGTTCTGGCACTGAGCATTCATTTAAAGGCATACAACCGCTTCGTGACCGACGGCAGCTACACCGAAAGCGGTGTTGCCAACCGTCTTTCGCCGGTATACCACGAGCTGTGCGGCAAAACTTGGGGCATTGTCGGGCTCGGCAACATCGGCAAGCAGGTGGCGCGCGTAGCGGAAGCGCTCGGCTGCAAAGTGCTTGCAAACAAACGCACCCCGGAGGCAGGCTACAATTGTGTAGCTTTAGACACTTTGCTTACAGAATCCGACATCATCACCGTACACACGCCGCTGACCGATGCAACGCGCGCACTTATCGGCGAAGCAGAGCTTGCAAAAATGAAGCCGGAGGCAATTTTGGTTAACGCGGCGCGCGGCGCGGTTTTAGACGAAGCCGCCGTAGCCAAAGCGCTGCAAGAAGGCAGACTCGGCGCATTCGGGTGCGATGTGTACTCTACCGAGCCCTTTGGAAAGGACCATCCGTTTTATGCAATCAAGGATTTAGACAATGTCGCCCTCACACCGCATATGGCGTGGGGGGCACTCGAGGCAAGACAGCGCTGCCTTGCGGAAATTCACAAAAACATCACCGCATTTTCAAACGGCGAAGCACGCAGCAGAATTGTATAATATCACTTTTTGTTCAAGTTTTATCACTTTTTTGTCCAAAATATGTTCTCGCTTGACTTTGTTTAAGTTGTATGATATAAAGAAAATGTAAATTGGTTTTATTAATTATATAAGAAAAGGGGTAATTACACATGGCAAACATTTTGGATGCATTCCAGGAAAACCAGGAAGCAAAAAAAGCAATTGACACCTCCAAGAAGTTAAAGATCGGTATTATCGGTACAGGTTGGATTGCTGATGCGCACATGGCAAGCTATTTAAAGCAGCCGGACATCGAAATCGTAGCTGGTGCTGACTTAATCCCGGGCAAGGCTGAGGCTTTCTTTAAAAAGCACGGCGTGGAAGGCGTAAGATGCTATCCGGACCACAAGGCAATGATTGATGCGGAAGAGCTCGACGGCGTAAGCGTATGTACATACAACGCAACACACGCAGAGTGCTCCATCTATGCACTCGAGCATGGCGTAAATGTTCTTCTCGAGAAGCCGATGTGCGTAACCATGGAAGAAGCAAAAGCACTTTACAAGGCTGAAAAGGCAAGCGGCAAGGTGCTTTCTATCGGTTTCCAGCCGAGATTTAACCCGACCATGCAGCAGATTAAGAAGGTAATCAGCACAGGCGTGCTCGGTAAGATTTACTACATCCAGACCGGTGGCGGTCGCCGTCACGGTATTCCGACACCGTTCGGTACAACCTTTATTGAGAAGGAGACCGCTGGTCTCGGCGCGCTCGGTGATATCGGTTGCTATGCACTCGATGCAGTACTCAATGCAATCGGCTATCCGAAGCCGCTCACCGTTACAGGCTACAAGTCTGCTTACCTCGGCAAGAACCCGAACTACTACATTTGGGACGGCAAGCCGGCAAACTATGCTGATCTGTTCGGCGTAGACGATTTTGCTGCAGGCTTCGTTCGTATGGAAAACGACATTATCTTAGACTTCAGAATTTCCTGGGCTATGCACGCGGATACTATGGGCGACACCATTATTCTCGGTACAGATGCAGCGCTGAGAATTCCGGCAAAGAAGGACGAATGCTGGAACGGTGGCGTTGGCGGCCCGCTCGTACTCTATCAGAGCATCGCAGGCAAGCAGGTTGAAACCGTTATTCCGGAAGAAAAGAAGATCGAAGGCGAGTCCGACTTCGACAGAAAGATTCGTTCCTTTGCAGATGCAATCAAAGAAGGTACACCGTCCCCGGTTTCCATCGACGAAATCATCTACAATCAGGCAATCCTTTCCGGTATTGCAGAGTCCGCAGAGCTCGGTCACGAAATCGAAATCAAGCTGGATCTGTAATTTCAAAACAAACAACAAAAACAGTGTTCCCCGGAACACTGTTTTTTTATTGTTTAAACCCCTCACCCAATACCTCTCTTGCATCGGATATAATAATGAAAGCGCTTTTGTCAGTATCACGGACAAGATGCACAAGCTGCGGCAGCTCCTTCGGGCTGACCACGCACAAAAGCATCATAGTTTCCCTGCCCGAATACATCCCGCGGCTAAACACGCCTGTCGCACCACGGTTTAGCTGTGTATGCACGCGCTCGGCAATTTCTTTATACCTTTCCGAAAGAATGTATACCGACTTTGCCACATCGCCGACCGTTAAAATCACATCCGCAACCTTCGCCGCCACTAAAAGCGCCAGAAGCGAATAAAACATAACTGTTATGCTCTGAAACACCAGTCCCGAAACGGCAACGATGACAAAATCAATACCCATCAGCAAAACGGCAACAGACAGATGCGGAAACAGCTTGTGCAAAATCAGAGCAGCAAAATCGCTGCCCCCCGTCGAGCCCTCCTGCCGCACCACAATACCGACACCGATGCCGCACAAAAGCCCGCCCACAAGCGCAGACATAAAAGCATCCTCGCCGTATGCCCAAGCGCCTTGTGTCAGTGCCAAAAACAAAGATAAAAACAAAACACCGGCAAGAGTTTTAAACACAGCAGCTCTGCCGATATATTTATATCCGAAAATAAACAACACCGCATTGAGCACTAAATTCGACACTGAAAGCGGTATGCGAAAAAGATAGTAAAGCATTGTGCCGACAGAGCCGATACCGCCGGTTGATAGCTTCACCGGCACCAAAAACTGATTGAGTCCGACCGCGAGCACAAAAGCTCCGAATGCAATAAGTATATACTCTGTAAAAACGCGCTTAAGCTGCATAAAAAAATCACCCGTCTCAGTATACCCAAGACGGGTGATTTTATAAGCTTTATTGTTGTACGCCTTCACTTTCCGTAAGCAGTTTGTCAATCTCCTGCATTACCTTGCCGGCGTTTTCATAGTCGCCCTGCGCATTGTACTGCTTGTACATACGGTACAGCTCCCTGAGCTGCGACAAAACAGCATCCTCTGCAACCGGCGGCGGTGTTTCCTCTTCCGTATCCGGTGACAGCACCGGTTCTTCCTCCACAACCGGTGGCGGTGCATTCATTACCAAGCCGCCCTCGCCGAACAGCTTTTTCAGACACACCTGCAAATTCTCGCCCATCACGATGTTTTCCTTGTAGCCGACAATCACGCGCTTCAATTCCGGGAAGGAAGCCGCATTGTCTGTTGTAATATATACCGGCTCTACATACAAAAGCGAATCCTTAATCGGCACGATAATCATATTGCCACGCACCACTGTCGAGCCGCCCTGCCCCCACAGTGTCATCTGCCCGGAAATTTCCGGGTCATTGTCGATGCGGTTTTCCATCTGCATCGTGCCATAGGCGTTCTTTTCTGCATTCACAAAGCGATAGCTGACAAGCTGCCCATAGCTGTCGCCATCCGAGCCGGCAACAAAATAACTGCTGATATAGTCCTTATTTAAAATCGTAAACGGCATTGTTAAATACAAGCTCATGCCGTTCGACTCCAGGCCCTGCAGCTGCATCATATTGTAGTATGGCACAATATACTGCGAAGCATTGTCGCCGGATTTTTCCATCGCAATATCCCAAATATCACTGCTGTTATAGAACACATGCGGGTCTGTGATGTGATATTTTTTATACATCTGCGCCTGTACATTAAACAAATACTCCGGATAGCGCACATGCGCGCGGATATCCTCCGGCATTGCACCCTCGGCAAACAGCGTCGGGTAAATCTTTTTATAAGTCTCGGCAATCGGGTCTGTTTCATCTACAATGTAAAACAGCACGGTACCGTCGTAAGCATCGACCGTGACCTTGATGCTGTTTCGGATGTAGTTAAAGCCCTCCGCATAGCGCTGTGCATACGGGAACTGGTCTGAAACGGTGTATGCATCCAAAATCCATTTCAGTTTGCCGTCCGCTGTTACAACGAGATACGGATTGTCGTCATAAGCAAAAAACGGTGCAACGCTGTGCACGCGCTCGCGCACATTTCTGTTGGTTAAAATCTTGGATTCGCCGGTTACCTGACCGGAAACCAAAAGCTTATAATCGCCCTCTAAAAGTGCAAACAGGAAACGGTTAAAGCCCTGTAGCTCTATGCCGCCTTGTCCGTCGTAGGAGAATTCGACATTGGTTTGCCCTTCGGAATAATCAATTTCCTTTAGCTTCGTATTTACAATCACATGATTATTCGTATACTCACCGTAGTAAATTCTCGGCTGCGTTACTTCAAGGAAGCCTGCAGAAATCTCCTGCGGAATGTCCTTGGCAATAAAGGCAGGCTGTCCCTCTGCCGTCGCCTTGTTCATCGGGCTTGCGGCGATACCGTAGCCGTGGGTATATTTATAAGTTTTATTTACATAGCTGTCGCTGGCATCCGTTGCAAGCTTTTCATAATTCAGCTCACGCGCACCAACGGCCACAGCCGTCTTTTTTCCGTCTATGGTATACGAAGCAACATCCGTGTTTTTAAACGCATAATACGGCTTAATGCCCTGCAGCTTATTAAACGCAGTAACCGTCGAGTTGTAATCCAAAACGCGAATGTTTTCTATCGTGTCGCGGTTTGCATCCAAATCGGCTTGCGTCAGCGTATTGTTAATCGGCATAGCGATTTCTTTGATTTTGTCTAAGCCGTACGCGCTGCGCGTCATAATAATATTGTTGCAAATATTGTCCGATTCAATGGCAATATCATTCGGTGCAACAACAAAGGTCTGCACGCCGAGTGCGATAATGCCTGCCAAAATCCAAGCACCCGGGAACAAAAGCACACCGCCGATTGCACCCTTAACCTTACCGCGCGCCAGCATAAACACAGTCACGGCAATGGTCAACAGCAAGACAAACGGCGCACACTTATAATAAGCCTGCCAGATATAAGTATCCGTATAGCCCGCGCCGACTAAGCTGTTGCCAAAAGTACCGTAGAGCAGGTTTTCCGAATTAAATTTAAAGGTCACCGCAATGCAGATAAACACCAAAAAGATATCCACGCAGAGGTGCGTCATCACGCTCTTGCTCTTAAAAATATCCCCAAAGCTCTCAACGCCCATGCGCGCGTGCAAAACAAAGTACGCAATCGCTGTATAAATTGCCTGGATAATCAAAATCACCTTTGCGCTGTCCACCACGGACATAATAAATGGGCGCTGGAACATATAGTAGCCGATATCCTGCCCCAACAGCGGGTCGACCTGATTAAACATCGTTGCATTGGCAAATTCCAAATACCTTGTGTACACGCTTTCGCCGATAAAACGGCTGGCGATAAAGGCAATGACCGCCGTGACCAGAAGCATCGGCAGCAGGTCGGAAATAATTTTCAAATCGTTATGCTCTTTCCAGCAATTTCTTCGAATGAACAAATTGTTGACCGTAAAGAGCAAGAACACAATTAAAAAGCTCACCAGCTGTGCTGTAATGCCGACACGCAGGTTCTTAAAATAAATGTCCGTATACTGCACGCCAACTTCTCGAATCTGGATATAACGCACATACAAGCTCATTGCGGTAATTGCTAAAAATGCAACCACGGCAATAATAAGCCAAAGCACGATTCCGCGCTTAAGCTTCGGGCTTTCCGTATGTGCTGTTTTTGCATTTTTAAAATCCTTTTCTTCAAAAGCCAACCGGATCACTTCCTTTTTTCATAATTTTTTATTCCATCAATGCCTTTGCAAAATCCGCGGCTACAAACGGCTGTAAATCGTCGATACCTTCGCCGACGCCGACAAAGCGCACCGGAATATTCTGCTCGCGGCAAATACCGATAACTACACCGCCCTTTGCCGTTCCGTCGAGCTTGGTTAAAATAATACCGTCAATGCCGGCACTCTCGGAAAAGAGCTTTGCCTGGCTGATGGCATTTTGCCCCGTCGTCGCATCCAATACCAAAAGCACCTGCTTTTGATAGTCCGGCGCTTCGCGGTCGATAATGCGCGAAATCTTGCCGAGCTCATCCATTAGATTCTTTTTGTTGTGCAATCTGCCTGCCGTATCGCAAATCAGCACCTCTGTGCCTCTTGCCTTTGCGGCCTGCAATGCATCAAATACAACGGCGCCCGGGTCTGCGCCCTCCGCATGCTTGATGATTTCGCAATTGTTGCGCTGCGCCCAAATATCGAGCTGATCAATTGCCGCCGCGCGGAAGGTATCCGCAGCAGCAAGCATTACCTTTTTGCCGCAGCTTTTAAAATGCGCCGTCAGCTTGCCGATGCTGGTTGTTTTACCGACACCGTTTACGCCGATTACGAGCAGCACCGCCGGCTTGCCCTCTTCCAAAAACGGCGTTTCGTTTTCCGTAAGCATCTCGGAAATAACCTCGCCGAGCATCGTGCGTACAGCCTCTGCATCCTCGGTGCGTGTGCGCTTCACGCGCTCGCGCAGCGTATCGATAATTTCCATAGAGGTTTCAAAACCGACATCCGCTGTAATCAGCGCCTCCTCCAGTTCTTCAAACAAATCCTCGTCTACCTTCGTAAACACGGAAAAAATGCTGTTGACCTTCTCGGAAAACGCACTTCTCGTTTTTGCCAAGCCGCTTTTCAGTTTATCAAAAAATCCCATGAATATGACCTTCCTATTCTAAATTCTGTGCCTCATCCAAACGCAGTGCAAGCAGCTTGGATACACCCTTCTCCTGCATGGTGACACCATAGAGCAGGTCAGCCGCTTCCATCGTACCGCGGCGGTGCGTAACCAGAATAAACTGCGTTTTCTTGCTGTAATCGCGCACATAATCTGCAAAACGGTATACATTCGACTCATCCAGCGCCGCTTCAATCTCGTCGAGCACGCAGAACGGTGTCGGGCGCACCTTTAAAATTGCAAACAAAAGTGCAATCGCCGTAAATGCCATCTCGCCACCGGAAAGCAGGCTTAAATTCTGCAGCTTTTTGCCCGGCGGCTGTGCCTCGATTTCAATACCGCTTTCGAGCACATTGTCCGGGTCCACAAGCTTTAATTCCGCGCGACCGCCGCCGAACAGCGCCGTAAAGGTTTCACTGAAGTGCTTGTTAATCACCGCAAACTGCTCCTTAAACTGCTCCTTCATCTTTTCCTGAATCGAAGCAATCAGCTTTTCCAAGTCTTCCTTTGCCTCTGTTAAGTCCTTATACTGCGTCGAGAGGAAGTCATAGCGTTCTTTCACCGCCTTGTATTCCTCAATCGCATCTACATTGACATTGCCGAGTGCACGAATTTGCGCTCTCAAAGACGAAAGCTCCTTTTGCGCCTCGGTCACAGTGCCGATTTCCGCCTTGTACTCCAACGCAGAGGAGTAGGTCAGTTCATACTCCTCCCAAATGCGCTCGGAAAGCGTTTCCAGCTCCTCGGAAATCTTGATGCGACGGCTGTTGATTCTGTTTTGCTCCT
The DNA here is from genome assembly GCA_045546315.1 of Clostridia bacterium. Classification (GTDB taxonomy): domain Bacteria; phylum Bacillota; class Clostridia; order UBA1381; family UMGS1253; genus RGIG2041. The sequence goes on along the minus strand of JAZQCN010000102.1, from coordinate 19,570 downwards.
CGCGAAGCGCAAAAATCTGCTCACGCGCTTCCTTACTGTCCTCCAACAGCTGTGCAGCTGCCGCTTTGGCATCACTGCGCGCCTGATTGGTTGCTTCAATATCGGCATAAATCTTTTCCGACTGCTTGCGCGTTTCGGCAACCTGCGTTTCCTTCGCCGCAATCGCCTTTACCATCTCTGAAGCGGCATCGTCATTTGCACGAATGTCAGCCTCTCGGCCTTCGATATCACGTGCAAGCTCACCAATTTGCGCCAGCACATCGGCTGCACGCTGCTTTAATGCAAAGCCGTCGCGGCTGATGCCCGTAATTTCTATTTGCTTCGCGGAAACCGCCTCGGCTGCTGCCTGACGCGCTTTCTCACATACGACCAAGCCTTCCTCACGCTCTGCAATTTCCTTATGCGCATTTTCTACGGCAAATTCGTTGGATGTGATATTGTTAATCACAATAGCAATATTGTCATTTGCATCCTGAATCTGCAGCGCAATCTGCTCCTGCTCTACTGCAGCTGCCGCTACGGCGTTTTCACTTGCATACAGCTCCTGCGCCGCATACTGCGCCTCTGCCTCGACACGCACGCACGCCTGACGCGCAACATTCAGCTGCGCACCGACCTGCGTAGCCTTTGCAGAAAGCTCGGAAATTTCCGCCTTTACTGCCTGCATTTTTTCTTCTGCCTTACCTACCTGCGTGCGCAAAAGCTCTGTTTCCTGCTCCAGCTTTTTAATCTCGCCCGCACGGCTCAAAAGACCGGTGTTTTTATTCACGCTGCCGCCCGTAATTGCACCGCCGGCATTTAAAACCTCACCCTCCAGCGTTACAACGCGGAAGCGGTATTTAAACTTGCGGCTGACAGCGATGGCATTATCCATCGTATCTACAACAACCGTTCTGCCCAAAAGATGGCGCACAATCTCGGTATAGCGCGCATCCGTTTTTACAAGGTCATTTGCCATTGCAACAAAGCCGCGCATTGCGGAAACTTCCTTTTCCTCATCCAAACGGCTACCACGCACGGAGGATACCGGCAAAAATGTCACTCTGCCGAGCTTCGCCTGCTTTAAGTAGGCAATCGCCGCCTTTGCATCCTCTTCACTTTCAACCACAATATTCTGTGCAGCAGCACCGAGTACGGTTTCAATGGCAATGACCGCCTTTGCATCCACCTCCATCAGCGCGGATAACGCGCCGTAAAGTGTTGCATTTTTCAGCGCGCCGCGCTTTTCAGCTTCCAGCACACCCTTTACACTGCGGTTAAAGCCCTCGAAATCCTTTTCCATCTCGCGCAGCATATGCAAGCGCGATGCTTTTTTGTTAAAGTCCTCCGAAGCCTCAATGCGCGCAAGCTCCGCTGCCGCATATTCGCCTTCCTTCACCTGCACAAGGCGTTCAATTTCGGAAACTTCTTCCTCCAGCTTTGCAATTTCGGATTGCTGCTGATGCAGTCGCGCTTCTGTTTCCTGCTGCTTTGCCTTGAGCGTCGCAATCGTCTGCGCGCTGGCTGCCTGCGTTTGCTCCAAAGCCGCTCTGCGCTCCGCAAAGCCGGTTTTAAAGGCTTCCAGGGAGCTCAACTTTGCCTTCAGTTCAGCAATCTCGTTCAGCTTTTCAATAATATCACTTTTCGCGTCATTGATGGCGCGCACATTGTCCTCATACTGCTCGCCGGCTGCAGCGCTTTCCTGCTCCAGCACCGCAAGCTCCGCTTGCTTTTCCTCAAGCTGCGCCTCCAGTGTGCGACGCTCGGCTTCAATGCCGGCGTGCGTTTCCTGCGCTGCCGTAAGGCGCGCCTTTAAATTCTGCACATCCGCCGCACTTCTGCCCGAAGCCGTTTTACCGGCTTCAATCTTTTGGCGAAGCACTTCGATTTCCCCTAAGTACTCACGGATGATGACCTCGGTTTCCGTGCTCTGCTGATGCAGCTGCTCCAAAAGGTGGTCCTGCGCTTCTGCTTTGGCATTTTCCTCCTCAATTCTTGCCTCTGTTGCCGAAAATGCACTCTGCGCCTTGCTAAGCTGCTCCGTGATGATAATAAAATTCTTATCTGCCTCGTCGCCATCCTTTTTCAGACGGTCCGTCGAGCGAATAAACAGATTCAAATCAATCTTTTTAAGCGCCTCACGCAGATTCAAGTATTTCTTTGCCTTTTCACTCTGCTTAAACAGCGGCTCTACCTGCCCTTCCAGCTCGGTTACAATGTCGCTGATGCGCACGAGATTTTCCTCGGTATGCCCCAGCTTGCGCTGCGCCTCCTCCTTACGGTGGCGGAATTTGGATATACCGGAGGCCTCGTCTAAAATATTACGGCGCTCCTCGTTTTTACCGGACACAATTTCGCTGACCTTGCCCTGCCCGATAATCGAATAACCGTCGCGCCCGAGACCGGTATCCATAAACAGCTCATGGATATCCTTTAAGCGGCACTGCGCGCCGTTAATATAGTATTCGCTTTCACCCGAGCGGTATACGCGACGGGACACGCAAACCTCGTCATAATCCACATTGAAGGTGCGCCCCGTGTTTTCCAGCGTCAGGCTGACCTGCGCATAGCCGAGCGGCTTGCGCTTCTCCGTGCCGTTGAAGATAACATCCTGCATATTGCCGCCGCGCAGCGCCTTCGCGCTCATTTCGCCCATAACCCAGCGAATCGCGTCGGAAATGTTGCTCTTACCGCTACCATTCGGCCCGACAACCCCCGTTACGCCCGGCTCGAAATTCAGAACGGTTTTGTCTGCAAAGGACTTAAAGCCCACAAGTTCTATGCTTTTTAAATACAAAGCCTTTCTCCCCTTGTCTTTCCCAGGGAAATCCTGCAAAAAAATAGCAGAATACCCTTTATATCATAAGGATATTCTACCATAAAATCTCCCCGGATTCAACTGTTTCATTCGGTTTTACCCAAATGTTTACACCTTGTTCACGAAAAATCCGGATTTTATTTTCTTTTTTATTGCCGAGTGCCTGCGAAACCGCATTCGGATGTACATAAAATGTAAACGCGCCGCCGCTTTTTCCTGCCAGCGCACGCTGCATTTTCCGAAGGTACAGCCTCGAAAAAACCAGCTCGCCAAACGCAGGATGCTGCGGTCCTGCCACCATACCGCTCTCCAAGCTCTCCGATGCCATCAGCCCCATGCGCAGCACACGGATGCCGTGCGCCTTAAAAATCTCATATGCCGACGCCGCTGTATACACTGCCGTTTCCAAATCCATCGGTATGTACTCCCCGCTTCGATACAGCGCGCAAAGCGGGCTGCCCTCCAGCACTACCGTCGGATAAATGCGCGTGGTATCCGGCTTTAACGCCGCAATATCCTTTGCCGTCCGCAAATCCTGTTCAGGACTGCTGCCCCAAAGCCCGAGCATCATCTGTAAGCCAAGCTCAAAGCCTGCCTTTTTTATAAGCGCTGCTGCACGAATAACATCTGCAAAGGTATGTCCGCGCCGATTTTTCAAAAGCACCTCTGTATCCGAGGATTGCACCCCAAGCTCCACGGCTGTTACGCCGTAGCGCAAAAGCCGCTCGATAACGCTTTCGTCGATACAGTCCGGGCGCGTAGACAGACGAATACCATCCAGCTTCCCGGCATCCAAAAACGGCTTTGCTGCGCCGAGAAGCGCCTCCTGCAGTTTTTCATCAATCGCCGTAAAGCTGCCGCCGAAAAAAGCAACCTCAATTTCTGTGCTTTCCCGCTCAATTGTCGAAAGCGCCGCTTGCAGCTGTGCACGCACCGCATCTGCCGTAACGGCATCGGCGCTGCCGGTAATCGTTTTTTGATTGCAAAAGCTGCACTGATGTACGCAGCCGTAATGCGGCACAAAAATCGGAATATTTACTTTTCGCTTTCCGTTACGCATTTTCCAAAAGCTTCAGCGCTGCGCCTGCAGCCGCCTGTTCGGCATCCTTTTTACTCGTGCCCTTACCCTCTGCCATATACCGATCGTCGACAAATACATGCACCGTAAACACCTTCGCGTGGTCAGGCCCCTGCTCGTCAGCTAACTGATAAGTCACGCGACCGTGCTTGCCCTTCTGCGTTTTTTCCTGTAAAACGGTTTTATAGTCTTTCGCGGTTTTGCCACGCTCTGCCTGCTCAAGCGCCTTTTGCAAACGCGCCTGTGTCCAGGCAAACACCGTTTCCAAATCGCTGTCCAAATAAATTGCGGCAATGACCGCCTCAAAGCAGTCCGCCAAAACAGAAGCGCGCGTTCTGCCGCCGGTTGCCTCCTCACCCTTGCCGAGCAGGATGTAGTCGCCGAAGTGCATTTCTCGCGCCAGCTGTGCAAACGAGCCTTCACACACCACAGAAGCGCGCAATTTCGTCAGCACGCCCTCCTGACTGTCCGTCAAGTTGCGAAACAGCCAATCACTCGCCGCCAAATCCACAATTGCATCGCCCAAAAACTCCAGGCGCTCGTTGCACATGGTTTTATCCATACCGTGCTCATTGGCGTATGACGAATGCGTCAGCGCAAGCACCAGATGCTGCTTGTCGGAAAAAGTATAACCGATTTGTTTTTCAAATGCCGTAATTTTTGCCTGCTCCATACTCTGTCACCTCAAAAAAGTAAAAAAGCAAAGGAGAAACTCCTTTGCTTTTCTGATTAATCGGAAATGTAATTTACAGCGTCGCCCACTGTTTTGATTTTATCCGCATCATCCTCGGCAAACTCGATACCGATCTCCTCTTCCATCGCCATAATCAAGGTTACGATATCCAAAGAGTCGGCACCCAAATCATCCACAAAAGAAGATTCCATTGTAATTGTGTCAGCATCTATGCCAAGTTGTTCAGCAATAATTTCTCTGATTTTATCAAATGTCATTTTTCTCTTCGCCTCCATTTTCTGCTGAATCGGTGTGTACCACCTTATCTAATGTATATACCAAACATGAGGCTTTTTGTCAAGATTTTTTTCTAATTTTTGTTATTTTCACGCAGAAAATCCGCCAAAAATCACTCTGCTTCCGCTGTCATTTTCTCGATATCCGCCGCAATTTTCTGCACGATATCTGCCTCAACAATGCGCACCGCCTGACGAATGGCGGAAAAAACCGCCTTTGCGTCGGACGCACCGTGCCCTTTAATGATCGGATACTTTGTGCCAAGCAAAAGTGCACCGCCGTGCTCGGAATAGTCCATTTTCTTTTTCAGCGACTTAAAGGCATCCTTTGCCAGAAGCGCACCGATTTTTGTTTTCAGCGAGCTCATCATCGCCGACTTTACATTCTTTAAAAGTGTAGAGGAAACGCCCTCAATGACCTTCAGCATTACATTGCCGGTAAATCCGTCACACACAACGACATCTGCATCGCCGCTCATAACCTCGCGGCCTTCCATGTTGCCGATAAAGTTGATTGGTGCCTGCTTTAAAAGCGTGTGTGCTTCTTTATAAAGCGTGCTGCCCTTATGCGCCTCTGCACCGTTGTTTATCAGCGCAACCTTTGCATTTTCTTTGCCCAAAATCGCATTGGCATACACACTGCCCATTACGCCGAACTGCGCTAAGTACTGCGGCTTGCAGTCTGCATTTGCACCGCAATCAATCAAAACGGAAAAGCCCTTGTCCGTCGGGTAAACCGGTGCCAGCGCCGGGCGCTGTACGCCCGGAATTCTGCCAACCAGCAAGAGACCTGCACAAAGCACACCGCCGGTCGATCCGGTCGAAACCAGAGCGTCGCCCTCGCCGCGCTTAAGCATATTTGCCGCAACCACAATAGAGGAATCCTTCTTTCTGCGCAGCGCAAATGCCGGGTCCTCATCATTGGTAATCACCTCGGAGGCGTGTACAATACTGAGCCCCTCCGGCAGGGTTTCCCCAAGTGCCGCCAAATGCCCCTCGATTAAGCCGCTGTCGCCGACTAAGCAAACCTCAATTTTCAATTCGCGCACGGCGCGGAGCGCACCCTCAAGCTGTGCCTTCGGCGAAGCATCGCCGCCCATTGCATCCAAAATAATTTTCATTTCTTCTCCCCCTTACTGCTTTCGACCCTTCAACACCGGAGAAAGCGGCTTGTATATTGCAAATGCAATCAGCGCACTGCAAAGCCCCTTCACAAATGTAAACGGCAGGTTAAAAATTACAAGCGCCTGCCACAGATTGCTCACCCACGACAGAATTGCCTGATACATTCCAAGGATGGTCTCCCTGCTGAAATTATATACCACGCCGAACAGCGGATAAATCACAAAATAATTGGAAAATACACCAACCACCGCAGCGCAAACCGCACCGATGATCGATGCAACAATCGCGCCCTTGCGCGTTTTTTGCTTTTGGTAAATCAAGCCGGCCGTTACGACAAAGGTACAGCTTAAAATAAAGTTCGACAGCTCACCGACAAACATCGTGTGCGACGAGTGCAGAAGAATATGTAGAAGATTTTTCATAAAGCACACGATGACGCCGTAAACCGGACCAAGCGCAAAGCTCGCCAAAAGCGGCGGCAAATCCGCTAAGTCAAACGAGATAAACGACGGCATAAACGGCAGGTTGAAGTGGAAAAGCATTAAAACCGCTGCCACGGCAGACAGCATCGCTGTCACCGTTAAGTTTCTGACTGTGATTTTTTTCATAGTTTTTCTGTCCCCTTTCGCATTTTTTCGCTTTTTCAGCGAAAAATAAAAAACCCTGAAAAACCACAGGGTACGCGAAAAAAGCCATATCTTCTTTCATCCGGACTTTACCGTCGGGTTCGGAATTGCACCGAATCAGTCCAGGCGATTGCCTGAGACTCGTGGGCTGAACCACCGGTAGGGAATTGCACCCAACCCTGAAGATTTCTCTTAATATATTATATACATTTTTTGCAAGCTTGTCAAGGCTGCGGCTGCCGTTGCAATTTCCAGTTTTTCGGAATTTTTCATTGTTTTATCGCACATAGAACACAGCGCCCGCGGGCAGATTAACAACGAAGCGAAAACGCTTTAATTTTTCTTGCGGGAAGTGATACACCTTGCGCTTCAAACGGACAATTCTCTGTCTGTGCATCATCACTTTGCTGCTCGCGCCGCTTGCGCTGCACGCGCTTACGGTTTACCGCACCTTGCCGGATCAGCTTTGCGTGTCTAAAGATGCGCAAGTGGTTTTGCCACTTTCCCCGGCACGCAATTTTTCAAAGGATAAGCCGGTCTGCAATGTAAATACCGCTGCTGCCAAAGAGGGACTTTTACTCAACACAAGCGCCGTCGGCGATTACGAAATTGATGTAAAGCTGTTCGGCATATTGCCCTTAAAAAAGGTAGCCGTCAGCGTATACGATGCAGGCACGGTAATCCCCGGCGGCGAAAGCCTCGGCATCCGCATTTACACCGACGGCGTGCTGACCGTTGCGCTCACTGCCCTAACGGACACAAACGGCAGAAGCGTTTCCCCGGCAAAGGCAGCCGGGCTGCAGGTCGGCGATGTGCTCGTTCGTTTAAACGGACAAAAAATTGTCGATGCGGATCATTTTTCCGCAATGCTTGCACAAAACGGCGCAGCTTCCGCTACTATAGAATATGTGCGAAATGGCGAAAACTATACACTTTCGCTGTCGCCCGTACAAACAGATAGCGGCTATAAAATCGGCGCCTGGGTGCGCGACAGTACGGCAGGTCTCGGTACGCTCACCTTTGTCCGACCCGATAAGGGCGTATACGCGGCGCTCGGTCACGGCATCGCCGACATCGACACCGCGCAGCTGTTAACCGTACTCGACGGCTCGGTTTCCCCCTGCGAGGTCACTGCCGTTACACCGGGCAAAAAAGGCAACCCCGGTCAGCTTTGCGGCACCTTCGCACCGGGCACCTACGGCAGCATTTTATCCAATTCCGGCGCAGGCATTTACGGCATCTGGAAATCTAAAAATTTGCCGTCTGCCAAGCCGGTCCGCGTTGCAAGCCGCTTTGAAATCCGCGAGGGCGGAGCAAAGCTGAGGTTTGCACCGGACGGCAAAAATGCACAGGAGTTCGACATTCAAATCGAGAAGGTAATGACCTCTTCGAGCGACGAAAAGGGCATGGTGATCCGCATAACCGACCCTGCGCTTTTAGAAATCACCGGCGGCATCGTGCAGGGCATGAGCGGCAGCCCGATTCTGCAAAACGGCAACCTTGTCGGCGCTGTAACCCATGTATTCGTCAACGACCCGACCTGCGGCTACGGCATATTTGCAGAGTTGATGATGGATAAGACAGAAAAAATCAAATAAGAGAAAAAACACTTGCCTGGTTCATCGTAGGCAAGTGTTTTTTGATATTAAACATTTCTATATTTTGACGGATTTATTCCAAAATACTTTTTAAAGTATCCCGAAAAATATGCAGCGTCACAAAAACCACAGGCAGCTGCGATTTCGCTTACAGAAAGAGTAGTGTTTTCTAAATAGTTCATAGCATTCATCAGGCGTACATGGATTGTATATTGATGTATCGGCATTCCGGTTATCTGCTTTATCAAAAAACTTACATAATTTGGATGATAACCGAAAAGCTTGCCTATCAACTGATTTGTTATGTTTTCGGAGTAATGGTTATGTATGTATGAAACGATTTGATTTGAAGATTCTTTTTTGACAGAGACATTTTCGATTTTCATAACGCGAACCGAATCAACAATGCATTCTGCAAGAATATGTCCGTTTTTTTGTTCGTGATATAAAAGTTTTTTCGTATATTCACGTACAATGCCGTTCAATTTTTTTTGAATGGTGTCAATTTCCTTTATATATAAAACATCGGACAGCTCTTTTACATCATCAATAGTATTGAAATCTACAAGCATTTCTTTTTTGAACTTATTTTCTATTACCGGCTTGATAGGTATGTTGCAAGATGCTGCCTTTTGCGTGTAATCAAAATTTATTGCAATGTAATCTATGGAAATTTCCGGCGTCATAATTTGGTAAGGGATACCTGAATTTATAATAATCAGGGAATAGGGTTCCATTTCATATTCTTTATTTTGTACCTTTATTTTACCATGTCCGCTAAGGGTATAAAAAAGTCTTGCGTCCAAAGGAACTACTTCGTTAAAATATATATTTTTGTCTAAGTTTAGATATCTGGCATATCTGATATATGGATTGATTTGTAAAAAAAGCATGTGCTCACCTTATCTTTGTTTTACACAAATTTCTGTTTGTTTTATATATGGATTATAGCATGCTATATTGATAAAATCAATATAGAAATTCAAAAGAAGGTCCTATTCCTCCAACCGGCAATACAAATACCAAAGGATTTTTTGCTCCTACTACAAAGCAATTTGTGAAAAAGTGGGTTATGGAAGGACCCACACATCATTATGCGCTCGGTATAGGTCATCACGCTGAAACAATAGCAAAGATTGCGGAAATCTTAGGGATTGAATATGTAGTTGTTAAATAAAGGAGTTGTTTGTTATGCGACGGGATCTTTTTGTTTTCGCAGGTCAGTCCAATATGATGGGGGCATCGGTTTACCCCCCTAATCACACTTTGTCTGCCGAACATTCTTATGAATATAAGCACAAACCACGCCGACTGGGTATGCCCACAGGTGAATTTGTGCCTGCCGGTTACCCTGTGGGTGAGTTTTCTTACAAAAATATGGACTTGGCATATACCCCGGATTTAGTGAATGAGAGAGGGGAAAGCAGATTAAGCAACTATGTTGAAAACACCTACTTCTGTCCGTCCATGTCCAATTTAAAGTCTAAAGCGGATAAGGAGGTTTTTCCTTTTGCGACATTTTCCGAGGCAGATGCACCCATAGGAGCAACCATTGCACCTTTTGTTGCTAATGAATGGGAAAAAGAGGGCTATGCTTGTGCATATGCTCACATCGCCAAGGGCGGTGTTTCCATCGACTATTACTTCACTGATGATATGGTGCGGGAATACAAAGAGAGGATTAAAGCGTGGAATCAAACACACGGGACGAGTTTGAATCCGGATATCTCCGACAATCAGCGAATGGACGGTGCTGCGGATTATTTCTTTGAAAAATGTGCTCATTTCTTTTCGGATGCAGAAACTGCTTTTGCAGAAGATAACCTTGCCTCACGATGCTTTTTCTGGCTTCAGGGTGAATCTGATGCCAAACTTTCAGCAAATGAGTATAAGATTAAATTGGAAATTCTTTGGGAGACATTAAAACGAATAGGATTTACCCACTTTTTCTGCTTGCGGGTAGATTTTTTTGGAGAAACGAACATTGACCAAATTATGCTGGCTCAAGAGCACTTCGTCAATACCCACAAGGATGCTTATATGCTCACACGTGCAGCCTCATACTTCTTATATGCGGGCAGGGACGAAAAGGATTGGTTTATTATCCAGCCCGGTGAAGAATATCAGTTTTGTCGGGATAGCTTTTTTGGTTATCCCAACCAACACATCAATGAAAAAGGCTTTTTGCTTCTTGCACAGCGTGCCACCAAAAACATCATCCGTATTCTGATACGAGGTGAAGCCCCGGTGCTTGAGGAAGAAAATATTAAAACATTATGTGGTCATAAATATAATTGACTAAAAGGAGCTGTTTTGAATGTATAATATAAAATTTAATTCCTATATCCCTGAGCCAAACCCTGCTAAATCAGACAGAATTGTTGCCGCACATTATTATGCAGCATGGAAAAAAGATGCTGCAGGCGTCCACGAAGGATTTGATGATTTAGCTGAGGAATATCCCGACAGAACACCTTTGATGGGGTATTATGACGAGGAAAATCCTGAGGTTTGTGATTGGGAAATCAAATGGGCGGTGGAGCACGGTATCAACTGCTTTATTTATTGTTGGTACCGAAAACCGGAGAACATGGGAAAACCTGTTACGGTAAATGATTTACGTTGTGCCCACGGACTGCACGAGGCTCTTTTTCATGCAAAATTTCAAAACTATATGAAATTTGCCATTATGTTTGAAGCAGCTCCACGTTGGTGCGGTACCGACGAAGAGGATATGATTCAAAATCTGATGCCGTTTTGGATGGAGAACTATTTCAAAAAAGAAAACTATCTTGTTATCGACAATAAGCCGGTGCTTTTTGTATATCAACAGAAACGACTGGAAAAAGAATGCTTCAAAAATGCGCAAAGTCAGAAACAAACCTTTGATGCCTGCCGGGAATATGCAAAAAAATACGGCTTTGACGGTATGGTATTTGCCGCCTGCAATACTGTCCCGGACCCAAAGTCGCATGACGCTCTGATGGCAAGAGGTTACGATTTCCGATTCGGATATAATTCGGGCTATAATTCTCCATATGATTTTTATCCTGACGAAGACGACATCATCAAAAAGCAATGTGAAATATTTTGTAAAAATCTTGAGGTTGACAATACACGATTTATACCCACCCCTTCTTGTTTTCAGGACCCGTCACCACGATTTTCCAAGCGTTGGAACGATCTGGGATACAAATTCCGCGAATGGTCAAACATATGGTATCTTTCTCCAGAGAAATACAGGTGTCTTCTTAAAGAGATGAAAAAAATCACCGAGTCGTTGCCGGAAAATGCATGGGGAAGAAAAATTATGATGATTGATAACTGGAACGAATGGGACGAAGGTCATTTCGTAGCACCAAGCCATAAATTTGGTTTTAAATATTTACAAGCAATTCGCGAAGTGTTTACAGAACGAAATAATCTGCCGGACTATATCGCACCGCATGACCAAGGCTTCGGCAGTTATAATACCTCCTGGAAAACGCCTGATTTTTCTGAGATATGCAAGATACAATTAAAGGAAAAAGAGGATAAAAACCATTAAAGTTGTTGTCTCATATTGACATCACTTGTGAGCGGCTCACCAATTATTCAGAACGGGAAATTAGTGGGAGCTGTGACACACGTATTTGTCAATGACCCGACAAGGGGTTATGGGGTATTTATTGAAAATATGTTAAAAGAAGCAGAATAAAATTCTGCTTCTTTTAATTTGCTCAAAAATTACAATTCTATTTCTATATACTTTGTTTCATTATATTTATCTTTAATGTCATTTGAAAAAGCGAAATCGGTTATAACGACATCAATATCCTTTAATGTTCCTAAATATTTTTTGCAGGCATCAGTTATTTTTCTATGGTCACAAAGCATATATACTTCTTTTGAATTTTCCATCATTGACTTGATGAGAAGAATATGTTCTTCATAGTTGCTTGCACCTATTTTACCATCCGGAGTAACTGAACTCGGTGAAAAAAATAATTTATCTGCACCGTATTTTTTTGCATTCTCTATAGTTTCGGAACTGTACACCATCGAGGGAGGCTCCATAATTACTCCACCAAGACAAATAGCCTTGATTCCCCATTCACTTAAGTATGATGCAAGTGTAATGTTGTTTGTTATTACTGTAAGATCTTTTTTGTTTGTGAGATAACGGCCCAAATATTGTGCGGTTGTCGAACAATCTACAAATATCATATCACCATCTTGTACAAACTCGGAAGCTTTTTGAGCAATTTTGTTTTTTACAGGACGCATTTTGCTGTATCTAAAAAACAAAGATGTTGTTTTTGGTTGTACAATTTCTGCACCGCCATAACTCCGTTTGACAATGTTTTGGTTTTCCAATGCATTAAGATCACGGTTAATTGTTGCTGTGCTGTAATGCAACTCCTCCGTTAGGAACTTTACTGTTACAAAGCCATTTTTGTTAATAATATCAATAATTGCATCGATTCTTTCTTTTTGGGTCATGATCCACCTCTTCGTGAGAAAATATGAGAATTATTCAATTTTTTTGACGTGATTGAAAATTGTTGAGAAAAAACATACAATTATTTTAGCAGATAAACTATTAAAAATCAATACATTAAGGAGGAAAAACAATGGCTTTGGTAAATCCTATGTCATTTATAAAGAAAGCATCTGAAAATGGTGTGGCTATTGCGTCTTTTAACGTGCATAATCTTGAAACAATACAGGCAGTTGCAGAAGGTGCCGCTGAAGAAAATTGTCCCGTGATAATTCAAACAACACCCGGGACTTTACAACACGCAGGAATTCCATACATAGCTGCAATCACAAAATCAGCATCAGAACTTTATGATATCCCGATTGCTTTACACGTTGACCATTGCAAAAGCTTTGAAACAATTATGCAATGCATTCGTTATGGCTATACTTCAGTAATGATTGATACTGCCCATTTACCATATGAGGAGAATGTTGCAATGGTAAAGAAAGTTGTTGATGTTGCCCATAGTGTCGGTGTGGCAATTGAAGGTGAGCTCGGAAAAATAGGAGGCGTTGAGGATAACCTCATTGTTAATGAACGTGAAGCAACCTTTACTGTACCTTTTGAGGCTAAGGATTTTGTTGAACAGACAGGACTTGATATGCTTGCAATAGCAATAGGCACTGCACACGGCGAGTATAAAGGCGAGCCTAAACTTGACTTCGAAAGACTTTCTGCAATCCACGAACTTGTCGATGTTCCGCTTATTCTGCACGGTGCTTCAGGTGTGCCTGATGTACAAATTAAAGAAAGTCTAAAAAGAGGAATTTCAAAAATTAATATTGCAACAGAACTTAAAATTCCAATGGCTAAGGCAATAAAAGATTGCTTTGCAAATAAACCCAGCGAAACTGATCCGCGTAATTATATGGGGATGGCAAAGGTTGCTGTAAAAGAAGTAGTAAGAGAAAAAATCCGTCTTTGCAACGGAACAAATTTTGCTGATAAATTATAGGAGAAACGATATGAAAGCAGGAGTTTTATATAAAAACGAAGATATTCGTTATGATGATATCCCGACTCCCGAACCAAAAGCGGGAGAAATACTTGTAAAAGTTAAAATGACAGGTATTTGCGGAAGTGATATTCCGCGCGTATTTGAAAATGGTGCCCATTATTATCCCATTGTTCTTGGTCATGAATTTTCAGGTGTTGTAGAAAAAGTCGGTGAAAATGTAACCGCATTTGAAATTGGTGACAGAGTATCGGGGATTCCTCTGGTTCCTTGTATGAAATGTACAGATTGCTTAAGCGGTAATTATTCACTGTGTAAAAACTATATTTTTATAGGTTCACGCATTCAAGGAAGTATGGCTGAATTTGTAATTCTGCCCGAAGCAAATGCAGTTAAATTTGATAATTCAGTAAGTTTTGAACAAGGTGCTTTTTTCGAGCCTGCAACTGTCGCCCTTCATGGCATTAAATGCGCAGATTATAAAGGTGGTGGACGTGTTGCAATTTTAGGCGGAGGGACTATAGGTCTCTTCACCATGCAGTGGGCTAAAATTTTTGGTGCAAAATCAGTAACTGTTTTTGATATCTCAGATGCAAGACTGAATCTTGCCAAAAAACTAGGTGCTGATTTTGTTGTAAACACGAAAGTTTCCGGATTTGGAAATGAAAAATTTGACTATGTTTTTGAAACAGCAGGTCAGATAAGTACTATAAAAGCAGCATTTGACATTGCTGCTAATAAGGCAAGTATATGCTGCATTGGTACTCCACACAAAGAACTTACGTTCACTCCGAAAGAGTGGGAAAATATGAACAGAAAGGAATTCAGGCTTACAGGTTCGTGGATGAGTTATTCTGCACCATTTCCGGGTGAAGAATGGGAACTTACCGCGCATTGCTTTAAAACAGGGCAACTCAAATTTGATGAGCAGTTGATATTCAAAAAATATCCGCTTTCAGAAATAGCAGACGCTTTCGAACTCTTTAAAAATCCGGCAGCAGTTGGAGGAAAGGTCATGATTTGCAATGAATAAAGTACTTACAGTAACCGCAAATCCTGCAATAGACAGAGTTTATTTTGTTGATGATTTTATAATGGGCGAGGTTCGACGCCCTTTGAAAACCGTTTTTACTGCGGGAGGCAAAGGTTTAAACGTTTCAAGAGTTGCTAATTTACTGGGGGCAGAGGTGATTGCAACGGGATTTGCAGGAGGGTATACGGGAAGCTTTATAACGGCAGAAATCGAAAAATCAGGCATACAGCAAAGATTTACCCAAATAAAAGGCGAAACAAGAATTTGCATTAATATAACAGATAAAGCCGGAGCATCCGGAGAAATTCTTGAAAAGGGGCCTGTTATAACCCACGATGAGGAAAAAGCATTTTTTGATTCGTTTAAGGTCAGTATTAAAGATTGTGATGTGATAACTGTATCAGGAAGCCTGCCTGAAGGATTAACCGCTGATTTTTATACTGAAATTGCAAAAAATGCTGTAAAAAACAACAAGAAAGTTATTTTTGATACAAGTGGTAAAACTCTTAAGGATATTATAAAATCAAAACCTTATATGATAAAACCAAACAAAGATGAATTTTTGCAACTCACAGGGATTAAGAATTTTAAAGCAGAAGAAGCTTTGCTTGCATTAAAAGAAATGGGGGTTGAGATTCCTTTGATATCCCTTGGCAAAGACGGAGCCGTTGCAATGATAGAGGGAAAATTTTACAGATTTGTAGTACCGTTTGTTAAAGTCGTAAACACAGTGGGTTCGGGTGACAGCACCGTTGCAGGTATAGCAACCGGCATCAGTCGGGGAATGTCAATTTTAGATTCCATACGTCTTGGTATGGCAGCAGGGATATCCAATACACAGTTTGAAAGCACAGGCATGGTATCAACCAAAGCGGTAAAAGAATTTTATAAAACAATTGCAATTACAGAATTGTTCTGATTGGTGATACAAAAAACTTATCATATAAACCAGGACAAGACGCAGTGTTTTTGCAATTTTTTATCTTTACGAATAAAAAGGAGTGAAATTAAGAATGGAATTAAGCGGGAAAACAATAAATTTCCTTGGTGACAGTATTACACAGGGTCATGGAACAACAGGGCCTGAAAAAGTATTCCACCAACTTATTAAAGCAAAATACAATATGAAACATGCGTATAATTATGGTTTGGGCGGCACCAGGATTGCTCGCAATCTCGTTCCGTCAGAAGCATATCCCCATCATGATCTGACTTTTGAATTGCGTGCTAAAATTATGGAGCGAAATGCGGAAGCAGTTGTGGTCTTTGGTGGCACAAATGATTTCGGACATGGTGATGCGCCATTCGGAACACCCGAAAGTGAAGATGTTTATACTTTCTATGGCGCAGTAAAATCGCTTGTAAGAAAACTTAAACTGGACTTTCCCGATTCCAAATTAGTTTTTATAACGCCGTTACATAGACTTACGGAAGCACAACCGTCGAACCCTGATTCGAAAATCCTGGAGGATTATGTAAATGTTATTCGGGAAGTGTGTAAAAAGAACGACATCCACATAATTGATTTGTTTAGAATCAATCCAATCGATCCAAGAGATGTTGAATCTATGCCAGACGGACTTCATCCAAGCGATAAAGGTCAGAGCATAATTGCGGATATTGTTGCAGAAGAACTTCTTAAGCTATGATATGTTATGCGAAAAACAAAAGATATGTTGCCCCCTATTGACAACACTCGTGTCGGGTTCGCCCATCCTGCAAAATGGTAAAATTGTGGGAGCGGTTACACATGTTTTTGTGAATGATCCAACGAGAGGATACGGGATATTCATCGAGAATATGCTGGCTGAAACAGAGAAAATTAAATAATGGAAAAGCCCGTCTGTTTTAAAACAGACGGGCACATTTTTATAACAGAGGAAATTTCGCGCTTTCCATGTGTAATTTTGCTAGTGAAAAGGAGTAAATATGGAGGTGTTTAATATTACATTTGTGTTACAACTTTGATTAAGTGACCTAATTTTATATTTTTTACCATTATAACCTTATAAATGGGTAATTTTATAATAATAAAACCAAATCGCATAGGTTCAAAACTATATTGAAGAATTTACAGATGCTATATGTGTAAAACAATGAGCTTAAAAAATACAATTCTAAACATAGTTGAAAAGAAAAGCATGCCTGCTCAGGTAATATTGCAAAAAATATTTGTTTGAACGTCTGATAGTACGGCTCTCAATATCTGAATTTAAAGAAAAGTTCATGCTGAAAAAGAGGACACTACCTCAATTACGTGAAAATTCACTTATTAAGACACTCCCTTTTGGATCTATTTTATCACCTTTGCAATTACGCTACCAATTTTATCTGCCATTCGCATAAAACCGATATCATTCGGATGGCATCCGTCGCTTGTGCAGGACTCGTAAAATTCGCCATCAAAAAGAGTGTGGCCGTCAATGAAATATACATTTTCATCACTCTGTGCCTTAGCCTTTTCGCAGGACTCCATTATAATGTCGCGTCTTAAATCCGGCATATTTCCAAAAAGCCTATTTACCAGAGCATCAGGTCTTGATACCATTATGTACGGGATGTCGGGGTGCTTTTTACGAATTGTTTCGTAAAAAGAAAAATGCGTATTCCTCAAATGATCTTCATTTAGCGCGTTATGGTCATAATCGCATACAAAAACACTTATCGGGAGATTTGCTATGTATTCTGCCATAGCTTGTTCTCCCAATGCACTACCGGCAAAACCAAGATTTATATAATCAAGATTATACTTTTGTGAAATAAAGTTTTCGTAGGTATTCCCGGGTCTGCCTGCCGCCGCTCCGTGAGTAATTGACGAACCGTAGAAAACCACAGGCTTTTCATTTATATACTTTTTGCCTCTGCCAAGGCTGTATCCCTTTTTTATACCGATATACATTTTTTTAACTTCACAAAAATGCGGCATATTGATGGTGTAATATCCCATATCACCATCTTTTTGTGTATATCCCGTAAACTCTGCGGTTTTCCCGTCAAATCCTTTTATTTGACGGTATGCCGCAACAAATTTGTCCTTGCTGCCGTCAAACTCATAAAGGTCAAAGCCAAAGGAAAACACATGATTGCACACAGTGGGTACATAGCCCGCGCCATACTCGGCTTTTATTGAAATAAAGGGGGAATCTGTGGAAAAAAGAATCCTTCCTCCTGCACCATAAATTGCTTGATTAAAAACACCGTCACTTACTGTTTTTGCAATATCAAGAGGCATTCTTAAGGATAAGCTTCCTTCTTTATCTTTAATCAATCCGTGAATATCAAAGTTTTCAGTTGCCACCTCATACCAGTCTGTTTCTGTTGTTTCCTTAAAACTTTTAAGTAGATTCGGATCGTGAATTTTCCTCGACATATTAACTGTCCTCCATATTTTATAATAATCGTTGCTTCCAATTTTTAACCATTTCAGAAAAAACTTTAACGCGGCTGCTGTCAATATTCAAATCATCATCATATGTGGGGCAAATCCACGCGCCTTCTTCAAATTCATTCCATGCAAATGTCAGGATGTGATCGGTATTTGTATATTCTCTGTTTTCGCTTATCCATTTGGCAAGCCTTTTCGCACCATTTTCAATTTCATCAGGTGTAGGGTTTTGAGCATATCCTTTGTTTTCATAGGTAATCCATGGCACCTGTGTTTCTATTCGGGGAGCGGGATCCCACCCCATTGTAAACAATGGAACAATATTTATATTGTACTTTTTTCTTGCCTCATTTTGCGAAATCAAAACATCAATAAGTTGATTATAATTTTCTATAGAGTCTTTATTAGCACAAGCATACGCTGACACCGCATCTGCCTTAGAATAATCACCATTTTCACTTTCAATTCCGTTATTCATAAATATGATATACGGATTGTTCGTACCATATTTTTGCGGAAATTCTTTTAACAAATCTATAAAATCTGTTCTGTATCCACCGAACAAATAAACGATTGGTCTTTCCCCAACCTTCTCATAATATGGCGCTTTCATAGCTTGTGCAAGATGAAAATAATCGCTTTCTGTATATGGCTGGCTGCTCATTAAAATTGCGCATAATTTGATTTTTTCTGACAACAAACTTTTTTGATGCAGCTTTCTTGCGTAATCCTGAGTCCATGCATGAGGATGTGTAACTGATGTGGTTACACCAATGTCCTGCTTTGCATTTTTATTATCTGTATGCCACACATATGCAAAATAATCAATTCCGGCTTCAATTGCATACTGTAGTTCCCTGTCATATTCTTCTGCTGTTTTATAATGACAGCAAATGTTATCTTCGGAAATTATGTCTGCATAGTATGGGGTACGATTTCTCCACTTTCTGGCACTCAGCGTTTTGGAAAAATACCCGCCAAAAAATGTATCCGGTGGCAGAGAGCAGTCCCAGTTAATAACTCCTATTCTCATCTTCATCAACCTTTCTTTTATGTGTAGTATAAATCATTGCAAATATTGTGGCTGTTATTGTTAAAATTTCATTTGCAATTCCTACATAAGAAGTACAACTTAAATCATATGTAAGCATAAGCACAGATATAGGAAAAGCAAGCACTCGGGAAAGCTCGGGATTGGCTTTCCAAAAACCTATAATTGAAATTATTGAGGCAATTGCCGGAAAAATACTTATAACGCCTTTCCAGGTAAATATCGCAGAAAAAACTGTTATTGAAATAAAGAATAATAAGTAAAAGAGGATTTTTCTTCCTTTTTGATTCTCTTTATAAAAAACAAATTCACGAAATACTGCTATCATAGCAACCGCACTTCCTGAATACGCACCTAAAAACAAATAATGAAAAAACCACAAAATATCTGAAATCAGTTTCCATAGCAACAGATTTTTGCCGTTTTTTTGC
>JAZQCN010000101.1:0-4726 GCA_045546315.1 Clostridia bacterium | reverse complement strand
CGGTACACCTTCACCTTCATGAAGCGGTACAAATTCCACCGTCAGGTTAAGCTCCTGCACATTTTCAGCATGGATAAAAAGCTTCTGCTCTTCCATCTTCGGCTGCACATCCGGATCCGGGCTTGTCGGAAGCGGTCTTGCCTTCATAACGCCGATTTTCGCATCCGCCGGACCCTGTGTGATGCGCACAAGCATCACCTCATCACCCATTTCCAAATATGCACTCTTGCCGTCTGCCGCAAGTGTGATATCTGCAAGTGTGTTTGCAAACCAATAAAACTCACTCGGCTTCTTTGCCTTGATTTCATCCTGAATCACCAGGGTTTCGCGGTTGTCCGTGAGCATAAAGCCACGCTTAGCGTCAACATAGTCTGCATTGGTCTGTGTCATATCAATAATACCAAATGCCTTGTTGTCAGCCGCATCCGAACGAACGAGCTGTGCATAGTATTTCACCTGCATATCCGCTTCGCCCTGCTTCGGGTTTGCAATAATTGTATTGTTCGCTTCACCACGTGTATGATAATACTGGAAGCGGCCGCCATCCTGCTTGTTAATTGTAAAGTAGCCGTCCCATGCATAGAGAATACCCGCCGTGAGACCTGCCGGCTCTCTGCCGTACATATGTACCCAACGCTTGCCTGCCCAATCGAGGACAAAGCCGCCGGCGTCGTGGTTGATGTGACCCGTGCTTGCGTCACCGGCGTGCGCCATCACAACAAGCGAATTCTGGTCGGTCCAGCTTGAACGCATCGAAAGACCGTTTGCACCATTTGGCTCAGAAGAGCTGTAGAACTTATCGAGTGCTGCCGCCGGGTCTGCACCCTTTGCATGCTCTGCATCGTACCAAAGGATAGACAAAATCGTATTATGATCCTTCGGATGGTCAATTGCCGCATAGTTGTTAATCATATACAGGTTATACCACGCATAACGCGGCTTGTCATACTTCGTTGCAAGCCAATACAGAATCGACGATGTCTTGAGTGTGTCTTCGCCATCGCCATAGTTAAATGCCGCGGTTGTACCATTATAGTAAATCGGGAAATCACCGGTGTTATTGAGTCCGACGTTATTTGTATAATCCAGTCTTGCCGGAAGTGTTTCGCCATCCTTCAAAGACGTTTCCAGCGCAGACATCATCTTGATCTGATAACGCACACCATAGTCCCAGTAGCTGACGGTTTCAGCATACGCACCGTCCGCCGATACTTCAACAAAGGACTCCTGCAATGCCAGGTTTGCCTTTGCAAAAATGTACTCAGAAAGCTCCGGATATTCGTCTGCAACCGCAATCGCCATAATTGTGTTTGCACCGTTACATACGTTGTTCCAGTTGGATACAGAGTTAATCCAGTTGCTGGTGCCGCTAATCATCTTTTCATAGCCGAGTACCGCCTGAGAGGCACCCTTTTGCACGAGCACATTCAAAACTTTACTGCGCTCTTCTTCTGTCCAGTCGTTGTATAACCAGTCATAAGCAATGGATGTGCCTAAAATCAAGTGTGCTGTACACAGATAGGTCTTACCGTCCCAATCCGGCCAGCTACCCACGTTTTCAATCTCCTGAAAAAGTCTGTCCTTATAGCGCTTATCCCCGGTAAGTCCATAAGCGCCAGCAAGCGAAATCATATATGTTTTCGCACGTGAGGAGGACTCGTTGATGTTGTTACGCGCATTCACAACATATTCTACCGGCGCACTGCGTACAATGTTGTCTGCCGTTTCAATCGTACGCTTGTACCAGATTTTATAGTTTTCATCGGTGTCAATCTTTGCGCGCACTGCCGCCCAATCCGTCAGCATAATACGCGGATGCGTCGTGCGCATTTTGTTCACCATACCGATTTTTTCAGTCTCCGGCAATTTCACCTGATCAACCATAAACTCGCCGGCGAGATTTACGATGCCGCCGGCATTCTTATCCGGTGTGGATAGCATAAAATTATCAATCATCCAGTCACTGCCATCGGAATGCATCTGACCCACAATACGGAAATCACCGTTGACCACATCGCCAAGGTCTGCCTTGAACTCTTTATAAAATTTACCGCCAACATACAGCTTGGCTACCTTGTTTTCAAAATCGAAACGCACCTTGATATGCATCCAATCATCAAACGTCGTCGGCACCGTGACCGCAACCATCGTTTTTGCAGAATCGCTGTCTACAATATAAACCGAAAGCGTAGACTTTCCGTTTTTCGTGCTGCGGATATCAAAATCCAAGACGAGGTTTTTCATACCCACAAACGATATGGTCTTCCCAAGACGCTGCCCCTGGATAGCATCCGGTGCATCCGGGTTGCCGTGATAGGCATGTGCATACTTATTGCCATTTGCCTGACGAACGTAAATCGGTGCAGTTTCCTTGATTGCCGAAGTACCAAAGCCGCCACTTGGACGCATCTGAACTAATGCATCTACAGCCTGCGCTTCAAAATCCTCATCAATGATTGCAAAGATATCGCCGCTCTCTTTCTCGGCATCCGCTCTGTTGACCGTACCGGCAATATCATCTAAAGTCATGCCGGCATTCGGGTCGTAATCTTTTTGCTTGGTGTAGATTTTAATGTTGTCAAGCATATACCAGCTGCCGTCTAAGTCAATCGACCCACCGAACCACAGCGTCAGCTTTTCATCCGAAAATGCTGTCAGTTCCGTGCTTAATACTTCTGCTTTATCCGCATAGCAGGTTGCCGTTAAATTCTGCAAATTTACCTCTATGCGCATATGTGTCCACTTTGTAAAATCCCCCGGTGCCATACTTTTACTGCTCAAATATGTGCCGGTTGATTTTTCGCGCAAAATCACGCTCGGCTTACTTGCGCCGCCGCTCGACTTAAAATCGTATTCAATCGTAAACTCCTTCAAGCCGCGCACGCTGATATCCTTTTGCAGGCGCGGTCCGCTCGGGCGCTCGGCATTGTTGAGCCAATACTTTGCGACCTTGTTTCCGTCGTCTTCTTCAACGGTAATGCGCGCCGTCGCCGTAATGGCGTTGCCGTCAAAGCCAGTCTTCGGTTCTTCGCCGATTTCGAAGTTTTCAAAATCCTGCTCGAAAAATACCGTTTCCGCCGCGTTGCTTTCTGCCGCAAGCGCCATCGGTGCACAAACGCCCAAAAGCAGCACGCACGACAGCAACACACTAATAGTTTTCTTCATTTCGCTCACTCCTTTTAATTATTTTGTAGAACTTGTACATAAATCCTAAAAAAATTATAACAAGTATGTATGCATACCGTCAATGCATAATCGTAAATATTTTTTGTAAAATCTTTCATATACGAAAACAAAAACGAGGATCGAAGCAATCCTCGTTTTTGTTAAATTATTCCGTAAAATAGAAGGTATAAACCTTATCGCCTACCGTGACCGTTGCAGGGCTGCCTTGTACTACAGTTGCACCTGCTGCCGCACTTGCGGTTACCGTCGGCACGCTGCCCGGTGTAGCTGCGATGTTATAGCTGTAAATCTCGCTGTCAAAGAACTTGACTTCCTTGCCATCGACCTGCACGCGGATGTCTAAAAGATTCACAAGCTTCGTAATCGTGTCCGCATCAAAGGTGACCGGCTTATCACTGATGATAATTAAGCCTCTGTCATCCCAGAATACCTGCTTACCGAGCGCTTCAACGAGTGCACGCAGCGGAATTAAGGTTCTGCCGCCAATCGTTTGCGCCGGCACATCGAGTATGGTGATGTTGCCGTTAACATTCATCTCGGCAGAGCCGATTTGCAATGTAATTTCATCGGTGCTTGTTTTGACGGACACCGTCTGTGTTGCATCGTCCCAGCCAACCTCTGCGCCGAATTTTTCAGCAATAAAGCGTACCGGCACGAGCGTTCTGCCGTTTTGCACAAGCGGCATAATGTCTAAGTTTGCGGTATCCACATAAGTCTTTGCGCCCTTAGCATACGCGTTCGGGTTATCGACCTTGAGTGCCACAATATCGCCAAGCGTCTGCGAAGTAATCATCGCAGGTGAGCCTGCCACGCTCCAAGCATCCAGCGGTACAATCGGCTGCGGTGCCGGAACACCTTCGCCCTCGTGCAGCGGTACATATTCCACAGTCAGGTTAAGCTTTTCAACACCTTCCATGTGAATCATGAGCTTCTTTTCGTTAATCGCAGCAAGCACCTCTGCCTGCACATCCGGATTCGGGCTCGTCGGCAGCGGTCTTGCATCTACAACCTCAAATTTTGCCTCGGCAGGACCTTGTGTGATGCGGACGAGCATTCTGTCGCCGTCCATTTCGAGCATTGCGCTCTTGCCGTCTGCTGCGACGGTGATATTTGCGGTCGTATTGCTAAACCAATAGAATTCGCTCGGCAGCTTTGCTTTGATTTCATCCTGCACCACTAAGGTTTCACGCATATCTGTGAGCATAAAACCGCGCTTTGCTGTTTCGTAATCCACATTTGTATCGGTCATATCAATGATGCCATACGCCGTGTTTACGCCGGATTCAAAACGGTCCATCGGTGCGTAGTAGTCGACATTCATATCACACATATCCTGCTTCGGATTGGCAATGATGGTGTTGTTTGCCTCGCCGCGTGTGTGATAATAATCGTAGTGACCGCCCTTTTCGTAGTGCTTATGGTAGTACGGAAAAGCATACAGATGACCTGCGCTGAAGCCGCCCGGCTCTCTGCCGTACATATGCACCCAACGTTTGCCTGCCCAATCGAGGACAAAGCCGCCTGCATCATGGTTGATGTG
>JAZQCN010000100.1:0-12334 GCA_045546315.1 Clostridia bacterium | reverse complement strand
GATGATATCCATATTCATAGCCTGCGCATAAATAATAACTGCATCAACCTCTTTGTTTCTCGCCTCAACCTGAGTTGTAAGCTGTACTGAAGTTGTGCAGTTATCTTCAATAAAATATATATCGTTTGACTGAAATACCTTCCTTAAAGTATTTTGAAGATCTACCTCACCAAATAAAGATAATACACAAATCAATTTATTTTCACGTATAATTAAAACTATCTCGAAAGGGGTAGTTTTAATTATTTCTCCTTTCTTTCAATTTGTTATATTTGCAGGAGTAGCTACCTGCGGTATAATAATGACAAGCACTGTGGATTTGTATCTCATTTTTTACAGCTTTGACTGGTTGGAGGTGACTCAAACCACAGTGGTTTGTCTGAAATGGTAATTAGTTAGTTAACGTTCTGACGTTTCTATTTGCGTGAATACATTGGCAGACCGTCTGTGGAAAACAGCAGTGCAAAAAATATTAAAAGGAGGAAACCATGTATTACATTGGTATCGACATTTCAAAATTCAAGCACGATTGTGCCGTAATTGACGACTTGGGAGAAGTTATTACTCCTTCGTGGTCTTTTACAAACGATGCAGAGGGATTTTCGCAACTTAAAATATTGCTTGATTCCCTTTATGCAGAAACAAGAATAGGACTTGAATCTACCGGTCATTATGGTATGAATCTAAAGCTATTTCTTGAATCCAACAACTTCTCATTCATGGAGTTCAACCCTTTGCTTATCAATCGTTTCGTTAAATCCAAGTCCCTGAGAAAGACTAAAAGCGATTCTATTGATTGCATGATGATTGCTCGCTACTTAATGACGGTAGAGTACAAGCCCTATCCGACATTATTATATCACACTGAGAAGCTAAAGTCACTAACAAGATTCAGAGATTCTCTTATCCGCCTCAGAAGCCGTCAGCTAGTAGAACTTACAAACATCTTAGACAAGGTATTTCCTGAGTTTAAACCTTTCTTTGGTGGCAAATTTTCAGTTACCGCATTATACATACTTTCTAACTACTTATCACCTGAAAAGATTTCTAATATGAACTCTAAATCTTATGAAACACTAAGGAAGTTATCTCGCGGCAGATTTTCAACAGTAGATTTTGCAAAATTGAAACAGCTTGCTAAAAACACTGTAGGAAATACCGAGGATTATTTACTGCAGCAAATGCAAATTGTTTTAGAGATTTACAGTCAGTTAGATTCAAAGATTGATGAAACGGAAGCTTCCATAAGGGAATGCGTTTCCGATATGAATCCACCTATGCTATCAGTTCCCGGTATTGGTGTTGAGTCTGCTGCCACAATCTTAGCTGAATTTGGAGATTTCTCTAAATTCAAAAACTCTTCCCAAATGCTTTCCTTTGCCGGATTAGAACCGGGATATTTTCAATCAGGAACATCCGAAACAACCGGCAGGATGGTTAAGCACGGTTCATCATACTTGCGTTATGCACTCATGAACTGCGCTCAGACTGTAGTAAATTACGAGCCGACATTTGCTATGTTCTACGCAAAGAAACGTGCAGAGGGTAAACCTCATCGCGTAGCTTTATCTCACGTTGTTAAGAAACTACTACGCGTTATTTACACTCTTCAAACTAAAAACCTTGCATATGATTCAAATTTTGTAAGGTAATTATTATTCTAACTATTTTTTAAGTCCTTGCAATACAGGGCTTGTTTGCCATGTTGTTTTTTAGTTTCTTAAAATTTTTTCAAAAACTTTTGATAAAACTCTTGACTTTTAATAGTTAGTCACCTCATTATTGAATATGCTTGATATTATATCTTACTCAAGAAAAAATCGCAATAGTTTTTTCTTTTTATATTGACTATTTATATGTAAAAGTAGTATAATGTTAGTAATTGTTATTTTCATAACAGTAATACTTTGCGCATTGTTCCGTGCGCCCACCGCCGGTGCTACGGCGGCTACATAAGGAACAGAAAGGTATGTGGTAAAAAATGAAAAGAGTGTACAATTTTTCGGCAGGTCCGTCCATGCTTCCGGAGGCTGTTTTAAAGCAGGCAGCGGAAGAAATGCTCAACTATGGTGATTCCGGTATGAGCGTTATGGAAATGAGCCATCGCTCCAAGGTGTATGACGACATCATCAAGACTGCTGAAGCGGACTTGAGAGAGCTTTTAAACATTCCGGACAACTACAAAGTACTTTTTGTACAGGGCGGTGCATCCAGCGTGTTCGCAATGGTACCGTTAAACCTGATGACAAAGAATGGCAAAGCGGATTATGTGATCACAGGTCAGTGGTCTAAAAAGGCATTCTCCGAAGCGCAGAAGTACGGTAACCCGAGAAAGGTTGCTTCCAGTGAAGATGCAGTATTTAACTATATCCCGAAGCTGGATAAATCTATGTTTGACCCGGAAGCGGATTATGTACATATCACTTCTAACAATACAATTTACGGTACAAAGTACAACGAGCTGCCGGATACAGGTGATGTTCCGATTGTAACGGATATGTCCTCCTGCATTCTTTCCGAGCCGGTAGATGTTTCCAAGTACGGTATGATTTACTTTGGCGCGCAGAAAAATGTTGGTCCGGCAGGCGTAACGATTATTATCGTTCGTGAAGACCTCATCGGCAACGCAATGGATATCACACCGACAATGTTTAATTTGGAGACACATTCCAAGAATGATTCTCTGTATAACACACCGCCTTGCTATTCTATTTATATTTGCGGACTCGTATTTAAGTACTTAAAGTCCATCGGCGGTATCGAGAAAATGTATGAGCTTAACCAGAAGAAGGCAAAGATTCTCTACGATTTCTTAGATAGCTCCGAAATGTTCAGAGGTACGGTTGTAAAAGAAGACCGTTCGCTGATGAATGTACCGTTTGTTACAGACGATGAAGAGCTTAATGCGAAATTCATCAAGGAAGCATCTGCAGCAGGCTTTGTGAACTTAAAGGGTCACAGAACGGTTGGCGGTATGCGTGCAAGCATCTACAATGCAATGCCGATTGAAGGCGTGCAGGCGCTTGTTGACTTTATGAAGAAGTTTGAAGCAGAGAATAAGTAAGGGGAGGGACTGTAGAATGTATAATATTTTAACACTTAATAAAATTGCAAAATGCGGTCTCGACCAGCTTAATCCGAAGGCATACACCATCACTGACGATGCAACCAAGGATGCAGACGGTATCATTTTAAGAAGCTTCTCTATGCATGAGATGGAGTTTCCAAAGGGCCTTTTAGCCGTTGCAAGAGCAGGCGCAGGCGTAAACAATATTCCGATTGACCGTTGCTCTGAGGAAGGTATTGTTGTTTTCAACACACCGGGCGCAAATGCAAATGCGGTTAAGGAATTAACGATTGCCGGTTTGTTCCTTGCTTCCCGTGACATTATGGGCGGTATCGAGTGGGCAAAAACACTCAAGGAAGAGGACGGCGACGTTGCAAAGCAGGTTGAAAAGGGCAAGAGCGCTTTCGTTGGTCCGGAAATCGAGGGTAAGACACTTGGTGTTATCGGTCTCGGTGCAATCGGTATTATGGTTGCAAATGCTGCAATCGGCCTCGGTATGAAGGTCATCGGTTATGACCCGTATCTCTCTGTAGACGCAGCTTGGAAGCTTTCCAGAAATGCAATCAAGGCTGCAGAGCTTAAGGATATTTATGCAAACTGTGATTATATCACACTGCATCTGCCGCTCAACGACGGTACACGCGGTATGATCAACACAGAAGCTTTTGACCAGATGAAGAAGGGTGTTCGCCTGCTTAATTTCTCCAGAGCAGCACTCGTAGACACAGATGCATTAAAGCGTGCGCTCTTTGACGGCACAGTTGCGAAGTATGTTGTTGACTTCCCGGATGCAGATGTAATCGGTCTTAAAAATGTGGTGCCGATTCCGCATCTCGGCGCTTCTACACCGGAATCCGAAGATAACTGCGCGGTTATGGCTGCAAAGGAGCTTGCAGATTACCTCGAAAACGGTAATATTAAAAACTCCGTGAATATGCCGAACTGTGCAATGGAGAGAGAGACAGCTGTCCGCGTAACGATTATTCATAAGAATGTGCCGAATATGCTCAGCGGCTTCTCCAGTGCTATGGCAGAAAAGGGCATCAACATCGCGCATATGATGAATAAGAGTAAAAAGGATTACGCTTATACCATTATGGATATCGACGGCGATATTACAGACGATGCACTTGCTGCAATCGAAGCGATTGCGGATGTATTAAAGGTTCGCGTGATTCGCTAAATTTAAACAAAATAAAACCGATGCTGTTTATTCAGCATCGGTTTTTTGTTTGTTTGTATATTTTTGATAGGCTTTCCAAAATCCACTGTAGGATTGATATCCAACATCGCCTGCAATCTCTGTCATCGACATGTCCGTGGTTTCAAAAAGAAAGTCTGCCGTTTGCATGCGGGTTGTGGTAAGAGTGCTTGAAAAAGATTCGCCGGTATACTTTTTCACCAGTCTTGCGGTTTGTTTCTCTGACAGGTGCAAAAGCTTTGCTAAATCTGCCAGTGTAACAGTGTCTTTATAATACATGGAGAAAAACTCGGATATAATGAAGCCGTAATCCGTGCGTTCTTCGGGCGCTTTGGTGGTGTCAGGAAAGAAATGTGCGCATATTAAGGAGATATATGTGGCGATTTTTGTGTAGTTGCCTTCGCGAATGGCGTCGAAATAGGCTAAAGCGGTTTGCTTTGGCAGCGTAACCTTTTGGAAGGTGTCGAGCTGAGCATCAATCTGAAAGGCAGTGTGCAGCATATCCTCATCGTTTTTGAGAAAGCGGTGGTAGGTCTTGGGTGGGATTGTACATATTTCGCTGTCGTTTATATCATATGTGATACCGTTGACCGCCATTTGCACATTACCGCATGAAAAAAGGTGGATTTCGGGATAAGTGTGCTTGTGCAGACGTGGTGCAAACATGTTAAAGCGAGCAAAACCCGGCTGCAGAAACACCTTGTAGGGCTGATTTGCAATTGTTACCGTAAATTCGTAATCCATAAGCATTTCCTTTTCGGACATTTTGATGTGAGAATATGTCGTGTTTGTTTATTGTGTTGTGCGTTCGTGTGTAGTATAATACAGACAAAGAGAATTGTCAAGGAGGGGTTGTATGAAAATCGTGGTAACAGAGCCGCCGCGCGTCATTATGACGAAGGTGCGCGGACTGCACCGCTACTTTGCCTGGCCAACGGTCTGCCGCTTGCAGGACGGCAGAATTGCTGTGGTTTGCTCCGGGGAAAGACTATGGCACATATGTCCTTTCGGGAAAGCGGTTATTTCCTACAGCGCGGACGAGGGAGAGACATATACACCACCTGCGCCGGTAATGGACACGGTACTCGATGACCGCGACGCTGGCCTCTGCACCTTCGGAGAAAAAGGGATGATTGTGACATCCTTTAATAACTCTGTTGCGTTTCAAAGACGGTTTTTAGATAAGGGCCATGCGCAGTACAGAAGCGCTTACTTGGATACAATTACACCCGAAATTGAGGCGCGGGACATTGGCTCAAACTTCTGTATCAGCCTTGACGGTGGCATCACGTTTGGCGATATACATAAATGTCCGGTCACCTCGCCGCACGGACCGACCGTTTTAAAAGACGGCACCATTTTGTGGGTGGGCAGATTGCACTGCGGACATCACGACTATATGCCTGAAACTGATTTTTGTGAGGTGTATCGCATTGGCTTGGACGGTAGCTGCACATTTGTCGGCAGATTACCTGAAATCTATAATGATGAAGAAAAGTTGACATCCTGCGAACCGAATATGATTGAACTGGATAATGGCAACCTTTTGTGCCATATCCGAGTGCAGTCCGATAAGCCTAATCCGGACGGTATGAGCGCATCGGTATTTACCATATTCCAGACAATATCAAAAGATGGCGGTAAGACATGGTCGCAGCCGGAGTCGATTCTGCCAATACAAGAGGGTGCACCGTCGCATTTGCTGATGCATTCGAGCGGTATTCTTGTTGCGACCTACGGTCATCGCAAAGGACCGTACGGCGTAAAAGCGATTTTCAGCCGGGACAATGGTGAAACGTGGAGCGAGGGACACTGGTTAGATGATAGTGTGCTGAATTCGGATTGCGGTTATCCGTCTACGGTAGAATTGAATGACGGAAGCCTTTTGACCGTCTACTATGCACCGACGGATGAAGGGATTTGCGCTGTATGGCAGGTGAAGTGGAGGTTTGAGGAATGTTCATAAATGATTTGGAATTTACCTTTTCGGGGGAAAACTGCCCGGAAGTGTCTATGTCTGCATTAGAAAGTACGGACAATTTAAATACATATAAAATTATCTTTGACTGGAAAGAGGAAACAGAGCCACGACCGGTAAAGTTGGTATTTTATCATCGCTGCTGCGATATGTATACGCATATGAAGCCTGACCTGTACAGAATGCATAATGTACCGTGGGGCAGTGCGAAAGAGTTTGAATCCCGACTCGCCAAATGGATGCCAATTGAACAGTTTGTTTCCAAAGCGGAGAAAAATAAGCTTACCATTGCGATTGGTGATGTAAAAACACATCTGCGGATGAAAAGCTTTGTGGAGCTGCCCGGTTTTCTTTTGAAGTCCGAAATTGATTTCTTTGTTTCGCCGACCAGTCCGATTGCACATTATGAAACGCTTTTGCGTATTGATACACGTGATGTGGAATATTTTACGTCGCTTACGGATGCGGCGCGTTGGTACACCTCGCTCGGTTATAAAAATGAGTATGTGCCTGAGGCAGCGTACGGTGCTGTTTACTCCACGTGGTATGCCTATTTGCAGGATATAACTGCGAAGGATGCTTTGAAGGAATGCCGTCTGGCAAAAAAAGCCGGTATGGACACCGTGATTGTGGACGATGGCTGGCAAAATGAGGGACTTGTTCGCGACTATGCCGGCTGCGGGGATTGGCAGCCGGCAAAAAATAGATTTCCGGATATAAAGAAGTTTGCAGATGCAGTGCACAACCTCGGCATGAAGGTGATGTTCTGGTTCTCTGTGCCGTTTGTCGGCTATGCGTCGGAAAACTTCGAACGCTTTGAGGGTAAGTTCTTGCATCAATTAGACCACATCCGTGCTGCAGTTTTAGATCCGCGCTATAAAGAAGTACGTGACTTTCTTGTGGGTATCTATGTCCGTGCGGTGCGTGATTGGGGACTTGACGGTTTAAAACTTGATTTCATTGACCGTTTTGCTTTTAACGGCATCGTTACACCGGAGATGGATTATCCTTCGGTGGAGGATGCAACGGAAGCCCTTTTGAGCGAAATACAAGCTGCACTCCGCAACATAAATCCGGAGGTGCTTATTGAGTTCCGACAGCCGTATATGGGTCCGGTGATTTCGACCTATGGCAATATGATGCGTGTTTGGGATTGCCCGATGGATCCGATTGTCAACAGAGTCGGTATAACGGATTTGCGTTTGTTGACAAACGGCTGTGCAGTACATTCGGATATGATTGTTTGGGACAATGATGACACATCCGAATCTGTTGCAACGCACTTATATTCAGCAATTTTCTCTGTACCGCAGATTTCTGTGCGTATGGCAGAAATATCGCCGGAGCACAGAAAGGTGCTCAAAGCATTTTTAGACTTCCGCAATGCGCATAAGGATACACTGATGAAAGGTAGCTTTGCCCCGAGAGGTATTCACGCAAACTATTCGTGTACAGAGGCTGTGCGCGGCAATGAACGCATTTCATTGTTTAACGATACGGCGGTTGTTCAATTACAGAATGCAATTACGGATGACTATGTTATTAACCTTACCGGTGCGGATACAGTATTCCTTAGCGGTGATAAGGAATATGTAAAATACGAAATTTTTGATTGTGCCGGCAACCGAATCTGCCGTGCAAAGAAACTGAAAAAGACAGATGCTGCGCTTAAAGTGCCGCACGCAGGTATGGTGCATTTTATCAGATAAAGGAGAGTGTAAATATGAACTTTAAAGGTGTTATGCCGGCGCTTGTAACGCCGCTGGATATTGACGAACGAATAAACATTGATGTGCTCGGTAAGCTGATTGAGCATTTGCTTTCCAAAAAAGCTGATGGTTTTTATATTGGCGGCGCAACAGGGGAAGGACATGCTCTGCGTATTTCAGAAAGAAAAGTACTTGCCGAGGAAAGTATAAAGGCAATTCGCGGCAGATGTACGTCCATCGTGCAGGTTGCGTGTACGGACTTTAACGCGGCAATTGAACTTGCAAAACACGCTGAAAGCATTGGCGCGGACGCGATTTCCGCAACACCGCCTATCTTTTTTGACTATGATGAAGATGATGTGTTCAATTACTATAAAAAGCTTGCCGAAAGTGTGCATATTCCGTTGATGGTATATTTCAGTCCGGCGGCGGGCTTTAACATCAGCGCAAAGTTTGCAGCGCGAATGTTTGAAATTGACAACGTAACTGCGATTAAATGGACAAACACAAATTTCCATCAGATGATGCAGGTTAAAGAACTGACACACGGAGAGATGAATGTGATTAACGGGCCGGATGAGATGCTTTTGATGGGCCTATCTGCCGGCGCGGATGGCGGCATTGGTACAACGTACAATTTTATGCTTGATAATTTCCGTGGTATCTATGATAATTTTCTCTCTGGCAATATGGAAGCGGCACAGGCGTACCAGAAGATGGCAGGTAATATTATTTCTGTTCTTTTGGAATATAAAATTATTCCGGCAACAAAGGTGCTTGTCGAAGCGATGGGCATTGCCGTGGGCAATGCGACCTTCCCGATGACATGCTACACGGAATCGGAAAAGAAGGAAATTGTTGAAAGAATAAAGGCTGCCGGTTGGCAGGCATAAAAACAACGGCGTATCAATCAGATACGCCGTTATCTTATTGTTTTATTGCAATACTACATTTATCGGAATGCCAACGGTTCGTTCAAACGGTTCATTAAACACCATTTGTCCGTAGGCCTCGGTTTTTTCGCCTTCGATTAAAAACATTACTTTGTCTACGCCGTCAAGCTCGGTCAGTGTATAAATAACAGACTCAATCAGCAATGTTTCCGAGCTGCTGCCCTGCGGTTTTTTGTCTATAAAATCTTTAGAAAGGTTAACATAGCAGATGCCATCTTTTGTTTCACAGGAAAGCACCTTTGTGGATGCCGGAATTACATTAACGGCCTCCGGAACAGATGTACCCTTAATCAGTTCGGTTAATACGGTGATTTCATCAATTTTGCCGCCATCTACAGGCAGTGCACGCTCTTCCAGGACAAGCTCATTGGCTGTTGAGTTCGGATAATAGAGCTTTACGGTTTTTTGCGCGGTTGCCTTTTCAGGGTCAGCAGCGTTAACAATATCATCCTTGCCTAAAGCGCCGAGCGGCATTTTGCCCTGGCCGATAATCTCCATTCCGTTGACATGTACGGCAACCTTGTCTACCTTGCCGGTTTCACAAAGCGTTAAAACAACGGTGCATACAGCAAGGTTGTTTTCTAAGTCTGTGCTTGCAGAGAATTCTTTGGAAAAGTCTACAGTAGCGATACGGTTATCGTTGATTTTCAAAGAGATGAGCCGTGCATCTGCCGGGATTGCGCGTTTGCTGACAACGGCATCCTTTGGACCGGAAATCAAAGCTTCGGTTAAAAGAGAAAGTAGCTTCTCATCACTTGCTGCAACCTCAGCAGGCACTTCCAGACTGTGTGTCTCTTTAGAAAAGTCAGTGCCGGTACTGTCTAAGAAATAAAGCGTAAAGCTTTGTTTCGGCACATTGGTGCTCGGTTGCAAGCCAAGATATGCGGCAAAAGCAACTGCAGCTAAAACTAAAATGATAGCAACGGATGTGATTGCTGTTTTTGCAGTTTTTGTAAGGCGCATAAAAACTCCCACCTTTCATCTTATAACAGTATAACACAGAATATTTACAAAACTGTTAAATTCAGAAAAAATCTGCATTATTTACCCGAATAGGGAAGAACGATGATAAATTTGCTGCCGACACCCTCGGAGCTAATCAGTTCAATGTGACCGCCGTGTGCCTGCACTGCATCGTTTGCAATGGATAAGCCAAGACCGGTACCGCCGGTGTCGCGCGCACGGGCCCTGTCAACACGGTAAAAACGGTCAAAAATCAGTCCCTCCTGATCCTTTGGTATGCCAATGCCGTTGTCTTCAATTTCAATGAGGATGCGCGAAATATCGCCGCTGAGCTTGATTTGAACAAAGCCGTCCTCATTTGTGTATTTGATGCTGTTGTCCGTAATGTTATATACAGCCTCATAGAGCTTGTCATAGTCGGCAAGCATCTGCAAGTGGTCATCATCATCCGTGCCGACAAAAGATAAGTGAATGTTCTTTTCGCGGGCGAGCGGACTGAGTTTTTTCACAACCGAGACAATCAGATTGTGCAAATCAACGGTTGTAAAATCATTGCGTACAACCTGGGAATCTGTTTTTGTCATTGCAAGCAGTTTTTCGATAATGCGACTAAGGCGGTCGATTTCGCCGGAAATGTCGTCCATAAATTCTTCTGCCATTTCAATGTTTGCGCCGTTTTCCAAGGCAGCCTTTGCGGATTCGCAGGAGAGGCGAATGGTTGCAAGCGGCGTTTTTAATTCGTGCGAAGCGTCTGAAACAAATTGCTTGCGCTTGTCCTCCAGCAAAGTCAGCTGATTGGACATATTGTTAAAGGATTCACCGAGGCGGGCAATCTCGTCGTGACCGATGACCTCAACCTTTTGGTTTAAATCACCCTCGGAAATTTCTTCTACTGCTTTTGTCAGCTTAATCAGGGGCGCAGTGATAACATTTGCCAATAAAAAGCTGAGTGCAGCAAGCAATAAGCTTGACACCACGGAGAGAAGCATCAGCGTTGTGCGGATGTCGCTTAAGTACGCATCGACATTTGTCAGTGCGCGCTTTAAAAATACAAAGCCGATAGAACTGTTGTTTTTTAAAATCGGCAATGCAACCTCCATGCTGTGGGTGCCGTCTGTATTTTCGATCGTTGTCCAGGCGCTGACACCGGTGTTGTTCGATTCGTTGATGACCTTGGAAAGATACAGCCTGCCCAGGAGCTCCGCTTCGGGACTGCTGTCATAGCGCACGATGGATTGTGTGTCTAAAATCAGAACACGCACCGGTGAATCGAACAAGTCT
This sequence comes from Clostridia bacterium, assembly GCA_045546315.1. GTDB lineage: Bacteria > Bacillota > Clostridia > UBA1381 > UMGS1253 > RGIG2041. The sequence continues at coordinate 1,182 of JAZQCN010000100.1, read as the reverse complement.
CCGGAAATGTTGAACCTGCCGGTATCCATTGAGCCCTGCGCAGCAATGTCGGCAACAATGTTCGCTTTAGCCAATAAATCTACGCGCTCATTGTCATAGAAATAGTCTTTCAGTGCGGATAACAGGTATACACTGATTAAAAACATCATTAAAAATGAAATCATTACATAGGCTAGTGCCGTTTTCCAGCGCAGGGAAGAGCGGCGCGGACCATTTTTAATTATTGATGTAATAATAACCAACTCCCCATTTTGTCAGAATATAGATTGGCTCAGCAGGGTCCGGCTCAATCTTTTCGCGCAGACGGCGAACATGTACATCCACTGTGCGGATATCACCCGGGTAGTCGTAGCCCCATACAATATCTAAAAGGTTTTCGCGGCTGTAGACCTTGTTCGGGTTGGAGATAAACAAATCCATCAGGTCGAATTCCTTGCTCGTTAGGTTAATCTCGCGACCGGACACAATAACGCGGCGCTGGTTATAGTCGATTTTGATATCGCTGCTGCTTTCGGAAGCGGTATCTGCGGCAGCAATCGCGTGCGACTGGCGGCGCAGAATTGCCTTCACGCGCGCTTTGAGCTCCAAAACATTAAACGGCTTGGTCATATAGTCATCTGCGCCGTATTCCAATCCCATAATTTTGTCCATGTCATCGCTTTTTGCCGTAAGCATAATAATCGGCACATTTGAAAATTCGCGGATTTTCTGGCAAGCATCCAGACCGTCAATTTTAGGCAACATCAAATCGAGTATAATCAAATTGATGGACTTATCCTTAGCCATTTTTACGGCTTCCTCGCCGTCGTATGCGACCTCGCAGGTGTAGCCGTCCTGCTCTAAATTGAATTTTATGCCCTTGACGAGCAGCTTTTCATCGTCTACGATTAAAATCTTCATATCGCAGTACTCCTTTATATATTCATAGATATTTGTATTTTATCATAAAATTATAAGAAGAGCAATATATCAGGTTAAAAAAATAGTCCCCTCAAAAAACAAAAAAGGGGTATCCTTTCGGATACCCTCTTTTTTATTGGTGCGGATGTTCTTATAGGATTTGTGCGTAAATGCAGTAATAGTATCCATGGAAAATAAGAACTAAACATCACATTATAAAATTAGGGCATACCACTTATTATCAGCGGTATGCCCTTGTAAGTTTTGAGCTATTTACTTATT
>JAZQCN010000099.1:0-30091 GCA_045546315.1 Clostridia bacterium | reverse complement strand
GAGGTGTAGATTGCGTAGCAATCGTGATCTGTTTCCACCTCATCCACCGCAAGCGGTCCCCCTCCGCGAATCCTCCCACCGTCTACGACGGTCCCCCCTCCTTTAGGCAAGGAGGGCTTTGCAAGGGAGGCTTATTTGATTTCGTCAATTTTCGACAATCTTTATATGCTCAAATCAACTCAAAACCCAAAACAACCCATCACTTGCACAACAAATCCAGATACCCTTTCAGCATGCCCGTCCAGTCAGTTTGGATAATATCAAAGCCTTTGTTTACAAGCCAGCCCCAGCTTTCGTCCATTTTGCCGGAAACGGCAATATCGTCGCTGTGCCCGGCGTTTAATACACGCTTGTAATCATAGACGATGGCGTTTACATAGAGCTTATAGCCTAAATCGTGCATCTTATTTATATAAGCATCGCTTGCAATTTCGGCATCCTCGGTAGAAAAGCAAACCTCTGCACCGATGCAGTTGATGTTCATTTTACGGATTTTTTCGATGCAGGTATCCGTTTCGCGGAGAACCGGCATATACGGCATTTCCGGCGCGTACTTTTCCACCGCGGCAAAATGCGCATCATCCACAGGCGTTTTGATAATGACCTGGTCCTGCATACCGAGCTTACGAATCGCATCGGCGATTTCCTGCGGTGCTGTCCAGAACTTATCGACATTTACGGGGCATCTGCCTTTTAATTTCGCCATCACATCCTCAAAGCGCTCCACGCCGAACTGCGTTATCGCATTATCCTGGTTTACATAGCGCAGCTTTGCTACCTCATCCGCCGTCATATCCCGGATATACTTTTCGGACATAAGGTGAGGCGGCTCCATATTCGGATGGAATACAAAAAGCTGACCATCCTTCGAAACGGAAACATCAAGCTCAATAATATCTGCGCCCTGCAAAAGCGCCGCCTCAAAGGCAACGGAGGTATTGCACGGAATGTTGCCGCCTGATGCGCCTCTATGTGCTGCTATGTAGTATTCACGACCGTTAATCTTATGCATAATTACTTCCCCTTTCTGTTTAACCTCAAAGCCTATTTAAGCCATCAGCCCCATACACCAAATCACGCCAAGCGCTGTCAGGGTAACCAATGTATCAATGGTTATGCCGTAAAACATCGGCGCAAGTCCGGCCTTTTTAAAGTCTGCAATGCTGGTATTAAGTCCGATTGCCGCCAATGCGGTAACCATCAAAAATTTACTTGCACTCTTCATCGCGCTTGCGATTTGCGCAGGAATCACCCCAAGGCTGTTTAAAATTGCCAACGCAAGAAAGCCACCGATGAACCACGGAATAATCTTTAAAATATTCACCTTTTTGCCTTCGTTTACTGTTTTCAATTCTTTACGCTTATTGCGCACGCCGATATATGCAAACACCAGCACCGTAGGAATAATTGCAATTGTACGCGTCAGCTTAACCATTGTGGCAAAATCGCCTGCCGCCTCGGAAAATGCATAGCCCGAGGCAACCACACTGGCTGTATCATTTACGGATGTGCCTGCCCAGATACCGTACGCCATATCGTTCATACCCAAAAGCCTGCCAAGAATCGGATAGAGCGCAACCATCACCATATCAAAAAGGAAAGTAGAAGACAAAGCAAATGCAATATCCTTGTCATCAGCATCAATTACCGGCGCAATGGCGGCAACGGCCGAGCCACCGCAAATACCTGTGCCGGCCGAAATCAGATTGCTCAGCTTCCAGTTTAAGCCAAAGAGCTTTCGAATAAAATAGCCACCGCCAAAGCACATTGCAAAGGTAAACAGCATCACCAAAAATGTCATTTTGCCGACAGACAGAATCGTGCCGACAGAAAGCGATGCGCCAAGCAGAATAATCGCAACCTTCAGCACTCTTTTCGAGGTAAATTTAAGCGCTGGTTTTATCCATGACGGATGGAAAAAGCTGTTGATAATCGTGCCTAAAAACAAGGCAATAATAGATGCACCCAAAACATCTCCGGGTATCCAGTCTTCAAGCCAAACCGACACGCCGGCAACAGCAAAGCAGATTGCAAGCCCTAAAATAAATTTACTTGCCGTTTTCATTTTCTCGTTCATATTACATCCCCCATATATTACACTTAAATCTCAAAATATACGACTTGGTCTTTTTCAAGTGTAAATTTACTTGCATCCAATTTCACTTCTTCGAGCATATGTGCTTCATCCACCAGATACGCCTTTGCGCCGGCAGGCAGACTCATGCTTACTTCCGTATCTTCGCCGATATTGGAAACCAGCACGCCGAGCGTTTTGCCGTCTGTTGCAGCAAGCGCATACACCTGCTCGTTATCGCTTGTGCAGGCTACCTGCTGACCGAGTGCGTAGAGCTTACCGAACGCCTTAAAGCCGTAATAAATACAAAACGGCTCGATGGTGAGCGGATTAAAAAAGCCCGAATAACCCCCTGCGGCAATGCGCAAATCGTAATAGCACATCATTTCCATTTTCGTATTCTGCATTGCACACAAAAGCGCAACTGCATTCGCGCACGGCGCGCGCTTACCCTTATCCTCGTTTTGCGGATGCGTGTTCCACTCGTTTAAATGAATTTCCACATCGCCAAAGCCGTGTTCCTCTAAATACTGCTCGCAATATGCCTGCATCTCCAAATTGTCTGTAACCGAGCAATAGCTGTGGTGCGAGAAAAAGTCAAACGGCAAATTTTCCGTCTTAACCATAGCCACAAAGTCATGGAAAAACTCCATAAAGTAGTTGATTCTTCGCTCCCAGTTGGTCATCGGCTTATCCAAAACGCCGAACGCCGCACCGGTTACGTCCTGATTTTCTTTAACAGCGTAAAAGCCGCAGGAAGCGTAGCCACCGATTTTAATTGTATCGCCGAAGCACGCTCTTAAATGCTTACTTGTCGCTCTGTAGAGGTCAAAGTACTCTTCCTTTGTACCCTTCCACATTGCATTTTGCTCAATGTCCGGATGACCGTCCGGCTCATTCCAGATTTCCCAATACTTGATGCCATAGTGAAAGCCGTCCGCCCAGCCCTCGTTATAGTGGCGGATAATATGCTCGCAAATTCTCGCCCACTTTGCATTGTCCTTCGGCGGAAAAATGCGGTACGCCCTGATAGCGTGGGCATTTTCAATCGTTACACCCAAACGGTAAATCGGCGCACAATCGTTTTCAATCAGTCCTTTGATTAAAATATCCGTAAACGCAAAATCGTACGATGCAGGATCGTTTTCATCCGCATCAAAATCACGGAACACATTCGGAATATCCACGTATACACCGCCGCCGAAGCGACCGCCGACATCGTGGAGTCTGGAATACGGAATATTTGCCTCCTTTAAGTAGGAAAACATCTTTGTATCCGAATAGAAAAGCGGCGGCTGCCCTACGCTGTGCATCGGTTTAATTCTGGCAAGCTTTTGATTTGCATCTATCGTGATTGTGGTCATCATTCGCTCACTCCAATTTTCAATATATTTTTTGTTAATTATATCACACTACAAGACACAAATGCAACTCTGCAACAAAAAAAACAGACCTTGAAAAGGTCTGTTTTTATCAATTAAAATTCAACTAAATCCTTTACATTTACAGGAAGACCCGTTGCGATAGACTTGTTTGCCGCAATGCCGGTTAAGATGCTCATTGCGCCGTCCTCGTGCGATGCTGCACGGTTGAACGGATCGTATTCCGGTACGCCGAAGATATCATTTAAAAGTACCGGGTCGCCGCCGCCGTGACCGCCTGTCTTTTCTTCGATTTCCACATCGTACGGCACGCCCCACATCGGGTATACCTTCAGGCTCTTGCTCTTAAGCGCCCCCTCGTTTTCCTGTGCACCGCCACCGTTAACATAGTTTTGCTCCGTTACATCAAGCTCAATTCTGCCCTTTGTACCGGTAAATACAACACGGAAACCTTCTCTCGGTGAATAAGCTGTGAGCGAATACGACATCTGTGCGCCGCTTTCGTACTTTACAAGCACATTCATCGTATCTTCAATGCTGATGCCGTCGCCAAACACGCTCTGGTCGCGGATGTAGCCATCGTCTGCCTCTGCATTTAAGTACAATTCCTTCAGCGATTCGCTGTCCTCAAGCGGCAGTGCAAACGGATCGCCCTCGGCATTTTTAGAGCCGTGTGCACGGCTATAGAATTTCGTTACACCGCGGTTTTCAGCATTCTCTCTGCCATAGAACATCAAATCGCCGTAGGCAAATACCTGCTTCGGCTTTGTGCCGAGCCAGAAGTTTACAAGGTCAAAATGGTGTGTGGATTTATGCACCAACAAACCGCCGCTGTTTCTCTTATCTCTGTGCCAGCGTCTGAAATAGTCCGCACCATGCTGCGTGTTGAGCATCCATTCAAAATGCACGCTCTTTACATCGCCGATGGTATCGTTCATAATCAGCTCACGCACCTTGGTGTTGTGCGGTGCATAACGGTAGTTAAAGGACACACGCAGATGCTTGCCCGTACGCTTTACCGCATCCAAAATTTCCTGACACTTTACATTGTCCACGGTCATCGGCTTTTCGGAAATAACATCGCAGCCGAGCTCCATTGCACGAATGATATATTTATGGTGCGTTCTGTCCACAGAAGTCACGATAACATAATCCGGTTTCTGCTCTTCAATCATCTTGTCAAAATCCTCTGCAAGATAAAGTGCCACCTCCGGATAATTGTGCTTTTCCTTTAAAATCTTCTGTGCGTACTTGAGCCTCGTCATATTGACATCACAAAATGCCGCAATTTCACTGGTCTCGCCATAGGTGCTTGCGACTGCCTCATAAAAAAATCTTGCTCTGCCACCTACGCCGACCTGTACATAACGCTTCTTTGCCATTATAATTCGCCCCTTTCGGTTTTTATGCTCTCATAATAACACGGCAAAAATTATAAGACAATAGAAATTTTTGCACATTTTCTTTAATTTTTTGCACAAAAAAAAGGAGCGTTTCGGAGAAACGCTCCTTAAATCTGCAGTTTTATGCTTCCAGCTGTGCGTAAAGGCTTGCCACAAGCTTATCCACTTCTTCATAAATGGTATCCTTCGGCACGCTGATTTTCACGCTCTTATCGCGCGTTGCAAGCTCAATTTCGCCCTTTTCAAGACCGCGCTTACCGATAACCACACGCACCGGCACGCCCAAAAGGTCAGCATCGGCAAACTGTGCGCCTGCCTGTACATTTCTGTCCTCTAAGATACAATCGTACTTCTTGGACAGCTTTTCATATACTTCTTCTGCAACGCCTCTGATTTCGTCCGCCTGGTTATTCAGGCAGCATACATGTACCTGCCACGGTGCAACCGTAATCGGCCAAATCGGACCGTAATCATCGTGGTTATCCTCGATAACGGAAGCCAGCATTCTGCCGACACCGATACCGTAGCAGCCCATAATCGGGGTCTTTCTTTCGCCGTCAGCGTCGATGTATTCCATACCCATAGACTTGGAATACTTCGTGCCAAGCTGGAAGATGTTACCGATTTCGATACCGCGCTTGAGGCTCGTGCGCTTGCCGCACTTCGGGCAGATTGCGCCTTCAAGCACCTTTGCTACATCGTAGTACTCTGCATTCGGCACATCGCGGTCCATACTTACGCCGGTGATGTGGTGGTCAACCTCGTTTGCACCGCAAACCAAATCCTTCTCACCGCGCAGGGATTCATCAATGATGACTCTGCATTCGCTGTTTAAGTTCACCGGGCCGATAAAGCCGAAGGTGATGTCTGTCTTATCGTACATGGTGTACGGATACACATTCGACTGGAGTATTTTCTTAAGCTTTGCTTCGTTAACCTCCATGTCGCCGCGAACAAATACAACCACCGGAATATCATCGTAGTCTGTGGAGAACACCGTTGCCTTGATGGTATCAATTTCATCAATACCGAGGTATGCGCAAAGGGATGCGATATCCTTTGTATCCGGTGTATGTACCTTCTTCATTTCGGCGTCTTCTTTATTTCTGTTGTGCTCGTGGATGCACTTTGCAACCTCCATATTGGAGCTGTAGTCACAGCTGTCGCAGATAACGAGGCTATCTTCACCAAACTCGTTGATGAGCATAAACTCGTGCGCAACTGCGCCGCCCATCATGCCGGAATCGGAGAATACGGAAATGAAGTTTTTAAGACCTGCGCGCTTGTAGATGCGGTTATATGCCTCGTGGCAGCGCATATAGTACTTTTCCAAATCCGCCTGCGAGGTATGGAAGGAATACGCATCCTTCATCGTAAACTCACGCACACGGATAAGTCCGCCGCGGCTTCTCGGCTCGTCGCGGAATTTTGTCTGAATCTGATAGAGCATAAACGGATACTTCGTGTAAGACAGAGCCTCGCGGCGTGCAAGGTGCACAACGGCTTCCTCGTGCGTCATACCCAAAAGCATATCCTGCCCCTGGCGGTCACGGAAACGCAAAAGCTCGCTGCCTACGCTGTCCCATCTGCCGGATTCCTTCCAAAGCTCTGCCGGCATTACAACCGGCATCATAACCTCCTGGCCGTCGATGCGGTTCATTTCCTCACGCATGATATTTTCAATCTTGCTTGTTATCTTCTTTGCAGGCGGCAATAAAGAATAAATACCGTTTGCAACCTGGCGCATATAGCCGCCGCGCAAAAGGTAAATGTGGCTGACCATAGAAGCGTCTGCCGGTTTTTCCTTAAATCTGTCGCCTACCAATTTACTCATTAACATAGTGTATAACTTCCTTTCAAACGGCATTTTGCCGTTAACCCGAGGGGAGCCGAACCCCATAGGCCCTCTACTGGTTAAATTTTCGCCCTTTGGAATTGTCGTTCTTGCAAGGCGCGAGCCTTGCTGCACCCTTACGCATCCAAAGGACTAAAATTTTCCTGCGTATAGGGTCGCAGAGTTTAAAAAGTGAAAATTTTGATGAAAGACAAGGATAAAATTTTTGTGCATACTTTCGTATGTGCATAAATTTTTCCGCAGGATTTCGCAAAATTTGCCTTTTTAAACCCTATGCGTTCGACTTCCCTCGGGTTATCCATAATATTATAGCACTTCGACAGACTTCTGTCAACAAAAAGGATGCCCGAAAGGGCATCCTTTTCATCATTTATACAGCTCCAAAAGCCAATCGCAATTGACAAGCTTTTCCAATATCATCTGTCGGTTGAAATAATAGTGATTTGCTGCCTCGAAGCCGACTGCCGGTCGTAAGCACATAATCTCATAGGTCTTCGCTGCAATTTCACGCTCATTTTCGACAATTGCACGCATCTGCACTCTTCGCTCTTCTGATGCATTTTTCAAATATGCATCGCGAAGACGGATAAAACGAATCTGATTGTAGGAAGATTTAAAGAGCATATAGCTTATATAAGCAATATCCGAAAGCTCGCTCGGCTCATCACCCAAAAGTGCAAGCCCCTCTTCCCATTTTTCCGAAACCAGCTTAAACTGTTTTTCAAAAACATCCACAGGATATATGCTTCTCCATTTTTCCAGATCATCATAGGCATAACAGGTCATTGTCGCTTCATAGCCGGTCGGCTGCGAATACAACGGATTCGATACACCTGCATTCTGCGGACCGTAATAGAGTGTTCTGATGTCAAACGGAAATTCACCGAAAGCCGCACAAAAGATATCCGTTGCCGCTTTTACTGGCTTTGCGCTGTCCCCATACAGAATTTTATAACTCATATCATAATCCGGTGCTTTGCCGTTTTCTGCAAAAAAGCTTTCCGAAATCAGCTTAATGTTTGGCGAAGGATAGCCACCAAGTGTCCAACTGAGCATCAAGTGATCTATGCCGAATTCTATCAACCGGTTCATATCGCCGATCAGTGTTTTGTAAATCGGCAAATACGGCGTAGTGGAGCATTCCCAGCTATTATTGATTTGCAGCTTGGCAACCGTCGGAAGTCCGGCAGACATGGCAACACCCCAATCCCGAACACTGTGCGGGCTTAATCCCTCAACAGACATTGCATAGTCGCTAACCTCGCCCGCTACACCGCCACGTTCATAAGCAAGTCTTGTTTCACGTTTCGTCATTAAGGCGACGGACTCGGGCAGACTTTGAATATACTTTTTCTTAATTTCTCCGTCGGCATCATTTTCCATATCCCAGGCCCAGTCCCACGCAATGACTAAGACATTTTCATCCGCTCTGTGCGCACCTTCCGCAATCAGGCGATTTGCAAGTGCCGCAAGCTCCAACGCTTCTTTATCGGCGCAGTGCGGACACGCCACACTTGTCTTACGCGATTTGCAGTGCGTCATATTTTCGGACATCGTAATCGTAAAGAAGCCACCAAGTCCCGGTACGGCACGGCAAAGTGATTGCACAGCGCCGGACAAATAGTTTTGGCACTTCTCATTAGTAAGGCACATCGTTGCATATCTGCCGCAACTTGTTACCGCACCCTTCATATCGGGATAGGTTTCAAAAAACGAAAGCGGCATCGTTCTCGGCTCGTTGATATATAAATAGATTTTAATGCCGAATTCCTTCGCACGTTTTACAAAATTGCGCAGGTTTTGCTGACGTGCTTCCCAACCATCCGACATTGCCTTGTCAAACGGAAATTCCGTCATACGATACAACACAGCCTGCAGCCAAATACCGTTGACGCCGGTTTCGGCATACTGCTCTAAAAGCGCATCCGGGCAGTAGGTTGCACTATCGACATCAAATGCACCTTCGTACAGCGCGCAGAAGGAATAAATATAGCGTGCACCGAAGCGTGGCTTGCGTTCAAACGTTCCCTTTTCAAGATACGGTCCGTTGTTTGCCTGCATCAAATCCAAAAGGCGGTAAAGTCCTCGCAAAACGCCCGCACTACCGCCGGCAGAAATTTCAATTTTTCCAGAATCGATTTTGAGGATGTGATATTCTTCCGCTTTATCTCCAACGAAATTCAATACGATTTTCTTATCCCGTCCGCCAAGGCTAACGCCCCAGACTGCACCAAGCTTAGCTTCAAAGCGCTTTGCCATGCGCGACACAACCGCGTCACCCGTTGCATTTTCAACAGTCCATGTGCCGTCTAACACAACACAACCATCCATCGGCGCACCGCAAGAAATGCGTTCTTGCTTCTTACTCCAGAAATCAAACGGCAACTGCGCCCCCATCGGCACAGGTACACTCTGCATTGTCTTTTTTATACGTGCGGTTTTGGCAAGCTCCTCTGCCGTAAGTACGCAGTAACCCACCTTTTCGCACGCAGGCTTAAAGTTGCCCAGCTTTATATCCAAAAAGTCCTCTTCCTTTAAGATGTGTGAAAGCTTTTCATCATCCCATCCCAAAAGCGTCATAATCTGCTCGTACGGCAACAAATGCCAGTTGGCACGAATGATTGTAATATAACCCTTCTCCATCCATACATCCGTATTTTCCTGCGCACCGAGTCCCATACGCTCCGCTTCCAATACTACATTTTCTACGGTGGTCTCCAGAACTTCAGCTATTTTTTCTTTGCTGACCATCTCCCAATTACGAAAAATAAAGCTCTGCATCGCCGTTGGAAAATATTCCGGCAAGATTGTCTTTTCTCCGATATCCGGTAAAGTTGCTTTTTTCATTTTCACAGCATCCTCCATCAAAGCTTGTTCACTTCTTCTAACCATTGTATTGTTTCGTTTTTGTACCACATATTCGGTATATCCTCAGAAAGTACATCAAACTCGTGCGCCTCCAAAAGGCGCGTCGCACAATCCACAAAATCCTTTGCTTCCACTAAAATGAGGCGCGCACCGCCGCAAGTTGCATACTTGATTTTGCCTTCCTTTTCAAGCACGCCTTGCACATACGCATTATTAATATGCGGCCAGACACCGCCGTCATTAAACCGCTCATAGCACCAAACCCTGCGCTTCAAAGATTCGTAAGAAGCACTTTTCTTTGCCTTTTCCAAACATTTTTCCATATACTTATACTCCACGTAATGGCGGAATGTGCATTTCCGTATACCAACGCCTGCAAGAATCACCTTGGCGTTTAAACCGTACAACTTTTCCCACGGAGAATCCGCTGCAAACGGCGTGTCTCCATAAATGCCATACCGCAGACCGCTTTCGCCGTGCGTCTCGGTAATGTATTTTGCATTTTTACCCATAGCTGCCACAGAATGCGTTGCCTGATTGCTTCTACATGCGCCCGGCAGCATACGAAAATAGTTTGTAAGATAACCCACATCCGACTTGGCATTCAAATGCCAGTTTTCATAAATCTTATCCCAATTTTCCGAGCAAAGCGTCGGGAACACAACCGTACCGCACTCGCCTACCGTCTCAAGCATTGCATCGACAATCGTCTGTGCGCCATTTTCAAGCGGACCGAAACTTTTAAATGAAGAATGCGTAAGAATTGTATCGCCTTTAAGAACACCGAGTGTATGCAAAGCATCCCTGACCATTTGCTTTGTGACAAGTTTATTTCCCCGCTCCATAGAAAAATCTCCTTTTGCGCAAAACTGCTTTTATGCTCAGATTATACCACTCTGCATTTGTCCGGTCTATGTAAAATCGTAAATACTTTTTGCACTATCGTAAACTTTTACTGCAAGCAAAAAGCCGACGGCAAAACACGTTTACCGTCGGCTTTTTCAATTTGTAAATTCCAAAACCGTTTCCGCTTCATTCAAATGATAAAATTGCGGATTGTATGCAGCAGTCAACTTCAGCCAAAACGCTTTTGCCACCGTATTTTTCTCGTTAAACTTAATTTCCCATTTTCCACGGTACATAGAAAAAATGCGCTGCACCGCTTTTGTTGCAAAATGCTTTTTTCTGTACATCGGAAATATCGTAAATTCTGCCATGGTATACTCCAGCGTATGACCGGTTACAGAATACGGGTGAATCATAAACAAGCCCACCATAACCTCCCCGTCGTACAAAAAGAAAGCTTTTCTCTTCGGGTCGGTAAAGTATTCGTCAAAATGCCCGTAATGTAAAACGCCCTGCGCGTCTAACGGGTCGGGGTAATACTGTGTCATTTCATATAAATATTTTTGATTGATATTCCAAAGCAGCTGCCGATCTTCTGCTCGTACCGGCACGAATTTCATCTTTGTTCCCTCGCTTCTCCGCACTACTTTTTAATTCAACTATAGCATTTTATTTTTCCGCCAAGGATTTCTTTAGGTACAGGTGCACACCTCTGTCCGTTTGCGGGTCGATGTAGGCATCGACCCCTACGTTTTATCCCCGGCATATCAATCTTACTATGCTCACATTATATCCGTACTAAAAAGATAATTTGTACACATCGCCGTGATTGTTTGTATAATAGCACACATCGCCGTCAAAATCAATCATTTCCGGTTCAATATTTGCGCCGTAATCCATAAAGTTTTCAAAAAGGATTTCTTTTTTCAATTCCGTATCAATGATGCGAATCGCAGGCGGATGCTGTTTATGGTCCGTAAAGCCTTCCAGGGAATAGATTTTTCCGTTATGGCAGCATGCACCCTGAATGTACTGATGATAAGGGCAGTCAAAATACTCTAAAATATCTTCTTTCGTTAATACAACCTTTTTCACGCCGTACTTTTTACTGATTTCCCCCTGCGCTACCTTCGGCAAAGCAAACGAAAAATATCTGGTCGTTTGCGTATTGTCACGCATTGTAAAAGCATACAAACGATTCTTTTGCGTGTCCACAACAAAATTGCCGTACGGTCTGTCATCCTCTTTTTCGCCCTCGCTTTTCCAAAGCTTTTTATCCTCCGTAAAGCCGATTTCAATCATCTGAACAAGCGTAGTTTCAAACGTTCTGCCCGTTCTTTGCACGCGGTAAACTAAGCATACGCCCAGCAATTTATCCTCTGCCTTTGCATAATTGTTATATACATTTGCATAGAGCAGCGGAAATTCATCCTTTTCATCATAGTATTCACTGCCGAATACAACCGCATTGCTGTGCGGTGAAAGGATATCATTTTTATCCAAAACAAATTCCGCAAAAACCTCCGCTTCTCCGGTTTGCGCGCGTCTGAGCGCCTCCGTTTGATAGACCGTACACTCGCCCCATCTGTTAAAGCTGAAAAAATAGCCGTTATGAATTGCGCCGCCCTGGCGATTGTTTTTTACTTTAGAAACAAGCTCTATTCTCATATGTATACTTCCTTTTCCCGGCCAAATCAGCGCCCGACTTTTTCAGCAATCATACGATTGATTCTTTCACGGACTCTGAGCATCTCATCCTCGCTGTGTGCACAACGCTCAAACGTAATCGGTGCGCCGAGTTCTTCTTCCATTGCACGCACAACCTCATCGTGCGAATAATACTTTTCGCAAAGCTCCATCGCACGGATGTCCTGCAAAGCTTCTTCAAATGTCATCAGGCGGATGGACTCGAGCGGTTTCCCGTCCATATCCGGGTAAACGACAAAGGTGTCACCTGCATTCACCCAATCCTCACCCGCCAAATCGAGATACGGATTGATTGCATCGCCTGAAGCACGGTTGTTATAGTAATTATATCCCCAATGCAAAAAGCCTTTGACGCGGAATTTATAAAGCTGCATACCTAACGAGCGCGTGCGCCACGACGGCATCGACAAATAGCAGTTGGAATACCCCACCACCTGATTGCAGGCATAATAGGTCCAAAGCTCCTCGGGACCCCTTTCCAAAAACGGACCGATGCTCGAAGTGACCGGTACGGGAATTTCGACCGCGCCCGATTCATAGAATTCAATTTCCTCCAGCGCGTCCATTACCGGATAGCCCTTGATAAGGTCGGCAATCGCCGCTTTCTTTTTTAAATATTGCTCAAGTGTATTCGGCTTCGGCTCGTCCGCAATATGGTAATAGCAGCGCATATCGTCGCCACGCGCCTTAAGATGCGCAACTAAGGCGCTGATCATCCGGCGCAAAAAGTCGATGTATTCATCCGAAAGTGCCATCGTTCCCCAACCGAATAACAGCTTGAATTCTCCATCCACGGTTGCATAGACCTTCGCCGCATACTGCACCGGCTTCTGATGGAAGAAATGCGAAATTTCCATATAACGAATGCCGACTCTGTCCAAAATGTCAATCCATCGGTCCAGATGCGAAAAATCGAAGGAATACACACCGTCATTGACCGCAACCTGCACAAGCTGGCAAGGCTTTCTCAGATATGGCGGCAAAACATTGAGCGCCGGCGTCAAAATCGGCGTATAGACCATATTTCTGCCGCGCTTCGCATAGCCCTCCAAAAAGTTTTCGATAATCTCAAAATGCCTGTCCGACCAAACCTCAACATCATAATACGAGGCAAGGCAGTCCGGATAAAACCACTGCGTAAACAAGGTTTGCTGCTCCGGCAAAGCCGCGCGGATTACATTAAGCTCCACTGTGTCGGTGGAAATGGGCGGCTGCTCCTCAAATGCAATAAAGCCCGTATCCCCCGCAACTGCTTCTGCAATTGCAAGCGAAAAGCTCAGCTTGCCACTGCCTTCAAAATCTTTCGGCACATCCACTTCAATCCAAAGCGAGCGCAGCTTGTCGCGCGCAATCACAACCTTACCGCCATAGCGAAGCGGCGTTAAAATATCCGGATACAGCCCGGGTGTAGTTTTTAAATACTGGTCATCGTATTTTTGCGGGTCAATCGGTCGCTCCACCGGAAGGTTTCTGACATCGCGCACCGTCACATATTCGGCAAGGTCGCCCTCAATGCTTAGTGCACAAATCGGGCGAAGCGGCAATCTGTCCTCCCCTGCATCTACATAGAGCAGTTGCATAGAAAACCGTTCTCCCAAAAGAACTGACGGTTGCACTATTGTCTGAAAGCAATCAATATCATCATCTAAAAACGCCTTAATCTGTGACGAAACCAATTTTGTTTTAAGCATAAAATCCTCTCCGCATTTTTATATTTTCTCTTTTTACTTTAACACAGCAAAAACTAAAAGACAATATATTATTTTGCTGTTTTTCTCTAAATTTTTGCCTTCAAATAAAAAAAGCAACACAAGGTTGCTTTTTTTATTATTTTGTTGTTGAGCCAAAGCCGCCATTGCGCACGCCCTGCGCATCGTCATCTTCCGTGATACCGTATTCAACAAAAATACCCTGGGCAAAGCCTTCGCCCTTTTTGATGCTGACGGTTTTGCCATCCCGGGAGTCATTCGTCACCTTGATAAACATATGGCCCTCGTTATCGGAATAATAGTAGTCGCTGTCGATGATGCCGACTGTATTATCAAGCTGCAGGCGATATTTAAAACCAAGACCGCTACGCGGATAGATTTTAAGTACCCACCCTTCGTCAATGCGCACGCGCACGCCCGTCGGGATTTTGATGCTCTCTCCCGGCGCCAATTCAAAATCCTCCGGTGCATAAAAATCATAACCTGCCGAGCCGGAGGTGGCTCTTTGCGGCAGCTTGATTTCGTCAAGGACTGTCGCCGCGTATGCTCTGCTCACATCCATATCCTTTGCAAACTGCACTACAGATACTTTTTCAAACTTTGCAATTCTTTTCATCGTTTTTTACCTCACAATTAAGACTTATGTAAAACCACATTTCCGGTTTCCATTGTTTGTTTTACATCAATGACGCGCTGATTCGAGCTGCCCACCCAATGGAGCTTGATATCCTTTAACTCCGCAACAAACTCGCCATCCGCCACGACATCGACAAGTGCTACAAAATCCAAATCACAAATTTCCTCCCACAAAAAGCCGGTATACAGCCAAATGGTCTTGTTCGGAAACTTTTCGCGGATTTCACGCACCAATACACCGATATCCGCTCTGTTTTGCGGATGCAAGGGATCTCCACCGGTTAAGGTAACGCCCGAGATATATGGCTTTGCAAGCGTTTCAAACAGCTCCTGCTTTGCTGCTTCATCAAATTCAATACCGCCGCAAATGTCCCATGTAATCGGATTATGGCAGTCCTTGCAGGCGTGTGTGCAGCCGGCTACCCATAAACAAACGCGCAGTCCGTCCCCGTTGAGCATATCATCCTTCGTTATATTATGGTAACGCATTACATACTTCTCCTATCCTTAATCTCTGCCATTTTTGCATCATTCAAGCGGCTTTCGCCCTTCACGCGCGAATAGGAAAGATAGCCGTTCATACGGTCAATCTTTGTTAAATTGCTGCTGCCGCATTTCGGGCAAACATCCATCTCCAGCTCCTGATGGCCGCAATCGTCACAGTAAGCAAGCGACAGATTTACGCCCTCATAAAAGCCCATAGCCATTGCGCGGCGCACCAGTGTTTTTACGGCTTCTACATTGTAGTCAATCGGATATTTTACATACTGAATCTTGCCGCCGTTTAACAAATCCCAGAAACGCTTTTCCAAATCCTGCTTCTGAATCGGCGTGATATCCTCCGACACATGGCAGTGGAAGCTGTTGGATACATACGGATGGTCGGAAACATTTTCGATGATGCCGTATTTCTTTCTGAACTGCTCAATCTGCAGACCGCAAAGGCTCTCTGCCGGTGTACCGTAGAGCGCATAGAGATTTCCATCCTCTTCCTTAAACTCATTCACACGCTTATTGATATACTCCATAACTTCAATTGCAAAATTGCCGTCCTCTACAAGCGAATGTTTGTTGTGGAGCTGCTGCAATTCGTTGAGCGCCGTAATACCGAACGATGCCGTTGCCGCCTTCAAAAGCGGCTTAATCTTGTCGTGAATGCCCAAATTGCCGCCGTAAAATCCGCCCTCGCAGTATGCGAGCGGGTTGGTGGATGCGCGCATTTCCCCTAAGTAGTCATAGGTACGAATATGCAATTGACGGATTAAGTTCAGGTAATAATCCAGCACCTCATAAAAATCCTTGCTTTCCTTCTGCGCCTTTGCATAAATCATCGGCAAATGCAGGCTGACTGCACCGATGTTAAAGCGACCGACGAAAATCGGTGTATCTTCTTCATCTGCCGGCTTCATACCGCCGCGTTCATACCACGGGGATAAAAATGCTCGACAGCCCATCGGCGAAATGACCTTTTTATACTTTTTATAAATACCTGCAACATAGCCTTCCCCTGTCAGCGACAGCCAGTCCGGATACATTGTTTTTCTTGAGCATTCGATGCCTGCCTCAAATACATCTTCGAGTTCGCCGCCCGGTCCGTGCAGCTCTTCATCGTACAGGAACACGATTTTCGGGAAAAGCACCGGCTTTTTGCACCATTTCTTGCCCTGCCCCTTGCGGCGCACCTCGAGCATCAGCTTTGTTGCCATTTTGGCAAATTTCTCTGTGCCAATGCCGGCGGTCATTGTAATAAACGGGTAGTCGCCGCGGCTGGAGGCAACCGTATTAAACTTATATTCCCAGCCCTGGAAGCCCTGCAGAAAATCATTGGTGATATCCTTTTCCGCTTCCTCGCGTGCCTTTTCCTCGCTTAAACCGAGCTCGATATATCTGTCATAAAACTTTTTATAGGATTTTTCCGCATACGGCGCTAAAATCTTATCCACCTCGGGCACAGTAAAGCCACCGTACTGCTGGCTCGCAGCAGAAAGCACAATATCACCGATAACATCAAAGGCAACATCGAGCGTTTTCGGCTCGTTGTACCAAAGGTTACCCATTTCAAAGCCGCCCTCTAAAACGCGCTTTACATCGAACAAGCAGCAGTTCATTGTATCGCGGCGCGCAGACATATCATGCACATAAATATAACCCTCGCGGCAAGCCTGCAGCTCCTCAACCGTCATAAAAAACTTCTGATACAGCGCCTTATTCAGCTGATTGAAAATCAGCGAACGCTTTGTCGAAACAAGCGCCGAGTCGGAGTTGGAGTTTTCCTTGTCACCGATGTACATAATCGCCTGGCTCTTACGATATACCTCGTCGAGCATATGTACAAAATCCTGCTTGTAGTTTCTGTAGTCACGGTAGCTTTTTGCAACGACCGGATTCACCAAATCGAGCGCACTTTCAACAATATTGTGCATTTCGGAAATATGGATTTCCGTCTTGCCCATATTCTTCACGCGTCCATCGACAAACACGCAGATTTTGCGCAAATCCTCTTCCGAAAATGTAATCAAAGCGCGGAAGGCAGACTTCTGCACTGCAGTAACAACTTTATCTAAATTATACTCTTCCGCGGTACCGTCTTTTTTGATAATCATAATCATACAAAATTACCCGTAAAACATTCCGTTTCCCTTTCCTAAATTGTGTATATTAATTTAATTATACTTTAACAAATGCCGAAATTCAATAAAAATTTTTTCCTTTTTTCTTTTTAGGTGCAGATTTACATTTTGTGGAATCAAAAACAAGATTTTTTAGCATAACACTACATCTTGTAGGTCGAAGCTTTCGCTCTACAACGCCGTTTATGTGCAATTATAGCCGGTTGTGTCATTTTTTCGCAACTTGTCCAAAAATAAATTTTTTTATTGTACATTTTGCCAATAGACAGATGAATTTCGTTATAGTACAATAAACAAGCGCTCAAAAAATTGAGCTATGTCAAGAGCCCTCGAATTCGACATTGGAGGGCTTTTGCATGCCCTGATGGATGTAATCAAGCTCTGAATTTGAGCCTGCAGCCATCAAAAAAGAAGCAGATCGCGTGCTGATCTGCTTCTTTTTTTATTTATTTAAAAACATTCGTAAAAGCTTACGCTTTTTCATATCCGATTAAAAGGCCGCCCTGCTCTGCATAAAAACTGCAAAGACCTCTGCATCTGTAAATCACGGTTTGCACCGCAGGCAAGCATTCGGCAATGCGCCCTTTCAGCATCTCCGCCGCCGCAAGGTTATTGCAGTGCGCAATATGCACCTTGCCGTTCTGCAGGCTTTCTGCCTGCAAGCGCTTGACGATTGCCTCAAGTGCTTTCTTTTCACCGCGGCACTTATTTAAAGGCTCCAAGTCGCCCTGCGCGCTCGCCCTGCCGACAACATGGATGCCGACTAAGCCGGCAATGCCGGCAACGAGCGGCGATACTCTGCCGTTGTTCGCCAGATTTTTCATGGTTTTAAGCATAAACAAAAGACCGGTGCTTTTGATGTATTCCCGGATTTTACTGCAAATCTGCGCAAAGGGCATACCTTCTTTGATACAGGACTGCACCTTTTCAATCACAAGCTTCATTTCCGGTCCTGCCGTCAGCGTGTCTAAAACAAATACCTGTCTGCCCTCATGCTCCGATTCATAAATTTGCTTTGCTGTGCAGGCTGCGTTATAGCTGCCGGAAAGATTGCTTGTAATCGTGACGCAAATCACATACTTTGCGTCGCCGAAGGCTTCAATCCAATCCGATACATTCGGGCAAGAGCTTTTACTTTTACCCTTATAGCCGGCAAAATAATTAGCCATTGCGTCCACATCCAGGGCCGCATCGTCAATAAATTCTTTTTCATCTGTAATCAGCTTCATCGGCACGCTCATAAAATCCGCCACCTCAGCACAAAGCATATCCGCCGCCGAATCTGCTACAATTCTGATTTTGTCCATTTTCTTCTCCTTTTACTGCGTTATACAATTGCTTCGATGCCGATTACCTGAGCGGCAGCACATACAAATAGGTAAATGCAAAATGCAATGCTGCGCCTAAAATCACAAAAAAGTGCCAAATCATATGCATATAACGCGGTCGCGCAGCCCGATAAAATACAATACCGCCGGTATACGCAACGCCGCCGCCAACCAAAAGCGACCACGCGAGCAAATTCGCGCCGAGTATTTTCGCCACAGGAAATACGGCAATCAGCACACACCACCCCATCAGCACATACATCACCAGGGACAGCTTGTGCCACTTGGCAACACTAAGAGAATTCAACACAATGCCGAGCACGCCGAGTCCGACCTCGATGCCGAACAGTGTCCAGCCGAGTGCACCGCGAATCATCGCAAGCGAAATCGGAATGTAGGTACCGACAATCAACAGAAAAATTGAACAATGGTCAAACACCTGAAAGACCTTTTTTGCCTTTTTATTCGTTAATGCGTGGTAGAGCGTCGACATCACAAACAGCACAATCATCGTAAAACCGTAGATAGCAGCGCTGACGATGCCGTACACATCGCTGACGAAGCAAGCACGCACAATCAGTGCCGCCGTTGCAAGTGCAGCAAGCACCGCACCGACGCCGTGTGTGATTGCATTTCCAATCTCCTCGCCCAAAGACTGACCGTTGAATTTCTTTACATCTGTCATAGTTTTTCCTCCAATCTAATTTTCATTATTATATCACAAGCTTTTCAAAAACGCAATACAATGTTTTGTAAATTTTTTGTTAAGAATAGACAAGGTTTGTTTTCTGTGGTAAAATATACAAAAACAAGCAAGCAGGAGAAAGTATATGCGAATTGATAAGTTTTTATGTGATTGCGGCATCGGCACAAGAAAAGAGGTAAAGGCGCTTTTAAAAAGCGGCAGCGTCAGCGTAAACGGCAAAGCAGTGCGTGATGCAGCTTTGCATATCGACGAAAATACTGACACCGTATGCGCAAACGGCGAAGTGCTTGTGTATCAAAAATATATTTACCTGATGCTCAACAAGCCGGCAGGCGTTGTCAGCGCAACCTATGACAACCATCTCCCGACTGTGATTGATTTGGTGGAGGATGCTTATAAGCATTTCGAGGTCTTCCCCGTCGGCAGACTGGATATTGATACGACCGGGCTTCTGCTTTTAACCAACGACGGTCAGCTTGCACACAAAATGATTTCGCCGAAGCATCGCGTCGCCAAAACCTACAGCGCACACATTGCCGGTGCGGTTACGCAGGCGGATGCCGATGTTTTTGCAAAGGGCGTCACCTTAGACGACGGCTATGTATGTATGCCGGGCGATTTGCATATTCTAAACAGCGGTATAGAAAGCGATATCGAGCTTACGATTTATGAAGGCAAATTCCACCAGGTAAAGCGTATGTTCGAAGCAGTCGGCAAAAAGGTACTGACGCTAAAGCGCCTTTCTATGGGCGGTATTTGCCTCGATTCTGCGCTCGAAGAGGGCAAAATGCGCCCCCTTACGGAAAAAGAAATACAACTTTTGCAGAAAATTCAATAATTTCACTTGACGAGGCGAACAATTTGTGGTAGTATATTCGAGTAGCAATTTTGCTCGAGTGGCGGAATAGGCAGACGCCCGGGACTTAAAATCCCGTGGGTAGTGATACCCGTGCCGGTTCGACCCCGGCCTCGAGCACCAGAAAAAAGCACTTCGTAAGAAGTGCTTTTTTCAATGAAGCATTCCTTCGGAACATTAAGTCGCTATCGCTAATGAAGTTGCCTTCGGCAATGAAGCGTGCCTTACGGCACATTTTGAACGCTTCGCTTCATAAAATCTGCAAAGCGGATTTGCTTCATAGTGGCAAAGCCACTACTTCATATTTGCGAAGCAAATACTTCATTTACAAACCATGATTTTTATGATATACTTGGCGTCGAAGGCAGGTGCTTTAAATGCGTGAGGACAAATTATCTCTTCAATCTATGGATTTTGCTGTAGAAATCATAAATCTTGTTAAAGCGTTAAAATCAAAAAAAGAAAGCATTATTTCCAACCAAATCGGAAGAAGCGGAACATCAATCGGCGCAAATATACGAGAGGCTCATTATGCGCATGGCTCTGCTGATTTCATTGCAAAACTTCAAATTGCTCTGTAAGAGTCTAATGAAACTGGATATTGGTTAGAACTCCTCTTTAAAACGAATTACATTGAAGAAGCTTTATACAAAAGGCTTGACTCAAAATGCACAAGCATCAGAGTGATGCTTATCTCCTCTATCAACACCGCAAAACAAAATGCCGCTAAATAAGAATTTGACAAATCCCAATTTGTGCGCAGGCTGAGCAAATTGCCTTTTCTTCCGCCTTTACGCACCATTTGCGTGGTCATTTGTTAAAAAACGGTAGATTCTATCAGAATCTACCGTTTTTTTAATATCCTATTACTGCTTTTCAAACACGATAACCTTCGTCACGAAGTCCTTGCTGTCCACAAACTGGATGCCGTGGTTTTTGAGGTAGTCGCCGGCATAAACCGTGCCGTCCTCGGTTTTGTAGGTTGCACCCTCCTGCGCCATCGGCAGTATGATGCGATAAAGAGCGCTGTGCGGTCTGCCGGTGATGCTGCACTGAATCAGCACAATTGTATTTTTGTCCTCGCTTTCAAAGCCCCATGCGCAGTGTCTGTTTTCAAACGGTGATGCCAGGCGGTACAAATCACCGCGATGCAATATGCTGCCGAGCTTTTTATAGCGCACAATCTGCGCCTTTACAGTTTCAATCTCTTCGTCGGAGAGTTTATTTAAATCCAACTCAAAGCCGTACTGCCCCGGAAGCGCTACATCGCCGCGCGTTTCAATCGGTGTAACTCTGTACACCTGATGATTCGGCACAGCAGACACATGTGCACCCATGGTCGAGAAAGGATACACCATCGAGGTACCGTGCTGGATATAGAGGCGCTCGATTGCATCCGAGTCATCACTTGTCCAGTACTGCGGGAAATAATGCAGCATACCTGCATCAAATCTGCCGCCACCGCCGGAGCAACCCTCAAAGAGCACATCCGGAAATTCTGTAGTCAGTGTTTCTAAAATTTCATACACGCCGAGCATATAGCGGTGCGAAAACTCGCCCTGTTTTTCCGGCGGCAAGGATGCAGAATACGGCTCAGACATACTTCTGTTCATATCCCATTTTACATATGAAATTGCTGCCTCCGACAAATGCTTGCGCATAAAGGAAAGTATGTACTCACGCACCTCTGTGCGTGTCAAGTCTAAAATACACTGGTTTCTGCCAAGGCTTCGACCTCTGCCCGGCACATGGATGCACCAATCCGGATGTGCGCGGTATAAATCACTGTCCGGCGATACCATTTCCGGCTCAAACCAAAGACCGAATTTCAATCCGATATCGTTAATCTTTTTTGCTAGACCGTCAATACCATCCGGCAGCTTGTCCGTATTCACAAACCAGTCACCGAGACCGCTTAGGCTGTTATTGCGCACGCCGAACCAGCCATCGTCTAAAACCATCAGCTCCACGCCGACGCTCTTTGCCTTTTTCGCAATCTCTAAAATCTGCGCTTCCGTAAAGTTAAAATAGGTTGCCTCCCAGTTATTGAGCAATACCGGGCGCTCGATATCGCGGTATTTGCCGCGCACAAGGCGCTCGCGGTAGAGCTTATGATAGGTACGGCTCATTTTGCCGAGACCTGCATCGGAGTAAACCATAACTGCCTCCGGCGCCTGAAATGCTTCGCCCGGGGCAAGCTTCCACGAAAAATTAAACGGATTGATGCCCAGCTGCACACGCGAAAACTCCATATCGTCGACATAGACCTGTGCGGTATGATTGCCGCTGTAGACCAAACTAAAGCCATAGACCTCGCCCTGCTGCTCATTTGCGTCCTTACCTACAAGTGCGATAAACGGATTGTGAATATGCCCACTGGCGCCGCGCTTGCTGTCGATGCCGAAATTGCCGGTCGTCAGCTTTGTTTTTACAATATGGCGCTCCTTGCCCCACGAGCCGTCTAAATGCAGAAGCTCAAAATCGTAGCCCTCCATATCCATACTCATACTTAAAGCAGAGCGAATGTCAATTTCATCTTCCCCGCCATTTTCGATGCGCACGCTGCGTGCAATGGCGTCTACCGTATTAAATGCGGTATAGCAAAGCGCAATACGCACATTTGTTACGCTGTCTTTTAAATAAATGTACAGCGTATCTGCTTCCGATTCCGCTTCCGTATAAGTTGCCGGCAGGCCTTCAAGCTTCGGCTTGCCCGCTTCCGTCTTATAGCCGTCATAGCGAAAATCACCGACACAGCTGCCGTCGGCGTAAATTGCGTGAAATGCAGGATTTCTCAAGTCCGGTGCGCCGAACATCGGATACTCGTGCGGCAAAAATTCCGGGCAGATTGCCTCGCCGTTAATTTCCTCCGTACAGTAAAAGCCGCGCTTACCGATTTGCATCGTTTCCTCGATGCACGGCATTGCTTCAATCTTTTTACCATAGTGCATATGTATCGGATATTTGTCTTTGTAAATCCCGATAATATAGCTCGTATTCGGCGTTTCCAAATAAAAGATTTTGTTTTCTTTGTCTATTCGTATTGCCATTTTATCTCCTCCCAAAGCTTTTTCATTATTATATCGCAAGCAATGAAAATTGTACATAGATTTTTGCGTGGTATATTTGTCATTTTGTTAGATATAAAAAGGACACATCCCAACAGGAATGTGTCCTTCGTCTTACTTATTCTGAATATATTCATCAATTGCCTTTGCGGCATTTTTACCTGCGCCCATCGCAAGAATTACGGTTGCGGCACCGGTTACGGCGTCACCGCCGGCATACACACCCTCGCGGGAGGTAAGACCGGTTTCCTCTTCGGTGATGATACAGCCGCGCTTGTTGGTTTCAAGGCCTTCGGTTGTATTGCGAATCAGCGGATTCGGCGAAGTACCGATGGACATAATAACGCAGTCTACATCAATGATGTGCTCGCTGCCTTCCTTGACAATCGGGCTGCGTCTGCCGGATTCGTCCGGCTCGCCAAGCTCCATCTCCACGCACTTGATTCCACTTACGACGCTGTTTTCATCCCCGAGGATTTCCACCGGGTTATTGAGCGTCTTAAAGATAATGCCCTCTTCCTCTGCGTGCTCTACTTCCTCGCGGCGCGCCGGCATTTCGTCCATCGAGCGGCGGTATACGATGTATACATTCTCCGCACCGAGGCGCTTTGCACAGCGTGCAGCGTCCATTGCAACATTACCGCCGCCGACAATGGCTGCGTTTTTGATTTTCTTCACCGGTGTTGCGCTACCTGCTTTGTACGCCTTCATCAGGTTTACACGGGTTAAAAACTCGTTTGCGGAATATACGCCGTTTAAGTTTTCGCCCGGGATATTCATAAAGCGCGGCAGACCTGCGCCGGAGCCGATAAATACTGCCTCATAGCCGTCTTCCAGAAGCTCGTCAACAGAGAGCACCTTACCGATAACCATATCCGTGCACACCTCAACGCCGAGTGCCTTAAGACCATCAATTTCTTTTCTTACGATTTCCTTCGGGAGTCTGAACTCCGGAATACCGTATACAAGCACGCCGCCTGCAACATGCAGCGCTTCAAATACGGTTACGGCATAACCCTTCTTTGCAAGGTCACCTGCACAGGTAAGACCAGCCGGACCTGCGCCGACAATCGCTACCTTATGACCATTCGCCTCCGGCTTTACCGGTGCTTTTGTGTTGTTTGCCATATGGTAGTCAGCAACAAATCTTTCCAGACGACCGATGCCGACCGGCTCGCCTTTGATAGCGCGAACGCAGTTTTTCTCGCACTGCGATTCCTGCGGGCAAACTCTGCCGCAAACCGCCGGAAGGGAGCTCGACTTGGAAATCACATCATATGCGCCCTCCAAATCCTTTTCTTTAATCTTACTGATAAAGCCCGGAATGTCAATCTGCACCGGGCAGCCGCTTACGCACGGCTTATGCTTGCAGTTGAGACAGCGCTCTGCCTCGTCCTCTGCAAGCTGCAGTGTGTAGCCTAATGCGACTTCATCGAAATTTCTACTACGAATTTCCGGCGCCTGCGTCGGCATTTCGTTTTTCTTCGGGGACATATTCGGCATCGCTTACTCAACCTCCTTATTTAAAAGATTACATGTATCTTCATAGCTGTGCTTTTCAAATTCCTTATACATTGCGGCTCTGCGCATCGTTTCGTCGAAATCCACTAAGTGACCGTCAAAGTCCGGACCATCTACGCAGGCAAACTTTGTTTCCCCGCCGACAGTTAAGCGGCAGCCGCCGCACATACCCGTACCGTCAATCATAATCGGGTTCATGCTGACAATCGTCTTAATGCCGTACTCTTTTGTGAGCTTGCATACAAACTTCATCATAATCAGCGGACCGATGGCAATAACCTCATCGTATTTTTCGCCGCCGTCAATCAGCGCTTTAAGCGCATCCGTTACAAGACCCTTTTCGCCGCAGGAGCCATCGTCGGTCATAATCTTGAACACATCGCTGACTTCTTCAAACTTTTCCTTTAAAATCACAAGGTCCTTATTTCTGAAGCCGACAATAGAGTGCACCTCCGCACCCTGCTTATGCAGCTTCTTTGCAATCGGGTATGCAATCGCACAGCCGACACCGCCGCCGATAACAGCCACCTTCTTAAGACCTTCCGTATGCGAAGCAACCCCGAGCGGACCGACAAAGTCTGCAATATACTCGCCTGCTTTTTTTGCATCGAGCTTTTTGGTGGTTGCGCCGACAATCTGATAAATAATGGTTACCGTACCTGCTTCGCGGTCATAATCGGAAACCGTCAGCGGAATACGCTCACCTTCATCATCCACACGCAAAATAATAAACTGACCTGCCTGCGCCTTGCGCGCCACGAGCGGCGCTTCGATTTCCATCAAAGAAACCGTCGGATTCAGGCTTTCCTTGCGCTTAATCAAAAACATAAACATACACCCTTTTCCCGGAATACTATATAATATCCCACTATAAAAATAATAAGAACATTTTACACTAAAATGCGCACCGCTGTCAAGTACAGCCAACGATTTTCCCCATTCTGGAGAATAAGAATTGAAATTTTTCTCCATTTCTTGTATACTATTACCAAGAGGTGAAAAATATGGACTTTACAAAAGTAAAAAATGCTTTAATCGAAAATAATATGGCGGTCTATACCGCAAAGGATGCCGCCGAAGCTTTAGCTGTATTAAAATCGCTTTTGCCTGCAGGTGTAAGCGTATCGGTCGGCGGCTCGGTTACGCTGTCGCAGTGCGGCGTTTTGGAGCTGCTCAAAAGCGGCGAGTACAACTACCTCGACCGCTACGAAGCCGGTCTGGATGCCGACGGCATCCGAAATGTGATGCTGCGCGCACTGACGGCAGATGTGTACATTTCCGGTGCAAATGCCGTAACGGAAAACGGCGAAATCTTCAATGTAGACGGCAATGCCAACCGCGTTGCACCGATTTTATTCGGCCCTGCCTCCGTCATTCTGCTCGTCGGCAAAAACAAGATTGTCAAGGATATCGAGGCGGCACACCTCCGCGTAAAGACCGTTGCCGCGCCGAAAAATGCCAAGCGCCTCGGCTGCGATACCTACTGCGCAAAAACGGGGCACTGCTTCGCGCTCGACACCCCGGGCTGCAGCATCGCTGACGGCTGCAAATCCGACAAGCGCATCTGTGCAGATTATGTGATTTGCGCTCGCCAGCGCAACAAGGACAGAATCAAGGTTATTTTGATTGATGAAGCGCTCGGCTATTAAAATTTTACGACGAATTCCTACAAAAGCGTCCCTTCGCTGCACGGCGAAGGGGCGCTTTTTTGTGTGCTTTCAAAAGAAAATGTTCGTTTTTCGAGCGCTCTGTCGAGTCAAAAGTGCGTCACTTGCTCTTTTTTCTACATTTTTTACGCAAAAACTTTCGTAAAATAATGCCCGGGAGGTGACGCAGGTGCAAATCACGGTGTATTTAGATGTTTTGTTTTTAACCAATTTTCTGTCAAACCTGTTTTTGCTTGAGGTCACCGAAAAGCTCGTGCGCACCGGCCTGCGGCGTTGGCGGCGCCTTGTCTCCGCGCTGCTTGGCAGCATGTATGCCTGTCTCTCCTTTTTTCCCGTGCTATCCTTTCTGCAAGGGGCGGTGCTGCGCATTTTAACAGCGCTTGTAATGCTATGCATTGCATTTCGATTTTGTACGCTGCGCCGCTTCCTGCGCTGCACAACCGTCTTTTTCTGTGCAACGCTTCTTTCGGGCGGTGCTTGCTATGCACTGTTTTTTATGACGCCACTCGGCATCAAAACCGGCGCAGTTTTAAAAAGCGGCGTGTTTTACTGGCATGTGCCGGTGTATATCTTACTTGCCGGCTTTTCGGCAGTGTATACCCTTTTATACGCCTTCGAGCACATGCTTGCCTTTTGCATACAGCGGCGCCGCGCTCTGCATAGGCTGGAATTTGAAATCGGGCAGGAGCACTACTGCATACCCGCACTTTTAGACACCGGCAATGCGCTGTTTGATACGGTAACGGGCTTACCCGTGGTTATTGCGGAGGCAGACAGCATACATACAGACACAGCTCCACTTCGTCGCATCCCCTACCGCACGCTCACGGGCGAAACGAAGCTTTTGCCGGTTCTGCGCCCTGCGCACATAAGCATCGACGGCAGCGAGGTCCGTGCCATGCTTGCACTCACATCTGTGCAGCTCAGCTATGAAAACCAATTCCGGGCGCTTTTGCATCCGGCATGTATACAAGGAGGTTATTATGAACATACTGCAGACGCTTAAGCGCAAAACCAGACAGGCATCTTCGCTTTTGATGCACACGCTCTACGCACTTTTTACCGACGAGGTCTACTACATCGGCACCACGGAAACCCTGCCGCCGCCACTGAGCGCACAGGAGGAGGCAACACTGCTTGCAAAGCTCTGCCTCGGGCAGGAAACCGCAGCGGTGAAAAACACGCTCATCGAGCGCAATTTACGGCTCGTGGTCTACATTGCGCGCAAATTCGAAAACACAAACATCAGCATCGATGATTTAATCTCCATCGGCAGCATCGGGCTGATTAAGGCAATCAACACCTTTGACCCGCAAAAGAATATAAAGCTTGCAACCTACGCCTCGCGCTGTATAGAAAACGAAATTTTAATGCAGCTGCGCAAAACAAGCAATTCCAAAACCGAAATTTCCATCGACGAACCGCTCAATGTCGATTGGGACGGCAACGAGCTTTTACTGTCCGATATTTTAGGCACGGACGGCGATATCATCAACCGCAACTTAGAGGAAGAAACCGATCGCCAGCTTTTGCGCCTTGCCATTGCCAAATTAGACCGCCGCGAACAGCAAATTATGACGATGCGCTTCGGGCTCGACGGTGCAGACGAGCGCACACAAAAGGAGGTTGCAGACCTGCTCGGCATTTCGCAGTCCTATATTTCGCGTCTGGAAAAGAAAATCATTTCCAGACTCAAAAAAGAAATTTTAAGACTTTCGTAGAATAAGCCATTCAAATTCGGTTCAAAATATTTACAGAGCACACACCGCTACATAACCGACAATGGAGGGTTGACGATGTTTAATAAAGTGGAAATCTGCGGTGTAAACACAGCAAAGCTGCCGAATTTGAGCGCCGAGCGCAAGCTTGAGCTTTTAAAAAGAATCAAAGCCGGCGACACAGCGGCACGCGAGGAATTTATCGAAGGTAATCTTCGCCTGGTGCTCAGCGTCATCCAGCGCTTCGCCGGGCGCGGCGAAAATATGGACGATTTGTTTCAAATCGGCTGCATCGGCTTAATCAAGGCCATCGACAATTTCAATTTGGATTTTATGGTTAAATTTTCAACCTATGCCGTGCCGATGATTATCGGCGAGGTGCGCCGGCATTTGCGCGACAACAACACCATTCGCGTCAGCCGCTCTCTGCGCGACATCGCCTACAAAGCGCTCACGGCAAAGGAAGCACTTACGGCAAAGCTCGGCAAGGAGCCGACCATCGAGGCGCTCAGCAAAGCCATTGACTGCCCCGCCGCCGATATCGTACTTGCGCTCGATGCCATCGCAGACCCGATTTCGCTTTTTGAGCCCGTCTATCACGATGGCGGCGATGCACTTTATGTAATGGATCAGGTGCGCGACGAAAAAAATTGCGACGAGCTTTGGCTCGACCAAATTGATTTAAATGAAGCCATGCAGCGTTTAAGCGAGCGCGAAAAGTTTATTTTAAGTCTCCGCTTTTATCAGGGCAAAACACAAATGGAGGTCGCCGACGAAATCGGCATCAGCCAGGCGCAGGTGTCGCGTCTTGAAAAAAGTGCAATTGCACATATGCGCAAATATATGTAGCTTCCCTGTTATGTGCAATTCTATTTAGCTTCCCCGTCGGGAAGCTTTTGTTTTGCAATTTTTCTTGAAGTTTTGCATATACTGAAAAATAGGATATTTTGGAGGTGATTGCGTGGAGGACAAAAAGAAACACAAGAAAGAGAAAAAGGAAAAGCCGACGAAAAAACAACCGCCGAGACAGCAGCCGGAGCCGATTAAAGATATCGACGATTTGATTTTCGAAGGTGAAATCGTGAAGCTACATTCCGAAAAGTAATAAACTTTTTATGAATAAACTCGTTTTTTTATTGTTTTACGGTCAAAGCTGTGGTAAAATAGACTCCGCATATAAGGAGTGATTAAATATGTTATGCAGCAGATGTAACAAAAACCAGGCTGTAATATTCATTACCAAGCTCGAAGGCGAAAAGCAGACCAACGAGGGACTGTGCCTCGCCTGCGCAAAGGCAATGGGTATTGCGCCGATTAATAAATTCGTAGAGCAAATGGGCATCAACGACGAGGACATCAGCGCGCTCAATGACGAGTTAAATGCAATGATGGAGGGCATGGACGAGGAAGGCGGCTTAGATGCGCTCGGTATGGAGGGCATGGATGCAGCTGAGGGTGACTCCCCTATGGCGGCTCTTGCCAAGATGTTCGGCAATCTTCCACGCCCGAAAAAAGACGAGGAAGCCTCCGATGCAGCAGACAAAGGCACTGCAAAAGCCAAAACGAAGACAGCGCCGAAGCAGAAAAAGAAAAAGATGCTCGATACCTACGGCACCAACCTTTCCGCAAAAGCCGCCGAGGGCGGCGTTGACCGCGTCATCGGCAGAGAAACGGAAATCGACCGCGTAGTACAGATTTTAAACCGCCGCACCAAGAACAACCCTGTGCTTTTAGGCGAGCCGGGTGTCGGCAAAACGGCAATTGCAGAAGGTCTTGCGCTTCGCATTTTCGAAAAGCAGGTGCCGGTAAAGATGTACAACAAAGAGGTATATTTAATCGACTTTACCGCACTCGTTGCCGGCACGCAGTTTCGCGGGCAGTTTGAATCGCGCTTAAAGGCGCTCATCGAAGAGGCGAAGTCGCTCGGTAATATCATTTTGGTTATTGACGAGCTGCACAACATTGTCGGCGCAGGCGATGCTGACGGTGCAATGAGCGCAGGCAACATTTTAAAACCGGCGCTGGCACGCGGCGAAATTCAGGTACTCGGTGCAACCACGCTGACGGAATACAGAAAGCATATTGAAAAGGACAGCGCGCTCGAGCGCCGCTTCCAG